>NZ_JBFUAK010000003.1:0-631266 GCF_056406315.1 Roseateles sp. P1_C6
TGGCCGAGACCATCAACGGCCTCTACAAGGCCGAGGTGATCCATCGGCGCGGGCCGTGGAAGACCAAGCAGGCGGTGGAGCTGGCCACGCTGGAATGGGTGGCCTGGTTCAACCACCACCGATTGATGGAGCCGCTGGGCTACATCCCGCCGGCCGAGTTCGAGGCCAACTACCATCGACAACGCGCTGGTCAGGCCGCGACCGTCTGACTTAAACCAATAGGCCTCCGCGATTGCCGGGGCGGTTCAGTACCTTGAGCGCGTCGACGGTGTGGCCGGACATCTCGCAGAGGCCGACGGCGCGTCGCCAGACTTCGGCCCTTTCACTGAGTTCGGAATCTTGCATCGCTCTCCGTAACCCGCAGCAGCCGGCATGTAGGACACACAAGCATCTGATGCTGGGCGTGGTGCGATTGCGCAAGTCTTGGGTGCCGATCCCCCTTCACGGCGGATGCCTTTCGAGGCAACAATTAGAAAAAGAGGTATCCCCAGGGAGGAATCTGATGCATCTAGAACGAGTATTTTTCAGTCACCTTCTGGCGACAACCTACCGTTCCGGCTCGACCAATTGGACCCATAGTTATCGAGCTGTCGTCGATCAAATTGTTGGAATGGTGCTCGTTGAAGTAGGTGAGCCTCGGCCCCGTCTCCAAGTTGAGCGGATTGCCCATGAGCTCTTCAGAGTTGCACTAGACGGCTACTTCCCGACTAACCCTGGCTCCGTGATGCACATCGTCTCAGACGGGCATTGCGGTCCGTTGGTTCGCATTCCTAGACCATCTTGCATGGAGCGACACCTTCCTAAGGATCGCCCGCCGACTCCGGCAGAGTTCGAGATCGCTTGGGATTCGTGCTCGCATGGGCGAGACTGATCCAGCGATGTACGTCCAAGTCATTCCGATCTACTTCGAGGCCGACGAAGCGGCGGCGCACTACTTTCTGAATCATCGAGACGAGGTGGATGCGATCACGGGCGAAATGAGGGTGATCCTCCATGCGGGGAAGTTGCCCGCACGTGCCTCAAGTGATGTGGCTTCTGCAGTCAGCAGCGACCGCTTTCCCGGTCTAAAAGCCGACGATGTCCCTTGCCTGTGGGTCGAGAGTGGCCACGCTCACTTCAAGGTGCCTCTCTCCACCGACCGGCAGGAAGTGGCGCGAACTCTTCGTAGGTTGGCTGCAGCGATGAAAGATGCTGAGTCATTTCAAGACGGGGAGCAGCGATTCTTTATGAAGGCCGCCACCGCCGCTTCTTCGAAGCAATCGGAGCCAACGAAGGACGGGCGACCGACCATCATTTCTCTTCACGGGTTCAACACGCGAGGCGACTGGCAAAGAGATATCCAGCCCGTCTTCAATAAGTCGTATGTTGACCACGTCCCGTGGACCTACGGCTACGTGGGTGTGCGGAAGCTTCTTTCAGGGAGCGACCGGGACGCCAAGATTGAGTGGTTTCTCCGCCGGTATGAGGCCTTCAGGGCCCAGAGGCCAGCTGACGCGCCGTTGCCGTCAATCATCGCGCATAGCTATGGGAGCTACATCGTCGCAATGGCCATGATGCGGTACCCGCAGATCAGGTTTAACAACATTGTGCTGTGCGGCTCGATCATTCCGCGGGACTACGACTGGGATGCCGCATTCAAGAACGGGCAGTTCCAGCATGCGCTCAACGACTATGGCAAGAAGGACATTTGGCCCCGAGTCGCTGAGTGGGTGATGAACGATGCCGGAGGGTCTGGCTATGCCGGTTTTGAGAGTCTTGCAAATGGAAGGGTCTCGCAACGTGAGAATCAGTTCTGGAGTCACTCCAGCTACTTCACGCTCCTGAACTTCGAAGAGCGGTGGATGCCATTCGTTCTGACGGATGTTGTGCCTGCTGAGGTCGCTCGTTTCCGCGGACGGCGCTTCAATCGGAAGTTCGCTACAGTCTGCGCTTTGGTCAGTTTGATGTGCGTTGGCGTAGGCTGGCTTCTCTATCGGTGGCTGTCCGTTTGAAGTAGCCCATGGCGATGCTCCCAAGAGGCCCGATAGCATCAAGGCGTCAGCGCTTGGAGGAATGGGATGTGCTACTCGGCCCAGGTCTGGTCGGATTACCGAAAGTACGTACGAGAGTTCCGCGCCAAGATCCGCATCAAAGAGTTCTTCAAGATCTTCTTCGCTCGATCGCAAGGGGCGAAGCTGCACCTCCCGCGTGGCATGGAGAACGCCTTTGCCAACCCGCAGACCGACGAAGAGCAGGCCATCTGGGACCTGGTGCTTGAACACCGGCGGCAGTTGACGACCGAGTTCGAGGTTGAGCTGTTCGAACAGCGCACCCGCCTAGCGGAGGCCCAGCGCAAGCTGGAAAAGAAGGTCACGAAGGGCGCCCAGGAAAGCCAACGCATCGCGACGAACAAGATTGAGCGTGCACGTCAGAAGATTGCCGAGATGAACCGCATCGAACATCGGCCGGCAGATGACCGGATCTTCCCCATGAGCTACCTGCCGGTGATGTTCATGGAAGACGGCGAACTGGTCATCAAGCCCATGCGCTATCAATGTCGCCCTGCACGTGCGCCGGCCAACTACGACAAGCTCTACCCCGGCACCTTTAACGCTCGCCGAACCAGCCTACGGGATTTCTGGCGCGGGGAGTTCGGCAAGACCCATGGCGTGGTCGTTGCCCAGACCTTCTACGAATGGGTGAACAGGCATGAGGCCGAAGGCCGGGCGCTGCGGCCCGGTGAAGAGGTCACGAAAACTGAGATCGTGTTCAACCCGAACAACGACCAGGACATGTACGTCGCGTGCTTGATCTCGCACTGGGAGCGAGAAGGCGAGGAGGCTCTTGATTCCTTCGCCTTCATCACCGACGAGCCGCCGGAAGAAGTCCGCGCGGCAGGCCACGACCGCTGCATCGTCCCCCTCCGCCCCGATAACGTGATGCCTTGGCTAACCCCGCAGGGACACAGCCTGGATGACTTGGATCAGATGCTGGAGGATCGTGAACGGCCTTACTACGAGCATCAGCTGCTGGCAGCGTAGGCGTCGGGGTAAACCCGCAGTTCCGCAAAGAGCGGGAAGGCCGGGAATCCGTCGATTCAGGCTTCTCCGCCAACCACTTACGACATGGCTATCAAGTCACGACGGCTGCGCTCTTTGCGCTTCTTACGAGGTGATGAGCAAACTCTGTGGCTTCGCGCTGGAAGCCCATTTCCAGGAGGTCGGCCAAGCAATCGATCCGGGCCGCGAAGTGTCCGTGCTCGGTAGCTGCCTGGCGTAGGTCGCGTTGCGTGTGCAGGACGAGCACCGGCTCTACCCTAGCGCCAGACTTGGCCGGATCGGCCAGCCCAGCTTGGATCTTCGAGGCCAAGTCGGCGGCCGAACCATGCACGCACACGTCTAGGCGTTTCGACTGCATTCGCGGAAGTCGTACCCAGCGGCCTCATCGCCGCCACGACCAGCCCGCAGCCACCGCATAGATCGCCAGCACGGCTAGGACGAGCGCGCCTACCTTGGCTCAGCTGACCTTCAAGCACCAGCTCTCGAGGTCGTCCAGCGGCACCGACGCGCCGAAGGGCATTTGGTCCTTGACGGGGCGAACGCTGGCCGGCGTGACGAAGAAGAGCCCGCCGCCCACCTGCAACTGCACAAGCTGCTCTCGCACTTCTACGACCATGCCGCAGACGGAGAATTTTCTGCCTCGGAGTTGGCTCTCGTACCTCTTGTACTCGAGCCCCAGGTGCTGAGAAGGGACGTCGCCCGCGCTGACTGCGACGACGGTGCCGGGCTTCAGGCTTTTTCGGAAGGCATTGGCCTCTTCATCCCGTCGGCGAGACTGGTCACGAAGCTTGAGGATCTGCTCAGGCGTGGCCGTGGCCAGGACGATGGTCCATGACAGCGTGGGGGGCAGTTGGCGTTCTGTCACGACCCGGCCTGCCTGGACTTCGATGTCGAACGGAGCAGTTTCGGAAGCGCACGCGTAGCGGCCGTAGAGCTTTCGCTGCTGCAGGCGCTTAATGTCGCGCTCTGCCTTCGGCTCGTCAATGCCAGGCCGGGCCTCGAACTTGAGTTCGCCTGCCCCGGCAGCGCAGACGCGGGCCAGGTCACCAGCGACTGTCTCCATGATGGCCACAGCCGCGCTCTGTTCAACGAACGGCTGAGGGAATGTGAAGGCGATGGAACCGGGCACGCGGTAGCGTGCATCCGTACGCATTGCCGAGAGCTTCATCGAGACCTCGGGCGGTCGCCAGGCCTTGTAAGTCCCGTCGCCAAGTCCGACGTCGACGTACTGCTTGTAAAGGTCGCCGAGGTTGGACGCGGGCTCGGCGCCCGCGCTCTGTGCAACGCCGACGGCGATCCACAGCATCCCTCCCAGCAATCGCTTCATTTCAGCAACTCTTTGATTCGCGGTCGTTTGAATACGGCTTATATGCCGTGGTCAACAAGATAGCACGCTTGGCACGCTTCGCTCGTGCCCACTGCCAAGCCTGCAACTCCACGTCGAAAGCCCGCCCCACGGTCGACCTCGTTCGATCCGGCGGCAGCGAAGGCGTTTGGCTCGGCGGTGCGGCGGTTGCGTGAAGAGAAAGGGTGGGTGCAAGACGCCTTTGCGTTTGCAGCAGGCGTCGACCGTTCGTACTACGGCAAGCTCGAACGCGGCGAGCGACAGCCGACGTTCGGCCTCATCCTGCGGATTGCGCAGACGCTAGGGGTGCCGGCTTGGAAGGTCGTACGCGCCGCGGAAGGCGCGCTGGAGCCGGTCACAGCGGATTCGTGATCGCATCCATTGCCGTGGCAGCGGGATATGATTTCGGCAATGGTCAACAGTGTTGGCCCACCGTCTAGCGGGGCAAGACCCGGAGGGCTGCGGCAGTCGACTGCTCAATCCTGAAGGCTCGCGCCCCCAGTTCTAAGAGGCCCCGCGGTGCGGGGCCTTTCCTTTCCAACGCGGCGCGGCCGTGTCGTTGGGATGTCCGGGACAGCCAGGTCAGTCGAGCGGAACCTTGCGCCCGATCTCCTTCAAACCCAGGTTCCACAACACGTCGATGCCACGCAAGTAGCTCAGCACGCGGTGCGACCGGTCGTTGATGAGGCCACCCAGGCCTTCGCCGTCCAAGCCTTCAGGCGTGCGCTCCAGCGCCACGACTTCGACAGGCCAGTAGTCGGCATCGGTGCTGACTTGGCAGACGTGCTCGACGTCCTCGGTGTACTTGTCAGGGTTGATTTGGGTGCCGTCAAACAGCGCAGCGTCGACGACCACAGTCAGATTGCCTTTGCGCTCCCCGATAAAGAGCGTCGGTGCCAGCAAGCCGGCCATCAATAGGCCCTCCACGACGGGCACGACGCGATCGTCGTGGTCTTCGTCCCAGATGATGGCGAAGTCGTGGGCCTTGGCCTTTCGCAAGGGGGAGAGATCCTTGTCTTGCCACGCCACCGCGCGGCACACCGAGTGGTGGGTGCCATTTCCGAGATTGCCAACAGGCTCAGCCTCGTCGTGCAGACAGGAAAAGAGGGTCGAGTAGGCGCGATTGGCCATGGTTGTTGCTCCGATTTCGTCGGAGTGGTTGGCGGTCAGCCAAAAAAAGAAGCGGGCTTTCGGCCCATTCCAGCTCACGCCAGTGTAGAGCGGATTCGCGGGTTAACCCTTGTGTTGGCTCTGTCGTGGGACACGCTTTCAGTGGCGACAACGGCCAGTCCGTAAGCTATTCGCGCCAGCGGCAGAACGTGATCAGCTCGTTCAGGCCTTCCTGCTCTTCCGCCAGAAGCGCCACGCACCTTCCAGGTCTGCTGGTCCGGCGAATGGTCGACCAAATCGGTACCGGCTTCCATGATGCATTGCCCGTCCGGATGCACCGTGAACGCGATGTCGGCCCGCAGTGGGCCTGGCACGCCCGCAACCTAGGGTACTGGCAAACCTACCGCGGGCGGAAGCAGCCGGGCTCGCCGCTGAGCGTAAGAGCCCGGTTTAGAGAGAATTATTCCTGGAGGCTAATTAGTCGTCAGTAATAATTTTTAACAACCATGTGAGTAATCGCTCACATTTATGGGCCGCTAGCTCTACTCAACGTCCTTCGGGCTCTGTCCCGGTCTCTATGACGTAGTGCCCCTCTGGGTCCACGGTGAACTCGATGTTGGCCCGCATCAGCCAGTGCGCCGCACCAGGTGCATATTCCGACGCGACCGGAGCACTTGGTCCAGCGTCTTCTGAGCACGGAATCCTGCGCCTGATGAGCACCTTGTCCGGAGGTGTCGTGCAGGGCAGCGTGTCCGGCGACTTGATGGCTCGGTTCAGCGTCTAGTGCGGAGATGCCGGCCGCTTCAGGCTGGGTGCCGTCGCTAGCAGTCGGCGCCTGAGGGTCAGCAAAGTGCCCAAAGCAGCCCTCGGTCGAGCAACGGGGTCCACTTCCAGCTTTGCTTGTTCGATGGCCGCTGCCGGAGGATGAGAATTACGAACCCGCGAGGGTTTTTGACCAAAGTGCGATTCCGCCTGTTCAGATCGCCCCCGCCCGTACCAATCGCCGGTGCTGATTCCGCAAGGGACGACATCAGAACAATCACAGGCGATTAACGCGAACCTCCCGAAGGGCGCGAAACACCTCCCGGCGATCCCCAAGGGGTACCGGCGGGTTCGCCGTGCCGCGGGCGCGGGCCCGGCTTGGGTGACGTGAATTGACCGTGATATTGGTCTTGATTCTTGGCCATAGACGGTCGGCGGTGCCCGACGGATCAGGCCCCGCCTTTCGCGTTAGGCACGGCACATCATTAAAGTTGATGTTTCCTTAACCGTACTAGCACGCAATGATGCTCCGTCTGTACGCGCGTTCTCGAACGTACCTTCGCAAATTGTAGAAACCTTTTTCTAAACAGGGAGAAGATCATGGCTCATGATTTGACGGCTGCTCAGTCAGCTATTAAGAACGCGCTCGACCAGTATTACGACTTCCTCCATGAGTTGATTCTTCCTCCCGGGGACAGCATGCCGCCCGGTCAGCGGATCGCCGTCAACAACACGCTTCTTACAATCGATTTGTACGAAAAATCTCCTCTTTGGGATGAAGAGGTTTTTCGCTCATTTGCTGACAGGGTCGTTCTGACCTCGCCGACAAGTTACGCGATGGGAAGCCCTTCTACAGCAGATCTCTACTCTGAGCAGTATGAAAATTTGCTCAACCGAGTGATGTCAAAGCTGGATTCGAAATTGAGCGCAAAGGCGCTTCAGCAAATTCAAGGCCACCGCGGGAATATGGCCGATTATCGGAAGGACATTCAGCATCTTTTCACTGAGGTCAATGATGCCTGGCGTGCTGAAGCCACAAAGCGGGGTCTTAAAGAAAGCGATCCTCATTATCTGGAAGAGCAGATTAGTTTTTTCGAGATCCAGCGAATTCCAAGCACCTTGCGCGATCTCCGATCCAGCATTGATTCGGAGCTCAGGGACATTGCGCAGATTCGGTTGGCAGCATTTCCGCCCGATACTCAAGAATTACTTAAGCGTTTTGATTTTACGACCCTCGTGGAAAACAAGATGCCCCGACCAAAGAATGCAACACTTGAGATTGATCGAGGTTATTCTGAAATGGATTTGGCTCGACTGAACTCTATCGGGGGGCTTTCTCTGTTTGACGAAGGACAAGACATCACGCCCGCAATTTCCCTTGTAGGATTTTTGAAGAATCCTGGCGTGCGCCGTTTTGAAATTAAAGACTCAGCTGTGCAGAAGCACAATCATGACACCGATTGGAATGTCCACGCCTCTGGAAGCTATTTGTTCTTCTCTGCAAGCGCTTCGGCGTCGGGTGGCGAGACTGTTGCATCGATCGCCTCTCAGGTCACTGAATTCTCTGTGAAGTTCGAAAACATAGCTGAGGTCTGGGTACGGCGTGGTCCTTGGTACTCGAGCGGCATTTTTACGATCCCGCAAGTTGCTGAGGAGCTTAAGAAAGACCCCAAGCTCGCCGCGAGACTGGCCTACGTAACCGCATCGATGGTTATTGCGCGCGGGTTGACGCTTCGCGTTTATTTGAAGGATGAGAGCCAGGTCGAAACATGGCGTCGCTTTTCTGCAGGGGGGTCTGGCGGATTCTCGTTCTGCGGGATAAGTTTCGGTGGCGGTGGCGGTGGCGGCAGCACGAGCTACGACATGAGCTACAGCATTGCGGAAAAATGGGTCGAATTTACCGACGGCCCGCAGCATGCGAGGCTGCTCGCCTTCCGGACAGTGGAAGCAATTCCTGGAACGGACAAGAAAGCCCATGCTTTCATGAGCAACTACTGGGACCAGACCGAACTGGGTCAGAAATTAATGAAAAGCGGGGTCGCTGCAACTCAGTTGAGTTTAGGCGCGCCAGTTGAAAGTCTGTCTTTTGCCAAGAAGCCTTAACAACTGGTCTGGCGAAATGGCAGATTTTCGTATGCGGCCCGCGAGACTCTTGATTCTTGCCATGGCCTTGGGTGTTACTGCGTGCTGCACTACGAGTTCAAGGACCTATCCCATATGCAGTTGGCGGGAGCCCCTTAGTCCCTCGGAAGTTGAAGCGTTCCAGAGGAACACTCGACATCTTGCTCAGACCTATTTGGGCGAAAAGGATGTGTCAGTTGCGTTCAGCGCATCCAATCGAGTGATGGTAGCTAGAGGGAAAGACAAAGACCTCGCTGAACTTGCCAAAGCTTGGCCGCGTGTTGGCTGCATTGGCGAATATCAAGGACCAATTCGATTCCAAGAGTATTCCGTGTGCGTCCAGTATTTGGAACGAGCAATGACTAAGGCTGGAATTCCGCCTTTGGGAAAAGTCAGCGATTACGGCGAGCCGCCTAAACAGGTTTTCTGTAAATAGCTCTGGCAACACTTCAAGCCGCGGCTAGTTGGGCGATGTCTCTTATTTGACGGTAGAAGGAACCCACTCACCGAGAGTGGCTCGTACTTTGCTTAATTTGCTCGGGGAGGCCTAGGTAAGGCGTAGCCCGCGACCAACCGGAAGAGTGTCAATTCGTCGCGCAGATGTCTACTTTGAGTCGATAGCGCCATTCCCGCCCGATAAGCAGTAGACATTCCAGCGTGAGTTGACGACGACAGCCGAGGGAGCCAGCATGGATGACCTGAGCACCATTAACACCGATCGTTGAAGCCGTCACCCTGGCGGGTGACGGCGGATGCTTCATGCCAGGCAGAGTGAACTCGGGGGCTGCTCGCCGATGACGGCAACCGCGGCGGTGCCGCCCTTCGGCGTCGATCTCGACCTTCCGCTTTGGGCACGAAGTCGCCCTCCGGGTCGCTGCGTCGAGCTTCAGGAATGTGCCCAAAGCCGAAATTGATAGGTTGGCAGCAGGAGGCTGGAAGCGGTCCGTCGACAGACCGACTCAGGCAGAGGGCTATCGAACCATCAGATCAGGCATGGCCATCCTGGGGCTCACGGGCTTTGGCCCGCACACTGCGCCAGGCCTCCTGTAGAAAGGGCAGCACATTCAGTACGAGCGCTGACCCGATCAACGTTGCAGAGTAGGCCACGGGCGGCAAAGCTGCCTTTAGCCGGATGCCCCAATCAGGCCGCGCGTCAGACAGTCCTAGGAGAGCCAGCGTTTGGCCGGGCGTCATCGCCATGATCCCTGCAAGGCCGGCCCAAGGTAGCAGGTGCTGAAATCCATGCACCCATTGCTCAAGCGCAGGGATGGTGCGGCGCGCCAGCGCCACCTTCAAGTCGGCCGCGTAGGCGAGGTCGTGCAGGACCAGAGCCCCTAGCAACAGGCACAGCAGTCCGGCCGTAGGTTCCATGTAAAGCGCCGCCAGGATTGCGGTGCCCAGCAGGGCCACCATCACTAGATGCAGCAGCGACTCTGGCAGCCCGGCCGTGTGTTCAATCCGCAATTGGCGATGGCAGGCCCAGTCGAGGAGGCCCGCCAGCATGAGCAGCGGCACCCAGATGAAGGCGAGCAACATGCGAACGAGTTCAGCGCTGTCGGGCATGGTGGGCGGTTCGCCGTCACTTCGTGGGCCGCATGCCTATTGCGGTTGGCCTTCCGTGAATGGGGGAATGCCTTCGATTGCGTGATGGGCTGCTTCGGTGGCGTAGGTCAGCGCCTCCTCTGGCGTTGCCCAGGCGTTGTCTGTCGCCGGCCGATAGCTGTCGTCAGTGCCGCTGCCTGCAGCGGCAGTTGGGTCGAGGATGGTGAAGCGCCCGACGAACAGGTCGCCTTTCGGAAAGGTTTCGACCTTGAAACGAATTCCGTTATGTACGTCGATCACGCTGTCTGTCATGGCTGCCTTTCGTGCGCTCGAGGCGCTGAGACTGCTCTGCACAAGCTTGCATGCGGCGTTGCTTTTAGCGGCAGAGCCCAACACAACCAGAGCATCTGCACCCTGAATCGCCTTTGTTGTAGGACGAGGTCGCCTTTCAGCCGCGCGTTAGGGATACGTCAACGATTCGGATGGGTACGCAAATTGCCGCTTCCGGCGTCGCGCTCGGCGCGCAACCACCCTTAACAAACGGAGTTAACAATGCGTCGTCTCACTGCTGTCCTGTCTACCCTTGTCGCGACCGCTGCGCTGGCCGCTGCCCCCGCCCACGCGAAGTCTGACGAGTCGTTCATGAAAGACGCCGCCCATGCGGGCGCCGCCGAGATAGAGGCCAGCAAGCTGGCTCAGACCAAGGCGAAAAATGCCGACGTAAAGGCGTTCGCCGATTCCATGATCGCCGACCACACCAAGGTGGCGGACGAACTCAAGGCATTGGCTGCCAAGAAGAACGTCAAGCTGCCCGATGGTCCGTCGGTCACGCAGAAGGCCGAGCTGAAGTTGATCGACGCCGGCGACAACGACAAGTTCGACGAGCGCTATGCCAAGCACTTCGGCGTCAACGCCCACAAGGACACGATCAAGCTGTTCGAAGACGCGGCCAAGAACGCCAAGGACCCCGAGGTCAAGGCGTGGGCCGAGAAGACCTTGCCAGGCCTCAAGCACCACCTGGAGATGGCCCAGGCACTCAGCGTCGCACCGAAGAAGTGACTTCGGACGCCGTGTAAGCCTCGTCCGACCCTCAAAAGGCGTCTCAACGCACGATGCGGCCCATGTTGCAACGGCACATTGCTGCAATGCAACATGGAGTCCGCAATGACCAGCATCCCTGACCCAGCTTCTGCCGGTGCCCCCCCATTGAGCCTGCTCGGCTTAGAGCCGCTCCGAGCCGCCTGGGAATACGCGCACATGCGCTTGCTAGACGCCTCGGGCTTTCCACGAGGGGATGGCCATACCGTGGTGGTGTTTCCGGGATTGGCTTCGGACAAGCATGCCACCGCGCCGCTCACGTCGTTCTGCGAGGGCCTCGGATACGAGGCCTACGACTGGGGACGCGGTTTCAACACCGGCCCGAGGGGCGAGCCCAACGGCTGGCTGGATGAACTGGCCGAGCATGTTTGCGCGCTGGCCCCCGACCGAACGCAAGATCTCAGTCTGATCGGCTGGAGCCTCGGTGGCATCTACGCCCGCGAGGTTGCCAAGCGCCTGCGGCCACGGGTCCGTCAGGTCATCACCATCGGCACACCATTCGCCAGCGGAGGCGACGATACGCACGCCGGCCTCGTCTATCGGATCCTCAGCGGACAAAAACCGATGCTGGATAGCGCGATGCGCAAGCAATTGTTGACCCCACCCGATGTGCCCACTACGTCCATCTACAGCCGGACTGACGGCGTGGTTGCATGGCAGGCGTGCATCCAGCCCGAGCAGCGCCGCGACATCCAGAACGTGGAGGTCGAAGGTAGCCATTGCGGACTCGGCTGGAACCCGACGGTGCTCGGGGTAATCGCGGATCGGCTTGCACAACCCAGCAATCGTTGGAGGCCTTACGAAGCACCGCAACGTCCAGTCAGGTCGTCAGGGTCATAGCTGCATCGCCGCATCGTGGCGAACTTCGCACCTGCCGGCCACCTATTTGCTGGGCGTCGCGTGCGCGTCGATCCAGGCCTCGCCGGCCTCTCGTCCGCGAGCGAACGCCATGGTCGCCGTCTCACAAAGCTGGTCAATCAGTTCGCTGTGCTCAGGGTCGGCATCGGCCGTGTCAGCGATGGCATAGGCAGGTCGGTACAGATCGGGACCCTCCGGACGCGCCTGGATCAGGATCATCTTGCCGCGGTAAGGATGCTGCTGCGTCATGGGAAAGGGCCGGACGTGGAGTCAGGAAATTTCTACACCGTTCAAACGATTCGGGATGTCAGCCGTCGCCTGATCTGATCAGTTGCAACTTCCGCACCCCGGCCTCGTTGAAATCCCAGGCGGCGGTGATGTAAATTTTCTGGCGGGCGCCGGTCTAGGTCAGTACCCGCCAGAAAAGCGGGAGTCTGTTGGGAGCTGAACGATGTATCAGCAGCGCATTGAAGAGAAACGTCTCGAGCTGGAAAACGCACAGATCATGGTGCGCGCAGCCCGCAAGGCCGCGTTGGACGCTGAAGGTAGAGAGTGCGTCTCTGGGACGGAATTGGTTCAGCTGCAAACCGAATTGACACGCGCGGAAGAGAACGCGTTTTGGCTGGCCGCAGAGCTGGATGCCTTGAACGAACTGCAGGTCGAACACCTCAACGTCACGCACGTTGCGTCCCGGTGAGTACGTCCTGTCCCCTGCCGTAACCCTTCCATAGAAAAGGCCCAATGCTTGAAAGCATCGGGCCTTTGTCGGTGCGCCGTTCCATTGCCGTCGGGCATCTGTCCTGGCTCGCGACGTCACAAATCTAGCCGAGCAGCGGGAAGCTCGCCTGTGCAAACCGTCTGATGAATGCGTAAGACGCGGCATACGGTATCCGTCAATGACTTGGCGGCGAAGCGCGAGAGGTGCTTGCTTCAAGCAATCGGCTCGTAGGAAGCCCGCAGGAGGGAGACGGGCCTGACAAGTGCATGTCAGGCCCTTCCTTTTTGCACGCCCTCGCGTAAGTGCGGCCTTGTCCGACAGCAGCGTCACGCTTGTTCGATAAATCTTCATGGCCTGCCTCGTGTGACTACGCCGGCAACGCACTCACCCCGGCACGACGCTTGCTGTTGCACAGACTTGGAAAGGAATTCAGCCATGAGCAACCCTCTATCCCACGTCGGTCAGACGGCACGTCCCGAGGTGAACGACCAGGTGCAGCGGCAGGATCAAAACGACCAATCCCAAAGTCAAGGCGAAGGCCCGCAGGCCGCCTCAGCGTTGGCTGGGGAACCGCCCGCCACACGGCTGCCGCAACATCCTCAGCAGCAGCAAGGCGACACGTCCCGCCGGCCCGCTGAACAGGAAGTGCGCGAGCAGCAGCAGGGAGAAACCGACAACGAGGACGCAGAACTCCGGCACGAAAGCGCCGTGTAAATCCCGCGCCGCCCATGGGCGTTGGGCGGTGTCTTTGCCACTAGCCAGTAGGAAATCACATGCCAACCGCAACGAAAACCTCAGCCAAGGCGTCCAAGGGCGCATCTGTCAAACCCGCCACAGGTTCCAAGAGCCGCCGCAGCGAAGCTCCGGACGCGATCGACCTGCTCATCAATGACCACCGTGAGGTCAAGGCGCTGTTCAAGGAGTACGACAAGCTCGTTAAGGCCGAGGCCGACGCAGGCGAAAAGCAAGTCGTCGCGGCACAGATCTGCGTGATGCTTACGGCACACGCAACGGCCGAAGAAGAACTGTTCTATCCCCGCGCCCGTGGGGTGCTGGGTGAAGACGAGGACCTGGTCGACGAGGCCGATGTCGAACACGCCAGCGCCAAGGAACTGATCGCCCAAATCGAATCAGGCTCTCCGGACGATCCGCTTTACGACGCCAAGGTCAAGGTGCTCGGCGAGTACATCGACCATCACGTCAAGGAAGAGGAAGGCGAGATGTTCCCCAAGATCCGCAAGTCCGACCTCGACCTGGACGGCATCGGCGAAGAGATCGCCGCCCGCAAGGCCGAACTGATGGGCCAAGTCAGCGAACCGCACTGACCGGTCAGAACGAGGCCCGTCGAGCCGGGCCTTGTTCAAACCATCGATTGGCCATCACCCTGGAGCACGAGCATGGCAGACGACAAGTCGAAGACTGGCGGCCGGGACCGCCAGCGCATCAACGTCAACGAGGCGTATGAGCTTCGCGATTGGGCCGCCAAGTTCGACGTCACCAGCGAACAGCTCAAGCAGGCCGTCGCCCAGGTCGGTGACCGGGCCGCCGAAGTGGAGCAACATCTGAAGGGCAAGCGGAGCTAGTTCGCGGTCCGTGGACTTCGCGCAGAGCCCTGAGACCGTTGCGCGTCAGCTGATCGGCTGGACGCTTTTGGTGGATGGCGTGGGTGGCGTGATCGTTGAGACCGAGGCCTACGACGTGGATGACGAGGTCTCCCACAGCTTCAAGGGCCAGACGCCACGCAACGCGGCAATGTTCGGCCCGCCGGGCTTGTGGCATATGTCTATCTGAGCTACGGCCTGCACTGGTGCCTCAATATCGTGTGCCGCGATGCAGGCCATGGCGCTGCCGTGCTGATTCGCGCCCTGGAGCCCACGCAAGGCGTGGATGTCATGCGCGAGCGCCGTGGCATCGAGCGTATCCACTTGCTAGCCTCAGGGCCCGGCCGCGTCGGCCAGGCCTTGGGCGTCAACCGCGCACTTGATGGCAAAGCGCTAGACCAGCCGCCGTTCGAATTGCTTGAGCCCGCCGAGCCCGCCGCGCTGATGGTCGGCGTTCGCATCGGCATCACCAAGGCGGCTGATCTGCCCTGGCGATTCGGCTTGGCCGGATCCCCCTTCCTCAGTCGGCGGTTCAATTAGAGAAGACCACCTGCCAACGGCGTTCGCCGCGCCAACACCCAGTGCAACGCTTTCAATCCAGTTCGATCCACACCGGGGCGTGGTCGCTGGACTTCTCCCAGCCGCGCACTTCAAGGTCGACGGCTGCAGCCCGCAGTCTTGGAACAAGCGATGGCGATAGCAGCAGATGGTCGATGCGCAACCCGGCGTTGCGCTGGAACGCGTTCCTGAAGTAATCGAAGTAGGTGTAGATCGTCGCCGCCGGATGGAACTTCCTGATCGCATCCGTCCAGCCTTGCGACATCAAGCGCTCGAACACTTCGCGGGTCTCTGTGCGAAACAGCGCGTCATCTACCCAGCGCTCAGGCTTGTACACATCATGGGCGGTCGGAATCACGTTGTAGTCGCCGGCCAACACGACCGGGATCTTGCCCGCCAGGAGAGCGGCGGCGTGAAGGTTGAACTGCTCCATCCAGCGCAGCTTGTAGTCAAACTTGGGCCCAGGCGCTGGATTGCCGTTCGGCAAGTAAAGGCACGCCACTTTGAGGCCATCCCCACCAGCAGCAGAACCGTTCTGCTCGGCTGCAGGGCGTCAGTCCTGATCTTGCTCATGTCGTCACCGGGAACAAGAGCAGAGCTCGCGCAGCGGCGGCAACCAGCATGGCGGCACGCAAGGCTCGACGCGCGGCGGCTCGCATGAGCAGCACGTCAACGCTGGCAAGCAAAGTCACAAGAACAGCTGAGCTGTGACGGCCTGGCCACCAGGCCCGCGCGACGACGCGTGACTCGTCAGACGCCATGCTGCTTCGCAGAAGCGGCATGGCGTTTGCCCTTTTCAGCGCAGAGCATCAACTCGTGGAGATGACCATGCCCAGAGGCGACAAATCCTCCTACACAGACAAGCAAAAACGTCAGGCCGAACACGTCGAGAGCGGCTATGAACACCGCGGCGTGCCCAAGGACGAGGCCGAGCGCCGCGCCTGGGCAACCGTCAACAAGGAAACGGGTGGCGGCAAGAAGTCGGGCGCGGGCCGCGGAAAGCCCGAGAACCACGAGCCTTCACGCAAGGGCGGCCGCACGGGTGGCGCCGCTTCAGCCAGCCGCACTGCTGCCGAACGCTCGGCGTCCGCCAAGAAGGCGGCGGCAACACGCAAGCGCAATGCCGCCGCCCGCAGCGCCCATCACTGAGGCTCACCCATGAAAGCGCTGACCTATCACGGCTCCAAGGATGTCCGCGTCGAATCCGTGCCTGACCCGGTTCGCTATGCCGACGACGACATCATCCTGCGCGTCACGGCGACGGCCATCTGCGGCTCGGATCTGCACATCTTTCGCGGCAAGATCCCCGACATGAAGACCGGGGACATCCTCGGCCACGAGTTCATGGGCATCGTCGAAGACGTCGGCCCGAGCGTGACCAAGCTCCGCAAGGGTGACCGCGTCGTCGTGCCGTTCACGATCTCCTGCGGAGACTGCATGTTCTGCAACCGCAAGCTGTTCGCGGCCTGCGAGACCACCAACCCTGGGCGCGGCGCGATTCTGAACAAGAAGGACATCCGACCCGGCGCCGGCCTGTTTGGCTACAGCCATCTGTACGGCGGCTATCCCGGCGGCCAGGCCGAGTTTGTCCGCGTGCCCAAGGCCAACGTCGGTCCGTTGGTGATCCCCGATTCGACGCTGCGTGACGAGCAGGTGCTGTTCCTGTCGGACATCCTGCCCACTGGCTACCAGGCCGCCGTCAATGCGGAAGTCGGGCCGGGTTCCAAGGTTGCGATCTTCGGCGCCGGCCCGGTGGGCCTCATGGCCGCGGCAAGCTGCCGCATGTTGGGTGCCGAGCAGATCTTCATGGTCGATCACCATCAGTACAGGCTGGACTTCGCCGTAGCCACCTACGGCGTCGCGCCGATTAACTTCGACCAGATCGACGACCCCGCCGCCTACATCGTCGATGCGACCGGCCATCACGGCGTGGATGCCTCCATCGACGCGGTCGGCTTCGAAGCCAAGGGCAGCACGACCGAGACAGTGCTGACGACGATGAAGCTCGAAGGCTCCAGTGGTGCTGCGCTGCGCCAGGCCATCGCGGCCACGCGCCGTGGCGGTGTCGTCAGCGTGCCGGGCGTCTATGCCGGCTTCATCCACGGCTTCCTGTTTGGCGATGCCTTTGAGAAGGGCCTGACCTTCAAGGGTGGACAGACGCATGCCCAGCGTTTCATGCCAGAGCTGCTGGACCGCATCTCCGCCGGGGATCTGCAGCCCGACGCCATCGTGACGCACACGCTGCCGCTTCAGGATGCGGCGCGAGGCTACGAGATCTTCAACGAGAAGCAGGAGGACTGCCGCAAGGTCATCCTCCGGCCAGGTGCCGTCTGAGTGGACCCCGCTCATCGACCCATTCAGCAGGAGAAAACATGTCCACCGTTCCCCATCGTCCGATTGCCGTCATCACCGGCGCGTCTTCAGGCATCGGCCGCGAGCTGGCCCATTTGTGTGCAAAGGATGGCTACGACCTCTTCCTGGCGGCCGACCAGGGGCCGCTAGAGGAAGTCGCGGCCCACATGCGAACGCATGGCGGCCATGTCGAGGTGGTGCAGGCCGACCTGGCCACAGCTGACGGCGTGGCCCAACTGGTGGCTGCCATCGGCAATCGTCCCGTGCAGGTGCTGATGGCCAACGCCGGGCACGGGCTGGGCCATGCATTTCTACAGCAGGATTTTCAGCAGGTTCGACATGTGGTGGACACCAACATCACGGGCACCATCGATCTGATCCAGCAGATCGGGCGCGGGATGGTCCAACGGCGAGCGGGGCGCATCCTGGTGACGGGCTCCATCGCCGGCTTGATGCCAGGCAGCTTCCAGGCCGTCTACAACGGCACCAAGGCGTTCATCGATTCCTTCTGCTACGCCCTACGCAACGAGCTGAAGGATTCAGGTGTGACCGTGACCTGCTTGATGCCAGGCGTCACCGATACGGAGTTCTTCGAGCGAGCGGACCTGATGGACACCAAGGTGGGAACCGGCAAGAAGGCCGATCCTGCCGACGTGGCCCGGGCGGGCTATGAGGCGATGCTGGACGGAGATGCTGATGTCGTCGCGGGTTGGAAGAACAAGCTTCAGGCCATCCTTGCCAACGTGACGCCGGCACCCGTGCTCGCCGAGCAGCATCGCAAGATCACCGAACCAGGGTCGGCCGAACGTTGATCGCCGTGTGCGCGCCCTAGCAGGGGCGCATCCATCTGGTCGCGGGTGCAGCGGGAGAACAGATGTCCAAGTGCATCATGCTCATTCGACACGCGGAGAAGCCCGATGAGGGTCATGACGGCGTTGACGATGCCGGAAAGCCGGACAGCCGATCGCTCAGCGTGGCGGGCTGGCGGCGCGCCGGTGCAATGGCGCCGTACTTTGCTTCGCTCGCCGACCGGATCCATGCCAGGCTCGTCTGCAGGCCGGAACACATTCTTGCTGCGCGAGCGACGTCCATGCATCCATCGACGCGACCGCGGGACACCGTTCAGGCATTGGCAGAAGTTCTGGGCTTGGCCGTTGACGAGACGTGGTCGGATGAAGACTCGACAGAACGATTCGCCGAGACGCTGAGGAACTTCGAAGTGCCGGTGTTGGTGTGTTGGCGACACCACTATCTGCCAGCGCTGGCACGCGCGGTCCTGCGTGACGTGGGGGTGCCTGAGACCTGGCCAGCGGATCGGTTCGATTTGACTTGGTCCATCCGACGCGATGGCGACGGGTGGACGTTCTTGCAAGTGCCTCAGCTGCTGTTGCCAGGAGACCGAGTCGACGTGATCGAGGACGTTCAGCGCCAGTAGGTGGCGGTTGCGGGCGGCCCCAACGAGGCCAACCCGCTTTGCGGCACCTGCGCATCGTTCTGGCAGGCCGTCAGAACAGCGGACGCTATTGCCACCAACGCCATTGCTTGAAGCAGTTGCTTTGGTTTCATGGGCTCGTCCGTCGATATTCGCAAAGTCCTGCCCTTACCTAGCTCAGCGGTCGCGCGACATCCACACGACGCGGCGTCATTTCAACCCCGAGCTGGACGCGTAGCAGCGATGCAGTTGCCGGCGGCAATCCTTGAGACTCTCGAGTTTGGCTGCGGCCGTCCTGCTGGCGTGACGCGTCTTAGCTTCCTCGGTTGCCGTCACGCTGCTGGCCGGCACCTTGCTGCTGGTCGCGACCGCCGCGATCCTGCTGCTGCTGGCCCTGGCTGTCCTGGCGCTGCGTTCCGCCTTGCTGGTTCTGGCTACGGCCTTGCTGCTCTTGCTGGCCTTGATCGTCCTGGCGCTGCGATCCGCCTTGCTGGCCACTGATCTCGCTGGCGTCACGACGCTGGCCGTCGTTACGATTTTGCTGGCTCATGAAGGTCTCCAATAGGTTTCCCCGGCGAACATGCCGGGCGATGCTGAAGGGCAAATCCGGTGCCTATACAAGGCTGCCGCGCCGCACCGGCCGCAGCGCGACAGCCATTGCTCGGCGGCACTAAACTCGTTCGCTGCTTGACCTCACCGATAGGCCAGCCTGCAATCGTTGGAGCGCTATGGACTCGTCTTCCGCCCCTTTAGCGCTGGACTACATCAGCGGCAACATGGCCGCACGCGTCAAAGCGTTTCCATGGGAGACCACAGCCCTCGGCGCCGCGGACCGGTGGTCTTTGTCGCTGCGCATCACCGTTGCGACGATGCTCGAATGCCAGTTGCCGATGTACCTGGCGTGGGGCGACGAGTTCATCCAGATCTTCAACGATGCCTATCGTCCGATTCTGGGCGCCAAGGCCGGCCTAGCGCTCGGCGGGCGGGCGCCGGACACCTGGGCGGAAATCTGGCCAAGGATCGGCCCGATGTGGCGGCGGGTGCTCCAAGGCGAGCCCGTCGGTTTTGACGACTTCAAGTTGACGATTGATCGTTTCGGATACCCCGAGGACGTCTACTTCAATTTCTCGTACAGCGCCGTGCGAGACGAGCTTGGCCAAGCCCGCGGTGTGCTGGTGACTTTTGCGGAGACCACGGAGAAGGTGCTGACCTCGCGCCGCCTGGCTTTCCTTGATGCGCTGGCGCAGGCCACGCGCGAGCTCACGGAACCGGCCGACGTGATGCACATCACCGCCGAGATGCTCGGACGCCACCTCGGCGCCAATCGCTGCGCGTATGCCACGGTGCGCGAGGACCAGGACACCTTCGACCTGATCGGCGATTTCAACGACGGCGTGCCCAGCATCGTGGGCACTTACCGCTTCGCTGACTTCGGCCAAGAGGTGCTGCGGCTGATGCGTGCCGACCAGGCATACGTCAATCACGACGTGGATCGGGACGCCGCTACGGCCAGCACCGATCGCACCGCCTATGTGCGTACCAGTATCCAGTCCGTCATCTGCGTGCCCTTGCACAAGAACGGCCGTTTCGTGGCCGCAATGGCGGTCCATCAGTGCGTTCCGCGCCACTGGAGCGACGAAGAGATTTCACTCGTCAAGGTCGTTGTCTCCCGGTGCTGGGAGGCGCTGGAGCGCATCCGGGCCGAGGCCGCACTGCGCGAAGAGGCGCGCACGCTGGAGACCTTGAACCGCACGGGCGCGGCGCTGGCGGCAGAGCTGGACATCGGCACCCTGCTGCAGCGCGTCACAGACGCGGCGACATCCCTGACAGGCGCGCAGTTCGGCGCCTTTTTCTACAACGGCGTCCACGATGACGGTGAGGCATACCTGCTGTACACGCTGTCCGGCGCAGACCGCAAGCAGTTCGAGAACTTTGGGCATCCTCGCCCGACGCCCATGTTTGGCCCGACCTTCCGCGGCGAGCCGACGATCCGGCTTGACGACGTAATGGCCGACCCGCGCTACGGGCAATGGGGACCGCGCCGCGGCATGCCTGCTGGCCACCTGCCGGTTCGCAGCTATCTTGCGGTACCCGTGACCAGCCGCTCGGGCGAAGTGCTGGGCGGCTTGTTCTTCGGTCATGCCAACGTCGGCGTCTTCACCGAGCGAAGTGAGCGGATTGCCGAAGGTATTGCCAGCCAGGCTGCCATCGCCATCGACAACGCGCGGCTTTATGCCGCCTCGCGCGACGCGATGCGCGAGCGGACCCAGTTGCTGGAGAGCGAACGCACGGCGCGCCTGGCGGCGGAACAAGCCGGCCTGGTGAAGGACGAGTTCCTGGCGACGCTTTCCCACGAGCTGCGCACGCCGCTGAGTGCCATCACCGGCTGGGTACACATCCTGCATCGCAAGGCCGCCGATCTGGACGCCGATTTCAAGAAGGGCATTGACGTCATCGAGCGCAGCGCCAAGGCGCAGGTGCAGCTCATCGAGGACCTCCTCGACATGAGCCGCATCACCACCGGCAAGCTGGTCCTGAATATCGCGCCGGTGTCTGCGGCCAGCTTCACACTCGCGGCAGTCGAGCTACTTCTGCCGGCGGCGGACCGTGCAGGCGTGCGGCTCGGGACAGATGTCGCCATGAGCGAGGGGGCCGCCGTCATGGGCGACGCTGTGAGGTTGCAGCAAGTGCTGATGAACCTCGTCTCCAACGCGATCAAGTTCACTCCCCGGGGCGGCGAGGTTCATGTGACGCTGCGTTGCACGGCTGAGGTCGCGGAGATCGTGGTGGAAGACACCGGCATCGGCATTTCGCCCGAATTCCTGCCGTTCGTCTTTGAACGCTTTCGCCAAGCCGACGGGTCAATGGCGCGCCGACACGGCGGGCTGGGCCTTGGCTTGTCGATCGTGCGCAACCTGGTTGAGCTGCATGGCGGCCAAGTTGGCGCCCATAGCGATGGACCCGACCGCGGTGCGCGCTTTTCTGTGCGGTTGCCGCTGATCAAGGCGCGAAGTCTCGCCAGCGCGTCGCCCGATCCTGGCGCGGTTGATCGAACCTCGCTCGCCGGTGCGCGAATTCTGGTGGTGGACGACGACGACACGGTGCGCGACATGGTTGCCCGCGCTTTGGAGCTGCAAGGAGCGCAGGTGGTAACTGCGGCCACCGGCGCCGAGGCCCTTGCCTTGCTGCCCGGCTCCCGAGCAAATCTGCTCGTTTCCGACCTTGGCATGCCTGAGATGACAGGCTTCGAGCTGCTGGAACGCGTCAGAGCGTTACCGGCCAATCAGGGCGGGAATATCCGCGCCATCGCGCTGACGGCGTTCGCTCGCGAAGCCGACCAGCGCAGGTCGATCGACGCGGGCTTCCTAATGCATTTCCGCAAACCGGTGGAGTTTTCTGCGCTGGTGCGGGCGATACAGGAGATGGGCCTCACTTAGGACACCTCGCCTCGCATAGGACGTTTTTCCTTTGGGCCTGCTGTAGCGCTGCTTGCGGAAGGTCAGCCGCACGCGCCCCACCCAGGCGGTTCTATTTCCACGCTCATCTTGTCGTCGAGCGCACAGGCTGCGTTCGGCAGCGATTTGCTAGCCAGCGCGACGTATCGGCCAGGCACTCGGGCCAGCATGCCGTTGTGAGCATAGTTGGATCGTTGCGCCGCGCCGTGGTCGAGTGGTTCAGTCGTACCACCGTCGTGAATTGGCGCAGGCTCACCAGGTGAGGCGAATACACAGGAAGCCGCGCAGATGGCGTCCCCCAACGCCGCCGTCGCCCAGGTGGTGGCGAGGTCATCGAGAAGATGGTGACCAGATTTGCGGTGCCCTCGAGGACTCAGTCCCACATCCCACGAATCTTGGCTCCGACGTCCACGACAGCGGCCACCGGCGCTGGCTTGGCATCGCGCGGCTTTGGCGTCGGACCGATGTGCTCGAAAAGGCGTGCGACCCTTCCAGGGATGAACCGGGTCAAGGTGGCGTAGACGTGCGTGTCGCCACTGCGATGCTGCTGGCGTACGTAGTACCGCTGCGGCGCGATGAGCGACAGATGTTGCTTGGCACGCGTCATCGCAACGTAGAGTAGCCGGCGCTCTTCTTCGACCTCTTCCTCACTGCCGGTGGCCATGTCGGAAGGTATGCAGCCGTCGACCACGTTGAGCACGTGGACGGCCTGCCACTCCTGGCCCTTTGCAGAATGGATGGTCGAGAGGATGAGGTAGTCCTCATCGAGGGACGGCACGCCAGACTCGTCGCTGCTTGCACTGGGTGGGTCGAGCGTCAGCTCCGTGAGGAACCGCTCCCGGGTGCCGTAGCCCTGGGCGATGCGGCAAATCTGGTCCAGGTCTGCCATCCGAATCGGCGCGTCGTCGTGCAGGCGCTCAAGGTGCGGCTGATACCACTCGACCGCGCGCTCAAGGTCGAATGGCCATTCGCTGTTTTTCGACAACCCGACAATCAGGTCTCGCAGCAGGTCCCAATCGCCCGACGCCGCAGGCGGCGGCTTGAACTCCTGCAACGCGGTGGAGGGGTCCTGACTCGCCTCGATGGCGTCAAGCAGCTTGCGAGCGCTGGCCTGGCCGAAGCCTGCAAGCAGCTGCGACACCCGAAAGCCAGCGAGCCGGCCTCGCAGGTTCTCAGCCCATCGAAGAACGCTCATCACGTCCTTGACGTGGGTGGATTCCAGGAACTTCAGCCCGCCGAACTTCTTGAACGGGATGTTCCTACGGGTCAGTTCCAGCTCCAGCGGCGCGCTGTGGCTAGCGGTGCGAAACAGTACCGCCTGCCGGATCAGCTTGATGCCTTCTTCTCGCCGCCTGAGCACATCATCAGCAACCCAGGTGGCTTGTGCCGCCTCGTCCTGCAGCGCCACAAGCCGGGGCCGTTCGCTGGAATCTTTGTCGGACCATAGCGTCTTCGCGTGCCTGTTCTTGGCCATCGCGATGACAGCGTTCGATGCATCGAGGATGGGCTTGGTCGAACGGTAGTTCTGTTCGAGCGCAACGATGCGCGCCGGCGGGTCGAACTCGTTGGGGAAGTCCAAGATGTTTCGGACCTCGGCCGCTCGGAACGAATAGATGGCCTGGGCGTCATCGCCCACGACCGTGAGGTTCTGGCCCGTCGGCTTGAGCCCGCGAAGGATGGCCGCCTGCAGCTTGTTGGTGTCCTGGTATTCGTCGACCAGCACATGGTCGAATCGCTGCCCAAGGTCTGCAGCGATCGCGGGATCGGCTGCCATGTGCGACCAGAACAGCAAGAGGTCGTCGTAGTCCAGGCAGTGCTGCTGGTGTTTCGCGTCGGCGTACGACTTGAAGAGCAGTTTCAGCTCATCCAGCGCGCCGAAGCACCATGGATAGAACTGCTGCAGCACCTGGTCAAGACGGAGCTGCGAATTGATGACACGTGAGTAGATGGCCAGGCAGCTTCCCTTCTGCGGGAAGCGCTCGACCTTCTCCGCCAGCCCGAGTGCCTGACGCTGCATGCCCATCAGGTCTTCCGCATCCGCACGGTCCAAGATGGTGAAGTTGGGAGCGAGCCCGATGCGGTCGGCGTAGTCACGAAGCAACCGTGCACCGACACCGTGGAACGTTCCCGCCCAGGGGAAGGTCGGCGGTGCCTGGCTCGACGAATAGCCCAGCACCTTGTGAAGCACGCGGCCGACCCGTTGCTCCATCTCGCCCGCGGCGCGTCGAGAAAAAGTAAGCAGCAGGATGCGGCTGGGATCCGCGCCCCCTTGAACCAGCCGCGCCACCCGGGATGCAAGCGTTTTGGTCTTGCCTGACCCGGCTCCCGCAATGACCAGAAGTGGGCCCTGGTCGCCAGCCGTCAGCCCGTGCTCGACGGCCTCACGCTGTCGGTCGTTGAGGTCGGCGAAGGGCAGCGGCTCCTGGCGGGGAGATTGAGGTGGCGAGGAGCTGGGCTCTTTCATGCGTGGGCCCATGGCAGGAGAACTGAAGCCGCGCAGCAGCGAGAGCCACCGCGCAAGGCATCAATATACTGGATGCATTCACAGTAAATGTAACGACGCCAGCTGCCTCATGACCATCCGGATTGGCACCGCCTCCTGGGCCGACAACAGCCTCATCGACACCGGTCGCTTCTACCCGCCCGACGCCACGACGGCTGAGAGCAGGCTGCGCTACTACGCAACCCAGTTCCCACTGGTGGAGGTCGACTCGAGCTACTACGCCGTGCCAAGCGTCGACGCCGCCCGCCTGTGGGCGCAGCGAACCCCCGATGGATTCGTGATGAACGTGAAGGCCTTCCGACTGTTCACGGACCACCAGACCTCGCCGGCCGTCTTGCCGTCAGACCTTCGAGACGCGCTTCCCAGCGAGCTGAAGCTCAAGAGCGTCATCTACTACCGCGACGTCCCCGGCGAACTCGCCAACGAGCTGTGGGGGCGGTTTAGGGAAGCGCTGCAGCCGCTGCGCGAAGCCGGTCGGCTCGGCTTGGTGCACTTCCAGTTCCCGCCATGGCTCGTTCGCAATCGGGCGGGCCATGCCCACGTCGCCCATTGTGTGGAGCGCATGGACGGCCACACGTTGAGCGTCGAGTTCCGCAGCGACAAATGGTTCGAGGGCCCGCATGCGGCCGAGACCATCGCGTTCCAGCGGGAGCTGGGTGTGGTTCACACCATCGTCGACGAGCCTGCCGGCTTGAGCAACACCGTCCCAGCGATCTGGGAGACGACACGCGACGACTACGCCTTGGTACGCATGCACGGTCGCAATGCCGCGGCATGGAACGACCGCTCCGGGCACTCCGGCGGACGGTTCAACTACGACTACGACGAAGCGGAACTGGAGGGCCTTGGTCATCAGATTCAGCTGCTGGACCGGCCGGGTCTCGATGTCCATGTGGTGATGAACAACAACAAGGAAGACCAGGCTCAGCGCAACGGGCGGACGCTCTTCAAGACGATGAAGGACCTGAAGGCCAATGTCCTCGTACCGAGCGCCAAATGAAGTCCCCATGGACCATCCGCTGGCACTGACCGTCTAGTAGTGGGAGCGCTTCTTGCCCCGCAGACGAATCCGTGACATCCGGAGCTTCAGCTGCCCAACGAGACCGCTCGCATCCTCCACGTCGATGACAGCTTGGACAACTTGACGTCAACGAAGTTGATCCTCGATAGGCCCGGCGTTGAGATGGTGTGCGCGCCTTCTGCTGCGCTGGCACTCGAGAAGCTTCATGAAGGCGACTTCGCGCTCGCACTAGTCGACGTGAACATGCCAGGGATGAACGGCTTTCAGCTCGCCGAGTTGATGCGTGAGGACGACCGCA
Organism: Roseateles sp. P1_C6; assembly: GCF_056406315.1. Lineage (NCBI taxonomy): Bacteria > Pseudomonadati > Pseudomonadota > Betaproteobacteria > Burkholderiales > Sphaerotilaceae > Roseateles > Roseateles sp. P1_C6. The sequence goes on from NZ_JBFUAK010000003.1 coordinate 25,813, forward strand.
CCAAAGAGATTCCTATCATTTTCCTCACCGGATCAGGTGGGGACGCGGGAAGGTCGTTCCGCGGTTACGAGGCCGGCGCCATTGACTTCCTTGAGAAGCCAGTCCATCCGATGGTTTTGGAAAGCAAGGTCAGCGCCTTCGTTGCGCTGTATCTGCAGCGCAAGTCGTTGCGCGATCAAAAGGACGACTGTGAAAGATTGCTTCGGGCCAACCAGCGCATGGCGGCTGAACTACAGCGCGCGCACGAGCTGGCCGTACAAGCAGCTTTTACAGACGATTTGACAGGCGTGCCCAACCGCCGGCACATCTTGAAGCTGGCCGAAAGCGCGCTCGCCGACCCGCGGCGGCATTCGCAGCCGGTCAGCTTCGCACTGCTTGACCTAGACCACTTTAAAAAGATCAACGACAAGCATGGCCACGCCGGCGGCGATGCGGTGCTGCGTCATTTTTGCCGTCACACCCAGGCGCATCTGCGCACCGGTCAGGCCATGGGCCGCATGGGCGGTGAGGAATTCCTGCTGCTGCTGCCGGGCACCGAGCTAGCCGATGCATGCACGGCGCTTGAACGCGTGCGCCACACACTGGAGCCACATGCTGACATCACGTACACGTTCTCCGCTGGCGTTGCGCAGGCCCGTCCCGATGAAAAGCTGGACGCGGTGCTAGAACGCGCGGACCGGGCGCTCTATCTGTCCAAGGAGCGTGGGCGCGACTGCACCTCCAGCGAGTTGATGGGGCTGTAGCGAAGACTGTGCGAAAGACAGTTTGGCGCAAGCCATAAGGATGCTTTACGGCGCCGTCCTACGCAGCGGCAGTGGCTTGGCCGCTAGCCTTTCGCGAAATCAAGAGCTACGGGTCCAGACGACCGTAGTTGGTGGGTTTACGTGGGCAAGCCCGCTTGAGGATGGACCCTCGTTTGACGTAGTGACGGTGATGATGACCAGCAAGAACGCCTTCAGTGCGTCCTATCGGCGGTGGGCCAAGGCCCAGGAACTGGTGAGCCAATGCGAAAGAGAGATTTTTCGCAGCGGGCACCAGTTGACGGCGGAAGACCTGTCTAGCCTGCAATCTCTGAGGGCTATCGCAACGACGCGACTCCGACAGCTCATCGACGAGTTCGGCTTTGAGGTTGCGCGCCTGCACCCGCACATAGCTACTCCGCCCTCAGAACAGCTGCAGCCGCCGGGGTACTGAGACTCGTAGCTCAACGAGACCCTTCGGAAGGTCAAGTCATCTGCTCCGTCCTCGGTGATCTGCCGAACATGGCCAGGAGGCAGTCGTGAACATGCAGTCCTTGAAGATTGGAATGAGGCTCGCGGCTGGCTTCGGCTTGGTCCTCGTACTCCTCGCGCTCGCTGTAGGTCTGAGCTACCGTCAAATCGCAGCGGTCGCCCCCCACATCGATCTGCTCATGGAATTACAGCGTCAACAGGACTTGGCGCAGGACTGGCGTGCCCTGACCCAGCTCAATGTCACCCGTACTGACGCAGTAGCGCGGGCGGGTGGATCAGGTCCCGTGGCCGACTTTTTCGCGCCCGTGATTAAGACCACTAGCGCCAAGATCAGCGAGCTGCAAGACGCGCTCACAAAGGTGGCCGACACGCCGCAGGCCAAGGCCACGCTCGACGACATAAGCGCGGCGCGCAAGGCTTACGTTGATGTGCGAACGCAGGTCTTCGCTCAGCTTAAAGCAACTGAAGCCGCCGCAGCGCTGCAGACGCTCGAAGGCAAGATGCGCCCAGCGGCGGATGCCTACGTCGCCGCCATCAGCCGCATGGCTGACTCCCAAGGAGCGCGGGTGCGTGAGGAAACCCGCGAGATCCTGCAAGCGGCACGCCATACACAAATCCTCATGATGGTGTTGGTGGCCGTGTGCTTGGTCATCGGGGTCGCCGTCGCGTGGCTTATCACTCGATCTGTCGTGTTCCCACTGCGTGCCGCTATCCACGAAGCGAAAGAGGTGGGGCTGGGAGATCTGACGCGCGAGATTCGCGCTGTCGGCACGGACGAGACCGCTCAGCTGGCTCAGGCACTGGCGAGCATGCAATCGTCTCTGAGGCAACTCGTCGGCTCGGTGCGATACAACGCCGATGGTGTGGCCACGGCAAGCTCGGAGATCGCACTTGGCAGCAATGACCTATCAGCGCGTACCGAGCAGCAAGCGAGCGCCATCCAGCAGACGGCCGCGTCGATGGAGGAGCTGTCGGCCACCGTGAAGCTCAATGCGGACAACGCCGAGCAGGCCGACCAGCTCGCGCATGCGGCCAGCGACATCGCGCGCCAGGGCGGCGAAGTGGTGGGCGAGGCCGTGCAGCGCATGCAGGGCATCGAGGAAAGCTCGCGCAAGATTGCCGACATCATCGGCACGATCGATTCCATCGCCTTCCAAACCAATATCCTCGCTCTGAACGCCGCAGTAGAAGCAGCGCGCGCTGGCGAGCAAGGGCGGGGCTTTGCTGTGGTCGCCGGCGAGGTCCGCATGCTGGCCAAGCGCAGTGCCGACGCCGCAAAACAGATCAAGGTTTTGATTGCCGACAGCGTTGGTCGCGTCGAGCAAGGGGCCGCCCTTGTCAATCGCGCCGGGCAGACGATGGACCAGGTGGTGTCCGCCATTGACCGCGTCACTCAGGTCGTGCGGGAGATCAGCTCGGCCAGTCGCGAGCAGAGCACCGGCGTCAGCCAGATTGGTCAGGCCATCTCACAAATGGATGAGGCCACGCAACAGAACGCCGCCCTTGTCGAGGAGAGCGCTGCGGCGGCCGAAAGCCTGAAGCTCCAGGCCGAGGAACTGGTCAAACTGGTATCCGCTTTCAAGACCTGACGCAGCTCTCAAGTGCGCCAACAGCTGTCCACCAACCGGCTTGGTATGCGACCGCCGCTGCGATCACTTGGCCTCGACGTCGAGAGATTTGGACTCATTCGCGCTCGACGCGATGACGGCCTACGATCACGATTCATCAGCTCTTGCATCGCGAACCGCGGGCCAGGTTGAAGATCAACCAAGGGGCAACCGGACCTTGAGATGACACGCCAACCGTCCTTGGCAATGAACGGCCACCTCGTTCATGCGATGGCCTTTTGGGTTGGCTTGGCCCTGTTTAGTGGTGTGCAGATGGCAAGTGCTGACCCGCCGTTGCCGGCGATGAATAGCTACGGCCAGCCGCCGTTCGTTCCGGTGGGTGGGGGGCGAGCGCAGGGGCTAGCAACGATCTTTGTCGACCTCGTCAACAAGGCGACGGGCGGCCAGCCTGAGTTCCAACTCGACCATCTCCCCAGACGCCGGTTGGAGGTCACCTTGGCTTCCCGGTCGTTCGCGGGAGTAGCACTATTTCTCGCCCCAGAATTCCTGGCGCCCGCGGCACAGCAAGGGGCGGCGTGGTCTGAGCCAGTGATGGTCGATGAAAACCTGATCGTCAGTCTGCGAGCTCTGAAGGTGTCGTCGCTGCAGGATCTGCATGGCCTGAAACTGGGAGGCATCGCCGGCCACATCTACGGCCTTTTAGCGCCAGCGATCGACGATGGAAGGATTCATCGGGAAGACGCGCCAGATCACGTCAGCAACTTGCGAAAGTTGTGCCTCGGTCGGGTAGATTTTGTCGTCATCAGCAGGTCCGAGCTCGCGGGAACGCGCCCAAATGTGTCATGCCAAGAACCGTTCAGGCCAATGGCATTTCCGCAGCCGCAGATGATCGTCCGTCGGGTGCTCGTTCGGATGGCAGACGGCGAACGGGCAAAGGATGTGCTCGATGCCGTGGCCAGCGTTTCTTGCGGACAGCAGTGGATTCAGGCGTTGGCGCAGTACGGTTTGTCGACGGTGGGTTGTGTCAGCAAAGTTGCTCGATCAATTGACGCATCACCTATCAAGGTTCGGGGCACGCGTCCCCCGTCCAAAACGAGCGACGGGCGGGGCTGATTCCAACCGTGCGTTGGGTGCTCGGTTCAGCCGGCCCACAGACTGAGTGATGAGCGTTGGTGCGCGGGGGCGCACACGCCAGTCTGGCGATAGGGTCGCAGGCAGATCGCCGACATGACCCTCAGGAGGCATGAAAGTTGCCACTAGCGATGCGCGGAGCGCCCCGCGCGGACCGCAATTGATCGGCCAGTACCTTCCAACTTCAGACAGGAGTCAATATGCCCACAACCGCCAATGACCGTCGCCTCGTGACCGGCTTGTTTCCCGACCGAGCAAGCGCCGAAGCTGCCTACACCTCTGCCAGCGAGCGCGGCTATGGCAGGAATGATGTGGACGTCATCATGTCCGACGAGACCCGCAACCGTCACTTTGTCAACGCGGGGACCGAGACGGAGCTGGGCAACAAGGCAGCTGAAGGCGCGGGCATCGGTGGAGCCATCGGCGGCACCTTGGGCGCTATCGCTGCCGCTGTCGCCGCTATCGGCACGAGCATCGCCATCCCGGGCCTGGGCCTTGTCGTTGCTGGCCCGCTCGCCGCTGCCTTGGCAGGTGCCGGTGCCGGGGCTGCCAGCGGCGGTCTGGTTGGAGCCCTTATCGGCTGGAGTATTCCCGAGGAACGCGTGAAGCACTACGAAGAGGGCATCAAGAAGGGCGGGATCCTGATGGGCCTTCGCACGAAGTCCGACGAAGACGCCGAGCACTTTGAACGTCACTGGACCAGCAACAACGGCCATCACGTCTATCGCTGATCTCCTCCCCAGAAAAGGCAAGCTGCCCGAGGGCAGCTGCCTTCTTAAACCTCCGCGCGACCTAATGCACAGCAACCCCAACGGCTCCAGCGAGTGGGTGTAATTGGAGGCTCATCTGGCGTCCATACTGGCACGGCCTTGTCCACTCGACGGCCGCGCTGATGCTCCGAAACCGCTTCCTGCTCAATTACGTTCTGGGCATTGCCAGCATCGCCATCGGCGCTGGCCTGACCAGCGCGACTGGCTCCCTCCTTCCCCTTGCTATGGGCGGCGCGGTCGGGATCATGTGTACGTATTTACTGGTACGCGCAATCTGTCAGGGCAAGCTCAAGGCAGCGAAGCGCCGCTGAAGGTCCTCAAAGGCCCCGTCTCAGAAGGTCGAGCCGTCTCCTTGGGCTGTCGCGATTTCGCTTCTGGCGGCAGATGGCACTCCTAGCCGGAGCACTGCTCCGGAGTACGTTGCGCCTTCGTCCGACACGCGCGCCGCTGTGGCGCGCCTAGCGTTGGAGCTTTCCATCGAAGGAGACGCACATGTCTGACGACAAGTCCAAAAGCGGTGGCCAGGACCGCAAACTCATCAGTCTCAGCGAAGACTACGAAGTCCGCGATTGGTCGAAGAAGTTTGGCGTCACGCCCGACGAACTCAAGGCCGCAGTCAAGGCAGTTGGAAACGACGCTGCAGCCGTCGAAGCACACCTGAAAGGCAAGCGGTGATTCAGCAGCACCCCTACAGGGGCCTGGTGATTCTGACTGAGGCGCGGCCCGAAGGGGCTGAGCTCTACCGGCCCGCTTTCGCTGTGGCCGAGCGAGCCGATGCAGAGCCGATGCACAGCGACCTGCTCGACATGACCTGCGAGACCGCTACTGCAGCGTTTGCCAGGGGCCGCGAGGCGGGTGAGATTTGGATAGATGCTCACCAAGACGCCTCGAGTGCCGATGCAACCAGGTAGAGGCGCTGCACGATGCGCGTCGCGACATGGAACATTAACAACGTCGTCCGACGTCTGGACTTGCTTCTGGACTGGCTGGCGCGCACGCAGCCCGATGTGGTTGCGCTGCAAGAGCTGAAGACAACGACCGAACTGTTCCCCGCTGCCGCGCTCCGCGAGGTTGGCTATGACTCGCTGGTCGTCGGCCAGAAGACCTGGAACGGCGTGGCCCTGCTTTCTCGTGGACATGAAATCGTCGAGGTGGCCACGGCGCTGCCCGGCGATGCCAAGGACAAAGAGGCGCGCTACGTCGAGGCAGCAATCAACGGCGTCCTGTTCGGCTGCCTGTACCTGCCGAATGGAAACCCACAGCCCGGCCCCAAGTTCGACTACAAGCTTCGCTGGTTTGAACGCCTTCGCAAGCGTGCCGAGGCGCTGTGGGCGTCCGGCGAGCCGGTCGTGCTGCTTGGCGACTGGAACGTGGTGCCGACCGATTCGGACATCTACCCCTCCGAGTCGTGGCGCGACAACGCGCTGCTGCAGCCTGAGCCGCGCGCGGCATTCGCGAGCATCCTGGCGCAGGGCTGGACCGATGCGCTGAAGACCGCCATCCCAACCAACACGCCGTATACGTTTTGGGACTACATGCGCAAGAGGTGGGAGCGAGATGCCGGCCTGCGCATCGACCACATCCTGGTGAGTTCCAAGCTCCGCGTCGTTGGCGCCGGCGTCGACAAGGAAGAACGCGGCAAAGAAGGCCCGAGCGACCACGCGCCGGTCTGGGCCGAGCTGAAGATGACCAAGTCGCCGAGGTCGCCAAAGGCGACGCCCAAGAAGGAAGCCGCCAAGACCAGCAAACCGGCCGCCAAGGCGGCCTCCAACAAGACAACGAAAGCGGCGCCTGCCCCAGCGCCTGAAACCGCCCCATTGCAGCGGTACAACGCCAAGCGGAACTTCGACATAACGGCCGAGCCCGCCGGGAAGGTGGCACGCAAGAGGGCGAAGGCGAAGGATGGATTGCAGTTCGTGATCCAGAAGCACTGGGCATCGCACCTGCACTACGACTTCCGTCTCGAACTCAACGGCGTGATGGTCAGCTGGGCCGTGCCCAAGGGGCCGTCGTTCGACCCTGCCATCAAGCGCATGGCCATCCATGTCGAACACCACCCCATCAGCTACAACACCTTTGAGGGCGAAATCCCCAAGGGCCAGTACGGCGGCGGCACCGTCATCATTTGGGACAGGGGCACCTGGGAGCCGGTCGGCGACCCGGTGGAGGGCTTGGCCAAGGGCAAGCTCATTTTCAAGATGCACGGCGAGAAGCTGGCCGGCCTGTGGGAGCTGGTGCGCATCGGCAAGCCAGGCGAGAAGAAGCAGCAGTGGCTGCTGCTGAAGAAGCGCGGCGACGCGTGGGCCCAACCGCTGGCCGACTACGACGTCATCACTGCGTTGCCGGATAGCGTCGTGGCCAAGCCGCTGGGCTTGCTTGAGGAACGTGACCCACGCGAAGCGCCGATGCAGCCCAGGACGGAGAACGCGGACGTCGAGCCAGACCTGTCGAAAGCAAAGAAGGCGGCCCTACCGGAAGCATTCGAGCCCCAGCTCGCGACGCTGGCCAGCGCCGCTCCGGCGGACGGCGGTTGGGTCGCGGAGCCGAAGTGGGACGGATACAGGATGCTCGCGCGCATCTACAAAGGAAAAGTGCGCCTGCTTACCCGCAACGGAAACGACTGGACCAGCAAGCTGCGAGGTCTCGCCGAAGCCGTTGAGGCGCTCGGCATCGACGCCGCCTGGTTGGACGGCGAAATCGTTGTGATGAATGACCGAGGCGTTCCCGACTTCAACGCCCTGCAAAACGCCATCGACAAGGCCGCAAGCGAGAGCATCGCCTACTACCTGTTCGACGTGCCGTACCTGGGTAATCAGGATCTTCGGGCAGTGCCATTCAGCAGCCGCCGCAAGGTACTGCAGGCACTGCTCGCGGAGCCCACGTCCGACCGCGTTCGGGTCAGTCAAACGTTCGACGCTCCGCCCACGCAGCTCTTGGCCGCAGCCTGCCAAATTGGCCTCGAGGGCGTGATGCTCAAGCGCGAGGACGCGCCCTACTCGTCAGGACGAACCCAGACCTGGTTGAAGCTGAAGTGCCAGCACCGGCAAGAGTTTGTCGTGGTCGGATTCACGGACCGCACGAATAGGCCCAGTGAAGTCGGAAACCTGACTCTCGGGTACTACGACAACGGCGTACTCAAGCACGCCGGTGCTGTTGGGACAGGGTGGAGTTCCAGTACCGGCCGCGAGCTCTATGCAAAGCTGAAGAAGCTTGAGGTCAAGACGCCCACCGTCCACCCAGCCGCAGCCAAGCCAGGACGTTGGTCCAAGCGCTCCGCCGGCTCACAGCGATGGGTCAAACCGCAGATGGTGGTAGAGGTAGCCTTTGCTGAGTGGACGCCCGATGGCTCAGTACGGCATGCCACCTTTCGCGGCGAGCGGACAGACAAACCGCCCGAGAGCATCAGACGCGAAGAGGCCACCGCAATGAGCGCTGCAGCGAAGAAGTCAAAGCCGGCGGCGGGCGGCGCCGCGCTCAGCGTCAAGGTGTCGCATCCAGAGCGCGTCATCGACAAGACCACCGGCGTCACCAAGGTCGAGCTGGTCCGGTACTACGAAAGCATCGCTGAATGGATGCTTCCCCACCTGAAGGACAGGCCCGTCTCGCTGGTGCGAGCGCCCCAAGGTATCCAGGGGCAGCTGTTCTTCCAGAAGCATTCGGAAGCCAAGATGCCAGGGATGACCGAGCTGGACCCAGAGCTCTGGCCAGGGCACGACGCGTTGCTCGCGGTGAACTCGGCCGAGGCCTTGGTCAATGCCGCCCAGTTCAACACGGTCGAGTTCCACACCTGGAATTCCAAGGCGAGCCGGATCGACCAGCCAGACAGGGTGATATTCGACTTGGACCCGGGCGAAGGCGTGACGTGGGCTCACCTGCAAGAGGCGGCGATGCTTACGAAGGGATTCTTGGAGCAGCTCGGCTTGCAGGCCTGGCTCAAGACGTCTGGCGGCAAGGGCCTGCACGTTGTCGTGCCCTTGGCGCCAAAGCTCGGCTACGACGATGTGAAGGCGTTTTCTCAGGCCGTCGTTCAGCACATGGCCAAAGTGATTCCGCAGCGATCTGTGGCCAAGAGCGGTGGCAGCAATCGCATCGGGAAAATCTTCATCGACTACCTGCGCAACGGCCACGGCCAGACCACGGCAGCCGCTTTCTCAGCGCGCGCCAGGCCAGGCCTAGGCGTCTCGATGCCGGTGTCCTGGGAACAGTTGCCTGAGCTCAAGAGCGGTGCGCAATGGACCATCGCCACAGCGCGCGAGTACCTGACGTTCCAGCAGGTAGACCCGTGGGCGGCGTACTGGAAAAGCAAGCAGAGCCTGAACAAGGCTCTGAAGCTGCTGAAAGAAGCCTAGGCTCACACTGGGCTGCTAGCAAGCTGCGCCGCAGCAGGTTGGCGTGAGCTGCCCCCGAAGTTGGACAGCGTGCGTGGCTCGGCGATGATCCGCAACCAGTTTGGGCAACTCATCGGAGGACCGCTCTGCAGCGATTGCCGCCCCTCGGCATGTCTAGCAGGTTGTCAGCAATGTGCCCATAGCAGACCTCGGTGGAAGCCTGGGTCCAGGCTGGTCTGCGACATTCGCAGGCCGATGCATGAGCTACAGCAACCACGAAAACCGGTCATTGAGCGCTGCTGGGCCTGACCGTCAGCTTCACCCACGGGCCCGGTCGCTCGACCACGGCGCAAGCATCGTGGCGGCACGAATGACCGCTCTCGCCCGCCGCGGCAGTCGCATCCCGACCCATTGCGGCCATTCGCCTTGCGGATGGCGACCGGCCGCTGTATACGTTGCAGTCGGCCGAATTGGCTGGGCTGGCGACGCATACAGACATCCGAACAGCACACCGTCGATCGCTGCTTCGACGTAGCGCGCTTCCCTGTCCTTGGCATCGCCAGGCAGAGCCGTGATCACCGGCACGAAGTCGCTGTGGCTGAGCAACGCCACGCCGTTCCAGGTCTTCTGGCCGAGGACCAGGCATTTGTAGCCCGCAGCGGCAAGTGCCTCCGTTGTGAAGGCTTCGGTCGTCGCCTTCAGCTCATCAACTCGACGGCGTCGCGTTGCGTGCGAGCAAGCCAATCGAGCAGCAGATCAAGCCGCTTGGTGACATTGTTGCTGTTCCAAGTGGCGACCCGCACGGGACTACCGCTTCGTGCTCTTGAGGTGCGCTTCCACTCCAGCGGCGTCATTGCCAACGGCCGCAACGGCTGCCTTCAACTGCTCTGGGGTGACGCCGAATTTCTTGGACCAGTCGCGAACTTCATAATCTCCAGACAGGCTGATGCGCTTGCGGTCTTGGCCACCGGGTTTGGATTTGTCGTCCGACATGTTGTGCTCCTACAAGAGCACCAACCGTAGTGCGAACGTCGCGACGCGCATGTCGGACAACCGCGCAAAAGTTGCTTTGGTTCCCCGATGTGATCGCCGCGACACCCAGCGTGGCCGCCAGGTCCGCGGCAGCGGCTTCAGGCTGCCAGCGGCGCGTTGTCCCCGGCGGGCTCGGCGCTGCGAAGAAAAGTTTCGCAAAACGAATCAACTGGCGGGCTCGTCGTCGACGAGCCGATCCACAAACCTAGCCGGCTTCGTTCAGCAGGAGCGCCGCTTGCCCGTCCTCGCCCGCCGTATGGACCTGAGAGCAACGGCGGCGTGCCCTCTGCCTAGTTCAACACCCTCGCACAAGGAGACATGATGTTCGCTCACCTTCGCCTCAGCGCTCGTCTCTTGCTGGCCTTCTCGGCCCTTATCCTTCTCGGTGCGCTTGTCGCAGCTTTCGGCATCAGCGGCCTGTTCAAGCTCAATAACGTCAACGACGCCCTTTATCAGAAGGAGCTGCTTGCGATCTCGTATGTGAAGGAGGCCAACATCAACCTCATCTACGCAGCGCGCGCGCGTGGGCAGTTTGCACTTGCGACTTCCGACGAGGAGCGCCAGGCGGCGCTTCGGACATTCAAGCAGTCGGTGGCCGATATGCGAGATTGGCTCGACAAAGCCAAGCCACTGTTCTACGCCGCGCGCGGCCGCGCGGAGCTCGAGAAGCTCGAAACCATGATTGGCGTCTGGTTGCCGGCTGTCGACGCCTATCTTGCAGCAGCAGGTAAGAAGGACATGCCAGCCAAAGACCCAGAAATCGCTGGTCTGGATGCCACGGTCAAGCAGACGAACAAGGCAGTCGATGACCAACTCACGCTGTTGACGAAGCTGAAGGAAGAGAACGGATCTGCGGCGTCGAAGGACGGCACGGAGCTGTTCCGAACGATAAGCCTCATCATGATTGCGCTGACGCTAGTGAGCGCAGTGAGCGGCATTGCCATTGGCGTCCTGCTGACGCGCGGCATCACGCGATCCCTGGGCGGGGAGCCGGGTGCTGTGGCGGAAATCGCGAACGCAGTGGCGTCTGGTGATCTGACGACAAGAATCGACACCTCTCGGGCGCAGCCAGGGAGCGTGGTTGCTGCGATGAGCCAGATGCAGCAGTCGCTGTCGGAGATTGTCAGCAAGGTTCGGTTGAGCAGTGACAGCATCGCGACGGGGTCGTCGCAGATCGCAACAGGCAACGCCGATCTCAGTCAGCGTACGGAAGAGCAGGCAGCCAATCTCGAGGAAACGGCAGCGTCGATGGAAGAGCTAACGGCGACTGTTCAAACCAATGCTGAGACGGCGCGTACCGCGACGAAGCTCGCCGGATCGGCCGCTGACGCGGCGCAACACGGCGGAAACGTCGTCGGCCAGGTGGTGGCAACAATGGAGGGCATCACGGCGTCGAGCCGCAAGATCGCCGACATCATTGGAGTCATCGACAGCATCGCGTTCCAAACTAATATCCTCGCGCTCAATGCAGCAGTTGAAGCGGCGCGGGCTGGCGAGCAGGGTCGCGGCTTCGCTGTGGTGGCCACTGAGGTACGCACGCTGGCTCAGCGCTCCGCCTCGGCGGCCAAGGAGATCAAGAGCTTGATCAACGAGAGCGTGGAGAAGGTCGAGACTGGAAGCCAGCAGGTCGGCGAGGCGGGCAGAGCCATGGATGAAATCGTCGCGCAGGTCAAGCGTGTCAACGCCCTCATCAACGAGATCAGCTCCGCGACGCACGAGCAGACCCAAGGAATCAGCCAGATCGGCGACGCGGTCAATCAGCTCGACCAGGTTACGCAGCAGAACGCGGCCTTGGTCGAACAGAGCGCCGCCGCTGCTGAAAGCCTGAAGACTCAAGCAGCGACTCTCGTCTCAGCCGTCAGCGTATTCAGGCTGTCGCATCAAGGGATCTGATTGCTCGACTGTCTGTATCCCGCTGCAAACTGGATCCGAGGCAGGCGGCGCCCGTTTCAGGCTGGCCGCTGCCGCTCGGATCCGTCAGTCATGGGGCAGCAATGTGCCCAAAACGGAAGCTCGCGCGGACTTATCAGGGATCCAAGAAGCGGTCGCTCAACGAAGTTCAGCCGCCCAGCCAGCGAAACAGGCGCAGGTCGGCTGCAATGACCGGACGTCTGTCCGAACTGGGGCGGGCTTTCTGTCACGACTTCAGCGAGAGTCAGAGCGCGCCGAAGTTGGCTGCTGATAAATGCGCGCGCCGGCAGCCAACCATCCCATGCGCCCAATCAACTGCGGTCTTCCGAGGTCCGAGAACGGGAACTATCCGGTGTAGGCGATTGCTGGTCAGCAGAACAATTAGTCCAGCTTGGCTCCAGACCGTTTCACCACCTCCGCCCAACGCTTGGTTTCGCTGCTGACCATTCGACCGAAAGCATCGCCGTACAGGTTGGGTATGTCGGCGCCAAGCCCGTTCCAAACTTTGCGAACCTCGTCAGTTGCAAACGCGGTCCGCAGCTCGGCCTGCATTGCTGTGATGGCTTCCCGTGGAGTGCCTTTCGGAGCCCACAGCCCATACCAAGTCGAGACTTCATAGTCCGGCACGCCGGCCTCGGCGGCGGTTGGTACATCCGGGAAGCCAACGGCACGTTTGCTTGCAGCGACTGCGAGCGCCTTGATGCGGCCAGACTTGATATGCGACGCCGAGGAACCCAAGCCGTCAAACATCAGCTCCGCCTGACCGGCAACCAGGTCTTGCAATGCCGGGCCTGCGCCGCGGTATGGGATGTGGGTGATGAAGGTCTTGGTATTCAGCTTGAACAGTTCACCCGCGAGGTGATGCGACGTACCGTTGCCAGCGGAAGCGTAGTTCAGCTTGCCAGGCTTGGCGCGCACGGCCGCCAGCAGCCCCTTCAGGTCGCCAACCGGCAGTTGGCCAGGATGAACGACGATGACTTGAGGCACGCTGGCGAGCAGCGCGACGGGAATGAAGTCTTCTTCCAGGCGATAGTCGAGTCGCGGGTACATCGAGGGCGCGATCGTGTGGTGGACGGCCCCCATAAAGAAATTGCTGCCGTCCGGTGCGAGCTTTGCGGCGATGCCGGCTCCCACTGTGCCTCCGGCGCCACCCTTGTTATCGATCAACACCTGACGGCCCATCTGCTTTGTCAACGCTGCAGTCAGCGGGCGCGCGAACGCGTCCGTGCCGCCTCCCACAGGGAAGGGGACGATCCAGGTCACAGGTTTGTTGGCCTGGGCTTGAGCCAACCAAGGGGTGACCAGCATCGTTGGCAGGAAGGTACGGCGTCTCATCGTGGTTCTCCTATAGCTTGGTGGTCACGTTGCCAGGCTCAAACTCTCAAGCAGGTCGAGTGGGCAACTGCCGTGAGATGGCACGCCGTCACCGTACGCCAGTGCCCGCAGTGGATCAAGATCGCATCGGTAACAGCGCTCGCCGCAACGTCGCTAGGCCGTGCAGTAGTTCCGAACGTAGTCGGCATGGTCGGGCAACTTCATGGCGATTGACTGAAGTTGCTTGCTCACATGCTGGAGGAAGAACTCGCATTCCGCTCCGCTCAGATGGTCTGCCAGGGGATGGTGGCGTCGCGGAACGAGACCCTGACCCACCATGACTTGCAGCCAACTGGGGTCCGAGAACAGGTCGAGGTGGGCGGGATGCAGATGACCGGCACGCCCAAAGGCCGCCATCTTTCGATGCAGTGATTCGGGTATCGACATCATCCGCACTTGCTGCCAGAACGGCGAGTCGTCGCGGCGCGTCAGGTGATAGTGCAGGATGATGAAGTCCCGGATCCGCTCGAACTCCTCGTCGGCCTGGGCGTTGTGCTCGTCGATATCGGCCTGATGAAAGTCGCCGTCGGGAAAGAACCTGATCAGGCGCGACAGGCTGGATTGGACGAGGTAGAGGCTGGTGGATTCGAGCGGCTCCAGGAAGCCGCTGGCCAGGCCCATGGCCACGACGTTCTTGTGCCACATCTTCTTGCGCTTGCCGGTCTTGAAGCGGAGCGTGCGCGGCTCGGCCAGGGCGGGCCCGTCCAGGTGAGCCAGCAGTTGCGCCGTGGCTTCGTCCTCGCTGATGTGGGCGCTGCTGAAGACATGGCCATTGCCGATGCGGTGCTGCAGCGGAATGCGCCACTGCCAGCCCGCGGTGCGCGCCGCGGCGCGCGTGAACGGGGTGAGCGGCGCCACGCTTTCGCAGGGCACGGCCACGGCGCGGTCGCAGGGCAGCCAGTGCGTCCAGTCCTCGTAGCCGGTGTGCAGGGTGTCCTCTATGAGCATGCCGCGAAAGCCGCTGCAGTCGATGAACAGGTCACCCTCGATCTGCTCGCCGTTCTCCATCAGCAGCGCCGTGACGAAGCCGTCCGATGGGCGCTGCAGCGCGCGCACGACCTTGCCTTCGGTCCGGCGCACGCCCCGGGCCTCGCTGATCTGACGCAGCGTGGCGGCGTACAGCCCGGCGTCGAAGTGATAGGCATACGACACAGGCACGCTCAAGCCCTCGCCCTGCAGAGGCCTGGCCTCGCGGGCGAAGCGGTTGGCCTCGGCCATCAAACTGTTGAGTGCATAGGCGTCCAGCGGCTGCGCCTTGCCCTCGTTGTGCATGCGCACCCAGAAGTGGTGAAACGATGCCAGACCCAGGTCGCGGCCCACGCCGCCGAAGGTGTGCAGGTAGCGCTCGCCGCGCTGGCCCCAGTCAACGAACTCGATGCCGAGCTTGAAAGTGCCCTGGGTGCTACGCAGGAACTCGCTCTCGTTCAGCCCGAGCGCGTGGTTGAAGGCGCGCATCTGCGGGATGGTGGCCTCCCCAACACCGACCGTGCCGATGGCTTCGCTCTCGACGACGTGGATGCTGCGCTTGCCGTGGAAGGCGTGGGACAGGGCAGCGGCTGCCATCCAGCCGGCGCTGCCGCCGCCCAGGATGACGATGCGCTGCACAGATGGGGCGGGTGTGGTGTTCATGAGGTGACCTGAAGGGCCCTGCCGAGGGTCTCGGCATCGGGCAGAGGAGCTTGTTCGGCGCGGCGCTGGATGTCGGCCCGCATCGCCTCGCAGCTCCGGCGCACGTCCGCAGCCCGGAAGCGCGCCAAGCGCGCGTCCAGTTGCAGCGGCCGCACGCCCAGGCCGTCGTAGACCGCCAGCCAGCTGTGGTCCTGGAAGGTCTCCCACTCATGGCGCACGAAGTGGCCGTTGGCGCGGTAGACCGCCAGCTTGTGGGCCAGCGTGTCGGGCAGTGGCGCGGCCGTGACGTGGCGCCAGAACTCGCTGTCGCGGCGCTCGCTCAGCGCGTAGTGCAGCACCAGGAAGTCGCGGATGCGCTCCATCTCCAGCAGCGAGGCGCGGTTGAACTCGGCCGCCAGCGCTGGCACCTGCGGGCTGTCGGGCCACAGCGCCAGTAGCTTGTCGATGGCCGAGTGGATGAGGGTGATGCCAGTGGACTCCAGCGGCTCCAGGAAGCCCGCCGACAGGCCGATGGCCACAACGTTCTTGACCCAGGGCTGGGCGATGTGGCCGGGGTCGAAGCGAATCCAGTTCGGCTCGGCCAGGGCTTCGCCGTCCTGGTGGCCCTGCAGCAACTGCAGGGCCTGCTCGTCGCTCATGAAGGTCGACGCATAGACGTGGCCGTTGCCGATGCGATGCTGCAGCGGGATGCGCCAGCGCCAGCCGGCAGGCTGTGCCTGGGCCAGCGTGTAGGGCGTGGCCGGCCCGGTGCCCGCGGTGGGCTGGGCCACGGCGCGGTCGCAGGGCAGCCAGTGGCGCCAGCTGACCCAGGGCTGCTTCATGGCCTGGCGGATCAGCAGGCCGCGAAAGCCGGAGCAGTCGATGAAGAGGTCAGCCTCCAGGCGACGGCCGTCTGTCAGCGTGATAGCCGTGAGGGCGCCGCTGTCCGGGTCGATGGCTGCATGTTCGAACACGCCGTCCAGGTGCTGCACGCCGCTGCCCAGTGCCTGGCGACGCAGGTGCTGGGCGAACAGGCCGGCGTCCAGGTGCACGGCCCAGCGATAAATGTCATGGTCGGCCTGCGGTTGGGCGGGCGGCGCCGCGAACCGGCCGCGCAGCGCCATCTGCGCGCACAGGTTGAAGTCCTCCAGCCGCAGGTCCTGCCCGCCGTCCTGGGCCCGCAGCCAGGCCAGGACCTGGTGGAAGCCGACGTCGCCGGCGCTGGCGCCATACAGACCGAAGCCGTGGAAATAGCGCTGGCCCATGGCGCGCCAGTCCTGGAAGGCAATGCCGGCTTTCAGCGTGGCGCGGCTGTCGCGGATCAGCGCCGGCACGTCGGCCTGCACGCTGGTGAGGTAGTCAAGGATGGCCGGCACCGTAGCTTCGCCGACGCCGATGCTGCCGATGGCTGCGGAGTCCACCAGCGTGACGGCCAGCGGCCGCCCGGGACGGGCGCGCCTGGCCAAGGCCAGCGCCGTCATCCAGCCGGCGGTGCCGCCTCCAAGGATCAGTACCCGTTCAGTCATCGTGCGCTCAAGCGAGTTAGCTGGTGGTGAGGCGCTCGGCGCGCGCAGCTTGATCGACCCCGGTCAGCGAGTTTGTTTATGGAACATATAAATGTTGCCACAACAAATATTCACAAGTTTGCCCTTCTTTGCCCGCGTTTACACCTATTTGCTGGGGTTCCGTGTGACTCACACACTGGAATCGGATGTAAACATAGTTTTGTTGATCAATGTTTACATCTTTCGTAAAGATTCAACGCCGAAGTTAAACGTCCCGCCATCCAACGGTGGATGGTGGAGCGCGCGCCGCAGGCCCAGAACACGGAGACAACCAATGCCCACCCTTTCATTCGCCCCTCCCAGAGCCCTACCGCTCGCCATCCTTTTGTCGGCTGCTGCCCAGGTCGCCGTCGCCGCACCGCCCGCCCAGGGGCGCTACCAGCTCGTGTCTGTGCACAGCGGCAAATGCGTGGACGTGGCCGCCGCCGGCACGGCCGACGGCACCAATGTCCAGCAGTACACCTGCAACGGTGGGCTGGCCCAGGCCTGGGACCTGGTGCAGACCGCCGCCGGCGAGCACAAGCTGCTGACGGCCATCAACGGCAAGGCGCTGGACGTTGCCAGCGCCTCCCGCAACGACGGCGGCAATGTGCAGATCTGGACCGACAACGGCACTACAGCACAGCGCTGGACGGTGCAGCAGGTCAGCGGCAGCACGACCGAGTGGACTCTCATCAACCGCAACAGTGGCAAGTGCGTCGATGTCGCCAGCGGCTCGACAGCCGACGGCGCCAACGTCCAGCAATGGGCCTGCAACAACAATCCGCAGCAGCGTTTTCGATTCGTGGCCAAGTCCATCGGCGCCACGATCTCGCCCGGCCGCTACACGCTGACGGCGCAGCACAGCGGCAAATGCCTCGACACCGCCGCCTCGGGTACGGCCAACGGCACCAACCTGCAGCAGTACGCATGCAACGGCGGCGCAGCCCAGGCCTTCGACATCACGCGAGACGCCAATGGCTATTACCAGATCGCCAACATCCTGAGCGGCAAGCTCGCCGACGTCGCCGCGGCCTCGACGGCGGATGGCGCCAATGTGCAGTTGTGGAGCGCCACGAACACCAACAACCAGCGCTTCACGCTTAACGACGTCGGTTCGGGCCGCTACCAGGTCGTCGCCCAGCACTCGGGCAAATGCCTGGATGTCGCCGGCCAGTACACGACCGACGGCGCCAACGTCCAGCAATGGAACTGCAACAGCCAGACCAACCAGCGCTGGACCTTCACCCCAACGGCGGTGTCGGCGGGCTCGCCCACGGCGCGGCTGAAGCAGAACATGATGAACTTCTTCTACGGCATCTCCGGCCGGCAGACGTTGGTGGGTGTCCATAACAAGAACTCGGCCACGCCGACGAGCGACACCCAGCGCGTCGATGCCATCGCCGGGCGGCCATCGTCGTTCTGGGGCGGCGACTTCGGATTCGGCAACGAGTTCCTGAACTACCGCAGCGTGATGATTGCCGAGGCGGCGAACCAGTTTCGCAAGGGTGCAGCCGTCAGCCTGACGTACCACGCCTGCGCGCCGACGCGGGACGAGTACTGCAGCTGGGACGACATCGGCGGCTCCCGCCCGGCCAAGCTGACCCCCGCGCAGTTCCAGCAACTGCTGACGCCCGGCACGGCCCTCTACAACACCTGGACCGGTCGCCTCAACACGCTGGCTGGCTACCTGCAGCAGCTCAAGGACGCCGGCGTCGTCGTGATGTTCCGGCCGCTGCACGAGATGAACCAGTGCGTGTTCTGGTGGGCCTGCCACACCGGCCAGTACGGCAGCGCCGCGCTGTTCCGCCTGACGCGCAACTACCTCGCCAACACCAAAGGCCTGGACAACATCATCTGGGTCTGGAACGTACAGGACTTCAACAGCCTGGCCACCGATGTTGACGCCTACACGCCGGGCCCCGACTACTTCGACATCGCCTCGCTGGACATCTACATCAACGGCTACACCGAGGCCAACTACACCATCATGCAGCGCATCTCGGCCGGCAAGCCCATCGCCATTGCCGAGAACCAGTTCGTCATGACGTCCTCGCAGCTGGCCGCCCAGCCGAAGTGGATCTTCCAGATGCTGTGGCCCGACTTCATCGATGACCCGCGCAACCGCGCCGCGCTGCCGGGTCTGTATGGCGCCAGCAACGTGCTGACGCTGGACGAGATGCCGGGCTGGCGCTGAGCCCGGGTCGGTGTGGCAGCGTGCGCTGCCGCACCGGCGCCGCTTGAGTGCGCCGGTCGACCGCGATGCGGTGGCCGGCGCGCACCCCAAAAACAATCATCGAGACACCGCAATGAATTCGTTCGCAAAACTGCTGCTAGCCGCTGGCGTGGCTGCAGCCCAGGGCCTGTCGCCAATGCCTGCCGCCGCCAGTACCGGCGACGGCGCACCGGCAGACACCAACATCGTCTACGTCGGGCGCTGGGACCGCTCCTCGCCCAGCCAGGCCGTCAGCTACTACGGCGGATCCTATTTACGGGTCAATTTCAACGGCACGCGCGTGTCGGTGAAGCTGGCCGCGCCGGCCAATTTCTACGCGTCGATCAATGGCGGGCCTGACGTGCTCTACGAGGGCCGGTCCGGCACGGTCAACCTGACGCCCAGCCCGCTCGCCAACGGCACCCACAGCCTGCGCATCGCGGCCAAGTACCAGAGCGACGTGCTGAAGTTCCAGGGCCTGGCGCTGGACAGCGGCGCATGGACATCCCTGCCCGCCGTGCGCCACAACACCATCGAGTTCGTCGGCGGCTCCATCGTCGCGGGCTATCTGAACTCCAAGCAGGCCTTGTCGGACCACGCCTGGCTGATTGGCGAGCAACTGGGCGCCGACCACACCCAGGTGGCCTACACCGGCATCTGCCTGGTGGACCAGGTCCAGTGCTACTCACCCAATGCCATCGGCATGAGTCGGCAGTTCTTCAAGCAGAAGACCGTCGACTTCCCCGGCGCGCTCGACTGGGACTTCGGCGCCTACCAGCCGCGCGCGGTGGTCATCAACCTGGGCACCAACGACAGTGCCTTCAATGTGTCGACGGCGACCTTCCAGGCGGCCTACACATCCTTCCTGCAGGGCATCCGCGCCAAGTACCCGTCGGCCGAGATCTTCGCGATGCGCTTGTTCAACGGCGCCTACGCCGACCAGACCCGGGCCGCCGTGCAGGCCCGCGTGGCGGCGGGTGATGCGCGCGTGCGCTTCGTCGACACCAGCAACTGGCTCGTGCCGGCCGACTTCACCGACGGCACCCACCCGACCGACGCCGGACACGCCAAGGTCGCCAAGCTGCTGGGCCCCTTGCTCAAGCCCGCCGTCACGGGCTTCTTCAGCAGCTTCGAGCAGGGCGAGCCGGCGGCGCGCAGCAACACCGTCGAGTTCAGCGCCAACGTCACCAATAGCGCCGGCATGGCGGGCGGCATGGACAGCGGCACTTCGACCGCAGCCGCTCATGCGGGTGCGCGCGCGCTGCGCATCGCCGGCAATGACCTGAGCGCCGCGCAGTCCTACTCGTACAACCGGCTCTACGACGTGACCCTGCCCGTGGCGGCCAACACGGTGCTGTCCTACTGGATTCGGCCGGACAACCTCAACGGCCGCTCCACCGCGGTGGATGTGCTGTTCACCGACGGCAACTGGCTGCGCAACCTCGGTGCTGTCGACCAGCGCGGCGTCACGCTGCACCCCAATGCGCAGGGTGCCGGCGGCCAGCTGCAGGTGGGGCAGTGGAATCAGGTGAGTTCCAGGATCGGTGCGGTGGCGGCTGGCAAGACCATTCAGCGGATCGCCATCGGCTATGACCAGCCTGGCGCGACGGGGTCGTTCAGCGCATCGGTAGACGAACTGTCTATTACCCAGACGCCATTTACCACGGGCTTCGAGACCACCGATGCACCGCCCAACTGGAGCGACACGGTGCGTGCCAGCGCCAATGTCGGTGGCTACTGCTGCGGCAAGAGCGCGATGGAGTCGTCGCCACGCGTCGGCGCGACGGCGCACGCGGGGTCGGGATCGCTGCTGCTCCAGGGCCGCGACAACAGCGCCAGCCAGAGCTACTCCTACAACCGCCTGTTCGCCGTCAACATCCCGGTGACGGCGACGACGAACCTGTCTTACTGGATCTTCCCGGCGGTCGAGTCGGGCAGCAGCACCAACGCCAGCCATGTCTCCATCGACCTGCTGTTCTCCGACGGAACCTGGCTGCGCAACACCGCCGCCGTGGACCAGCACGGCGTGCGGCTCAGCCCATCGCAGCAAGGTGCCGGCGGCCGCTTGGTGCAGGGCGCGTGGAACCTCGTCAGCAGCAACGTCGGCGCCGTGGCGGCCGGCAAGACCATCGTTGAGATCAACGTCGGCTACGACCGCGCCGATGCCACTGGGGCATTCCGCGGCTATCTGGACGACCTGCTGATCTTCTGAGGCCGGCCTGCAGGGGCCCCGTTAAGGCATCGGGGCCTCTGCGCAGCGCTACCCCGCTCGTTTACGCAACAAATAACTGTTGCAAAAACAAAACGGACGCGCTCAATCGATGTTTCCCCCTAGTTGCCAGGCAAGATCGGAAAGAACACACTCCAATACATGTAAACAACAAGAGTTGTTTATTTTGTTTTAACAAAGCCAGAACGAACGCCGATCCTGCTGCCCGGCCTTGCCATGACGACCCTTGCCCTTACCGACCTTCCTCTGCCCAGCGATTGGGTTTGCCGCGCGTTCGACGATAACGAGCCCCTGGACGCCGTGCTGGACGCCGCCGATGGCTGGCACCTCGCCCAGGTGCCGGGCAACGTCTATCAGGACCTGCTGCAGGCTGGTCTGATTCCCGACCCCCACCTCGCGATGAACGAGCGCGACGTGCAGTGGGTGGCGCAGCGCAACTGGGTCTATCGCCTTGATTTCGAGCTGGCTGAACTGCCTGCGACTGGCGAGCTTGACCTGCTCTGCGAAGGTCTGGACACCTTTGCCCAGGTCTGGCTGAACGACCATTGCCTGCTGCGAAGCGACAACATGTTCGTGCCGCATCGGCTGCCGGTGCGCTCGTGGCTGCGCGAGGGCCGCAACCGCCTGGTGCTGACCTTCGACTCGGCGCTGCGCCGCGGTCGGGAAGTGGAGGCCGAGCACACCAAGCTGCCGCTGTGGAATGGCGACAGCAGCCGCCTGTATGTGCGCAAGGCGCCCTACCACTATGGCTGGGACTGGGGTCCGGTGCTGCTGACCAGCGGCCCGTGGAAGCCGGTGCGGCTGCAGACATACAACCAGCGCATTGCGGACGTCTACACGCCGGTGCGGTGGAGTGATGTCGACAGCGTAGCGACGGTGTCCGTGCAAACCGACTTGAGCGGGTCGAGTTCGCGGGCTGCTAGCGAGCTGCTCCATGTCCTGTTCGCACCGGATGGGCGTGAGGTCGCAAGGCGCGCAGTGAATGCTGATGCCGTGCGCTCCGTGGTGACCGAGCTCACCGTGGCCGAGCCAGAGCTGTGGTGGCCATCTGGGATGGGCGCGCAATCGCTCTACCGCCTGGTGCTTGAGTTGCGCGCCTCCAATGGCGACGTGCTGGATCGCAGCGAGCGCAAGCTCGGTCTGCGTCGCCTGGCGCTTCTGCAGCAGCCTGTCGAAGGTGAGCAGGGATCCTCCTTCCACTTCAGCGTCAACGGCCGCGAGTTCTTCACCGGTGGCGCCAATTGGATCCCCGACGACAACCTCCTCAATCGCATCACGCCCGAGCGCTACCGCGAGCGCGTTCAGCAGGCGCGCGACGCCAACATGGTGATGCTGCGCGTGTGGGCCGGCGGAATCTACGAGGACGAAGCCTTCTACGACGCCTGCGACGAACTCGGCCTGCTGGTCTGGCAGGACTTCCTTTTCGCCTGCGGCATCTACCCGGCGCATGACGTCTTCGTCGAGAGCGTCAAGCAGGAGGCGACCGCCGCCATCAAGCGGCTGCGCCACCGCGCCAGCCTGGCGATCTGGTGCGGCAACAACGAGGACTATGCGATCGCCGAGACCTTTGGCCGCTACGGCCCCGGCAAGGCGGACGAAATGCCCGCGCGCCGCATCTATGAGCACTTGCTGCCCGAGCTGTGCGCCGCGCTGGATCCGGACCGTCCCTACTGGCCGGGGAGCCCCTATTCGCCGGCCGAGGGCGAGGTCAAGCTGTCCAGCGATCAGAGCGTGGGAGACCGCCACACCTGGGAGGTCTGGCACGGGCAGATGGCGCCCTATGCGGACTACTGCAAGTTCGAAGGCCGCTTCGTCAGCGAGTTCGGCATGCAATCCCACCCGTCGCTGGCCCTGCTGCAGCAGACGCTGAACGTCGTCGACCAGCATCCGCACAGCGAAAGCCTGGCCTGGCACAACAAGGCCGGCCTGCAGATGATGGACGGGCACCGCCGCCTGGCCGTCTACCTGGCCGACACGCTGCGCGTCGGCCCCACGCTGGCCGACCAGGTCTATGCCACGCAGTTCGTGCAGGCCGAGGCGATGCGCTATGCCTACCAGGACTATCGTCGCCGCTGGCAACGCCCGGGCGCGCGTGGCGTGGGCGGCGCGCTGGTCTGGCAACTGAACGACTGCTGGCCGAGCACCAGCTGGGCCCTGATTGATTCCAGCGGCACGGTCAAGCCGGCCTGGCATGCCGTCCGGCGCGCGCTGGCGCCGATCAGCGTCGCTGTGCGGCAGGGCGCCGAGGGCCTGCGCGCCTGGGTGATGTCGTCGCGGCAGGCTGACGCGCCCGTCACGCTGACCCTGCGCCTGCATGACCTGCAGGGCCAGCTCCAGGGCGAGCAACGACTCGAACTGGTGGCGGCTGCCAACGGCACGACGGAGGTGTCGCTCACGCTGGCGCTGCCTTCCACCCCTGTCATCGCCACAGCATTGCTGCAGGCCGGCGACCAGGACCTGGCCCGCGACTGCGCCTGGCCCGAGCCCTTCCGCTTCCATGACCTGCCCGCTGCCGGGCTGCAGGCCGAGCGCGGCGCGTCAAGCCTGTGGCTCAGCGTGCGGCGACCGCTGAAGGGCCTGTGGCTGGACGCGCCAGGCTTGCGTTTCGAAGACAACTTCATCGACTTGGTTCCTGGCGCGCCCGTGCGCGTGGATTTCCAAGGCAACACGATGACGCCGATCACCGCTACCGCCCTGGCGCATGCCGCCTGGCAACTGGGCTGAGCGCCCATCCCACCCTTCCCACCACCGATAACACGAGGAGACACACATGAGAACCCACCGATCCCGCATCCGCCCCGCGCTGAAAGCGACCGCCGTCGCCAGCGCACTGGCATGCTGCCTCACGACCGCCCACGCACAGGACTCTGGCAAGTCCTCCGAGCAACTCGAGACCGTCATCGTCACCGGCCTGCGCAAGTCTCAGGAGCGCGACATCGATCTGAAGCGCAATGCGGCGACCATCGTCGACTCCATCACCGCCCAGGACATCGGCAAGCTGCCCGACGCCACCATCACGGACTCGCTGCAGCGCATCAGCGGCGTGCAGATCCGCCGCGAGGCCGGCGAAGGCACGGCGGTCAACATCCGCGGCCTGCCCCAGGTCGGCACCCTGCTCAACGGCGAGGAGTTCATCACCGCCGGCAGCATCACCAGCGTGCGCCCCAACTACTCGGACATCCCGTCGCAGCTGTTCGCGGGCGCCGACGTCTACAAGTCGTCCACCGGCAAGCTGCTGGGCGCCGGCATCTCGGGCACGGTCAACCTGCGCACCATCCGGCCGCTGGACCTGCGCAAGGGTTGGTTGACCTCGGTCGCCGCCGAGTACGGCAACGGCAACAAGGTGGACGCCGCCTCGCCCTCGGTGAACGGACTGGTCGCCTACACCGGCAACGGCCTGGGCTTCCTGCTCGGCGCGGCGGTCAGCGACAGCAACGGCTACACCGCCCGTGAAGGCAAGTACGGCGGCGCCTTCAGCGTGCGCAACGAGGGCCTGTCCGGCGAGACCTTCCGCGCCGACGGCGTGCCTCGCGGCACGCCCGTCACCAATGCCGGTGGCACCGTCATCGGCTATGACGTGAACGGCAACGGCACCGCCACCGACGCCTACTTCAACGACGACGCGCACCGCTCCTTCAAGCGCAACATTCAACGCAAGCGTGCGGGCGTGAATGCCGCTTTCCAGGCAGACGTCACCGACGACCTGCGCCTGACTGCCGAGGCCTTCTTCACCAAGCAGGACCAGTACGACCGTGGCGCGGGTCTGGAGATGAGCAACACCTCCTGGTCGGGCGCCCAGTTCACGCCGGGCAAGTCCACGCCCAAGGTGCAACTGCCCGCCGGCTATGGCGGCGGCAACGGCGGCTACACGCTCAACACCGTGCAGAAGTACGATGTGCTGATCGCCAATCTCGACAGCCTCAGCGAAACCGCCGTCACCAAGGCCAAGTCCACCAATGCCAACCTGGAGCTGGACTGGGACAATGGCGGCGCGCTCAAGCTCAAGGCCCGGGCCCTGTACGGCAAGGCCAATCGCGACCTGGACAACTCCTACGCCCAGTTCTCGCTGACCGATGGCAACCAGTGGTCCAAGGGCATCGGCTACTACCCGCAAGGCACGCTGGCGTTCAATGCCGGCGGCATCCGCTCCCTGACCGTGCCCGCGTCGGTGGACTACACAGGCGAGCATCCGCAATGGACGCTGCCGGCATCGGTCACCAGCCGCTTCAGCGATCCGGCGAACTACGCGCTCAAGACCATCTCTTCGGAGAACAACAACCACGCCAACGTGAAGAGCAGCGCGCTGCGCCTGGACGGCAGCTATGCCTTCAGCACCAACACCAGCGTGGACTTCGGCGTGCGCCATGGCAGCCGCGAAGTCGACAACTTCGCCTTCGACCGCCTCGCGCCGGTCTACAAGGGCCAGGGCGCCAGCGACCCCAACGGCTGCCTGGTCAAGTGGAAGGCCTTCGACGTGCGCCTGGACAACAGCGCATGCACGGCGGGCAATGCGGCCGGCGCCTTCACCGCCGGCCTGACGCGCAAGATGAACGACCCGACCCTGCTCGGCCAGTACGGCCTGCTGCAGAACATGCCTGGCAACACCCCGGCCGTGTACGGCCTGAGCGCCAAGGCCATGGACAACCCGGCGGCCTTCCACGAGCGCCTCTATCCGGGCGAGGTCGAGGCCATCAACCCCGGCCAGTCGTACCACATCGAGTTCAAGCAGGACTCCTTCTACGTGCAAGGCAACACCAAGGGCTATCTGGGCGACATGCCCTGGAGCGCCAACCTGGGGGTCAAGCACATCAAGACCAGGTTCGATGTCCAGCAGCACGACGTGGGCGCCAGCCGGCCCTACGGTGCACCTGCCGCCGACCTCGGCGTGACGGTCAAATCACGCAGCTTCTCCGACACGCTGCCGGCCTTCAACTTCGTCATCGACCCAGTGCAGGACGTCAAGGTGCGCCTGGCGTATGCCAAGAACATGTCTCTGCTGGACCTGCAGAACTGGGGCGGCGGCCTGCGGCTGAACTACGGCATCGACACCTCGGTCACGCCCAACATCTTCCGCGTGCTCAGCGGTAACCAGGACGGCAACCCCGACCTCGACCCCTGGCGCTCCAAGAACCTGGACCTGTCCTTCGAGTGGTACAACCGCCCGGGCGGTCTGGTGAGCCTCGCCTTCTACAAGATCGACATCGCCACCTCCATCGGTAGCGGCTCGATCAACCGGCCCGACCTGCCCGACCTGGACGGTGTCGTGCGCCGCGGCGCCACGGTGCAGAGCGTGATCCAGCAGAAGGGCTCCAAGCTCAAGGGCATGGAGATCGGCACCAAGCAGCGGCTGGATTTCCTGCCGGGCTTCCTGTCCGGCCTGGGCGTCGAGGCCACCGCCACGCTGTCGCTGGCCGACACGCAAGGCAACGACCTGGCCGGCAACAAGGTGCTGTTCGGCGACAACTCGCGGCTGCAGACCAACCTGGTGCTCTGGTACGAGCGCAATGGCCTGCAGGTGCGCCTGGCGCACAACCACCGCTCCAAGCGCGCCGACCAGAACAACTACCAGGGCTGGACGGGGCTGACGCTGTATCAAGCCGCCACCAACTACGTGGACGCGTCGGTGTCGTATGACGTGAACTCGAAGTTCTCGGTCTATGGCCAGGTCTCCAACCTGACCAACGAGTACGACCGCTACTACGTGACCTGGGCCGACCAGAAGGCTTGGAACAACGTCTACGAGCGCAAGTACTTGATCGGCGTGCGCGCCAAGTTCTAACCCCACCACCTGCGGCCCTTCAGGGGCCTGTCGCGAGGCCACGAGAGACGCTGCTGGGCCGTCCGCGAGACGGTTCTGGCGGCGTTCGTCCCCTCGCATCACAACCTCAAGAGAAACACCATGAAGAACGAGCGAATTCCCGCGCTTGCCGCCGCGTTTGCGGTAGCGGCATCACTGGCTGCCTGCGGCGGCGGCGGCTTGGACAGCAATCAGACCACGCCCTCGGCCCCCTTCGTAGCAGCGCCGGCCCCGGCGCCTGCACCCGCCCCCGCGCCGGCTCCCGCGCCGGGCCCTTCGTCGGCGGCCCCCGTCAAGAAGAAGATCCTGGACTACATCGCCAGCATCTCCGGCACCAAGACGTTGATGGGCATGCACAACAAGAACTCGCCCACGCCCTACAGCGACTCGGCCCGGTTGGAGTCCATCACCGGTAAGCCGGCCGCCTTGTGGAGCAGCGACTTCCTGTTCGGCAGCAACTATGTCAACGCCCGTCCCACCATGATTGCCGAAGCGAAGAAGCAGTTCGAGCGCGGCGCTCTTGTCAACCTGCTCTATCACGCCTGCGCCCCCACCCGCGACGAGATGTGCAGTTGGGACGACATCGGCGGCGCCAACCCGGAAAAACTGAGCGAGGCCCAGTTCAAGGACCTGCTGACGCCGGGCACGACGCTGCACAAGAACTGGATCGGCCGCCTGGACACCTTGGCCACCTACTTCCAGCAGCTGGAGGATGCCGGCGTCGTCGTCATGTTCCGCCCCTTCCACGAGATGAACCAATGCGTCTTCTGGTGGGCATGCCACACCGGCACCTACAGCACGCCGGCGCTGTACCGCATGACGCACGACTACCTGACCAAGACCAAGGGGTTGGACAACATCATCTGGGTCTGGAACGTGCAGGACTTCGACACGCTCGGCACCGACGTCGACACCTACAACCCTGGCAACGAGTACTTCGACATCGCGTCGCTGGACATCTACATGAAGGGCTACACCGACTTCAACTACCAGACCATGCTGCGCGCTGCGGCCGGCAAGCCGATCGCTATCGGCGAGAACCAGTACGTGCCGACGGCCGCCCAACTGGAGGCGCAGCCGAAGTGGGTCTTCCAGATGTTGTGGCCCGACTTCATCGACGACGCCCGCAACAAGGCGGCACTGCCAGGCCTCTACGCCTCGCCGAACGCAGTGACCCTGGACAAGATGCCGGGATGGAAGTGAGCGGTTCGCATTGAGATGGAAGCCAGCATGATGTCGCCTCTGCCCAAGTTCCGTGACCCGCAGTTCCTGCAGGGCCATATGCGCCACACGCTGGCCTTCTATGCACCGCGCGTGAAAGACGCGACCGGCGGTTGCTTCCAGTTCTTCAAGGACGACGGCAGCGTCTACGACCGCCGCACCCGCCACCTCGTCAGCAGCACGCGCTTCGTCTTCAACCACGCGCTGGCCTGGCGCTGGTTCGGCGGCTCGGTGGGCGATGTGGCGCACGCGCTGGCCTTCGTCAACGATGCTCATGCGCAGCCTCAGGGCGGCTACGCCTGGGTGCTGGATTGGCACGAAGGCCGGGCCCGTGTCACCGACAGCACCAACCACTGCTACGGTCTGGCCTTCGTCCTGCTGGCCAATTCGCACGCCGCCGAAGCCGGCGCGCCTGGCGCTCGCGAGGGCATTGCCGCCACCTTTGAGCTGATGGAGCGGCACTTCTGGGAGCCTGACCATGGCCTCTACGCGGACGAGGCCACGGCGGACTGGCAGGTCGGCTCCTACCGCGGCCAGAACGCCAACATGCACGCTTGCGAGGCCATGCTGGCCGCCCACGCGGCGACCGGCGAGCAACGCTACCTCGACCGTGCGTTGACCCTCGCGACGTCCATTGCCCAGCGCCAGGCGGCCCTTGCCGGCGGCCTGGTCTGGGAGCACTACAAGCCCGACTGGACGCCTGACTGGGACTACAACCGCGACGACAAGACCAATATCTTCCGGCCCTGGGGCTTCCAGACAGGTCACCTGACCGAGTGGGCCAAGCTGCTGCTGATGCTGGAGCGCCGCCTCGGTGCTTCGGCGCCGGACTGGCTGGTGCACACGGCCCGGCACTTCTTCGACACGGCCATGCGTCATGGCTGGGACGCCACCCACGGCGGCCTGGTCTACGGCTTCGCGCCGGGTGGTGAGGTCTGCGATGCGGACAAGTACTTCTGGGTGCAGGCGGAAAGCCTGGCCGCGGCTGCCTGGCTGGCCGTGCGAACCGGTGACGACAGCTACTGGCAGTGGTACGACCGCCTGTGGGCCTATGCCTGGCAACATTTCGTCGACCACGAGCACGGCGCCTGGTATCGCATCCTCGCGCCCAACAACGCCAAGCTCACCGACGAGAAGAGCCCCGCCGGCAAGACCGATTACCACACCATGGGCGCCTGCCAGGACGTGATGGCAGCCCTCCGTGTTTCGCCAGCCGTCGCCCCACTTGCCGCATGACCGCTCCTGTACTGATCAGCTTTGGCGAGGCGCTGACCGACCTCGTGACCGACGGCGCGGAGGGCTTTCGCGCCTTGTGCGGCGGAGCGCCTTGGAATGTCGCGCGCGCTTGCAGCGCTCTGGGCCTGCCGTCCGCCTGGGCCGGTGCCATCAGCGTCGACAGCTTTGGTGACGCCTTGCACGAGGCCAGCCGGGCAGCTGGCCTCGATGTGCGATTCATCCAGCGTATCAAGGGCCGTCCGCCGCTGGTGGCCGTCGTCGACCGGCTTGACCCGCCGCACTACTTCTTCATCGGTGAGCGCAGTGCCGACCTCGCTTTCGACCCCGCTCTGCTGCCCTCCGACTGGGATGCGCAGGCGCGCTGGGTCTTGTTTGGCGGCATCAGCCTGGTGCGCGAGCCGCTGGGGGAAGTTCTGGAGCACATCGCGCAGTCCCTCCCGCCCACGGCGCGCCTGGCCTTCGACCCCAACCACCGCGCCATCATGACGCGCCAGGATCTGCCGCGCCTGGAGCGCTTCGTGCGCCGCGCCGCGGTGGTCAAACTCAGCGATGAGGACCTGACCGGCTACTTTCCCGGCCAGGCACCGCAGGCGTCGCTCACCGCCCTTCGCGAGGCCAATCCACAGGCTACCTGGCTCTACACCCAGGGGGCGGGCGGCATGACGCTCTTCGCTCCCGGGCAGGAACCCATCAGTCGCCCGCCACTGCCGGTCCAGGTTGTCGACACCGTGGGCGCCGGCGATGCCAGCATGGCCGGCTTGCTGCTCGCGCTGGATTTGCAACTGTCCCCGCCGCAGCAACTGGCCCATGCACTCGCTGCGGCCGCCCTGGCCTGCAGCCGCGCAGGTGCTGCGGCCCCAACCCGCGCAGAGTTGGACGCTGCCTTGGCCTGACATCTTCAGCCGCTGTTGTTTTAGTAATCAAATAAACATTTCGCAAATCATTCTTGACCGGCTCCATGAAACAGGGTTCCGGTGCCACAATGGATGCCTAATGTTTATCAAACAAGCAGGGATGTCGGCATGACTGTGAAGCCCAATTTGACGATCCGCGAGTTGGCGCGTCTGGCGGGCGTCTCGATTGGCACCGTGTCTCGAGCTCTAAAGGGGCAGCCGGGCCCCTCGGCCAGCACCCGTGCGGAAGTCATGCGCGTTGCCGAGGAGCATGGCTACGACCTTGGGCGTCTGCGCAGCGGCCGGCCGCGCCGCGTCGTGCTGGTCTACAACCGCAGCTTGGTGGGTTCAATGACCGCCAATCTCTTCTATTCCTATGTGTTGCACGGTGTCGAGACGGCTTGCCGCGAAGGCGATGAGGTCGTGTTGAGCGTCCTCTCGGTGGCGCCCAGCGACGACATCGTGGCCCGCATCAAGCGGCACGAGCCCGATGGGCTGCTCAGCGTGGGCTACTTCGACACGGAATGTCTGGAGGCTCTGCGTGCCTGCGAGCTGCCCCTGGTGTTGGCGGATCATTTCGTGCCGGGTCTGAGATGCGTCAACGATGACAACCTGCAGGGGGCGCTGCTCGCCACGCGCCATTTGATCGACGGCGGCGCCAAGCGCGTGGCGGCGATCTTCGGCCCGCCGGTGCACCACTCCATCGCGCTGCGCGCCAAGGGATTCCGGCGTGCCCTGTTCGAGGCACGCATCCTGGCCGATCCCGAGCTCGAGATCACGTTGGACCCCGAGCTGGCTTACGACGAAGCCGCGCGTGACGCGATGCGGCGCCTGCTTGCACTGCCCGAGCGGCCCGACGCTGTCTTTTGCTACAACGACCTGACGGCGTTGCACGCTATAGAAACCTGCCGGGAGGCCGGTATCCGCGTACCGGAAGACATCCGCTTCGTCGGCTATGACGACATCGAGGCTGCAAGCCACAGTGAGCCCAGCCTCTCGACGGTCAAGCTCGACAAGGAAGCCCTGGGCTATACCGCCGCCATGGCCTTGATCGAAGGCGATATCGAGCCGGGCGACACCCTGTTGCCCGTCGAGTTGGTGGTGCGAGGCAGTTCAGAAACTGCGCAATCGCGTGCAGCCCGTGACTTAGGCAAGTCACCAGAGGCGGTCATCGCCGGGTGAAGCCTGAACCGGGTTGACTTGTCTTGTGTGAGTCCGATGAGGCGCCGATTAGTTGCCCGCCAGCCGGACTGCGGTAGAGGTGAAGTCGTCCAATGGGCCGTTGCGGCCGCATGCTGATTTGAGCAACGGTCTGAACGTCTGCGCCTGCGCTCTCAATCATTCCGTCCCATTCCGCTTCCATGTGACGGAGGTCCTTGCCATTGACGGGCGCTTCACTAGCATGGTCGCCGATCAGACTTGGAGACATCAGCATGCACCTAACGACTTGGATGCGCAGTTTCTCGATCCGTGCCCGCATGAATGGCACGATCGTGTTGGTGCTGCTGGCGTTCGTGGCCTTGGGTCTCATGGGACTGATAGGCGGGCGTCAGCTGATGGCGCTGAACACCGACGTGACAACGCACGCGATGCACGATCTCCAACTCCTCAGCACCATCCGCCAGGCCCTTGCCGAGGTGCGGCTGCTCGAGAAGGAGATGGTCATCGCGTATGAGGAGCCAGACCAGGTCAAGCAGCGCCGCCAGGGCTGGAATGCCGCCGCAGAACGCCTCGCTACGGCCTTGCAGGGCCTGCAGCAAGCCAAGCAGGAGGACAACAAGGCCGCCGCAACGGAAGCGATCAAATTTCTTCAGGACTACCGCACCGGCGCGGAGCACGTGCTCAAGCAAATCGAGGCCGGCGGCTTCGACACGGCCCGCGTGGCCGATCGCATGCTCAATCGACCCAAGGCCGCGATGGGTGAGATGGAGAAGCGCGTCGAGACCATCGCCACGCTGATCGACCAGCAGGCCAAAGCCAGTGAGACCGAGTTCGCCGCCGAGATGCGCCGCATTGCCTGGCGCTCACTGGCGGTTCTCATTGTCATCATCCTGCTGGTCGTGCCGCTGACCTTGATCAACTCGTCCACCATCATCGGCCCCATGCGCTATGCCGGCACAGTGGCCCAGTCCATCGCCAGCGGCGACCTGAACAATGCCATCCGCATCGAGGGCAGCGACGAAGCCTCGGAGCTGCTGCGCGCGCTGGACGCCATGCAGGCCAGCCTGCGCGAGCTGGTGCGCCAGGTGAAGACCTCAGCCCAGAGCATCGAGACGGCCAGCGGCGAGGTCGCCTCGGGCAACCAGGACCTGAGCCACCGCACCGAGCAGGCAGCGGCCAGCCTGGAGGAGACGACGAGCTCGATGGAAGACCTGACAAGCGGCGTGCGCCTGGGCGCCGATGCGGCCGGCAAGGCCCGCCAACTGGCCGAGGGCGCCGCCGAGGTGGCGCGCCGCGGTGGCCAGGAGGTGGCTGAGGTGGTCGCGACGATGGACCAGATCAACGACAGCTCGCGCCGCATCGGCGACATCGTCGGCCTGATCGACAGCATCGCCTTCCAGACCAACATCCTGGCCTTGAACGCGGCCGTGGAAGCCGCGCGAGCGGGCGAGCAGGGGCGCGGCTTCGCCGTCGTCGCCAGCGAGGTGCGCGCCCTGGCCCAGCGCTCGGCGGGCGCGGCGCGCGAGATCAAGTCGCTGATCGCCGCCAGCACGGAACGCGCCGAGGCCGGTTCACGCCTCGTGCAGCATGCGGGCGCGACGATGCAGGAGATCGTCCAGCAGGTGCAGAAGGTCAGCGACATGATCGGCGAGGTCGCCGCCGGCGCCTCCGACCAGAGCGCGCGAATCGGTCAAATCAATGGTGCCGTGGCGCAGTTGGATCACATGACCCAGCAGAACGCAGCGCTCGTTGAAGAGTCCGCCGCCGCGGCCGATAGTCTGCGCCAGCAGCTGCAGTTGTTGACTGGGGCTGTGGAGCAGTTCCGCCTGGATGGCTCTGCTCGCTAGCTAGGACGAGCGCCGGGTCGCTCGCGTATCCGAGTGAGCCGGCGACAGCCCGCCCGCGTCCGCCCGCTCATAGCCAGGCGCGGCTCTCTTCGTTCGTGCGAGTTCGGCAGTTTCAGTATGTAGCGCACCCAATCATGCCGCGTTCGAGCCTGCCTGCTGCTCGCGCCGCGCCATTGAAGCCGAAGGTCGGTGCGCGCAGGTCGCGCTCACGACTCATGGCGGCAAGCAGCGCCAGCGGTTGCTTCCCCGCATCCGCTGTCTTCAAATCGATGTTGGGTATGACGCAGCGAACACACAGGCTTTCCCGCGTCGTGATGAGCGGTTCGCCCAACCTGCTGTGCAGCCAGCTGATGCTTGCAATAGCCTCTTCAGCGAACGGCAGCAACTGCGTGTCGTCCCCGTCGACGACGAGGTTGGCGCGAAATCTTTCGATCTCCACGGGCGGCTGCCCTATCAATGCCAGACGCCGGTTCAGCTCGCGCCATGAAGCCAGCGAGACAATGTGCAGGGGCAGCAGGGCCTGGCGCTCGACGCCCTCGCGCCCCAGCCGGGCCAGCCGGAAGGGCTGGCCGATAGCGGCCTGAATCCACTCACTGACCGCCGTGCCGGCATCGTTGGCGGCGAAGGCTTCGGTCCGCTTGTCGATGTCGCTCCACATCTGGACTGTGCAAGCCCGGCTGGGGCTGTCGAAGGGCACGAGAAGGTTGGCCACGCCTGGCGCGCTGAGCACCAGGCCGTCGCAGTCATTGCGAGCCTGGATGAGTGCCATGCGATGGAACTCCCCCATCCAGGCCTGACGCCCATCGGGGGTGAGCATCACCCACTCCCGGTCACCGACCAAGCCGGTGCGCGGCGACACCTGCGACGCCGCCACTTCGTAGCCGCCGCAGGATTTGACGGGATAGATCCACAGGCCCGACAGCCGCACGCGCCGAGGTTCCTCAGCGTCAGGGCTGCGCATCGAGGATGAGAATCAGGTCCTGATGAGCCTGCAACTCGATGGCGTCCAGGCTGCCGGTGAAGGGCTGCGCGGACTGGCGTTCCGGGTTGTACGCCGTCACGGCGCCCTTCGCGAGCCGATGCCCCGAGAAGGTCAGCGCCGTCGTAACTGCGGTGTGGCCGGGGTTATAGAGGTAGACGAAAGTAGACGACCCGGCGGCGACGGCGAAGTGCCTGACGCCGGCGCCGCTCGCCGTCATGGCGACGGGTTGCAACTTACCGCCGCCCACGGCCTTGAGCATGCGCTGGTTGATCTCCTGCACGCCGCGGAAGTAGGGCACCAGGCCTCGTTCATCGAAGTACTCCCACCACCAGGACATCGGCAGGATGGGGGTCGGATTGAAGAGGCCATACCAGAGCTGGCGCTTGAAGTCGCCCTTCATGCCGTCGGCGAAGTCGTCGAAGTTCTTCTTCCAGTCCCATTCATAGCCTGCCTCGCCGATGACGAAAGGTTTGCCATGGCGAGCGCTGAGCTGCTGCAGCGTGGCCGGGATGGACTCCAGGCCTTTGTAGATGTGCTTCTGGTTGATGTCGATGTGCGGCAGGTCGTTCAGGCCCACCACCTCGCGGTGCGAGATGCTGGTTGTGATGATGTGGCCGTGCGGATCGATCTTGGCGAGGTAGTCGCTCATCTCGCGGTGCCACGCCGTGACCAGCCGGTCCGGGATGGGGTCGGCCTTGTCCGCATAGATCGCGTTGTCCACCTCGTTGAAGAACTCCCAGGCGGCGATGTGCGAGCTGTGGCTCCACTTCGCCACCAGAAATCGCAGCTTGTCCTTGTAGCGCTTTTTGGCCGCTGGTGAACTGAAGAACTCCGCCGGGGTCGCCGCTGCGCCACCGTTCTTGCGGTTGTAGCTGCTGCGCTCCCAGCCGGTCTCGATCAGGCCCACATGGCTGTCCAGGGCCACCATCAGATACACGCCCTGCGCCTCGGCAATGCGCAGCAGTTCGTCCATGCGCCGGATGCCGCTTTCATTGAAGCGCGATGAACTTGGCTGGTAGCGGGCGTTGTTGTCCACCCATTGCCAGTCCAGCGGCAGGTTCCAGTAGATCATCCAGACGCGCGCGAAATTGCCGCCATGCTTGGCGAGCATCTCCAGCATCTGGTCGTAGTTGAAGCGGCGATCCTCGTGCAGTGATTTGAAGAACTTGGAATCGTCGATGTCGCGTTTCTCCCAGGCGAGGTTCTCGCCGACGCCGCGGAACAGCTCGCCGTTGTCGAACTGCAGCAGCCAGGGGTCACGCACGCGCAGGAAGCCTTTGGCCGTTCCATTTCCGACCGTGAAGCGACCTGCGATGTCGGCGCGACGCGGCTTGCCGTCGTCCTGTACGACAACCTTGTATTGATATTCGCCCACCTCCTTCGGCGCCAACGTCGCGCGCCAGCTCGAGTCCTGCTGGCTGGCACCGGCGACGAAGTAGGCCGGCAGCACGAGCTGACGGCCGCTCGGCGTCGTGATCGCCAGGTCGACGCTGACGTCGTCCGCGTCGTAGGGGCTGCGCCATTCGGCGACCAAGTCGAAGGAGAAGTCCAGCCGCTGGTATTGCTTGACGTCCTGGGAGGACAGCGTAGCGGTGGCCGCGTGAACGCTGCTGCTCAGGGCGCCGCCCAGCAGGAGTATGGGAAAGAGGCGAAGAAGGGTCTGCTTCATGGTACGGGGAATGCGGGTGTCAGCGGCAGGGTGTCAGGGCTCGTCTCGGAGCCTGTCCCACCAGGTGAACTTCAGGACGATGGAGGCCACCACGGTGATCACGGTGGCGACGGCCAGTTGCTTCCATTCGCGCAGGATGACGAACATGCCGGCCGCGGTGATGGCCGACTGCCAGACCAGGCCGATGGCGACGTTCAGCATGTCGCGCTTGAAGTCACGATTGGGCTGGACGTCGGGCTGGTCGGCCTTGAGCGCCTCATGGACCGGTCCCCAGAAGCCCCAGGGTCGGGTCTTGAGATAGAACTCCTTCAGCACCGGCATGGGCGTGGCTGGCGTCAGCAGCGAGGCCCCGACGGCCGCGGCGCAGCACAACGCGAATGCGATCGGGAAGGCCTGCAGCTCGTTGATCTTGAAGACCGGCAGCAGCAGCGCAATGCCGACGCCCAGGGCCATGCTGACGAAGTAGCCGGTGCCGTTGAACCGCCACCAGTACCACTTGATGACATTGGCCGCCGTGTAGCCACCGAACAGGCCAGTGGCGATCCAGGCCACGATCTCGTTGATGGAGGTCAACTGCCAGCCGATGGCCGTGCCGATCACTGCGAACGCGGTCGACACGATGTAGCTGAGGCGCACATAGACCTTCTGCTCGGCGTCCGGCCTCAGGTACTTCTTGTAGATGTCGTTGACGATATAGGCGGGCGCGGCGTTCAGCGAGGCCGAGTAGCTCGCCATGAAGGCGGACAACATGCCAGCCAGCACCAGCCCCAGGAAGCCCGGCGGCATCAGATGGCTGATGACGAAGGGGAGGATGGTGTCGAAATCGCCCTTGAAGGCCACGCCCTGCGCTGCGGCTTCGGCCTTCAGACGGGTCCACTCGGGGCCGATGAACGCCAGGGCCAGCACGGCCAGGCCCGCGATCATCAGATAGCGGGGGAACAGCAGCGTGACATTGACGAAGGCGCTGATCTTGGCCGCGTCGGACGGCGATTTGGCCGACAGCAGGCGCTGCATGTCGTAGTTTGGCACCGGGCCGGCCAGCGACTTGAAGAAGCCCTGGAAGAAGACCAGGCCCAGGAAGGCGGCGAACAAGGCATAGCCCTCGGTCTCGACCGCCTTGGCCGCCGACTGCGCGACCACCTGGTTAGCTGCGGCGCCGGTGTTCGCTTGGCCGACCCAGTCTAGATTCAGGTGCGTGCCGAACGCGAGGCTGTGCCAGCCGTCCGGCACCACCGCCTTGAGCATGTCGGGCGTGACCAGCTGCATGGCGAGGATGGCGACGCCGATGCAGACGAAGAACTTGACGAAGAACTGCAGGATCTCGGTCACCACGACGGCATACATGCCGCCCTTGACCGAATATAGGGTGGTCAGCGCCACGATGATGACGCCGTAGATCTTGTCGTTCAGCAGCGGGTCGGCGCTGAACTGATAGGGGATGAACTCGGCGGCCAGCTTGCCGATGCCGAGAAAGCCATAGGCAATCATGCCCACCACGGCAATCAGCGCAAAGGCGACGTTCACGAAGTGGGAGGCCTTGGCGCCGCCGTCTTCGCCGAACCTGAAGTTGATCCATTCCGCTCCGGTGAGCTTGGCGGAACGCCGCAGCCAAACGGCCAGGAACATCATCAGGAAGATCTGGTTGAACACCGGCCAGACCCAGGGGATGAACAGGCTTTTGACGCCGTAGACGACCATCAGGCCGACCATCCACATGGTGCCCGCCACATCGAACATCCCCGAAGCGTTCGACAGCCCCAACACCCACCACGGCAGCTTGTTGCCGGCCAGGAAGTAGCTACGCAGGCTCTTGGAGGCGAGCTTGGAGACCCACATACCCAGGACGACGGTCAGCACGATGTAGCCAAAAATGATGCTGAGATCGATGGCGGACAGCTGCATCGTTGCTCCTCTAGTTGTTGGTTTCAGGCCGCTGCAGCGCGTTTACCGACGCAGCAGGCGCTCAGCAAGATTTCAAACTCGCTTGGCGTTTATTAAACGATGCAATTGTTGCGCAACTTCGTGCGGAGCGAGCTAGGGTTACCACCTGGGCCGATGTTCGAGGTGCGCGCACTGCAGCGACGCGTCGGCCGCTGCCCTGTTTGAGCGCACCCTACTCGTACAGGAATGCACGACAAGGCTTCCATCGCCAGGTCGCGCGGTGCTTGACCGCCGCAGAATCGGTAGCACAGCTTTCGCGCTGTACAGCCATGACCGTCCTCACGCTCCTCGGTCCCCGAACCCCGTTTGCAGATCTGATCGATGCTCGGCCATCGGCAGCGTGTTGGCATGCATAGCGGAGGAAATGGCTCGAAGATTTCTGCGGCGTGCTCGCGGATGTTCGATCCGGTACCCCGAGACCGTGCGCTGAAGAGCGCAGCGCTCCATCAGGCCCTGGCCGTCCAGTGCGTGGCCGACACTTGCAGCCGAACCAACGCCGGCATCGTCATCTTCGTCGCGGTGTGGCTGGTGATCTGCCTCATCGGCGGCCTTTGGTCCAAAGCCCCGACCGTCGTGCTTGCGCATACGCTGCTGCTCTCAGCCATCGCAGCGATGCGCGTGGTGTTGGTGCGTCGCCTGCCACGGCTGATGGATGAAGACCCCATCAAGGCCAATATGTACCTGGTGCTTGCCATCCTATTGAACGGTGGCTACTGGGGCAGCATCGGCGCACATGGCGTGCTCGCAGGTTGGGGAGGCGATGTCTGGTGGGTCTTGGTGACGGCGGCAGTTGCCGCTGCAACCACCGGCGCCATGGTGATGGCAATMAATCCAGCGCTTCGGCTGGCCTACCCGGCGATCGCCCTGCTGCCCATGTTTGTCGCGGGATTGTTGGGCGACCAGCTTCACCATCAACTGATGGTGGGTCTCGCTCCCATCGTCTACCTCTACCTCATCCGCTCCTCCTCGGTCGTCAGCAACGACTACTGGGCGACTGTGATGAGCCGGGTCGGTGCCGAGGAGAAGGCCCAGGCCATGGAGGTGGTGAGCAAGACCGATGCACTGACCCAGGTGCAGAACAGGCGCAGTTTCGAATGGCGGCTTGTCAATGAGTGGGACCAGGCGGCGAGCGCCGGCAGCGCGCTGTCGCTGCTGATGGTGGATATCGACCACTTCAAGTCGATCAACGACACCCACGGGCATCCCTTTGGAGACCAGTGCCTGAAGGCGGTGGCGCAGACCTTGAACGGCTCCATGCGAACGTCTGGCGATGCAGTTTTTCGGTACGGCGGTGAAGAGTTCGCCGTCCTGCTGCCCAAGACGAACTTGCATGGTGCCCAAGTGATGGCAGAGCGACTGCTGGCTCAAATCAGGGCCATGCGTGTCGACAGAGGAGGGGATGCACATTCGTTGACCTGCAGTATTGGCATTGCAGAGGCCCACCCGGCTGTCGGCCAGGATCCGAGATCACTGCTCCAGAGGGCCGACCAGGCGCTCTACAGAGCCAAGCAAGGCGGACGCGATCGCGCCGCCGTGCTCCCGTCCAAGGAGCCAGGCACTCTCGAGACGCAAGCTTCTGCAACCGACACGGCCCAGAGCATCCGCATTGGCTCGCTGTATTCACTGACCAGTGGCACGGTGCCTTCTCTCATCATGGCGCTCAACGTGCGTCAGCCAGAGCTCCAGGCAGAACTCATCCTCGGCTCCAACGTGGACTTGGTGCAGAAGCTACGCAATGGATTCATCGATGCAGCAGTGTTTGGCCTGCCGGAGGGCGCAGAGGATCTGAGGTCGGAACCCCTGTTCGAGGACAACCTGTACTTCGCCGCGCCGGCGGACTCGCCATATGCGCTGCAAGCGTCCGTCGACCTCGCCAGCTGCGCCGATGAGAAGTTTGTCAGCCTGCAGCAGGGGTTCGCCACCCAGAGCAGATTCGCAGATGCGTTCGCGGTCGCGGGCTTCGAGCCACAGGTGGTGATGACCACCAACGACATCTTTTCGCTGATGCACCTGGTAGGCGGCGGAATGGGCTGCTCCCTGCTGCCGGGACGGGTCCGAACCTCACTGCCACCGACAGTGCGGTTGATTCCCCTCGAGCCACGTTTTGCGATCCGCCAGACCATTTCGTTGAGCTTCCTTCGTACTCGCGAGCGAGATCCGAACCTGCTCGCCTTGTTGGACGCCAGCCGTACGCTGCGCATCGCTCCTGGTTGATCGGCGGGCCTTGCAGCGCGAGAAGAGTCCAGCGCCGAGCCGCCGACGTTGGTAATGAACCTTGAGAGTGATAACGCAGCGCGGAGGCTTTCCGAAAAGCGGACCTCGGTGAGCGTCCGCTTCGGGCACATTGCTGCCGCATCGACGCCGGTCGTGAACGACGGCACCCGCTGCCAGCTTCTGCTCTGTGGAGGCCGGTCTGGACAAGAGAATCTCTAGTGGACTCCGTACGCCAGCACCAACCACCTTAAGAACGTGGTTGTAGATCGTCCGCAATCAGCCTGAGGCTGCCGGTGCGGTCGCGAGGGGCGGCTCTGCGTCGTCGTGGCCACGTCGGCGTGGCTTAGAAGTTCCTGCACCGTGCGGATGTCGCTGGCGGTTAGCAGCAGGTCGGTGGCGAAGCAGTGGCGCAGCGTATGCGGTGGGCGGGTTGGCGACACCCACAAGCACCTACCGTACATGCTTCTGAGCCGTCCACCTGGCGATCTATTTGTCACTAAAGTCGGGCAGCCCCGTGCCCAAGTCGGACCGCGGAAGCACCGCAATTCGAAACAATGCAGCCGTACGTGGAGGCGCTGTGGACCCCCTGTCCAAGGAAGCAGTTGAGGAGCGGCTTGCGCTGCTGGTGTCTGGCCAATTTGCCGAGCTTCGAGCCCTGACGCTGCCTCAAGATGAGCAGCAAGATCGACAGCTGCATGAGCGCCTGGCTGAAGCGGACCTTCGGGAGGTGGACTTACTCGATTCCTTCGAGCGATGGGTTCCGGTCAACCTGTACGCCGCATGTCACACGGTTTTACCGGCCTTCGGCCTATCCAGCCGAGCCGACGTCCCGCGCTTGATACGGCTTCTGCGCATGGTTTCTGACGGGACCGACCCGCGAGCGAACTACATCTCCGAAGCGCTCGAGGTTCGATTTGCAAGCCAGCCCTCCCTCCCGCAAGAGCTTGCCGCGTGTTTCGAAAGCGGCTGCCCCATCAACGACACGGCATGCCGGGTTTGGGCGTCGAGCTTTGCCGCGGCTCACCCCGTCGCGGCCGCCCAGTTCGTCGTTGACCGTTTGGAGCCGCAAGCCAGCGACCAAAGGGCCGTCCGCGCACTTGTCGTAGCTATCCCTTGGCGGGAAGCCGAGGTCAGAACCCTGCTGATGTCACACCGGCAAGCCATGCTGACCTGGTTGAAAGGCTTGCTGGAAACGAACGCAGACGACGCTTGGTACTGCCTTGTTGAGTTTGGGCAGTTTGATGCCGATGCCTACGCACTCGTGGCCGAGGGTCTAGAGCGAGGCGTCTCGCCAGCCGTCCAGCACGTTGCTCGCACCCTTTTCAGGATGGATGGCACAGCCTACGCCGTCAACGACGTTCCCTTGGCGGACGTGCTTCAGCATCTCGTGAGTCTCGCCTGCGCCGACGCCTCGGTGTGCGACAACGTGGACCTTGCCCTGAGCTCCTGCCTGAAGAGGCAGAGCCAACGACCGATTGCGATTAAATGCGTACGCGCGCTGGGAGGCGGGCCGGACGACGTGCTCAAACGCTTCGATTCGACCTTTTACGCGCTCAGTGAAGATGCAGCGTTGTTCAAGGAAGTCCTGACCGGCTGGCTGCTCAGTCCGACTGCGTCCTTCAACGTCATAAGCGCCACACTCAACCTCGTGGCGTCAAACCGTGCGCCTGCGGGATTGGATGAAGCGCTCTTCGCAGGAGCTACCCCGCTGGCCAGGACCAAAGCCGTTCGCCGACTTCTTGGCCTACTCGGCGATGGCGCAGCGTTGTGCGAGTTCGCCGCCGACATTGCCAGGATGGTGAGCCTGCGTGACGCCGGCATCGAACTCGCGAGTCAGATGTTCAACCTGCTCAAGGACGAGTTTCCCCGCGCAACGGAGGAGTTTCTGAAGCCGCTCGCTGCGCCGGCACTCAGGCGTGACCGGGGCGCCCAAGTCTTCCGCGGGGTCTACGCCATCGTCATGACCTG
Organism: Roseateles sp. P1_C6; assembly: GCF_056406315.1. NCBI lineage: Bacteria > Pseudomonadati > Pseudomonadota > Betaproteobacteria > Burkholderiales > Sphaerotilaceae > Roseateles > Roseateles sp. P1_C6. Next base: position 67,685 of record NZ_JBFUAK010000003.1, read on the forward strand.
GAAGCGGCACCTGGAGCGGCTACCTAATCGGCCGGAGCTCCATATTGGTGATGCCGACGCCATGGCGTTCAGAACCGCGCGCATGAAGCAGCAGCGAGAAATACACCGCGGAGCAGAAGCGATGTCAGTTTTCGCCTCCGTGATGACGAAGGTTCACATCGCTCAGGGCCATCGCGTCACAAGCCACATGCAGGATGGGCCGTCCCCCATCAGCGACATGGGGCACTTCAGCCATGCGGTCGAGCTGCCTTCCTCAGAGCTGTCTGACCCCATGCGTGGGCTTCTTCAAAGGATGCAGATGCGGGGGACGTCGAGATGAAAGACGCGCTGCAGCTGTTGGTCGCCGACTACCTCAGTTTGATGAAGGAGTCGGGGGAGCTCGACGCCTTCATGCCCCTCCTCATCTCCGGTATGGGACATCAGGTCCTGCATACCGCCCAACGAGGTGTGCGTGAGCAAGGCGTTGACATGGCGTCTGTTGGAAAGGCCCACGACGGACGCAAGACGCTCTTCATGTGGGTCCTCAAGTGCGGCAATGTCGGCCGCAACGAGTGGAACGTCGGACCTCAGTCGGTTCGCCACTCGCTGGAGGACCTGGTTGACGTGTACATGCGCGGCAACATCCCTCCGGAGCACAAGAAGCTGCCAAGGAAGGCCATGGTCGTCACGAATGGCGAGTTCTCGTCGAACGTGCTGCCGAACATGACCGGCTACTTTGAATCCTTGAAGGAAAGGCACGGCATAGAGGTCATCGCCGTCAACGGCTCACTGCTGGCCGCCTGGACGGTAGATCACCTCTTCGATGAGCACATTCTTCCGGCCGAACGCCGAATGCTCTTCCGACGGGTGCTGGCCAACGTGAACCAACCTGACCTCTGTATCAGCATTGGCAGGCAGCTCATCGACGCATTGGTAGCAGACCTACCCGTCACCGAGGGTTCAAAGGGCTCCCGAAAGAAGCGCACGCTGCTGGCATTGAGGGGTGTTCGCGCGGTGCTGTCGGCGTTGACGCTTCGAGGCGCCGCCGAAGAGAACGTGTTGGCGCCCTACAGGCTGGCTGAATACGCCGTCCTGGCTGTGTGGTCCAAGCTCCATGGGGAGCTCGCAGGCGCGACTGCTTCTGACAGCGCCAAGGAGTTCGGGATGCTCTTGGGCGAGACCATGAGCGTCGCCATGCGGTATCACGAGCGGCTCGACGAGTTCTACAGGACGCAGGACGCTTTTGCATACGTGCTTCCTGACCACTTGTTCGTCTCCAAGCGCATCTTCGAAGAAGCGGGGCGGCTTGGGCTTCAGGGCTGTTTTTGGGCTTGGCACAGCAAATCTAGCCGTGAGGACGTCGGCATGCACTGGGCGTACGCGCGCCGGCTCATCTGGCTGCTGGAGACCCATTCAGGCCTGCAGCTCCCTGCCTTCGACCATCAGGCGACGGACATCCATCATGCCTTGTTGTTGTTGACCATCACGGGTCACAGGGACGAGGCCAAGGGCTGGGTGAGTGCGCTATGCCAACGGCTTGGCGTCGCGCGGTCCAAGAGGGAGCTTTGGCCAACGGTGCAAACCTTAGAACAGCAGCTGCAGGTTCGCTTCGACTTTGAAGAGCCGACCGACGATGGGATGTCGTGTTCGACCCTCATACCCATCCTGCTTCTCTGGACGGCGTTGCTGGGCATTGATGAGGGCTACAAGTTTCTACGCGAGAAGCTGATTCCCGAGACCCGCTGGAGCACCCCGAATCTTTGGAGCCCGGATGCAGGGTATGACTCGTTGCTTGCCAGCCCGCGAGGCTTGGCGAGACACGGTGTCGGCGAGACCCTGGCTTACGTTCCTGAGAAGCCGTCTGAGTACCTCTCCAGAATGGCTAAGGCATTGCCTGGCGTCGAGCCCATCGCCAGCGCTGATTGGTACAAGGCCAACTTCCCGTTCATACCGATGCTGGCGGCCTTGCACTGGGAGCTGCAGCTGCCCCGGGAGATGCTGATCCAGCAGGCGATGGCGTTTTATGAAGGCGGGACAGCGCTTGCAGGTGATCTGCATTCTGCCGGACAGACGCCTGCGGATGGAAGTGCGTAGGGCTGACCGGCCTGCGAGGCTCGCGCGGCAGCGCCCTGGCCGCCACTACATGAACCCCAGCGCCGCCTGAGCTTCCTTGCCCTTGAACTCGTGAACAGGCCAGCCCTTCACGTTCCTTGCGTCGAACCTGCCGTCATAGCCGATGTGCACAAACGCCAGCCGGTATACCAGGGTCACTAGCTTGTAGAGGTCGTCGAAGTGAACCTGCATGGTGTGGTCCTCGGGCTCCCAGCTTCCATGTGCGGTGGGATTCCTCAGCTCATCCCAAGCGTCGACTTCCTCTTGGGTCACGGCACCTACATCCTGGAGGAGCCGAAGCGTGTCTATGGCTCTTCCGCCGCTGGAAAGCAGGTTGACTAGCGCCCCAAGTCGGTCCCGTAAGTCGCGCTTGTCCGGCAGCGTGTTTGCTTTCTCGAACTGCGTTGCCAAGTCGTCTAGCTCGGGTATCCGTAGGACGGCAGCATTGATGGACTTGACCACCGCTCGATGCTGGGCCGTGGCCTTGAACCGCTTTGCAAGCTGACCCACCTGCGCCAACGACTCCACCGCGACCGCAAGGCCAAGAGCGATAGCCGCGATGGAGGCGCCACTCAGGTCGAACAGGCTGCCGATCTTCCGCGTCAGATGGGACATTCGTTGAATATCCCCATCCTTGCATGCGTGCTCGTAGTAAGCCGTCGCGAGGCTGTAGAAGTCCCGGTCGGTGAAGCGATCCTCTAACGGCGGCTTGACCAGGCTACCCCGGGCTGGCCGATGCTTGAAGAACGAGATAGACCGCAGCGTCCCGTGAGCCACCTCCGTGCAAACCGGCTGGGCCAACAGCGCTGAGCAGAACATCATCGTCTCCTCAACCCGCGTATCGAAGTGCCTCGGTGGCACAGCTCCATCCACCGCCCGCACGCTCAGCTCGCCGCGCTCCACTGCGTCGCCTCTAAACCGGCGGACGTAGGTGACGTCCAAGTTCGCCAGCCTCCCTTGGGACCCGTCCCGGCCCCTGAAGCTGCTCCCGTCACGACCCACCTCGTCGACGAGGTGGTTCTCCGGCATACGCAGCTTCTCGATGTACGTCAGCCTCGCGGCGTAGGCAGTCTCCTCGGCTTGACACATGTTCTCGACATAGCTTGCCTCGAAGCGAACGACGACTTCATCTTCGCCCGGTCGATCCCACACCGTTACGCGCGGGCAAGTCCAGTGAACCCCGTCGCTGGTCACGGCCTCCAGTTTGAAGTATTGGTCCTCCCTGACGAGCTGCCCCAGCTCATAGTCGTCCGGCATAGAAAGCCGCCTGAACAAGTCCTCGATGGAGGGGCCCCGGCGCCTCGTAGACCGTCGGGTCCTGCACCGCCAGTTGAATGAGCCGGATGCTGACGCATGGAATGAGCAGCCTGTCTTCAAGGTACTGGTGGAGGTAGTCGTCTTTCGAGGTGGGAACGGCGTCGGTCATCGGCTGGCAGTAGAGCTGAAATCTAGTTGTTGGAGACTATCTGCACGCGAACCGCCCTGGTCGCGTACTCCCAAAGGTCCAAGGCCTGGCCCGCACGCACCCGGTAGGCTTGTGCCTTCATGACCATGAGATGGGAAATGGCATCGAATCCGGACGTCCTAGAGAGCCTGGCAAAGCTCATTCAGGATCTGCAGCAGCTCATCACGCTGTTGCTGAGGGGGCTTACGCGTGCGAGACCTTGGCAGCGCCAACTCGCTGGACATCTGGCGGATGTCGATCAGCAACTGCATGTCCTGCGTTTGACCGTGGCGATGGAGCGGCGAGACGCCGAGATCCTGGAAGCGGCCGAGCACTTGGCTTGTGTCTGCAGGCTCTCAGCGGCGGCGCTCGCAGGGTCGCGGGTCGATCCGACCACACGCACTGCCGTCCATCTCATCGTGGACCTGGCTGAGCGTATCCACAGCGCTCTCGGCCAGCTTGAACGCTGATGCCCTGCGCGCGCAAGTTCTATTGACTGGCAAACATCTGCTGCCCTGTGGCCACCATTTGCTGGTACCACTGCTGGCCGCTTTGAGGCGCTTCAAAAAGCGACAGATCCTCGTCCTCGACTTCCAACAAGTGGTCGTACAGAAAGACGGAGGTCTTCTCCATGACCTTCGTCTCGGGAATGAACATCGACTCTTCGTAGTCAAGGTGCGCCACGAACTTGTCTCGATAGGTCTTCATTTCATCGATGTAGATCGCGAACTCCGCCTCCGACTGCCCGATGACATGCAGCAGTCGGCCTTTGAAGGCAGACTTGTCTGTGACGATCTTCTTCCAATGAAACTTGCCCTTGTGGTCAGCGAACAGCTTGCACCACTCGAGTACTGCTACGTCGATGAAGTTGTTGCCCGTGGTGATCCAGAACTCATCGCCGGCGTATCGGTGTCGGACGTCGTGCCAAGCACGATGGAATGCCAAGTTCCGCAAGCAATAGCCGCAAAGACCAGCCGTGCGGCGCATGCGTTTTTCTCGATTCATCCGGATAGTGGCTCAGCGTGCAGCTGGGCTTTCAACTTTGGAAGGGTGACACCAGGCTCAGCTGGGTTGGGGCGATGGTGAGCCAGGCGCGAGCGCTTCATTGCGCTGGGCTTGCGTGATCTCGACCTCCCGACGTACGGCGGGATCAAAAACCCCAACCCCAAGGCGGTGATACTCTTCCATCAGCCGTTCGAAGTCTGGGCTGCCGAACTCACGGCCGACAGCGGGCATGCGATCCCACAAGCGGTCTTCGAGTCCGCCGTCCACGCCCCGCTCACGCATCAGGCGATAGACCCTACCTCGTTGCTTGCGCTGTGACGTCATCCGAAATCCGATGCCTTGATGGGTGGCTCAGCGAGGGCGCGCTGGAACTGTTGCGTCGGCAGGACGATGTTTGCCCTGCAGCTTCCGGCGGCGTGCTTCCAACTGCCTACGCATTTCGGCGACAACCTCTTGGGCCGGCACGCCAAAACCGGTCTGCTGAAACCGTGTCCAAGCGGCATTAGCTCGGACGTCGAATTCGGCCTGCCTGCGGCGGTAGCCTTGGTTGCGTGCGATGAAGGTCATACAGAGGTTCTCCCGGGTGGTCGCCTTACTTTACGCAGCCCACGATACTGGGGCCGTCTACTCCCGCCTGCGGCAGAACATGATCAGCTCGTTGAGACCTACCTGCTCCTCGGCCAGCAGCTCGCCCCGCACCTTCCAGGTCTGTCGGTCCGGCCAGTAGTCGACCACCTCGGTGCCTGTCTGGATGACGTAATGCCCGGCCGGGTCTACCGTGAACTCGATATTGGCTCGCATCAGCCAGTGCGCAGCGCCAGGCAGGTCTGGCTTCTCACCAGGTGGGCGCACCAGGTCCTCCACGGCAAGCTGCACCTTCACGCACTCGTCGTAGCTGAGGCTTGCCACATGGGCGTCTTCATACGGGATCCGGAGGACATTGGCCATCCATGCATAGGCATCGGCGCGCGTCATCCGCGCCGGCTCCAGCCACAACCCATCGAATAGCCGGTGCGTTTCCGTCCTGGCAGCCCTCAGCTCTTCGTCTGCCAGGCTGCCCATAGGCAGGGTGCCGTCGCTGACCAGCTCGATGCCGTCGCTCCTCCGAACCCGTGCGCCGACCTTGTGGCAGCCCACAGACGCATCGCACAGCGTGCAGCGCCAGATGTTCCGGTTGGCCAGCTCCGGCCGCTCCGGGTACACCTCGGCGCCCGTGACCAGTTCGACCGCCGAAAAGCAGTACGGACAGCGGTCCGGTGGGCCGAAAGGTACGCGCGGCGTGGGATCGGTCATGAAGGCGGCGGTGACGTTCATGTGCGGGTGGACGGTTCGCTGCGGGATGGTGTACTGTATAAATAAACAGTATTCCACGCCACCCCATGCTTGCGACCACCCAAGCGGAGCTCATTCTGACCTCCGCGCCTGAGCCGTCCAGTGCCGCCCCAGCGGCCCCGGCGTCGGCCGAGGTCGACCTGATCGCGCCTGCGCAAAACACTGCCTCTGCAGGCGCCGCGCTGCCGCCCGAGCTCGCCGATACGGTCTGGCGAGGCAATCAGCTTGGCGGCGGCCGTACCGGCTTTGTGTCAAGCGGCTTTCCGGCGTTGGATGCTGAGCTGGTGGACGGCGGCTGGCCCGTGGGCTGCCTCATCGAAGTTCTGCAGCCCCAGCCTTCCTTGCTGGAGTGGCGCCTCATCGGCCCCAGCCTGCGTGCGCTGGTCAGAGGCGGGCGCTCAGTGGTCGTCATCGGCCATCCCAAGCGGCCCAACCTGGTCGGCCTGCGCCATCTGGGCATCGAGGAGGACAACCTCCTCTGGGTCAAGGTCGATCCACCTTCCCACCGCCTGTGGGCCACCGAGCAGGCCATCCGCTCGAACTCCGCCGCGGCGATCCTGACCTGGCTGCCCCAGGCCCGTCCCGAGCAGCTTCGCCGGCTGCAGGTGCTCGCTCAGGGCTGCGAAGGCCCTGTCTTCATCATCCGGCCCGTCCAGGCACGGCATGACCCGTCTCCAGCGCCTCTACGCGTCTCAGCGTCCCTGTTGGTCGACTGGCAGCTGCGCGTCGAGATCTTCAAGCGACGAGGTGCGCCGCTTGAGGCGCCGCTGCAACTCGACTCCATCCCCGGCGGCCTCAACCACGTGCTGACCAATCGCATGCGCCGCCCCAGCCAACTCATTGCTCTCACGGAGGCCCAACGTGCTCTGGGTCGCCCTCGTCACCTCGCCTACGCCACCGCCAGAACCGCCGCCGACGCCATCGCTCGAGCAGCCAGCCTCGCCTGACCCGCTCGATGGCCTCGCCCTCTGGTGCCTCCAGTTCACCCCGCGGGTGGCCAAGGCCGAAGGCTGCGCCATCGTCATGGAGGTCCAAGCCAGCCTGAAGCTGTTCAAGGGCGAGGCCACCCTCAAGGCGCGCATCGGCGACGAAGCCCCGGATCTCGGGGTCATCGGCATCGGCTGGGCGCCCAACGCCATGGCATCGCTGCTGCTCGCGCGCTGTGGCGTGCTGGATCTGGGCGACCGTGGCCTGCAGGCGGTTCTCGACCCGTTGCCGCTGATCGAGCTGACGGCGGCCGCCCGACATGCCGAGGTGCTGTCCCGCATGGGCGTGAACACGCTGGGCCAGCTCAGACGACTTCCTCGCGACGGTGTCAGCCGGCGCTGGGGCGACGCTGTCCTCACCGCACTTGATCAAGCCTATGGGCGCCTGCCGCAGGCGCACAAGTGGGAGGTGATCCCCGAGACCTTCGCCATCAGGTACGAGCTGCCTGCCCGCGAAGACAACGCGCCTGCGCTCCTCGCTTATGCGCGGCCAATGCTGATGCAAATGTGTGGATGGCTGTCGGCACGCCATGCCGGCGCAGAGGGCTACACGCTGCGGTGGGTCCACGACTCAATGCGTGCCAAGGAAGCCGGCGATGGCGGCGAGGTCACCATCCGTTCGGCCGAGCCGATGCGCGACTTGGAGCATTTCACGCGGCTGCTGGCCGAGCACTTGGCCAAGCTCGAACTAGCTGCGCCGGTGGGTGAGTTGCGTCTCGAAGCGGTTGGCGTCGAACGGGTCACCGAGCAGTCGATGTCGCTGCTGCCGCAAAGCCTCGGCGACGGGGAATCGTTATTCCTGCTGGCTGAGCGCCTGGCTGCTCGCTTCGGACCCGAATGCGTTCTGAAGCCCTACCTCGCCGATGACCACCGTACCCAGTACGCCGTGCACTGGTCGCCGGCCGCCAAACGCAAGGCACGCAAGCCTGAGCCGGTGCCAGAGCTGAATGCGCCCACCATCCTTCAGGACGAACCCATCCGCCTCGCAGTGCGAGAGGGGTGCCCGCATTACCAGGGCCCCCTCACGCTGCTGACCGGCCCCGAGCTCGTGGAGTGCGGCTGGTGGGACCGCGTCCCGGGCACGTCCATTACTCGCAGCCAACAGCGCGACTACTGGGTCGCGGTCTCGGAGACCGCCGGCACGCTGTCGATCTTTTGCACGCAGATGGACGACGGCGAGCTGGCCTGGTTCCTCGACGGCGCCTACGCCTGATCGCATGGTGAGGCGATGGCCGATCTTTCTGAGTACGCAGAGCTGCGTTGCGTCAGCAACTTCAGCTTCCAGAAGGGGGCCAGCCACCCACAGGAGCTGATCGAGCGCGCCCAGCAACTCGGCTACTCGGCCATCGCCATCACGGACGAATGCAGCGTGGCGGGCGTGGTCCGCGCTCATGTGGAGGCCAAGGAGCGCGGCATGAAGCTCCTGATCGGCAGCCAGTTCGCGGTGAACTGCGCCTTTCCATTCACGATGGTGGTCCTGGCCTGCAACATCAACGGCTACGGCAACCTCTGCCAGTTCATCTCCCAGCTCAGGCGCGCGGCCAAGAAGGGCACGTACAAGCTGGCGCTCGATGACGTTCAGCCAGGCACCCTCGACGACTGCGTCGTCATCGCCTGCCCAGAACGCCACGCAAAACCTGAAGCCCTGGTCCAGCTCGGGCGCTGGCTGCTGACCCACTTTATCGGCCGCGTCTGGTTCGGCCTGGATCAGCTTCGACGCAGCGACGACGAGATCCGCCTTGAGCGTATGCGGGCGGCCAGCGCCGAGACCGCCATCCCCTTGGTGGCCGTGGGCGACGTGACGATGCACGCGCGCGGACGCAAGGCGCTGATGGACGTCATGACAGCGGTTCGCTTGCGCAAGCCGCTGACCCAGTGTGGCAAGGCCCTGGATATCAACGCTGAGCGGCACTTGCGCACCCGAGGCCGCCTGGCTCGGACATTCCCTGCAGACCTGATCGCCGAGACGATGCAGGTCGCCAACCGCTGCGACTTCTCGCTTGAGGAGATTCGCTACAACTACCCGCGTGAGGTGGTGCCCGAGGGCGAGACGCCGGCGGGCTACCTGCGACGCATCACCTACGAGGGCGCGGGCCGGCGATGGCCCGACGGCGTGCCCGCTTCCGTAAACGATCAGATCGAGCGCGAGCTCGAGTTGATCACCGAGCTGAAGTACGAGCACTACTTCCTCACCGTGGCGGACATCGTCCAGTTCGCGAGGAGCCAGAACATCCTCTGCCAGGGGCGGGGCTCGGCGGCGAACTCGGTCGTCTGCTACTGCACGGGCGTCACCGAGGTGGATCCGGCCCGGCTGTCGACGCTGCTTGAGCGCTTCATCAGCCGTGAGCGCGATGAGCCGCCCGACATCGACATTGACTTCGAGCATCAACGCCGGGAAGAGGTCATCCAGTACCTCTACAAGCGGTACGGCCGCGAGCGCGCCGCGCTGACGGCTGTCGTCATCTCCTACCGCATCAAGAGCGCGCTGAAGGACGTTGGCAAGGCGCTGGGCTTCGAACTGGAACTTCTGCAGAAGCTCAACGACAACTTCCCCTGGTGGGAAGAGGAGGTCGAGCCTCAGCGGTTGCTGGAGGTGGGCATCGACGTCAACGACCTCGCCGTCAAGCAGCTCGTCGGGCTCGTGCGGCAGATCCTCAACATGCCGCGCCACATGTCGCAGCACCCGGGCGGCTTCGTGCTGAGCAACGGGCCGCTGACGCGCCTGGTGCCGGTCGAGAACGCGAGCATGGAGGACCGCACCATCATCCAGTGGGACAAGGATGACATCGACGCGGTCGGGCTGATGAAGGTCGACGTGCTCGGCCTGGGCATGCTGACAGCGATACGCAGGGCCTTGGAGAAGGTCAGCCAGACCAAGGGCCACGAGTTCGTCATGCAGGACATCCCGGCCGAGGATCCTGCGACGTACGACATGATCTGCCGGGCTGAGACTACCGGCGTGTTTCAGATCGAGTCGCCGGCGCAGATGGCGATGTTGCCGCGGATGCAGCCACGGACCTACTACGACCTGGTCATCGAAGTGGCCATCGTCAGGCCTGGCCCCATCCACGGAGGCATGGTGCATCCCTTCTTGAAGCGGCGCCAAGGCCTTGAGCCAGTAACGATTCCGAGCGAGGAATTGCTGGCCGCCCTGGAGAGGACGCTGGGCGTGCCGATCTTTCAGGAACAGGTCATGCAGATCGCCATGATCGCCGCGGGCTACACCGGCGGCGAGGCCGATGGGTTGCGTCGCGACATGGCGGCCTGGAAGCGCAAGGGCGGGCTGAAGAAGCACTACAAGAAGATCACCGAGGGCATGGCAGCGCGTGGCTACGACCCGGACTTCGCAGAGTCGGTCTTCAGGCAGATCGAGGGCTTCAGTGAGTACGGCTTCCCAGAGTCACATGCGGCCTCGTTCGCGCTGTTGGTCTATGCCAGCTGCTGGCTCAAGTGCCACCACCCGATGGAATTCTTCGCCGCCATGGTGAACTCACAACCGCTCGGGTGCTACAGCGTCAGCGAGCTGCTGCAGGACGCCAGGCGCAACGGCGTCGTTGTGCTGCCGGTGGACGTCATGTACAGCGACTGGGAGTGCGTGCTGGAGCCCTGCGACAGTGGCACAGCGGTGCGGCTGGGCATGACCATCGTCAAGGGGCTGCAGCTGGAATCTGCTGAGGCTATCTGCGCTGCCAGAAAAGGGGCGCCTTTCCAGAACACCGAAGACCTGGCACGCCGCTCGGGTCTCAACCAGCAGCAACTGACCGTGCTGGCCTCAGCCGATGCGCTGGCCAGCCTGAGCGGCCATCGACGCCAACAGGTCTGGACAGCATCTGCGCTGCAGGCGGTGCCGCCCCTGCTGAAGGACGCACCGGTGTGCGAGGACTACCTGGAACTGCCGCAAGCGCCAGAGGGTGAGGAAGTGGTCTTCGACTACTCCGCGCTGCGCCTGACGCTGCGCTCCCATCCGCTGGCCTTGTTGCGCCCGGAGTTCCTCGCGATGCCGAGGCGCAAGCTGCTGACGTCAACGCAGTTGATGGACATTCCTGACGGACGCGAAGTCCAGACCGTGGGCCTCGTGACCATGAGGCAGAGGCCCGAGACGGCCAAGGGCATCATCTTCATCTCGCTGGAGGATGAGGACGGCAAGGTGCGGCTGATCGTCTACCCGTCCGTCTCGGAGAAGAAGCACCTTCGGCCGGTCGTGTTGGGGTCGCGGCTGATGGCGGTCAAGGGACGCTGGCAGCGCGACGGCAACGTGTGCAACATCATCGCCAAGCACATGGAGGACTGGACCCCGCTGCTGGGCGGTCTGGCGACCAAGAGCCGAGATTTCCGGTAATCGGTACAGGCCCAAATCAGCTTGAGATCATCAAGGCTGAAAGCGGGCTGATCAAACAGGTGCACTTAGCCCTGGTCAAGTCACCTTTGCGACAGACCGCTAGTTCTTAACAAGGGTGGCGTCGTACATCTTCTTAAGCAGCGGCTCCAACAACGTCTCTGTCGACAGCCAGTCAGCTTCGACGAGCATGCTGTACTTCTCCGTTAGAGCAGTCTCTCGGTCGAAGGCGAGATTCGCTGGCGTCTCCAGCCCAACGATAAGCTGCATGCCATCGGGCAGGTCCTTGGCGATGAAGCTCAACACGGCCGGGAGATTGAAGTCGTCTTGGGCCTGCTGATTGGGTGAGTCGATGACCACCGGAATGTCGTACGTCCCTTCCTTGCCCTGAACCGTTTTCCAGATGGCGGCGTAGTAGGCCAGGATCGATCGTGGCCCTCCGCTGCCCGATAGTGAGGGACGGGACTGCAGCTGCATGGCCTTGGTGGCGACTGAGTGGAGTTGTAGCGCGACGCGGCTCGCCGCATAGTGCTCGCGAAATTCGCTCAAGATCCCCTTCGTACGCTTTACGGAGCGAAGGTCATTCATCCTTGCTTCAAGCTTGTCGACCTTGAGGACCACAGAGTCGATTGCTGCCTGAACCTGTTTGCGCTCCGCATCGAATGCCGCAAACGCGGATTCCGCCCCGAGGCTCCCGACAACGTCCTTGAACTTGAGCTCACCCTTGCGGGTATCAAGAATGCGAGAAATGCGAACGTAGTTCTCGTTGAGGGCGCTGAGTTCTGAGAACGCCTTTTGAGTGCGCCTCCTTACTTCAGCTGCGTCCTCCCGTAGTCTTGCTGCGAGCTCTCGAAGCACGCGAGCATCTTCTGCAAACTCCAGAAGATCCATGAATGGCTTTTCGTGCTCCGCGTTGCACGTTGGGCAGATGAGCGGCGCCGCCCCTTCTTTGATGAGGTACTTCGCATCGCTGTCGTGAGCGGCGAGAGCAGCCTCGGCCGAGTGGATTTGGTGATCCAAGCTCTTGAGCAGCTCCTGCTCGCGAACGGAGATGCTGCGCACCACCTCTTGTCGAGCATTTAGCTCATTGACCTCCTTAGTGAGTTGGTCAATCTCTGCAGCAAAGTTGCCGGCATCTACTTTCGGTCCAGACAGCGGTACGGACTTGTTGAAGCGTTCGATGGCGCGTTCAAGCAAGCGGTACTCCCGCCTGTGCTCATCCAACACCTTCGAATGCTGTGACTTCTCGGCGCTCGCGGAGTAGTACTCCGGCGGGCAGACGCCGGTGAAGTATTCAAGGATTGGCTTGAAAGGAGCGCTGAAGCGCTTCATGCCGGTGAACGTGTTCCATTCAGCCTGCCAGCTTCCATCTTGGTTAACGTAGAACGGAGCAAAGAAGCATGCTGGATCCGCGGGGACCACCTCTGCCTCCTTTTTGTCGGAGAACACCAAGTTGAAGTTGGTTACCTCGCAGAAGCGTTTCGACCAGTCGCCGAATTTTGACGTTGAGATGAGCAAATTGAGCGCCGCATCAAAGAGCGCACGTCGTCCATCTTGGTGTAGGGCGAAGTAGCTTTGGCCGTCGACTGAAAACTCGACCAGAGACGCAGCGTTCTCGTCCCACTGCTCGAGCTTTCCTTGCGGCGTTGCCCCCAAGGTCTCAAACAAGCTCCGGATCAGTGTCGTCTTTCCTGTGTGGTTCCTCCCCACCAGCAAGTTCTTGCTCGGGTGGAAAGCCAGGTGACGAGCCCTCTTCTCGCGATGCGAGAGCAGCCAGATGTTTTTGAATCGGAAGCGATGCATAGTCTTTTGTTCTCAGGCTTCTGACGAGGAGTCTCAGTTCTGGGCCGCGCATTTCGTAATGGCTCTCATGACAAACCGCCCCATCAGGTCGTTGTCGCGGTAACCGCTGAACTTGACCTTGAGCACGGCTAGTGCGGCCTCGACATAAGGCCGAAAACTCGATGTGGGCGGATTCGCCGCAAGCCAGGCATCGCTGAAGTCGTCTATTGCGCGGGACGCATCAGTTCCTCCTATGAGTCGGTCCTGCTGTGCACGCGCTGCAGCGACGCGGATCGACGAGATGGCTATGAAGTCCATGCCTTCTGCCTGAAGCTGGCTCAAGAAACTGTTGAGCAAGGCACCCCGATCAGGCACGGTCTCGAGTGCAGCGAGCGCGCCCATGAAAGCGCCTCGAGAGAAACCACGCTCCTTGACGAGCTCGTCGAAAGACTTGCAGGCGTTGGTTCCGCGTGTGAGCGGTGAGATCTTCATCACCAGGGAATCTACGAACGCTTTTACCTGACCCGCGTGTGAAGGGCTGCGTTCAATCAACAACTCTAGGGCCGCTGCGATCGCCGGGGCGCTTAGATTGTCAGGATGAATTGCCACCTTCTGAAGCTTCACACGAGCCAGGTCAGGCGGCGGGCCTCCTGTCGACAATGAGGCGAAAGCATCGGCAAGTAGCTTGGCGTGATCCGCGGCAAGGTCTGCAAGAGTGCAGGGCAACGAAGTTGCTGCTGACCCGCCTCCCGCAAGAGGAAAATCGCATCCAGCGTTCGAGATGAACACGCCCTCGACTGGCAGAGCTGTAAATGCGTTTAAGCTAAGTTGTAGCTTGCCAAGTGCCGAGTCCGGAACCTTCTTGAAGTCTGGCGCCTTCAATGTTTTGGATGCATGCTTAGTCGGCTTAGTTGGACCATTCGAAGCTGCCTTTGGCGCCACCGTTCCGGTGAGGACGGACCAGGTCCAAGTGCCGGCGTCCTTCTTCTTGATTTGATACACCCTCGCTCGCGTTGGTGCCGTTGCCGAATCGAGTTCTGCAACGTCCTGAACGGACTCAAAGAGGAGCAGGAAGTCAGGCTCGTTGGCCTTCTCCATCTCCACCATTCGGACAACAGCCCACCAGCGCGCGAAGTCCACGCCCTTAGCTCCGTGTCCTCCACCGTTCTCTGAGTATTTCGGATTGTTCGCGACGGACAAGACCTCCGCCGCACCGATGATTCCGCTCAACGCACCCTCCCGTTTCGCCTCCGTTGACGCGGAGGATTTCTTCGGCGCGCGCCATCATCGTAGGCCGCTAGCCATATGTAAAGTCTTGCAACAAGAAGCGCGCTGCGATGAGCCGCCCGTGCGCGGATGTGGTTTCCTCCGACCGCGACTTCAAAGTGGGCCGCCGCAGATTGATCAATCGACCTGTGGAGCGGCGCTCCCTACGAACCGCGCCATCAGGTCGCTCTCAGCCAGGGTTCGGCTGCGGAGCTACGCGGCACACCATGAGGTATTCAATCGCGCCCTGATCGTCGAGGATTCCGGCCTGCAACATGGATTCCCAGTTATTGGGGGTTTGATGCCTGACGTCGCTAGCCTGCAGCTCGCCCCGAACCGCGTCCTCCATCGTCGCGCCATAGGCCAGGCTCGCATAGGACATCTCGGGAGCCCGACAGATGTTCAGCCAACGCTCGAGCAGAGTCGCGGCGATGCTGGTCTTGCGTACGACTTCCGCCAGGTGCCACTCGACAACCGCTGAGATCTCCAGCGGGAGACCTTGAACGCCAACGATCTCGACGAGCGGGCTAGCGTAAGGCGGGCTCAATTTCGCCACCACCACGCGTCCGAGGAGGAAGTCGTCGTAATACGGATGTATTGGCCGAGCACCGTCAACCTCCGCGAAGAACTTGTCACTCTTCTTCCGATTGCACTGGTCGCAGGCTGGGACGAGATTCTTTGAAAAGAACGAATAGACCGGCCAAGCTGCCTTTGGAAGCACGTGGTCTGCCGTTGAGGCCGCCTGCGACCCGCAGGTCGGGCACACGCCGGCCGAGAGCTGATGTCGAATCTGGTCGATGAATTCGAGCGACCGCACTTGGTTGTCGTAGTGCTTCCGCATCGAATCCTGTAGTCCGACGGGCAGAATCGGATGCAGGCCCGGAATGGCCCACCCGGCAAGCGCATATGCCGCGTACGCAGCCTCGACGTCGTACTGGAAGGCAGCAAGCAGCGGATAAGAACTCAGGGCTGGTCGCTGCGCCAGTTGCGTCAGGATTGCGACATCATCGACAGGCAGAGGGGCGATCCGCTTCATGCCTAGTTCTCACTCTCGCGCTCTGAGCGCATGAGCTCAGCACGGATGTATCCGACAGCCTCATTACTCAGCTCCCGACTCAGCAGCTTCAGCCATTCCTCGCTATTGGGATCAGTTCCTTCTCGGGCTTGCGCCATCGCCTCCACGGTCAGGCGCGCGAGGGTCGGGATGGTTTCATCTCCAAAGACATACCCCGACACTGCCGCAACGCTCGCCCCCAGCGTTTGGAGCCGCGGGTGCCTGACCAGCGCGGACCCATCTTGCATCCGACCCATGATCGAGACATCCATTCGCGTTACCTCCCGGACGACAAATGGCGAATGAGTCGCGATCACGGCGAAGGACCCAGTGGACTGGAGCACCTGCCGCAGCAGGCTCATCAAGCGTGTGATGAAGGTCGGATGGAGATGGTTCTCTGGCTCGTCAATGAGAACAAGCGTTCCGGCTTCAATGAAGGTACTTAGATTGAGCGAGAACCGAAAAAACAGTTCTTGGCCGCTGCTAAGCGGCTGCAGCCCACGTGGCTCGGAGGGGCGCTGGCCCCACGACTGAGGATGGCTCGCGCGAGCCTCTGGCCGAAGCGCATCGTCCACATCATCTTCATACTCTCCTTCAGAGTTCCGCCTCCTCGCGAAGAACGCCGGAGGTTTCGTGGTGTCTAGGTCAGCAAAAAGATGAATAGCTCCATCCCCTAACGGCTCAAGCAGTCGAGCGACCGGGAGGTAGAAGTGACCATCGACCGCCGCGTAGTGCCACGCGTCATGCTGAGCTTCAGCCTTCACCCGCAACCCAATTCGTGTAAGGGGAAGCCAAGACTCCAAAGCCTCCTTGAATATCTGAACGCGGCTACGGCCGGCAATCCGCGTAGCGTCGCGCGCTAAATCAATCAATGCCGTGGAGAGCTCGTTGTCGCCCCTGCGGCGATCAGACCTTGGTGAAAGAGCGAAGTGGCGATACAGAAGCGTCCGTTGGCTTCGCAGCTTCTTCGGAAGTGACGACTGACCTGGCACCGCACTGAACGCGATGACTCTGCTGAATGGCTCGGTAGACGCAATGCTGCCGCCGTTCTTCATCTTGGCCAAGCTGCTCACGATGTGAGCGAGCGTCTGCGATTTCCCAACGCCGTTCTCTCCGATGAGCACGTTGATGCGCCGGTCGAAGAGCTGAGATCGCCGAAAGTCGATGGTGACCTCATGAAGACCTTTAAAGCCGGCGAGATGAAACCGCACGGTGGCTCTGGCCTCCGTCATCTCCAGCGCTTCAGCCTCGTTGCCATGCAACACCGAAGCTGCCCGACGAAAAGCAAAATATCTCTCGTTAGAACGCAGAACTGCGAGCTTAAACGCGTCGCTCGAGATGGCTAGTTGTGCAAGGCCTGGGGAGACATACTTGGGATTCAGGGCGACGACATCATGAGCCGCGTTCAACGCCTCAATCGCGCTGTCTGGGCCAAACGCCCTAGTCAGTTCCCTGTATGAGTCGATGTTGCCCTGGAGGGTTGCAAACCAATGTCGGCTGTCGCCATCTTTTGGCGGTGTGTCTATGGAGAACTTGCTACCCAGCCACTCGGCAGTCACTTCCACGAACTGACCGCCCTTCAGTTCGAGCTCCATGGCCTTTGCACAGTCCTTGAAGTCCTGGGCGATGAACGCAATGGGAGTTCGAATGACGTGGGGCGCAAGGTGCATTCGAACGAGCATCCGTGCCTGAATGCGATAGCCAAGGTCAGGTGAGCGATCCTCGTCGGGCCACAGCACCACCGACATCGTCGGCGCGTGCTTAAGTGCGTAGTCGCGGCTCCCCGCGAAATAGAGCTTGAAGTCCATTCACCTCCCCGTCTTCGGGTCCGTCGGCTAACGCGTCTTGCTCGGCTTCGCTACCAGCTGTGACTGAACTAGAGCAGAAGATGGCGGCGCTGGCCGTTCATAGAAGAATATTCGCACACGGGGTAGCCGCTCGGTTAAGCGAGCCGGTGGTCGAAGGCCGCCACCAGTCCGCTCGAGGACAGGTAGACAAATGCGCTCGATTTTCGGCGCGCGTGGAGCCCGGAGCCTGAAGCCGTCATCCCTTCTGCAAGGCAGCAGAATCGACATATCGTGGCACCCTGCGGGCAAATGGAAACCGTCCCACAGCAGATCTATGGTGACGAGGCTGGCAATACAGGCCCGGCCTTGCTCGACCCCGAGCAGCCGATCTTCACCTACGCGATGACTGATCTCTCACCCGGCGAGGCCCAGGACGCGTTGGCATGCCTTGGATTGAACGCGGCCGAGATCCACAGTACTTCGCTTTTTCGTCGGAAGGGCGGCATCGAACGCCTCGCGCGGTTCTTCTCGCACCCTGCGGTGCAGCCGGCGCGGATAGCGGTGTTCGTCATCCACAAGAAGCACATGGTCGTGTCCAAGATGATCGATCTGCTGGTGGAAAACTTGGCCCATCGGGCGGGTATCGATCTGTACAAGGACGGCGGCAACATTGCGATGAGCAATCTCGCCACGATGATGATCGAGTCCTTCTTGGACCCGCAGCGCCAGGCGAGGCTGCTGAACTCTTTTGTCCAGATGTTGAAGCTGCCGTCCGCAGAGTCCGTGTCTGCCTTCTACGCGGTAGTGGATCAGACGATGCAAGAGCTGCCGGAGAAAACGCGGCACCTGTTCGAAGACTTCATGGTGCCAATCGCCGCCAGCCGCAGCATCATCTCCGACGTCCTGCACGGCAACGACAAGTTGTCGCTCGACCCCATCATTCCCGCAGTGTTCTCGCTCGCTTATCACTGGGGTAAGCAGTACCCGAACGGGTTCACTTTGAAGGCCGACGACGCAAAGACGCTTGCGCTTAAGAGAGATGATCTTGAGCTCTTCATGTCGGAGCATCTCGATGGCATCGAGATTGGCTATGACAACCGCAAGCATCCAGCCCGCCTGCCCATCCGCGAGTTGATCTTCTGTTCGTCAGAAGACGAGCCGTCCATTCAGGTTGCGGACATCGTGGCGGGCGTCGTCACGCGGTACGGAGCGCCGTTCGCCGGGCTAGCCGCCGGCAGATCTCGCTCTGACGAACTTGCGCAGTTCAACCCCGACTCGTTCATGGTGGGCAACGTCTGGCCGACCATGGACGTGACGCCCGACCAGATCGGAAAGCGACACGAGGGTGGTACTCACCCGGTCAACGCTTACTCCGAGCTGCTGCAACGTCGGTAGAGGTGCAGGCCGGCTGAGTACGCCGACTGGCGCCACGAAGAAGACAAGCGAGCCGAACGCTCTTCACGCCTCAGCGCCGTGTTGCCCCGTCAGGTAGTTGAGCTGCGGCAACACATAGTGGTTCAAGAACATGCCGAGGCGATATGCCCTGATGGGATCAGCTTTGGCGATGCGCCGGCGCAGTGATTCGGCGACTCCAGAAACCCACGGAACCTCATCGCGCAGAGGTGACGTCGGGACCAAGTTCTCATAGCGCATCTTCAAGACAAGCAGCGTCGAGTGATGCGTCGATGCAGGGCGTGCGAAAACCGTGTCCAAGAACTTCTCCGGATTCAAGTAGCGCAGGATCGGCACGGTTGCGTACGGGCAGGACTCGCTGCCTTGCACGAAAACCAGTTGCCGCAGGAATGCCTCGTTGTCCACGGCCAAGAGCGCCAGGAGCGCCTGCGCCTTGTCCGCAAGGCGCGAGGTGAAGAGCTTCTCCTGGGCCTCACTGATCTCTCGCGAGACCGTCTGGAACTCTGGCGTATCCGCCCCCATGAATCCGAAGCCACTTGCCCCATCCAACGGTGACCGATGCGATTGCGGGCTCTCTTCATCCAGAAGTCCTTTGGCTGCGACATCCGCGACGTACGCCTTGCAGTCCTCGATCGCCTGCTCCAACGTCCGGTCCGAGATTCCCTGCCGGGCCAACCAAAGCCACACACCAAACACGTGACGCATCTCGTCGACGGACGTGTACTGGCGATCAGCGAATTCCTGCGCCAGCGACACGACAGCGTCGCGTACGTCCTCCTCCTCTCTCTCCAACGTGCTCCACACTGTCCGCCAGGATGACTCCTTTGGCGCCTCCAAGAAGAGCGTGCATTGGCGAAGACTGTTGGCGATGTCCTCCCCGATTCGGCCACGCAGGATGAGGTCCAGCATGGGCTCGACGGGCAGGCGCATGTCGCCCAGGTTGACAGTCGGATACCTGTCTTGAGCCAGATCCAATCGTGAGCGCTCCTCACCGTTGCGACGGAAGTAGGCGTCCCACCCTTGGCGAGTCGTGAGGTCCTTCTCCTCGATGTTTCCGGCCCTCAACTCAAGCGACACCGCGAAGAAGAACCTGGTGACGGCCGCCATAGATTCGGAATCCTCCAGGTGGCCAGCCGGCACGTGCCTGAAGTACTTCTCGAAGTCCCAGATGCTCTGACGAAGCAGGCGCAAGTTCTTCAGCTTCGACATCTGATAGACGTCCAGGACATCCTCGGCCATGAAGCTCAGGTAGTCCCTCGCCTCCTGCGTGGCCACCTTGCTAAGGAAGTCTGCGAAGGCCGCGGGTAGATCCTGGGACAGGTGGATCGTCTGGCCGATCAGCTTCTCGCGGATACGGACGTACTTCGGCTCGTCAGGAATCTCCTTCTGGTTGGCAACGAGGATTACTTTCTGCTTGGCGTGTTCGACAAAGCCATTGATGCAGCCCAGGGCGACGTTCAGTGGCATGTCGCAGCGCTCGAGATCGTCAAAAACGAACAGGTCGGCCTTCGAGCCGATGATGTCTTGAATACCTACGTCGCTCTTGATTCCGAACTGGCCGACAAGTCCCGTAAACAACCTCCTCCCAACGTCCACCCCCTTGTTCTTGAAGATGGGGTAAATGGCCCCGAGCAACGCTCGGTTGATGTCGGCCGCGCTCTGCAGCCCGTACAGACTGATGTACGCGCAAACGAAGTCTGGATTGCGCTTTTTGCGCCGCTTGACGAACTCATCGAGGAAATGGGTTTTTCCTGAGCCCCAAGGGCCGTCGATCATCAGCGCGAAGCCTGGCGGGAAGGCGAAGTCGACGTACTCGTTGACGCGAGCTTCGATGTCTTGCCATTCGCTTGTCAGCGACACGTGCCCGGCGCCGAGCTGGGCGGCAGGTTGGTCTCCGCGCAGGCTCCTGAAGAACCGCCGACCCTTCTTGATCCACTCATCCATCAGTCTCGCTCCTTGCGCGCCATTCTGCGGAACTGTTCAATCCCGACCCCATGACACGTGGGCGCGACGTGTACACAGGCGGGCTCGCACGACCACGCCGTGAGATGGGCTCAGCGCTGCAGTCCGCCCCGTAGGCGAGAGGTCGAAGTCGAGGGCAAGGTCACGCAGGTGCGGCCCCGCGGCCAGGATGTCTTTGATGTCCGCATACAGCTTGCAGCGGCTCAAAGGCGACTGCCCGCCGTAGAAGGACACGAAGCGCTCGCGGTCGATCTTGAGCACCGCCAGGTCGCCGCCGGCAGCCGCGTCGCGCGGCCATCCCGAAGAGATGCTGCCCGCGGCCCACTGGCTCACCAGCTTGCGGGCGGGTACGTCCAGCGGCAACTGGTGTTCGACCAAATGGACGGCACTGGCCACGAACAGGGACGTCAACAGCAGGTGCCCGACATGCGAATGATGCTTGCTGGCACCTGCCAGCTTCGCCAGGAAGCTCCCCATTCATCCCTCGCGGTTCATCTGGTTTTATGTTCTGGCACATTTTGTCGCGAACGGCAGGAGGCTTGCTATCGGATCTGGTGACAGGCCCGGCGGCGCCGTAGATGGGGCATCCACTGAACTGTCGATGACGGCACCAGCATCCGCGGTCACAGTCAGGCTGGAGGAGGACTGTCGACGTGAGCGAGCCAGAACATGTAGCAAGCGGTGAACGGGCCTTGACGTGGATGCTTGAACGTCGCGGCGGCTCCGGTCAGGTGTTGTTTCGTGGCCAGTCCAGGATCTGGCCAGATATTCGGCCTTCGATCACCCGTCCTGATGTGGATGAAGAAACGCGGGGCGCGTTGTGGGAGATTTGCAGGCGCTTCGTGCACGCGGCGCAACTTGGGCTCACAGGCTATCTGGTGAGTAGCGTCCATGATCGCCTGGCGATCCTGCAGCACTACATCTTGCGCTCGCCGGTGATTGACCTGACGGGTACCCCTGAAATCGCGCTGTACTTCGCGCTCCTCGGTGCCAAGCCGGACAGCCGTTGCGTGATCTATGCCGTTGACATCGATATGGTGCACAGACTGCGTGGGGATGACGTTGAAGTCACTGATCACCAGTTTCTCGCTATGCCCCTCAATGCCGGCGGCGCCGCCCACCGTTGGTTGCGTCAGGATGGCTTCACCGTGGGTCCAAAGGCCTGGCGTGATCCAAAGGCTGTTGAAGCCTTTGATTTGCTGAAGATGCCGGGCTTGGCCGAATGCCACTTCACGGCCGTCGAAAGCGACTGGGACCTGGTGGCCCACCTCGGC
The DNA here is from genome assembly GCF_056406315.1 of Roseateles sp. P1_C6. NCBI lineage: Bacteria > Pseudomonadati > Pseudomonadota > Betaproteobacteria > Burkholderiales > Sphaerotilaceae > Roseateles > Roseateles sp. P1_C6. The sequence continues at coordinate 89,417 of NZ_JBFUAK010000003.1, forward strand.
GACCTAGAGTCCGTCGAGGGAGACCCTCTCTCGCGCGGCGTACGTGGGTTGGTGGGGCTTGCGGCGCGCGACCTTGGATGCATGACGCCGGCACTGTCCGCCGTGCTGCAGAAGACCCGCACCATAGATCCGCATGTCGAGTTGATTGACGAGATCGATGCGCTCTTGAGCTTGGCCAGGTCGGCCGGCGATGCGGAGGCATGCGGCGAAATCGCGAGGCTACGCGAAGCAGCTACCAAGGGCTATTGGGATACCAGTTGGGGATGCGCTTTGAAAGTGTGGACGCGGCGACTTCATACCTCGGGTGCAGAGGGCCGGACTGAAGACATTGACCCCAAGTAAGCCGCGAAGATCGAGGCGGCGGCGGCAGTGAACTCGAAGCAAAAGAGCCTTGAACTTCTGTTCGACTACACGAAGTTCCACATTGGGCTTTAAGGGGGCACGGCGCTGCCTCACCTATGTCAAGTCCGTAGTGCCATCTGCGCCTGGCTTGACGCCGCCCATACGTCGTGATCTGAAGCTGATACGCTGCACGTTCCTCGGCCAGAACGGCGTTTCGAACGGCATGATGAAGCGCATCACGACGAGCAAGTCGCCTTGCATGTAGGCATCGATTCCGAACTCGAATACCTCTTGTCGGTCAGGTAGCTGCAGGGTCCAACCTGGGCGATCAATTCCCTCGATAGCCGTCCAGAGAGACGAACAGCGCTCGTCCTCCAACCAAAACGACAGGCAATCGAGTTCTCGCTGCGTGTATTCGGTGCGTCCCGAACCCGTGATGCGGCAGATCTGCACCTCTTCAGCGGAAGGCCGATTCAAGAACACGGTTCTATTCAGCGGATGGCGGAGCTGCAGCCAGGTGAGAGCCGACGGCATTGCGATGAAGGCCAGGAGATTGAGCGATGAGGCGATCAACGTCTTGCCAGAAATAGGGACACTGATCAAGCCGTTGGACCCAAAGTCCTGAGGGAGTCCAAGGTCTGCGAAGGCTGAGGTGGTGCCCGTGTAAGGGGCAAAAGATGAAAGCGCTATCGGGAGCCCGACGATGGACACGCCTACCCAGCCGGTGGGCAACCTCGCCGGCGGTCGAAATGCTTCCTGCCCGACCAATCCACGCCGCGATCTCGTCAAAGGATGTAGTGGCTCCAAAACTGTCTCCTGACCACCTAATGTCACATAGCTCGATTCGAGCCTGCTCGCCGCAAGGTTCGATACATGCAAGCGCGAATGCCATGAAAGGCGTCGCTCAAAGTCGGTGTTGCGACTGATCGGATACCGCTTGTCTTCAAAGGCAGCGCTGCAACCCGGCCAGGTGTCGGAAAGGCGGGAAAACCAGCTCATGCGGCGACTCCTACAAGCCGTCTCTCCAGGTGCTGGGTTGGCGCGGGTCGTGCTGAGCTGACTTGCCAGAGCCGCTCGCGAAGAAAGATGCGCATCAGTACGTGCTGGATCGGCCAGACCCGACCGTGTCGGCGTCTGTAGAGCAGGCAGGCCCAGAAGCGGCGGTGCGGGTCTCGCAGCTCACGGCCGTGCGTCCTCAAGAAGGCATCGAGTGCGGAGTCAACTTCCTGACTGGCGATCTGTCCTTTGGCGGTGCCGAAACCGCAGGCTTGGAGCATCGAGACATATCCACCCGCGTCCAGATGCCGGTCATTCCAACCGTCGCGAGCGGCGCGCATGCTGATCTGGCCTACAGCGTTCGCCAGGGCATGGGACATTGACGGACCGGTGGCCGCCAGATCGTGATCAGGGCAGCGTGACAGGTGAGCGGTCGAGTAGTCGAAGCGGCCCGGCCGGTAGGGCACGAAGCTATTGAACAGGCGCTCTCCATGCCTATAGCAGTTGATGACGTACGGCAACTGGTGGTTCGTGTGCCAGTAGGCCTCGCCGTGCTCGACGGAGTCGGAGTCCCGGCATGCGCGGCAGTACTTCAGCCGGTCGGGGAGGTGAGGCGGCCGAAAGTGCCCGAGCAGCGAACCCAACGGCATGTCGTCGCGTCCCGACCGATCAATGACGGCGGCAAGCGCATCCGGCTCATCGAACGCCAAGTAGTAGGGCAACAGGGTGTGCTCCAGCGCGAATTCGGTCGGTGTCTGCGTGGATCCAATGTGCGCGAAAGCCATGAGCCGGGAGATCCGGTTCGGGTAGGCGATGTTCACCACTGAGGGCAATGGACCGAGCAGAAGGTCGAGGCGAGCACGATGGTGCAAACCAGCCCAGTCGCGCAACGAGCGAGCGATCAGGCTGTACCAGAGTTCACCCGGATAAGGCCGCGGCAGCCTGTCCATGTCAGAAACGTTCATGGCGCCTCCAATTCAGCAGGGTGGAACAGGTAGCCCGCATCGTCGATCGCGGCCTCGACATCACGTTCGGAGCGGTTGGCCTGGTAGATGATGCGGCGAAGGTCGGCGGGGTCGAGCAGTTCATGCCACCGGTCCACACCGGGCACCTTCTTCGGAGCCGTCGTGGGCGTCGGATTCCTCGCTTTGCTCTTCTGAATGGCTATCGCAACGATTTCGGCAACGCTCTTGGCAGGATGAGCCTCTGCCAGCGACTGGGCCACGCTCTGGGTCTGAGCCGGAGAGCCTAAGCCCAGGTCCGTCATGTGCTGCGCGGCTTGGGCCGCCTTGAGATCCAGCGCTATCCGGCCCTGCTCGCCCTTGCTGGCCGAGAAAGTGTGCTTCCCCACCAGGGCGGTCAGCAGACGATCCGCGTATTCCGCGGGGTCGTCGGGCTCGGCGTCCCAGATGTCAGGATCCGTCTCCTTGGCGCCGCCGGCCATCGCTTTGAGGGCTGGCGAGATGAGCTGCATGTACTCCTCAGCACAGAAGGTGACGATTTCAGGGGAAATGATCTCGAAGCCGTCAGCGATCGCGACCATCTGGGCGAACACCATGAGCTTGATTGCGATGTCGGGAATGCCTTGTGAGCCCTTATAGAAGGCAGCCACGAAATCTGAGTCGAGCACAGCCTGCTGCTGGGTGTACTGCTTCTTGAACAGCTGCGCGAGGAACATCTCGAACTTCGGGCCGGGTTCGAGCTTCCACGCGTAGGTCGATCCCGGCACAACACTGCGGCGTCCCAGTCGCAAGGCCGCAGTGAAGATGGGTATCGCCTGCCACGTGCCCACCACGAGCACGGCGCACTTTGCCCGAGCGATCAGGGTGGTGAGGAAGGAGATGGCATCTTCGTCGAGACCGATCTTTTTCTTGAACCAGTGCTGGATCTCGTCGATGCCGAGAAGGCCGAGGTTCAACTTTCGTGCGATCAGGGCGCACTCAATGCCGAGCTGTGTGGCGCTGGCGTTTGTTCGGACACGCGGATACGCCGTACCCGTCGCGGCCAGCCGTTCATACAGCTTGTCGTACACCGACAGGGCCAGAGCCTTGTCGGTCTTCGTCGTCGGGGCCTCGACCCAAACGTAGAGGCACTGGTACATATGGCCGTGCTTGAGGTGCTTGAAAACCGCGCCTTGGGAGAGCTTGTGCAGGATGCGCAGGGGGACCTCCGTCTTGCCGCAGCCTGGTGTGCCAATCAAGGTCAGGCAATGCGGAAGCTGCGACAGCGTGGGGGGCACATCCTTCGGGAGCCGTCGACTCGACAGCCCATCGAACAGTTCACGTAGGGCGACGCTCGCCGCCGGCTTCTTGGGGTTCCACTGCTGGTAGGCGTCGCAGATTGCATCCCACATCTGCATGGCGAAGTCCACTTGCCAAGGGAACGGCCTGAAGAAGTGGAAGAGACGGCGCAGCCGGCGCATGCGCTCCTCTGGTGGCTGAGCGCGATCCTCGTCGGTGCAGGCCACGTCGGAGGTGAGCAAATGGGTGGCGATCAGTTGCTTGCCTAGCGGCGGGAAGACTTCGATCAGAGGGTTGCCGCGATGTTCGGGTGTGGAGGACGGGTAGTAGTGCTCATCGCGATCGATGACCACGATCTCGACGGTGGAACTGATCTCTCGGGTTTGTGGTCGCATGTTGAATTCCTCAGGCTTGATCGGGCGCGCCGCCGTTCATGTAAGCCGCGAAAGCGGCGGTGTCGTCTCGACGGAAAAACGCCGGCCTCGGCTGTTCTTGTGCAGGTGCCAGGGGCGGTGCCTTCGTCGCCGCAGGTGAGGGCGCGGACTGCTGCGGTGCCGGCGTGGGCGGAGGGGGAGCCGGCTCTGGCGCTGCTGCACGTACTGGCGCAGATCCCAGGTCCGGCTTGAAGGCCTGCCCAGGGGCGTCGGCGTACATCTCGGCCTTGCGTGCAACCGGAATCTCGCGAAGCTGTTTGGCCTTGCTGCCCTTCTCGGAGACCGGGATTGCGGTCCTCTTGACCTCGGCGTTCTCCTCGAGATCGGCCCGCATCGTTTCGCGCGCTGAGGCATGCTGCACAGCTCTGTGATTCGCTGCGTTGATGGCCTCCTGCCGTTTGAGTTCGGCCACTTCAGCGAAGCACTTTCCGGTATAGCCGCGTTGGTGGGCGCGCTTGGGACTGAGGGTGCATTCAATAGGTCGCTGCACCTTTTTGCCACCGATCTTGACGACGTAAACCTTGTCAACGAGGCGGGTATCGAAGGCCACTTCGATCGTCCCGTGGTTACCTCGCGCCTTCGAGTAGTCCTCGTTGGTGATGACGTCTTCGGCCAGATAGATGCAATCCCTGAACTCAAGACCGTGTGGGGTCAAAGAAGCGGGCTCACGCCGCATGACTGCCAGCATGACTTTGTTGATCGACTTGCTGACCAAGCCGCCGCCCTGGTTGTGGCGCGAGAAGTTCCAGACATTGAGCGGCGACGATGAGTACCCCTGGTCGATCATCTCGGGGGACATCTCAAAGCCGGCGCGCGGCTGCTTCATGCGGTCCAACTCGTGTCGCAGGAGCCGTCCGATGAATTGGTCCAGCGTCAGCTTTGCTTCGAGCTTCCACTCGGTGTTCTGCTGGTTCGCCCAGGTCTTAACGATGGCGGACGGTGTATATCCGTTCAGGGAGACCTGCAGCGTGCGGAAGTCGGACTCGACGCCGGGCTTCATGTCAGGACGCTGGCCTTGAAGGTTCTCGATGCCGATGCCCGTCTCTTCCACGAAGGACTGCGGGTGATGGTTGTCTGACTCGCCGCGATCGAGTTCGCAGTGGCCGGGCAAGCCGCGCACCGGCCAGTCCTCGGGCTGGATCTTGACGCCATACCTCGCGCAGAAGGCGACCTTGTCCTCAAGGCAGTTCACCATGGCCGCACCCACGCCCGTCCACGAGGCGTTCTCAAGCGACACAGACAGGCCTAGAAGGAGCCCTGACTTCTTGCACCGGATTCGGAAGACCACTGGAGGGCCGACGACACGTTGTCCAGCAAAGCGGCTGATGACCGCGACGTTCCAGATGGTCGCGTCGGCGCTGGCTTTCTCGCCGGCGCGCTCCACCGACGAGTACTCGTTGGACAGCAGCTCTCGCCCGGTTTGCGCGAACTCAATCTCTCCGACCTTCGCGATACGCCGCTGCTTGTGGCCGACCAGCGTCTGGTACCAAGCCTGGAAGCATCGAATCGAGGGGACGGCCGACTCAGGCAGCGCTTCTTTGCTGCCATCGTCGTGGATCCTGACGAATACCTCCCCCGACATCTTCGTGTGAAGCTTCGTTAGCGATTTGCCCTCGTCCTTCTGCTTGTAGTAGTCGAGGAACACGCGCAGCACTTGCCTGTCGACCGGGAACGCCGTGCCTCTGGCTGGTGCAACTCGCTTTCGTCGGTGTCCTGTCTTGTTGTGATCAGGTAGGGTGTCGGCCGGCTCGACCTCCTGTGACGCCGCGGCGACGGCCAGCGCGCGGGTGTGTGCGATGGCCGGGCTAAGCGGTTCTTCGTCAAGCTTGGTGATGTCGATCTTCGTCCGGCCACAGTTGGGCCAGTCCGGGATGAAGGAAGCCGCCGTGCCGTCGCCTCCCCACCATTGGCGAAGTGCCTTGTGAAACACCCGGTGCGTGATCCTCGGGTAGGTCTCTCTCAGCGCTTCCATGACGCTCCCTCGACCTGATTCAAACATCGCGTCCCACGCGTGTTTGCGGTTCATGAGGATCGACTTGAACGCGTCCAGCTTTTTCAGCGCATGCGCACGAGAGGCATCGCTGACGTTGGCCAGGCAATCGTCGTCAGTTTCTAGCTTGATCAGCTTGCCGTCGACGAGGTCGGCAGTGATCCGCGATGTGTAGTCACCCTGCGGGAAGGCGAGCTCGTGATTGCGCTCGAACCAGATAGTCAGCTCATTCGTGCAGTGAAGGATGCGCCAGCTGATGCTCTCGTCGGGCAACGCGAGGACGTCACGCTCTTGGTACAGCGGTTCGGCGGTCATTGCGCAGATCCCGATCGGCGGACCTCAATGCGTTGCTGAACTTCGAGCACGTCGTGCTGCAGGAGGCTCGGCTTGCTCAGGTCGCAGGGAAGCTCGTGGGTGAATATCAGGTGCTGGATCGGAGTCGTGAAGTCCTCGATGGCTGACGACGTGCGTTGCGCCAATCCGTGCGCGAGCTCGTTGAGCGTGGTCGGGCGCTCCGTCTTGTGCACAGCGTGCAGAACCATGGCGCAGCGCTGCGCCCAACTCAACTTCGCGCCGGACTCAGCGTCGTGATCCTCTGTGAAGCGGTGCGCCATCAGCGAACGGGCGTTGGCAACGAGGATGGTTGGCAGGCACCGCGGCGTCTCGGTGACGAGTCGCAGCTTCAGTCCCCGATCGAGCCAGTACCTTCGTTCGATTTCGACCTTGCGGTACTCAGTGTGGTTTCGAAGGTCGTCGACGAACTTCGCTTGAATGGGCACCTGAATGATCCCGCCCGGCGTCTTCAGGTCGATAAGGAAATCCGACGTCATCACGAACGGGTAGCGTGACCTGTCCGCTACCGGATGCGGGACGCCGATCTCGGTCGCGATGGCCTGCGTATCGTCGAGATTGAGCGGTACCTGGTCGTAGATGGCGACGACGTTCGGGTTGCATTCGAGGACCGCGAGCAAGTCCTGCTCGAGCTTCGACAGCGCCAGGACGCCGCGGCCATGGCGGCTTTCCTTGTGCCGCAAGGTATTGCCCAGCGATGGGAAGTCGCCGTACTGCAGCCAGCCTTTATAGGCCGCTCCAGTGCCCATGCCGCGTCCCTCCTTGATCCAGCGTTCGTGCCGCTTGCGGCTGAACATGGTGCTGTACTTGCTGGTCGTGCGGCTCATCGCTGACCTCCAGCCCGTTCAAGGCGAGGGACGCCGGTGGTGGTGAAGCAAGCGAGCGCTGGCTGCAGTGGGCGTGCGCGGGCTGCGGCGTGGGCTGCCGGCAGGTGTGCCGCGGGGGTGGTGATTGAACTCATGGATCCTTCCGTTCTTTGAAGCGGTGAGAGATCCAGGCTCTTGGTACTGATCGTGCGTTTTTGGCGGCGCGAGATCGTTGGTACGAGCCGCTCCACCCAAGCAGCCTTTCGCGGTGATGGGCGGTGCCGTAGACTTCACGCAACCTGGTGTGACGCACTTGGTGACGAGAAGAGGGGTCTGGCGCCGGTAGGACGGCGCCCGACCCCTTCGCTTTTCAGACGGCGAGAACCTGGAGAGGGTGGTTGAGGTTCTGGAACCGTGACGCTCACGGTTCGCTGCGGCCGGGGCACCTCCTTGCTCTGAGTGCGGGCTGCTGGGCGTCAGACGCGCTCAGCGCACTGTCCTTGACGAGACCGTGTTGGCAGTGGTCGACCCACTGCCACAAGTGCTTCCTTTTCGTCTCGCTCCATGGGCTGCTGCGGTCTGCGGCTGGTGTGCTGGGTCGGTCCACGCCCCTGCACGCGGGCATGCCGAGGTGTGCGTCGGAAGGCAACAGTTGAAAGGCAGGGCAGCGCATGCCCGCGATGTTGGATAGTGGTACCACTTTTCTATTAAATTCCTAGAACTTAATTCCGGCGATGCGGCGAAGCCCGCCTTGGCGCGCCGAAGGCAAAATATTTAAGTTCATAGGACGAAAGTCACGGAGCGCGCATGACCAAGCGAGGGCGACCGACGATCGGAGACGCCAAGATGACGGCCAAAGAGCGGAGGCAGCGCTGGGACGCCCAGATGCGCAATGCCGACGGTGCCATGGCTGATCAGCCCAGCCGCACGCCGGTCGTCGTTTATCTCAGCGAACCGGCGCGGGTCGTTCTGAAGAGCGCGCGCGTGTTGACGAAGGAAGCTGCGCTGGCCGCCAGGACGGACTCGGAGGTCATTGAAGAGGCGCTGCGCTTATACGAGAACAACGTCGGCGATGTGGTGAACGGCACGCGGCAGGCGGACGTCCTGGATCGGATCAATTTCCTCAAGTCCGAGGTGGCGTACTACTCGAAGTTGCTTCTGCATCCCGCTACCGGATACGACAAGCCGTCGCTGACCTTGCGCAAACGCTGGTACGCGGACACCGTACGTGAACTCGAAGCCGAAGCTGCAAGGCCGGACGCGAAGGTGGTGGCAGACCTGGCGCGCGATGCGATCGAGCGTGCCTCGGGCTACTTCCTGCAGGAGTTGGCTATCGACATGGATGCATTGCGCCGCGCTAAGGTTCCGATGGAGGAACGGGAGCGCCAACTGGCGACGCGCGTGTGCTCTTTCCTAGACCTAGTGCTCGGAGTGAGCCGATTGGGACGATCGTGAAGCTCGAACCAAACCGAGATTCCCGCTGACGTTGAGCGGCGCCAAGCGCGCCGCGGAGGAGTGCAGCTCGCTGCAGGAACTGCCACGAAGAGCTCCACCACCTGTGCCACTGAAGCCGACCAGCCGTGCATCGATGTTGCGGGTTTCGCGGTCGAGCACCTCGTCGATGACTCAGGCAGCAACCCTCATCGGTCATGTTCGACCGTGTAACCCGCTTTGCGCCGACTAGATGGCTGGGCGCGTGGGCACCCCGGGAACCGGGCGGGGAAGCTGTATCCGGCTTTTAGTGCGCGTCGGGCAGCGCGGAAGGCAGTTCCCCGATCCAACTCTTGGTTCGCTATCCAAGTTCATCGCGCGCTATCCGACTTTCGCTGTCATCGCCAGCAGATGTCCAGCACAACAACAGCGAAAATGGATATACCTCAAGCTTCACTTCTCAATATCTTGGCAAGCCCTTATTTATGAACGATATTTTTCTTGCGGGCTGGGTATTTTCACAGTCATGGCTAAGTGCTTGATTTCATTGCAAAAACTTGTGCGCAATCTTGACCACGGGGGTTGCAGGGCTTAAAGTGGGGAGAAGTGTCCTTTCGTGGTGAAAAGTGTCGGAAATCGTCTTTCAGGGAGCCTCCAACTTGGCCTTAGATGCCAAGGGCCGCCTGAGCGTGCCTACTCGCCACCGTGAGGTGTTGCAGCTGCTGTGTGGCGGCCGGTTGACGGTCACCAAGCACCCCGATGGCTGCCTGATGCTGTTCCCGCGGCCGACGTGGGAGCAGTTCCGCGACAAGGTCGCCGCGCTGCCGATGGCCGCGGCCGGATGGAAGCGGGTCTTCCTGGGCAACGCGCTGGATGTGGACATCGACTCCGCCGCGCGCGTGCTGATCTCGCCCGAGCTGCGCAAGAGCGCCGGGCTGAAGAGCGATGTGATGCTGCTGGGCATGGGCAGCCACTTCGAGCTCTGGGACGCCGAAACCCATGCCGCCCACGAGGCCGAAGTCATGGCCGGGCCGCTACCGGACGCGCTCAAGGACTTCAGCTTCTGATGGGCGCCGAGATGGATGACAACGCCGAGTTCCGCCACACCACCGTGCTGCTGGACGAGGCGGTGGATGGTGTGCTCGCGCGCCCGGACGGCGTCTACGTGGACGGCACCTTCGGCCGCGGTGGCCATTCGCGCGCGTTGCTGGCGCGGCTGGGACCGCAAGGCCGGCTGATCGGCATCGACCGCGATCCCGAGGCCGTTGCCGCGGCGGCGGCCATCACCGACCCGCGCTTCACCATGCTGCACAGCGCCTTCGCCGACATGACGGACCAGCTCGCCGCCATCGGCGTGCACCAGGTCGATGGGGTGCTGCTGGACCTGGGTGTGTCCAGCCCGCAGATCGACAACCCGGCGCGTGGCTTCAGCTTTCGTTTCGACGGCCCGCTGGACATGCGCATGGACACGACCCGCGGCGAAAGCGCGGCCGATTTCCTTGCGCGCGGCGAGGAGCGCGAGATTGCACGGGTGATTCGAGACTATGGCGAAGAACGGTTTGCTGGCCAGATTGCAAAGGCGGTTGTTGCTCGCCGAGAAGCCGGTGCGCCCCTCACGCGCACCGACGAGCTGCGCGAACTCCTGGCTCGCACGGTCAAGACCCGCGAGCCCGGCCAGGACCCGGCCACGCGTACCTTTCAAGCCCTTCGGATTCATGTCAATGGTGAGCTTGAAGAGCTTGAGCAGGGGCTGAGCGCGGCGCTGCATCTGCTGACCCCCGGCGGGCGGCTCTCGGTCATCAGCTTCCATTCGCTGGAGGACCGGCGCGTGAAGCAGTTCATCGCCGCCCACAGCAAGGCCGAGGTCGACCGCCGCGCGCCGTTCGCGCCGCCGCCCGAGCTGGCGCTGGTGTCGCTGGGCCGCATGAAGCCCAGCGAGACCGAGGTGCGGGCCAACCCGCGCTCGCGCTCGGCGGTGCTTCGCGTGGCCGAGCGCACCGATGCGCCGCTGCCGCCGCCCAGGGGCTGAGATGGCGAAGCTCAACCTGCTGCTCATCCTGGCCGTGCTGGCCAGCGGCATCGTCCTCGTGCACAGCGCCTACGAGTCGCGCCGCCTGTTCGCGGCCCGTGACAAGGCCAAGGCCGAGGGCCAGCGCCTGGCGGCCGACGCCGAGCGGCTCAAGGCCGAGCGGCATGCTCAGGCCACGAACCTGCGCGTGGAGCAGGTCGCGCGCGAGCGGCTGGGCATGCGGCTGATCTCGCCGGCCGTCGTGGCGTCGGGAGTGGCGCCGTGACCAAACCGAAAGCCGGCGCGCGCGCCCTCGGCTCGGGCCGCGGCGTCAGCTATTCCACCAGCCCGCTGCTGGCGTCCAAGACGCCGCCGTGGCGCTCGCGCTTCCTCGTCGCGCTCGTCGGCCTGGCCTTCGCCGGGCTGCTGGCGCGCGCGGTCTACGTGCAGGTGCTCAACACCGACTTCTTCCAGAAGCAGGGCGAGGCACGTTACGCGCACACGCTGGAGCTGCCGGCCAGCCGCGGCCGCATCAACGACCGCACGGGCCAGACGCTGGCGGCCAGCGTGGCCGTGCCGTCGATCTGGGCCATCCCCAAGGAAGTGGACGCCGACCCGGCCAAGCGCCGGGATCTGGCCAAGGCGCTGGGCCTGTCGAACAAGGAGCTGGAGGCCAAGCTCAACCCGGAGGCGCGTTTCGTCTGGCTCAAGCGCCTGTCCGACGACGACACGGCGGCCAAGGTCAAGGCGCTGGGCCTGAAGGGCATCTTCCAGGACCGCGAGTACCGCCGCAAATATCCCGAGGGCGAGGCGGCGGCGCATGTGGTGGGCTTCACCAACGTGGAGGACCGCGGCCAGGAAGGCATCGAGCTGGCCTTCCAGAAGGAGCTGCAGGGCCGTGACGGCTCGCGCTCCGTGCTGCGCGACCGCCTGGGCCGCGTCGTCGAGGACATCGGCGACATCGTGCCGGCGGCCAACGGCCACGACATCGACCTGTCGGTGGACTCCAAGGTGCAGTTCTTCGCCTACCAGCGCATCCGCGACGCGGTGGCGGAGAACAAGGCCAAGGCCGGCTCGGTCGTGGTGCTGGATGTGCAGAGCGGCGAGGTGCTGGCGCTGGCCAACTTTCCCAGCTACGACCCGGGCAACCGCCAGAACCTGTCCGGCGAGCAACTGCGCAACCGCGCGCTCACCGACGTCTTCGAGCCCGGCTCGACGATGAAGCCCTTCATCGCCGGCCTGTCCATGGAGAGCGGCCGCAGCACGCCCGACACGCTGGTGGACACCGGTAACGGCAAGTACGCCTTCCAGGGCGCGGTCATCAGCGACACCAAGCCGCACGGCCTGATCCCCGTGCGCGAGGTGATCAAGTTCTCCAGCAACATCGGCGCCACCAAGCTCGCGATGCAGATGCCGGCGCGCGAGATGCACGAGATGTTCACGGCCATCGGCCTGGGCCAGCGGCCGCAGATCAGCTTCCCCGGTGCGATCAGCGGCAAGCTGCGGCCCTACAAGACCTGGCGGCCCATCGAGCAGGCGACGATGAGCTACGGCTACGGCCTGTCGGCGTCGCTGTTCCAGCTGGCGCGCGCCTACACGGTGTTCGCGCGCGACGGCGAGATCATCCCCGTCAGCATGCTGCGCCAGCAGCACGACCACCCGGTCGCGGGCATCCGCGTGTTCTCGCCCGAGGTCACGCGAGAGTTGCGGCTGATGCTGCAGGCCGCCGCCGGCCCCGGCGGCACGGCGCCCGATGCGCAGGTGCCCGGCTACAGCATCGGCGGCAAGAGCGGCACCGCGCACAAGCAGGAAGGCAAGGGCTACGCCAGCCACAAGTACCGCTCCTGGTTCGTCGGCATCGCACCCATCAGCAAGCCGCGCATCGTCGTCGCCGTCATGGTCGATGACCCGACCGCCGGCGTGTACTACGGCGGCAAGGTCGCCGGCCCGGTGTTCAGCCAGGTCACGGCGCAGACGCTGCGCCTGCTGGGCGTGCCGCCGGACCTCGATGTGAAGAGCCAGATCGTCGCGAATCAAAAAGCCACGGCCGTGGAAGAAAGCTTCTGATGCTGACCCGCCTCAAATCCCCCGACGCCGCCGCCCGCTGGCTTGCCGAGTGGTGCACCGGCACGCTGCGCACCGACAGCCGCCAGGTCCAGCCCGGCGACGCCTTCATCGCCTGGCCCGGCTATGCGCGCGATGGCCGCGAGTACGTCGCCGCCGCGCTGGCGGCCGGTGCGTCCACCTGCCTGGTCGAAGAGGCCGATGTCGAGCGCTTCGGCTTCACCGACGCGCGCGTCGCATCGCTGCCGGGCCTGAAGGCGCGCACCGGCGAGATCGCCGCAGCGTTCTTCGGCAAGCCCACCGACGCGCTGGACGTCATCGCCGTCACCGGCACCAACGGCAAGACCTCGTCCGCCTGGTGGATCGCACAGGCCTCGGCGGCCCTGGGCAAGCGCTGCGGCGTCGTCGGCACGCTGGGCATCGGCGAGCCGCCCAAGCTGGACTACAACGGCCTGACCACGCCCGACCCGGTGCTGCTGCAGGCGGCCTTCGCCCGCATGCGCGACCAGGACTTCTCGGCCTGCGCCATCGAGGCGTCCAGCATCGGCATCGTCGAGGGCCGCCTGGCCGGCAGCGCCATCCGCGTCGCCGTGTTCACCAACTTCACGCAGGACCATCTCGACTACCACGGCAGCATGGACGCCTACTGGCTGGCCAAGCGCGCGCTGTTCGACTTCCCCGGCCTGCGTGCGGCGGTCGTCAACCTCGACGACGCCAAGGGTGCGGCGCTCGCCGCCGAGCTGGCGGCGCTGGACGTCTGGACCACCGGCGTCGAGCGCAGCGACGTGCGGCTCGCGGCCCGCGGCCTGCACTACACCGGCGATGGCCTGGCCTTCACGCTGCACGAAGGTGCTGAGGCGGTTGACGTGCAGACCGGCCTCATCGGCGACTACAACGCCGCCAACCTGCTGGGCGTCGCCGGCGCATTGCGCGCCCAAGGCCACGCGCTGGCCGACGTAGCGCGCGTGCTGGCCCGCGTGACCCCGGTGCCGGGGCGCATGCAGCGCGTCGGCAATGGCCGCGAGCTGCCGCAGGTGGTCGTCGACTACGCGCACACGCCCGACGCGCTGGACAAGGCGCTGTCCGCGCTGCAGACGCTGGCGGCCGCGCGCGGTGGCGAGCTGGTCTGCGTGTTCGGTTGCGGCGGCGACCGCGACCGCGGCAAGCGGCCGCTGATGGGCAGCATTGCCGCTCGGCTGGCGACCCGCGTCGTGCTGACCAGCGACAACCCGCGCACCGAGGCGCCGGCGCAGATCCTGGCCGACATCGCCGCCGGTGCGCCCAGCGCCAGCATCATCGAGACGCGCGAGGAAGCCATCCGCCTGGCCATCGCGCAGGCCGGTTCGCGCGACCTCGTGCTGATCGCCGGCAAGGGCCACGAGGACTACCAGGAAGTGCACGGCGTGCGCCGGCCGTTCTCCGACGTCGGCGAGGCGCGCGCGGCGCTGCTGGAAAGGGCGGGTCTGTGAGCTTCATGAGCTTGGCGCAAGCCCAGGCCCTGCTGCCCGGCTCGACGCTGGTCGGCGACGGTGCGACCGGCTTTGCCCGCGTGCACAGCGACACGCGCACCCTGCGTGCCGGCGACCTGTTCGTCGCGCTGCGCGGCGAGCGCTTCGATGCCAACGACTTCCTGGCACAGGCCAAGGTCTCGGGCGCCGTCGCGGCGCTGGCCGAGCGCGGCCTGCTTGAGGCGGGTCTGCCGGGCCTGCTGGTGCCCGATGCCAAGGCTGCGCTGGGTCAGCTCGCCGCTGCCTGGCGCCGCCAGCAGCAGCTGCCCGTCATCGCCGTCACCGGCAGCAATGGCAAGACCACCACGACGCAGATGATCGCCAGCATCCTGCGCGCCTGGTTGGGCGATGCGGCCCTCGCGACGGAAGGCAACTACAACAACGACATTGGCGTGCCGCTGACGCTGCTGCGCCTGCGCCATGACGACGACGTCAGCCACCGCGCGGCCGTCGTCGAGCTGGGCATGAACCACCCCGGCGAGATCGCGCCGCTGGCCGCGATGACGCAGCCGACGGTCGCGCTGGTCAACAACGCCCAGCGCGAGCACCAGGAGTTCATGGCCACCGTCGAGGCCGTCGCGCGCGAGAACGGCGCCGTGATCGAGGCCCTGGGTGCCAGCGGCTGCGCCGTCTTCCCCGCCGAGGATGCTTGCGCGCCGATCTGGCTGGAGCTGGCCGGCTCGCGTCCGCATCTGAGCTTCGCCTTGCAGGGCGAGGCCGACGTGACCGGCGCAGCCGTCTGGATGGGCAGCCATTGGGCGCTGGAGTTGCACACGCCCGCCGGCACCGCGCCGGTGGCGCTGCACATGGCCGGCGAGCACAACGTGCGCAACGCGCTGGCCGCCGCGGCCTGCGCGCTGGCGGCGGGTGCGCCGCTGAGTTCAATCGCGCAGGGCCTGGAAGCCTTTCGCGCGGTCAAGGGCCGCTCGGAGCTGAAGACCGACGCCCAGGGCCGCACGCTCATCGACGACAGCTACAACGCCAACCCCGACAGCGTGCGCGCAGCCATCGACGTGCTGGCCGGCATGCCCGGCGACGGCTGGCTGATCCTGGGCGACATGGGCGAGGTCGGCAACGACGGCCCGGCCTTCCACCGCGAGGTGGGCGCCTATGCGGCCGAGCGCGGCATCGCCCACCTGTGGACGGCCGGCAGCGCCGCGCGCGACACGGCCACGGCCTACGGCCCGACGGCCCGCGCCTTCGACACCACGGCCGCACTGATCGCGGCGCTGAACGAACAACCCCGCGTGGCCCAGACCCTGGTCAAGGGCTCGCGCTTCATGAAGATGGAACAAGTGGTCGCCGCACTGCAGAAGAACGACAACCCCGGAGACCCGCATGCTGCTTAGCCTCGCCCAGTGGTTGCAGGGCCTCTACCCGGACCTGGGCTTTCTGCGCGTCTTCCAGTACATCACCTTCCGCGCGGTGATGGCCGCGATGACGGCGCTTTTGATCGGCTTGGCATTTGGCCCTTGGGTCATACGCCGCCTGACCGAGATGAAGATCGGCCAACCGGTGCGCGCCTATGGCGTGCAGGCGCATCTGGCCAAGAGCGGCACGCCCACCATGGGCGGCGTGCTCGTCCTTATCGGCATCGGCGTGTCGACGCTGCTGTGGTTCGACTGGAGCAACCGCTTTGTCTGGGTCGTCATGCTGGTGACCATGGGCTTCGGCGCCGTGGGCTGGGTGGACGACTGGCGCAAAGTCGTCGACAAGAACCCGGAAGGCATGCGCAGCCGCGAGAAGTTCTTCTGGCAGTCGCTGATCGGCCTGGTCGCGGCGCTGTACCTCGCCTTCAGCGTGTCGGAGACGTCGTTCCTGGGCGTCGTGCAGCTGTTCTTCCGCTGGGTGTCCAGCGGCTTCTCGACCGAGCTGCCGCCCAAGGCCGACCTGCTGATCCCGTTCTTCAAGACCGTCAGCATGCCGCTGGGCGTCTGGGGTTTCGTCGCGCTGGCCTACTTCGTCATCGTCGGCACCAGCAACGCGGTCAACTTCACCGACGGCCTGGACGGCCTGGCCATCATGCCCGTCGTCATGGTGGGCTCGGCGCTGGGCGTGTTTGCCTACGTGACCGGCTCGTCGGTGTTCTCGCGCTACCTGCTGCTGCCCTACATCCCGGGCGCCGGCGAGCTGTTGATCTTCTGCGCCGCGATGGCCGGCGCGGGCCTGGCGTTCCTGTGGTTCAACGCCCACCCGGCGCAGGTCTTCATGGGCGACGTGGGCGCGCTGTCGCTGGGCGGTGGCCTGGGGACGCTGGCCGTCATCACACGCCAGGAGATCTTGCTGGGCATCATGGGCGGCATCTTCGTGGCCGAAGTGCTCTCCGTGATGCTGCAGGTCAGCTGGTTCAAGTTCACGAAGAAGAAGTTCGGCACGGGCCGGCGCATCTTCAAGATGGCGCCGCTGCACCACCACTTCGAGAAGAGCGGCTGGAACGAGACCCAGGTGGTCATCCGCTTCTGGATCATCACCATGCTGCTGTGCCTCGTGGGCCTGGCCAGCCTGAAGCTGCGGTAAACGCATGAAGCTGGACCTGCCGCAACTCAACGAACAGCGCGTGCTCGTGCTGGGACTCGGGGACTCCGGTCTCGCGATGGCCCGCTGGTGCGCGAGCTTCGGTGCGCAGGTCACCGTGTGGGATTCGCGCGCGCAGCCGCCGCAGTTGGCGGCGCTGGGCGACATGGCCACGTTCATCACGGGTGAGCTGACGGCAGATGGTGTGGCCGACTTCAACGCGGTGCTGAAGAGCCCCGGCCTGTCGCCGCTGGACGCGCGGCTCGCGGCCGTCTACGCCCGCGGCCCGGCCGTGCGCGGCGAGCTGGACCTGTTCGCCGACGCGCTCGCGGCGGCGAAGGCCCAGCACGGCTATGCACCCGCCGTGCTGGCCATCACCGGCACCAACGGCAAGACGACGACGACCTGCATGACCGGCCTGCTGGTCGAACGGGCCGGCAAACGCGTGGCCATCGCCGGCAACATCGGCCCGACGCTGCTGGACACGCTGACCGAGGCGCTCGCCAGGGAGCCCGATCCCGCGCCGGTGGAGAAGCCGGCCGAGGTCGTTGCGGCCGAAATCGAAGACGCGCCGGCCGAAGAGACCCGCGAAGAAGCCGAGGCGCTGCCCGAGGTGGTGGCCGAGGTAGTGCTCGACGAGGAAACGCCGCTGCCCATCGACCCGCCGCCGCCGCGCGGCCCGGTGTTCGAGACGCTGCCCGAGGTCTGGGTGCTGGAGCTGTCCAGCTTCCAGCTGGAAGGCGTCACCGGCTTCGAGCCCACGGCTGGCGCCGTGCTGAACCTGACGCAGGACCACCTCGACTGGCACGGCGACATGGCCGCCTATGGTCGTGCCAAGGCGCGCATCTTTGGCCGCGACAGCGTCATCGTCGCGAACCGCGACGACGCCGAGGTCGAAGGCCTGGTGCCCGCGCCGGTGTTCGTCAAGGGCAGCCGCGGCAAGCCAGGCCGCACGGTGTCGCGCCAGGTGGTGCGCTTCGGCCTGAACCCGCCCAAGGCGCCGGGAGACTTCGGCCTGGTCGACGAGGGCGGCCTGACCTGGCTGGTGCGCGCCCTTGAGCTGGACCCGACGATCAAGCGCAAGAAGGGCGATGACGCTGAACCGCTGATCATCCAGCGCCTGATGCCTGCCGACGCGCTGCGCGTGCGCGGCCGCCACAACGCCGCCAACGCGCTGGCGGCGCTGGCGCTCGCGACCGCCGCCGGCTGCGAGCTGGCGCCCATGCTGCACGGCCTGCGCGAGTACCGCGGCGAGCCGCACCGCGTGGAACCCATCGGCAGCATCGACGGCGTCGAGTTCTTCGACGACAGCAAGGGCACCAACGTCGGCGCGACGGTCGCCGCGATCTCGGGCCTGGGCGCGGACCGCGCGCCGGCCAAGCTGGTGCTCATCCTGGGCGGCGACGGCAAGGGCCAGGATTTCGCGCCGCTGGCCGAGGGTGTCGCCCGCCACGCCCGCGCCGTCGCGCTGATCGGCCGCGATGCGGCGCAGATAGCAGCCGCGCTCGCCAACACCAGCGTGCCGCAGCAACACCACGCGACGCTGGAAGCCGCGACCGCCTGGTGCCTGCAGCAGGCCCAGTCCGGCGACAGCGTGCTGCTGTCCCCGGCCTGCGCCAGCCTGGACATGTTCCGCAACTACGCCCACCGCGCCGAGGTCTTCGTGGCCGCGGTGCAGGCGCTGGCCGATGAGCGCAGGGTGACGCTGTGAACGCCGTGCTGACCGGGTTCGCCGCCAAGCTGCAATCGCTGTGGAAGCGCGACGGCGACGAGTCCGGCGGTCCGGTGCCGGTGCGCGACTGGGTGTCCACGTCGGCCGGCCGGCCCACGCAGCTGCAGGGTTTCGACATCACGCTCGTCTGGGTCGTGCTGGCGCTGATGGCCTTCGGCCTGCTGATGGTCTATTCGGCGTCCATCGCGATGCCGGACAACCCGCGCTTCGCCAAGTATTTGCCCACGCATTTCCTGACGCGCCACATGGTCGCCATCGGCTTTGCGCTGGTTGCCGGCCTGGTCACCGTGCAGATCCCCGTCGCCGTCTGGGAGCGCTGGGCGCCCTGGGTCTTCGTCGTCGCGCTGGTGCTGCTGGTGGGCGTGCTGATCCCGGGCATCGGCAAGGTCGTCTACGGCGCGCGCCGCTGGATCCCGCTCGGCGTCATGAACTTCCAGCCGAGCGAGCTGGCGAAGTTCGGCATCGCGCTGTACGCGGCCAACTACATGATGCGCAAGATGGACGCCCGGGAGAACTTCTTCCAGGCCGTCACGCCAATGGCGATCTCGCTGGCCTTCGTGGGCCTGCTGCTGCTGGCCGAGCCGGACATGGGCGCCTTCATGGTCATCGCAGCCATCGCGATGGGCATCCTGTTCCTGGGCGGCGTCAACGGCCGCATGTTCTTCCTGATCGTCGCGGTACTGATGGGTGCCTTCGTGCTGATGATCAGCCTCAGCGACTTCCGCCGCGAGCGCATCTTCGCCTACCTCAACCCCTGGGACGAGAAGTACGCGCAGGGCAAGGCCTACCAACTGACGCACAGCTTGATCGCCTTCGGTCGCGGCGAGTGGTTCGGCCAGGGCCTGGGCGGCAGCGTCGAGAAGCTGCACTACCTGCCCGAGGCGCACACCGACTTCCTGCTCGCCGTCATCGGCGAGGAGCTGGGCTTTGCGGGAGTGGCCGTGGTGATCCTCGCGTTCTTCTGGCTGACCCGCCGCTGCTTCCTGATCGGCCGCCAGGCCATCGCGCTGGACCGCGTGTTCGCGGGCCTGTACGCGCAAGGCATCGGCATCTGGATGGGCGGCCAGGCCTTCATCAACATGGGCGTGAACCTGGGTGCGCTGCCGACCAAGGGGCTGACGCTGCCGCTGCTGAGCTTCGGCGGCTCGGCCATCCTCATGAACTGTGTGGCGTTGGCGGTCGTGCTCCGCATCGATCTGGAAAACCGGCAAATGATGAGAGGAGGCCGTTCATGACGAACAGGCACCTCGTCGTGATGGCCGCCGGCACCGGCGGCCACGTCATTCCCGGCCTGGCCGTTGCCGAGGAGATGCAGCGCCGCGGCTGGACCGTGTCGTGGATAGGCACGCCGGCCGGCATGGAAAACCGCCTGGTGCCGGCGCGCGGCATTGAGCTGGACGCGCTGCCCTTCACCGGCATGCGCGGCAAGGGCCTGAAGCACGCGCTGCGCGGCATCGTCGGCTTCTTCAAGTCGCTGGGCCAGGCCAAGCGCGTCTATGAACAACGGCACGCCACCGCGGTGCTGGGCATGGGCGGCTATGTCTGCCTGCCCGGCGGGCTGATGGCCGCCTTCACCGGCCGGCCGCTGATGCTGGTCAATGCCGACGCGGCGATGCTGAAGAGCAACCTCGCGTTGAAACCTTTTGCGCGCCGGATTGCGTTCGGCTTCGACGGTGCGGCGGCGGCTTCGACGTCCGGTGCCGTCGTCAGCGGCAACCCGGTGCGCGCCGAGATCGAAGAACTGCCGCTGCCGGCCGAGCGCATGGCCAACCGCATCGGGCCGCTGCGCCTGCTGGTGCTGGGCGGCTCGCTGGGCGCGCGGGCGCTGAACCAGGCGCTGCCGCAGGCGCTGGCGCTGTGGCCTGAGGAGCAGCGCCCGCAGGTGCTGCACCAGTCGGGCCAGGACCACCTCGGCGCCGTCTGGCAGGCCTATACCGACGCCGGCCTGACGGCGGAGGTGCGCCCCTTCATCGACGACATGGCCACGGCGCTGGCCTGGGCCGACGTGGTCGTGTGCCGCGCCGGCGCCATCACGGTCAGCGAGCTGTGCGCGGCCGGCTGCGCGGCGGTGCTGGTGCCGCTGGTCGTCAGCACCACCTCGCACCAACGCGACAACGCCGTCTTCATGGCCCAGCACGGCGCAGCCATCCACCTGCCGCAGACGGAGCTGACGCCGGAACGCCTGCATGAGTTGCTCAGCGGCTTTGACCGTGCGGCTTTGCTTGCGATGGGCGAGAAAGCCCACGGGCTGGCCCGCCCGCGCGCCGCGGCGCGCGTGGCCGACGAAATCGAAGGAATGGTCAAGTGAAGCACGCGGTACAGCGTTTGCATTTCGTCGGCATCGGCGGCGCCGGCATGAGCGGCATCGCCGAGATCCTGCACAACCTGGGCTTCACGGTCAGTGGCTCGGACGCCGTTGAGAGCGCGACGACCGAGCGGCTGCGCGCCCTGGGTCTGCGCGTCGAGATCGGCCATGCGGCGCCCAACATCGGCGAAGCCCAGGCGCTGGTCACGAGCACGGCAGTGGCCGCCGACAACCCCGAGGTGCAGGCCGCGCGCGGCCGCCAGATCCCCATCGTGCCGCGCGCCGTCATGCTGGCCGAGCTGATGCGGCTGCGCCGCGGCATCGCCATCGCCGGCACGCATGGCAAGACGACGACGACCTCGCTGGTCACGGCCATCCTCGTCGAGGCCGGGCTGGACCCGACCTTCGTCATCGGTGGCAAGCTCAATGCCGCCGGTGCCAACTCGCGCCTGGGCCAGGGCGAGTTCATCGTCGTCGAGGCGGACGAGAGTGACGCCTCCTTCCTGAAGCTCAGCCCCGTGCTGGCCGTCGTCACCAACATCGACGAAGACCACATGGACACCTATGGCCACTCGGTCGAGCGTCTGCACGAGGCCTTCATCGAGTTCCTGCACCGCATGCCCTTCTACGGCGCGGCGGTGGTCTGCGCGGACGACCCCGGCGTGCAGGCCGTGCTCGGTCGCATCGAGCGACCGGTCGTCAGTTACGGCCTGTCGGCCGGCGTCAGCGTGCGCGCGGTCGACGTGCAGGCGCTGGCCGGCGCGCAGATGCGCTTCACCTGCCAGCGCGAGGGCGCGCAGGACATGGACGTGCTGCTCAACCTGGCCGGTGAGCACAATGTGCGCAACGCGTTGGCCGCCATCGCGATCGCGACCGAGCTGGACTGCGCCGAAGCCGACATTCTGAAGGCGCTGGCCAACTTTTCCGGCGTAGGCCGCCGCTTCGAGAAGCATGGTGAATGGCCGGCGGCGGATGGCGGCCGGTTCGAGCTGGTCGACGACTACGGCCACCACCCGGTCGAGATGGCCGCGGTTCTGGCGGCCGCGCGCGGCGCCTACCCGGGCCGCCGCCTGGTGTTGGCTTTCCAGCCGCACCGCTACACGCGCACGCGGGACTGCTTTGCCGACTTCGTGCGTGTGATGGGTGGTGCCGATGTCGTGCTGCTGACCGAGGTGTATTCGGCCGGCGAGGCGCGCATCGAAGGTGCCACCGGCGGCGCGCTGGCGCAGGCCGTCGCCACGCCCAACTTCGTCGCCACGGTGGCCGACATGCCGGCCGCGCTGGCTGCATTGACGCGAGACGGCGATGTCGTCATCGGCATGGGCGCGGGCTCGATGAGTTCTCTGCCGCGGCTGGTGGCCGCGCATTTCAAAGGAGCTTCGGCATGAACACGCCGATCGACCTGAACATTGACGCCAAGTCGCTTGGCAAGGTCGCTGTGCTGTTCGGCGGCACCAGTGCCGAGCGGCCGGTGTCGCTGATGAGCGGCAACGGCGTGCTCGCCGCGCTGCAGTCCATCGGCGTCGACGCCCATGCCTTCGACCCCGCCGAGCGGCCGCTGCAGGCGCTCAAGGACGAGGGCTTCGCGCGCGCCTTCATCGCGCTGCATGGCCGCGGCGGCGAGGACGGCACGATCCAGGGCGCGCTCGAATGGCTGGGCCTGCCCTACACCGGCTCCGGCGTGACGGCCTCCGGCGTCGCGATGGACAAGACCATGACCAAGCGGCTGTGGTCTGTCGATGCGCTGCCGACACCGCAATACCTGGCACTCACGCGCGCCGAGCTGACGCGCGAGCGCATCCGCACGATTCCCGACGAGCTGGGCCTGCCGGTCGTCGTCAAGCCGCCGCACGAGGGCAGCAGCATCGGCATCACCAAGGCGGCCGGCTACTCGGAGATGCAGGGCGCGGTCGAACTGGCGCTGGGCTTCGACGACGAACTGCTGTTCGAGCAGTGCATCGAAGGCCCCGAGCTGACCTGCGCCGTGCTCGGTGAAGGCGCGGGTGCCGTCGCGCTGCCGGTCATCGAGATCCGCGCCGAGGCCGGCAACTACGACTTCGCGAACAAGTACGAGACGGACACGACGCAGTACCTGTTCGGCTCGCTGCCCGCCGCGCTGGAGGCGGAGATCCAGCAACTGGTGCTGCACGCCTACCGGCTGCTGGGCTGCCGCGGCTGGGGCCGCGCCGATCTGATGCTGCGCCAGTCCGACATGAAGCCCTTCCTGCTAGAGATGAACACCTGCCCGGGCATGACCTCGCACTCGCTGGTGCCCAAGGCCGCGCGGGCCGTGGGCGTCGATTACCCGCATCTGTGCCTGTGGCTGCTTTCCCAAGCGAGGCTGGATAGCCAGTGAATTCCGCTGCCGCCACCGCCGCGCTGCCGCCCGACATCCGCCTGATGAATGCGGTATCGGCGCTGCTCGTCGCGGCGTTGCTGGTGACGGCGGCCTGGGGGCTGATCCGCTGGGTGGTGCGCCTGCCGGTGTTCAACTTCCGCGCCATCCAGGTCGAGGGGGATGTCAGCCGCAACAGCGTTGCGTCGCTGCGCGCCAATGCGCTGCCGCACCTGCACGGCTCCTTCCTCAGCATGAATCTGAAGGATGGCCGCGCCGCTTTCGAGGCCGTGCCCTGGGTGCGGCACGCGCAGCTGCAGCGCATCTGGCCGATGCGGCTCAAGGTCAATCTGGAGGAGCACCGCGCCACCGCGTATTGGGAGGCTCGCACCGACGGCGCCGACTCGGCCACCGAGGCCACGGCCGAGCGGGCACTGGTCAACAGCTTCGGCGAAGTCTTCCAGGCCAACCTCGGTGACGTCGAGGACGAGACCTTGCCCGTGCTCGCCGGCCCCGCGGCGGCCGCGGGTCCGATGCTGCAGATGTGGCGGTCGCTGTCGCCCGCCGCCGAGAAGCTGGGCGAAAGCATCGACCGCCTGGATCTGTCCGGCCGCGGCTCGTGGCGTGCCACCTTGGGCAGCGGCGCCGTCGTCGAACTGGGCCGCGGCAGCGAGGCCGAGGTCGTCGAGCGCTTCGGCCGGTTCACCCATTCCATCACGCAGGTCACGACGACCTACCGCAGCCCGCTGCTGTCGGCCGACCTGCGCCACGCCGACGGCTACGCGGTCAAGCTGCGCGGCGTGACGACACAAACTCCGGGTAAACCCGTAAATAGAAAACGTTGAGGACGGACATGGCCAAGGAATACAAGGATTTGGTCGTCGGGCTGGATATTGGAACCGCCAAGATCATGGCCGTCGTGGCCGAGGTTTTGCCGGGGGGAGATTTGCGCATTGCCGGCCTGGGTGTGGCGCCGTCGCATGGCCTGAAGCGTGGTGTCGTCGTCAATATCGACGCGACCGTGCAGTCCATTCAGCAGGCCTTGAAAGAGGCCGAAATGATGGCCGACTGCAAAATCTCCCGGGTTTATACGGGGATCACCGGCAGCCATATCCGCGGCCAGAACTCCACTGGCATGGTCATCGTGCGCGACAAGGAGGTCACGCCGGTCGATGTGACCCGCGTCGTTGAAACCGCCAAGGCCATCAATATCCCCAACGACCAGCGCCTGTTGCTGGTCGAGCCGCAGGAATTTGTCATCGACGGCCATGAGGTCAAAGAGCCCATCGGCATGAGCGGCGGCCGGCTGGAAGTCAAGGTCCATATCGTGACCGGCGCGCAAAGTGCGGCAGAAAACATCGTCAAATGCGTGCGCCGCTGCGGCCTGGAGGTCGACCAGCTGGTTTTGAATCCCAGCGCCTCCAGCCATGCCGCGCTGACCGCGGACGAGCGCGACCTGGGGGTGGCGCTGGTGGATATCGGCGCCGGCACGACCGACGTGGCGATATTCACGGGCGGTTCCATCCGCCATACCGCCGTCATTCCGATCGCCGGCGACCTGATCACCAGCGATATCGCGATGGCGCTGCGCACGCCCACCAAGGACGCCGAGGAAATCAAGGTCGAATATGGCGTCGCCAAGCAGCTGCTGGCCGACCCGTCCGACCAGGTGGAAGTGCCAGGCCTGGGCGACCGCAGCCCCAGGATGCTGTCCAAGCAGGCGCTGGCCGGCGTCATCGAGCCGCGCGTCGAGGAAATCTTTTCGCTGGTGCACCAGGTCATTCGCGAGAGCGGGTATGAGGAATTGCTGTCCTCCGGCATCGTGCTGACTGGCGGCTCGGCCGTCATGCCGGGCATGGTGGAACTCGCCGAGGATATTTTCCTGAAACCTGTCCGGCGCGGCCTGCCCACCTATTCGGGGGCTCTTTACGACATGGTTGCCAATCCGCGCTCGGCCACCGTGATGGGCTTGCTGGAGGAGGCCCGGCTGTCGCGCAGCCGGGGTTTCAAGGCCGCACAGCAGGCCGGCTCGGTGCAAACCCTGCTGGGCCGGGTCAAAGATTGGTTCATGGGGAATTTTTGACCCCCTAAACCACGATTTTTTTGTTTCAGCAACTAGTCATTCATTCAGTGCCAAGGCACAATTGCAGCAGTTAGGAGGTTGATATGCCCATCGAGATGATCGAAGAGTTTGACCAAGGCACCCAAATCAAGGTGATCGGGGTCGGTGGTGGCGGCGGCAACGCCGTGGACCACATGATCGCCCAGGGCGTTCAAGGCGTGGAATTCATCTGCGCCAATACCGACGCGCAGGCGCTGAACCGCTCCAAGGCGGATCAATTGCTGCAACTCGGCACCTCCGGTCTCGGCGCCGGTGCCAAACCCGAAATGGGTCGCTCGGCTGCTGAAGAAGCGGAAAGCCGCATTCGCGAATCCATTGCCGGCGCCAATATGTTGTTCATCACCGCCGGCATGGGCGGCGGTACCGGCACGGGTGCCGCGCCGGTGATTGCTCGGGTGGCCAAGGAAATGGGCATCCTGACCGTTGGCGTCGTCACCAAACCCTTCGAATTCGAAGGCGGCCGCCGGGCCAAGGCGGCCGACGCCGGCCTGGCCGAGCTGGAAGCCAATGTCGACTCGCTGATCGTCGTGTTGAACGACAAGCTGCTCGACGTGCTGGGTGACGACGTCACGCAGGACCAGGCCTTCGCGCACGCCAATGACGTGCTGAAGAACGCCGTTGGCGGCATTTCGGACATCATCCACATCCCCGGCCTGGTCAACGTCGACTTCGAAGACGTCAAGACGGTGATGAGCGAGCCTGGCAAGGCCATGATGGGCACGGCGCAGGCCGGCGGCCCGGACCGCGCCACCAAGGCGGCCGAAGCCGCCGTGGCCTGCCCGCTGCTGGAAGGCATCGACCTGTCCGGCGCGCGGGGTGTGCTGGTGCTGATCGCCGCGAGCCGCGCCAACTTCAAGCTGAGCGAGTCGCGCAACGCGATGAACGCGATCAAGCGCTACGCGTCGGAAGAAGCGCACATCATCTACGGCACCGCCTACGACGAGAGCCTGGGTGATTCGCTGCGCGTGACCGTCATCGCCACCGGCCTGACTGCCGGCCGCGCCCGCCAGCAGGCGCCGCTGCAAGTCGTGCAGACCCAGCAGGTGGTGCGCAACGGCACCGACGGCATGGCCATGCCGGTGCTGACGCAAGCCGTCGCGATGTCGGCGCCCGCCACCGCTGCACAGGCCAATGTGGGCCTGGGCCTGGGCGACTTTGCCAACGCCAACGTGCCCAGCGTCTGGCGCCATGGCCGTTCGGGCAGTGCGGCCGCCAAGGTCGAGGCGCTGTCGTCCAACGGCATGGACGAGATCGAGATCCCGGCCTTCCTGCGCAAGCAAGCCGACTGAAGCCGCGCGGATCGCGCGCCGGAGGACAAGCCCGCGAGGACTTGTCCTTTTTCATTTCAGGCGGGCGCTTTTGACGTCAGCGCCGGCTTGGCCGCACCGGCCAGCAGCGCCAGCAGACCGCCGCCCGCCAGCACGATGGCCAGGGCCGTGAGGCGCGCACCCGGCAGCGTTGCAGCCACCGTCGTCAGCGCGGCCGCCGCGGCCATCTGTAGAAAGCCCAGCAAGGCCGACGCCTGGCCGGCCTGCGACGCGAACGGCGTCAGCGCCAGCGCCGCGCCGGTGGGTGACACCAGGCCCATGCCGAACAGGAAGAGGGCGACCGACGCAGCGAAGCCGACGAGGCCGGCGCCGCTGCTGACCAGCATGGCCAGCCCGCCGGCCGCGGCCAGTGCAGCACCCAGGCGCAGCACCGCGGCGCTGCCCCAGCGCGCACTCCAGCGCGGCGCTGTCTGCCCGGCGGCGAAGACGACGAACACCGACGTCGCGAAGAACAGGCCCACCTGCAGCGCCGAGAAGCCGAAGCCCTTGGCCAGCACCAGCGGTGCCGTGCCGAAGAACGCGAACAGCGCGCCGAGGATGGCCGCCGTCGCCAGCGCTGGCCGCATGAAGCGCGCATCGCCCAGCAGCACGACATAGCCGCGTGCCAGCGCCCCTGCAGGCTGATGTCGGCGCCGTTCGACCGGCAGCGTCTCGCCGACGATGCTCACGTAGGCCGCCGCCAGCGCGATGCCGGCGATCACCAGCACCGCAAACAGCGCACGCCAGCCCCAGGCCGCTTGCACCAGGCCGCCCAGCAGCGGCGAGAAACCCGGCGCCGCGGCCATGACGACCATGATGCGGCCCAGCAGCGCGGCCAGTTGCGCGCCTTCGAAGCGGTCCCGCGCGGCCGCGCGCGCCAGCACCGACGCCGCCGCGACACCGACCGCTTGCAGCGCGCGGCCGACCAGCAGCAGCGGCAGGTCGCCCGCAAGCGCGCAGACCAGGCTGCCGAAGACGAAGACCAGCAGGCCGCCCAGCACCACGGGCCGGCGGCCGAGACGGTCCGACAGCGGCCCGACGATGAGCTGGGCCAGCGCGAACACGGCGAGGAACAGGCTGAGCACGGCCGTCATCGCGGCTTCGCTCGAACCCAGAGCCTGCGCCATGACGGGCAGCGACGGCAGCAGGATGTTGGTGGACAGCGTGCCCAGCGCCGATAGCGCGGCCAGCGTCAGCAGCCAGGGGCGGGGCACGGCGCTCATTGCGGCCGCCCCGCGGCGATGAAGGCGACGCTGCGCGCAATCACGTCGGCGTCGGCGAGCAGGCGGCGGTGCCCCAAGCCCGCTGCGGTCTCCAGCTGTGAGCCGGGCCAGGCGGCGTGCAGCGCCTGTGAGGCGGCGAAGGGCACGGTGCGGTCCTCGGGGTCGTGAACGATGAGCCCCGGATGGCACAGGCCGTGTTGCAAGCGCTCCAGGTCCACGCAGGCCATGCGCGTGCCGATGAAACCCTCGACCCAGCCCGCAAACGCTGCCGCGTCGGCCGGGCCAAGACCGTGGGCCTGGGCCAGGCCTTTGACCATGGGCGTCAGCGACGATGGCCCGGCCAGGTGCACGCTGCGCCGCACTTGCAGGCCATGGGCAAAGGCCAGCAGCGTCGCGGCCGAGCCCATCGAATGACCAATGATGCCGTGCACCAGGCCAATGCCCTTCAGCAGTGTGCGCAGCGCGCGGCCGGCATGCACGACGCTGGCCACATGGCCGCCCGAGTCGCCATGGCCGGGCAGGTCGAACAGCGTCACGGAGAAGCCGGCCTCGACCAGCGGCCGCGCGAAGCCGAGCAGGTGCGAGCCACGGCTGTTCCAGCCATGCACGAGGACGACGCGCGGCCCCTGGCCCAGCGTCCAGCGCGCGAGCTTGACGCCTTCATGGCGCAGCGGCGGCTCGGCGGCACCAACGAGGGTGGCCGCCTCCGCGGCGCTCAGCGGGATGCGCTCCGGCGCGGAAAACGCATGGCGGGCGGCAGCGAGGCGGCCGTCGTCGTGGGCGGCCAGCGGTGAAGCGAGAGCGGTGCTGATGCTCATGGCGTTCTCCCGGGTGCGTTAACCCGCGTAGGCCGGCGCGGTGGTGGACAGGCTGTGCTTGACTTGGCGGCTGATGTCGTCGGCCAGCACCTCGAAGCTGCCGGCCTCGACGCCTTCCAGCGCCAGGCGAGCCACGTCGGTCGGCGCAGACTTGGGTGCGTCCAGGCCGCGGGTCATGTCGGTGTCCATGTAGCCGACATGCAGGCTGGTGAACTGCGTGCCCTGTGCCTTCAGCTCCTGGCGCAGACCATTGCTCAGCGCCCAGGCCGCGGCCTTGCTGGCGCTGTAGGGCGTCAGGTCGGGCAGCGTCACCCAGCTCAGCACCGACAGCACATTCAGCACGGCACCGCCGCCGTTGGCCTTCAGGGCGGGGGCAAAGGCTTGCGTCAAGGCCCAGACGCCGAAGAAATTGGTCTCCAGATGCTTGCGTGCCGTGGCGATGGCGTCTGCGGCGAGCACGCCCGCACCCTGGGACACGCCGGCGTTGTTGATCAGCAGCGTGACATCGGCACATTGGGCTGCCGCGGCGGCGATCTGGGCGGGGTCGGTCACGTCCAGCGCGACGGGCACGACGCCGGGCAGGTCGACACTGGCCGGGTCGCGCGCGGCGGCGTAGACCTTGGCGGCGCCGGCGGCCAGGGCGGCCTGGGCGAAGGCGCGACCCAGGGCCCGGTTGGCACCGGTGATGAAGACGACGGCGTTCTTGAGCTGCATGACTAATTCCTTCCAATCGGCTTATTCATGTCGATTGACATGATTGATATAAATGTCGGTCAACATATAAAATGCGTCAAGCCCATCTGTCGAAAGACCCCAGGAGATCGCGATGAAAGTCACCCGCGCCCAGGCCGAAGAGAACCGCGAACGCATCCTCGACAACGCCGCCCAGTTGTTCCGGGAGCGTGGCTTCGACGGCATCGGCCTGAACGACTTGATGCAGGCTGCCGGGTTGACGCGCGGCGGCTTCTACGGCCATTTCGAGTCCAAGGACGACCTTGCCGCGCAGGCCAGCCGGCGTGCGCTGCAGGCCAACCGCGAGCAGTGGAAGAAGCAGACCGACCGCAGCCTCGCGGCCTGGGTCAAGGCCTATCTGTCCGACGCTCACCGCGACCACATCGGCGCCGGTTGCGGCCTGGTCGCGCTGGCGGGCGACGCGGCGCGCGGCGGGCCAGCGGTGCAGGCCGTGTTTGCCGAAGGCGTCGGCAACCTCGCCGCGACGCTGCAGACCCAGATGCCCGCGGCCGATGCCGCCGAGCGGCGCGAACAGGCGCTGGCGATGCTGTCCACGCTGGTCGGCGCGCTGCTGCTGTCACGCGCGGTGGGCGATCCGGGCCTGTCGCGCGAGCTGCGCGAGGCCGCGCGCAAGAGCCTGCCGGCCGGCGGCTGAACGGTCGCTGCGGCCGGCCTGGGCGGTCGGGCCAGGAGCAGCCCGTGTGGCATGCTCGCGCCCCATGTCAACGCCTAGAAGAGTGTGTAGGGATGCGTGAGCTGCGCCTCATGCTGCGCGGCTGGCTGCTGATGCTGGTCCTGGTCCTGGGCCTGTGCCTGCCCTTGCAGGCGCAGCGCCTGCCACAGCCGAGCACGCGCGTCGCGGGCGATGACTCCGCCTCGGCTGAACTCGCCACCAGCACCTGGAGCCGCGCCCAGCTCGACGCCTGGTGGGCGGCGTTGCGCCATCACTCGGTGGCCGGCGGCAGCCAGCTCGAGCTGCCGGCCGAGCTGCTGCCGCCTGTAGACGCGGCGGCGTGGCGGCCGGTGGCCATGCCCGACGTGCGCACCCGGCCCGGCGCGGCCATGGTCAGCGATGCGCAGGGCTATGAGATGCGCTGGTACCGGCTGCATGTCGCGGCCGGCAATGACGACGCCATGGCGCTGTACCTGCCCCGCCTCGTCACGCTGTCGGCGGCCGTGCTGGCCCACACCGAGCAGGGCTGGCAGCTGCTGCTGGACAACCAGCATGCAGAGCGCGAGCAATGGGTGCAACCGATCTGGCTGCCGCTGCCCGGCGTGGGCGCGCAGGGGCTGGAGCTGGTCGTCGCGCTGCCGGTGCCGGCGGGCAGCTATCACGCGGTGTCGCGCATCTGGGTCGGCCCGCGCGACACCCTGGAAAAACGCTGGCTGTGGCGCGTGCGCGCACAGACCGGCCTGCCGCAGGCCGTCAGCCTGACGCTGGCCGTGCTGGGCCTGTTCGCGCTGACGCTGTGGCTGCGCCGCCCCGGCGAGAGCATCTACGGCCTGTTCGCCTTGGGTGCGGCGGCCTGGATGGTGCGTAACCTGCACTACTACGTGAGCCTGCCGGCGTCGCCGGGGGCGCAGGACTGGTTCTGGTGGGCCACGCATGCGTCCATGGGCTGGGTCATGCTGACGGCGCTGCTGTTCGCGCTGGGCTTCGCCAGCCGGCGCGCACGCTGGCTGGAGCGGGCGCTGATCACTTGCGTGGTGCTGGTCAGCGTGGTCAGCATGCCGCTGTGGCTGCGCCAGCTGGACATGGTGGTGCTGCAGTACGCGGTGACGGCCGTGGTGGCCGCCGCCGGCACGGGCTGGGTGGCGTTCCTTGCCTGGCGCGAGCGCCGCACCGAGCTGCGCATCATGGCGCTGGCGCTGGTCGTCGGCGTGCTGCTGGGCGGCCACGACCTGGCCGTGCTGGCCGGCTGGGCCTGGCCGGAGCACTTCTTCCTGATGCCGTTCGCGACGCTGATCGTCATGCTCAGCTTCCTGCACGCCGTGCAGCGCCGCTATGTCGGCACCGTCGAGCAAGTCCAGGCCGAGAACAGCCAGCTGCAGGAAGACCTGGACGAACAGGTCTCGGTGCTGCAGGCGCAGAACGCGCAGCTGCGCGAGGTCGAGCGCCAGCAGGCGCTGCTGCTGGAGCGCCAGCGCATCATGGCCGACATGCACGATGGGCTGGGTTCGTCGCTGCTGTCGGCGCTGGTCGCGATGGAGCAGGGCAGCATGTCGCATGAGCAATGCGTGCAGGTGCTGCGCGAATGCGTCGACGACCTGCGCCTGGTCATCGACTCGCTGGAGCCCGTGGGCCACGATTTGGTGTCCCTGCTGGCGACGATGCGCTACCGCCTGGGCAAGCGCCTGCAGACCGGCGGACTCAAGCTGGAATGGGATGTGCAGGACCTGCCGCCGCTGGCCTGGCTGGAGCCGCCCGACGCGCTGCACGTGCTGCGGCTGATGCAGGAGGCGCTGAACAACGTGCTCAAGCACGCCGGCGCCAGCCGCGTGCGCATGGTCACGCGCCACCACGGCAGCTACGTCGAGATCCGCGTCGAGGACGACGGCGCCGGCTTCGACATGCAGAACATCCAGCACGGCCGCGGCCTGAAGAGCCAGATCAAGCGCGCCCAGCGCCTGGGCGGCAAGCTGCGCATCGACTCCACGCCCGGCATGGGCACGAGGCTATCGCTGCGATTGCCCGTCGAACGCAAGGCAACGGCCTGATCCTGGGACAATCCGGGGATGGTCAAGCAACGCACCCTGAAGTCGATCACCCGCGCCGTCGGCGTGGGCATCCACAGCGGTCAGAAGGTGGAGCTGACGCTGCGCCCCGCACCGGTCGACACCGGCATCGTCTTCCGCCGCGTGGACCTGTGCCCGCCGGTGGACATCCCGGTCGGTGTCCTGTCGGTCAGCGACACGCGCATGGCCACCACCATCAGCCCCGGCGGCGACCCGGGTGGCCCCAAGGTGCAGACCATCGAGCACCTGCTGTCGGCCTGCGCCGGCCTGGGCCTGGACAACCTCATCATCGACATCAACGCCGACGAGGTGCCGGTGCTGGACGGCTCGGCCGCCAGCTTCGTGTTCCTGCTCCAGTCGGCCGGCATCGTGCTGCAGGACGCGGCCAAGCGCTTCCTGAAAGTGAAGAAGGCGGTGGAAGTGCGCCAGGGCGAAGGCAAGAAGCTGATGTGGGCCCGGCTGGAGCCGCACCACGGCTACACGTTGAGCTTCGAGATCGAGTTCGACAACCCGGCCGTGGCAGCCACCGGCAGCCAGTTCGTGTTCGACATGGGTTCGGGCACCTACAAGAAGGAGATCGCCCGTGCGCGCACCTTCGGCATGACGGCCGACATCGACCTGATGCGCTCGCGCGGCCTGACGCTGGGCGGGTCAATGGACAACGCCATCGTCGTGGACGACTACAAGGTGCTGAACGCCGACGGCTTGCGCTACGACGACGAGTTCGTGAAGCACAAGATCCTGGACGCCATCGGCGACATGCAGGTGGCCGGCATGCCGCTGCTGGCGGCCTACACGTCCTTCAAGGGCGGCCACGCGTTGAACAACAAGCTGCTGCGCGCGCTGCTGGCCGACGAGTCGGCCTACGAGGTCGTCCACTTCGACGACGACCGGGCGGCACCCAAGGGCTTCGCCGAGCTCGCGCCGGCATGGTGATCGCCCGCCTGCTCGTCGGCCTGCTGCTGTTCTCGGCCGTCGTCTGCTTCGCGTTTTCCATTGCCACCGGCCAGCCGCGCTGGCGGCGCCTGGGCCTGGTCATCATGAAATGGACGCTGGTGGCCGGCCTGGCGTTCTTTGCCGTGCTGATCCTGGAACGTTTGGCGCTGCTGCTGTGACGCCGTTCACGGCTGATGAGACCCTCCCCTTGGCTTGCGGGGATGCCAGCGCGGCCCGACGTGCTCAGAATGCATTCACGGTCGCTGAACAGGTTTCGGCGGCCCAGCCCGGAGAGCACAACACCCCGGGCGCCACGCGCGGAGATGGCCGGGGGGCCGGGGAAGCGCCGTTGGTCTGAAAGAGAGATCGTTCGACACTAGGTTGGGCCGCTCCCGATGGAGCGGCCCTCTTTTTTGTGGCGTGCAGCACGAACGGAGCTGTCGCCAAGCTGTCGTCAGGCGCCCAGGTAGCGGCTGCGCAGATGGGCCTCGAAATGCGCCGGGTTCAGCGCCTCGCCGCTGGCGCGCTGCACCAGCTCCGGCGTCTCGTAGCGGCTGGCGCTCTGCCAGACCTGCGTGGACAGCCAGTCGAACACGCCGCCCAGCTCGCCGCGCGCAATCTGCGCATCCAGCGCCGGCTGCTGCGCGCGCATCGTCGCGAACCACTGCGCCGCGTACATCGCGCCCAGCGTGTAGCAGGGGAAGTAGCCGAACAGGCCGGCCGGCCAGTGCACGTCCTGCATGGGCCCGTCCTTGAAGTTGCCGCGCGTGTCCAGCCCCAGCAGCTCGGCCATCTTGGCGTCCCACAGCGCCGGGATGTCGTCGACCTCGGCCTGTCCCTCGATCAGCGCGCGCTCGATGTCGAAGCGCAGCAGGATGTGGGCGGGGTAGGTGACCTCGTCGGCGTCGACGCGGATGTAGCCCGGCTGCACGCGCGTCAGCAGCTTGTGCAGGTTGCCGGCCTCGAAAGCGGGCTGGTCGCCGAAGTGCTTCACCAGCAGCGGCGCCAGCAGGCCGGCGAACGCAGGGTGGCTGCCCAGCTGCATCTCGAACGACAGGCTCTGGCTCTCGTGGATGCCCATGGAGCGCGCGCGGGCGATGGGCTGGCCCAGCAGCTCGCGCGGCAGGCCTTGCTCATAGCGGCCGTGGCCGGTCTCGTGGATGGTGCCCATCAGGCTGGGCAGGAAGTTGTCCTCGCGGTAGCGCGTGGTCATGCGCACGTCCTCGGGCACGCCGCCGCAGAAGGGGTGGGTGCTCTCGTCCAGCCGGCCGGCCGCGAAGTCGAAGCCCATCAGCTTCATCGCGTCCAGGCCCAGCGCCTTCTGCGCCGCGGCGGGGAAGGGGCCGACCGGCTCGATGACGGTCTCCTGCGACTGCTTGGTGATCACGTCGCGGATCAACCCCGGCAGCCAGCCGCGCAGCGGCGCGAAGGCGCGCTCCACGTCCGCCGAGCGCATGCCCGGCTCGTACATGTCCAGCAGCGCGTCGTACTTGGACAGGCCCGTGCTTTGCGACAGCAGCTCGGCCTCCTGGCGGGCGATCTTCAGCACCTCGCGCAGGTTGGGTACGAAGCCGGCCCAATCGTTGGCCGGGCGCTGCGTGCGCCAGGCGTGCTCGCAGCGGTTGTTGGCCAGGCTCTTGGCCTCCACCAGCGCCTGCGGCAGCGCGTTGGCGGCGCGCCAGGCGCGGCGGATCTCGCGCAGGTTGGCGCGCTGCGTGTCGTCAAGCGGCTCGGTGGCGGCCGTGTCGAGCAGGCCGGCCAGCGCCGGGTCGGTGGCCAGCTGATGCAGCAGGCCGTCCATCTCGGCCAGGGCCAGGCTGCGCGCCTCGTTGCCCTTGGCGGGCATGTTGGCCGCCTGGTCCCATTGCGCAATGGCCTGCAGGTGCGACAGGCGGTGCAGCCGCTGCTGGCGCGCGGCGAGGTCTTGGTAGGAAGAAGTAGTCATGACAACCAGGATTCCGGGACGAGCCACAGCAAAGCGGCGGTGTAGAAGAGGAAACGCAGGAACTTGCCCACCGCCATCCAGCCCACGCAGGGCCAGAACGGCAGCTTGAGCCAGCCCGCCACGGCGCACAGCGGGTCACCCACGACGGGCAGCCAGCTCAGCAGGCAGGCCTTGGGGCCGAAGCGCTGCAGCCACCGCGCCGCACGGGAGTGCGACGGCTCGTGATGCTGCACCGCCTCGACCGCCTTCTCGACGCCATAGCCCATCCACCACGACACCATGCCGCCCAGCGTGTTGCCCACGGTGGCGACGAGGATGACGGGCCAGAACATGCCGGGATCGGCCTTGACGACCAGGAAGACCGCGGGCTCCGAGCCTAGCGGCAACAGCGTCGCCGAGACGAAAGCAATGACGAAGACGGCGACCAGCCCCACCTGGGGCAGGGCCAGCGCGGCGAGCAGGTCTTGGATGAAATGGCCGAGCCAGGCTTCCATGCCGGCATTGTGCGTGTGCCTGGCTGGCTACAATCTCGCCTCTTTTTTGAGCAGACCCCTCGTGCACATCGGCCCCCACCTTCTCCCCAACCGGCTCTTCGTGGCGCCGATGGCGGGGGTGACGGACCGGCCCTTCCGTCAGCTGTGCCGGCGCCTGGGCGCGGGCTATGCGGTCAGCGAGATGGTCACGTCGCGCAAGGAGCTGTGGAACAGCCTGAAGACCTCGCGGCGCGCCGACCACAGCGGCGAGCCCGGGCCCATCGCCGTGCAGATCGCCGGCACCGACGCGGCCATGCTGGCCGAGGCCGCCATCCACAACATCGACCGCGGCGCGCAGATCATCGACATCAACATGGGCTGCCCGGCCAAGAAGGTCTGCAACAAGTGGGCAGGCTCGGCGCTGATGCGC
This sequence comes from Roseateles sp. P1_C6, assembly GCF_056406315.1. Lineage (NCBI taxonomy): Bacteria > Pseudomonadati > Pseudomonadota > Betaproteobacteria > Burkholderiales > Sphaerotilaceae > Roseateles > Roseateles sp. P1_C6. Next base: position 125,195 of record NZ_JBFUAK010000003.1, read on the forward strand.
AACGAGGCGCTGGCGCTGGAGATCGTCGAGGCGGTCGTCGCCGTGGCCGCGCCGCGCGGCGTGCCGGTGACGCTGAAGATGCGCACCGGCTGGAGCGCCGACGAGCGCAACGCGCTGCGCCTGGCGCGCCTGTTCGAGTCCGCCGGCATTGCCATGCTGACCATCCACGGCCGCACGCGCGAACAGGGCTACAAGGGCCTGGCCGAGTACGACACGATTGCCGCCGTGAAGGCCGCGCTGGCCATCCCGGTCGTCGCCAATGGCGACATCGACAGCCCCGAAAAGGCCCGCGACGTGCTGGCCTACACGAAGGCCGACGCGCTGATGATCGGCCGCGCCGCGCAGGGCCGCCCCTGGATTTTCCGCGAGGTGCAGCATTTCCTGGCGACGGGCGAGCACCTGGCGGCGCCGGCTGTCACCGAGGCGCGCGACTGGCTCATCGAGCACCTGCATGATCACTACGGCCTGTACGGCGAGCTGAGCGGCGTGCGCAGTGCGCGCAAGCACATCGGCTGGGCCGTGCGCGGCCTGCCCGGCGGCGAGGACTTCCGCCAACACATGAACACGCTGGAGCGCTGCGACCTGCAGTTGCAGGCTCTGCGGGACTGGTTCGACGAACTCGGCCAGACCCACGACCGGCTGCCGCCTACCGCGGCCGCCAACGACGAAGACGCGCAAGCCGACGAAGCCTGCGCCGCCTGAACCTAATCACTCCCTGTCATGAGTGCCCAGAAGAACACACCGCCCAATCCCATCGACGCCTGCGTGCGCGACAACCTCGAAGCCTTCTTCCGTGACCTCGACGGCCAGGAGCCGCATTCGATGCACGAGATGCTGATCAAGCTGGTCGAAAAACCGCTGTTCGAGATCGTCATGCGCGAAGCCGGCGGCAACCAGAGCAAGGCGGCGCAATGGCTGGGCATCAACCGCAACACGCTGCGCCGCAAGCTGACCGATCACAACCTCTAAGCCGTCATGCAACTCACCGCACTCCTCTCCGTCTCAGACAAGACCGGCATCCTTGAATTCGCGAAGGAGCTGCACGCTCTGGGCACGAAGCTGTTGTCCACCGGCGGCACCGCCAAGCTGCTGGCCGACGCCGGCCTGCCCGTCACCGAAGTGGCCGAGCACACCGGTTTTCCCGAGATGATGGACGGCCGCGTGAAGACGCTGCACCCCAAGATCCACGGCGGCCTTCTGGCGCGCAGTGACACGCCCGAGCACGTCGCCGCGATGGACAAGCACGGCATCACGCGCATCGACATCCTGGCCGTCAACCTGTACCCGTTCGAGGCGACCGTGGCCAAGCCCGGCTGCACGCTGGAAGACGCCATCGAGAACATCGACATCGGCGGCCCGGCCATGGTGCGCAGCGCGGCCAAGAACTGGAAGGATGTGACGGTGCTGACCGACGCGGCCCAGTATGCCGCCGTGCTCGACGAGCTGAAGGCCCATGGCAAGACCAGCGACAAGACCCGCTTCGCCGCGTCCGTCGCCGCGTTCAACCGCATCGCGCAGTACGACGCCGCGATCAGCAACTACCTGTCCGCGCTGCAGGACGACGGCAGCAAGGCCGAGTACCCGGCGCAGATGAACTCGACCTTCGTGAAGGTGCAGGACCTGCGCTATGGCGAGAACTCGCACCAGAGCGCCGCGCTCTACCGCGACCTGTTCCCCGCGCCCGGCTCGCTGGTGACGGGCAAGCAGCTGCAAGGCAAGGAACTCTCGTACAACAACATCGCCGACGCCGATGCGGCGTGGGAGTGCGTGAAGAGCTTCGACGTGCCCGCCTGCGTCATCGTCAAGCACGCCAACCCCTGCGGCGTGGCCGTGGCGGCCAACCCGGCCGAGGCCTACAGCAAGGCCTTCAAGACCGACCCGACCAGCGCCTTCGGCGGCATCATCGCCTTCAACCGCGAGGTGGATGGCGCGGCCGCCCAACTCGTGGCCAAGCAGTTTGTCGAAGTGCTGATGGCGCCCAGCTTCAGCGCCGAGGCGCTGGAAGCCTTCAAGGGCAAGGTCAATGTGCGCCTGCTGCAGATCGCGCTGCCGCCCGGTGGCGCGCGCCCCTGGGACCAGGGCCGCAACGCCGGCGACAGCAAGCGCGTCGGCTCGGGCCTGCTGCTGCAGAGCTCGGACAACCACTTCCTGAAGAAGGAAGACCTCAAGATCGTCACGACGCTGCAGCCCACGGCCCAGCAACTCGACGACCTGATGTTCGCGTGGACCGTGGCGCAGTACGTGAAGAGCAACGCCATCGTCTTCTGCGGCGGTGGCATGACGCTGGGTGTCGGTGCCGGCCAGATGAGCCGTCTGGACTCAGCGCGCATCGCGTCCATCAAGGCCCAGCACGCCAGCCTCAGCCTCGTCGGCTCGGCGGTGGCGAGCGACGCCTTCTTCCCGTTCCGTGACGGCCTGGATGTGCTGGCCGATGCGGGTGCCACCTGCGTCATCCAGCCGGGCGGCTCCATGCGTGACGATGAGGTCATCGCCGCGGCCAACGAGCGCGGCATCGCGATGGTACTGACCGGCGTGCGTCACTTCCGGCATTGATGAGCCCCTCGCCCAGCTTGGCCCTGCTGAACGCGGGCCAGTCTGGTCGATCCCCCGAGGGGACGGCGATGCTCGCGGCGTTGGGCCGCAAGCACATCGCCAAGCCGGGCCGGCTTGGGAGCGGCCCGGCGCTCGACCCGCAAGCAAGTCCCAGGGAGCCGGTTTGTCACCTGCGGGACTAGACGTAGCCCTCTAGTCCAGGGCCTCACCCGATGGTGAGGCCCGGTCTTGCGGTTAGCCTCGATGCATTCGAGAAAAGAACCGGAGACAAGGCCATGGACACCGCGCTGCAGGAACGCCTGCACCTGGCGCTGCTCGCGCAGCGCCGCGCCTTCGATGTCGAGCGCATGCCCTCGTACGAGGTGCGCCGCGACCGCCTGCAAAGGCTGCTGACGATGACGCGCCAGCACGGCGAGGCGCTGGCTGCCGCGATGGCCCGGGACTTCGGCCACCGCGCCCGCCCGGAATCGCTGCTGGCCGACATCTTCACTGTCGAGGCCGGCACGCGCCACGCGTTGAAGCACCTGCGTGGCTGGATGAAGCAAAAGCGCGTCGCCACGCCGCTGCACTTCCTGCCCGGCCGCAACGTGCTGATGCGCCAGCCGCTGGGCGTGGTGGGTATCGTCTCGCCCTGGAACTATCCGTATTACCTGGCCATGGAGCCGGCCGTCGCGGCGCTGGCCGCCGGCAACCGCGTGCTGATCAAGCCGTCGGAGCTGACGCCGGCGACTGCTGAGCTGATGGCCCGCCTGGTCGCCGAGCGCTTCGCGCCGGAGGAGATGCAGGTCATCACCGGCGACGCCGAGGTCGGCAAGGCCTTCACCGAGCTGCCTTTCGACCACCTGTTCTTCACCGGCTCCACCGCAGTGGGTCGCCATGTGGCGCAGGCTGCAGCGAAGAACCTGACGCCCGTGACGCTGGAGCTGGGCGGCAAGTCGCCTGCCGTCATCGACCGCAGCTGCGACCTGCAACTGACCGCGTCGCGGCTGGCCTTCGGCAAGCTGTTCAACGCCGGGCAGACCTGCGTCGCGCCGGACTATTTGTTGGTGCCCAAGGAGTTGGTCGAGCCGCTGAGCCAGCGGATCCTGGCCGAGATGCGCCGCATGTACCCGCGCATCGCCGGCAACGCCGACTACACCAGCGTCGCCACGCCGCGCCATCACGCGCGGCTGCAAGGCCTGATCGCCGACGCGGCGCAACGCGGCGCGCGCGTGCTGCGCAGCCATGATGAGCAGCCCGATCCAAACCAGGACCGCCGCCTGGTGCCCGCGCTGCTGCTGGACGTGCCGGCCGAGGCCACCGTCATGCAGGAAGAGATCTTCGGCCCGCTGCTGCCCATCGTCGGCTACGAGCGTGTCGACGAAGCCCTGGCCCACATCAACCGCGGCGACCGCCCGCTGGCGCTGTACTGGTTCGGCCAGGACGCTGCCGCGCGCGACCGCGTGATGCGCGAGACGCATGCCGGTGGCGTGACCATCAATGACTGCCTGTGGCACCTGGGCCAGGAGGACCAGCCCTTCGGCGGCGTGGGTGCCAGCGGCATGGGCTCGTACCACGGCGAATGGGGTTTTCGCACCTTCAGCAAGGAGAAGCCCTTGTTCATCCAGTCGCGCTTTGCCGGCACCCAGCTGTTCCAGCCGCCTTATGGCGCGACCTTCGAGCGCCTGCTCTCGCTGTTGAAGAAAGTGGTGTGATGCAACGCCGACGTCTCTTGAAATTGGGCCTGGGCGCTGCCGTCGTGCTCGGCATCGCCGGTGCCGGCATCGCGCTGATCAAGCCAGGGCTGGTCGACAACAAGCTCAGCCCCGGCTCGCGTGAGCTGATGCGTGCCGCTGCGCAGGCGGTGTTCAATGACCTGCTGCCGCCGGCCGGCGCCGCGCGCGATGCGGCGCTCGACGCGCAGCTCGCACGCCTGGATGCCACCGTCGCGGCGCTGCCCGCCGCCACGCGCAAGGAACTGTCCGACGCGCTGGGGCTGCTGGGCACGGCGGCCGGCCGCCTTGCGCTGGTGGGCCTGTCCAAGCCCTGGGCCGAGGCCAGCGCGCAGGACGTGCAGCAGGCCCTGGACGCGATGCGCCTGTCCACGTCCAACACCAAGCAGCAGGTCTACCACGCGTTGCGCGACCTGAACGCGATCGCCTTCTTCACCGAGCCCACCAACTGGAAGACCGCGGGCTATGCCGGCCCGGTCGAGATCGCATGAGCGCCATCCCTGATCCCATCCTCGACGGCCTGCAGCGCGGCTGGAAGGTCCATGGCGGCCCGCACGCGGCGCTGCCCGCCACGCTGGACTGCGACGTCGCCATCATCGGCAGCGGCGCCGGTGCCGGTATCACCGCCGAGATGCTGGCCCGCGCGGGCCTGAAGATCGTCATCATTGAAGAAGGCCCGCTGCGCTCCAGCAGCCAGTTCAGGCAGCGCGAAGCCGATGCCTACCCGCAGCTCTACCAGGAGGCCGGCGGCCGCAAGACGGTCGACCAGGCGATGAACATCCTGCAGGGCCGCTGCGTGGGCGGCTCGACGACGGTCAACTGGACCGGCTCGTTCCGCACGCCGCCCGACGCGCTGGCCTACTGGGGCGACAAGTTCGGCCTGACCGACTTCAACGAAGCCGCGATGGCGCCGTGGTTCGAGCAGGCCGAGCGGCGCCTGAACATCGGCGACTGGCTCGTTGACCCCAACGAGAACAACGACGTGCTGAAGCGCGGCGCGGCCAAGCTGGGCATCCCGACCAAGGTCGTGCGCCGCAACGTCAAGGGCTGCTGGAACCTCGGCTCCTGCGGCATGGGCTGCCCGACCAATGCCAAGCAGTCCATGCTGGTCAGCACGCTGCCCGCGGCGCTGGACCTGGGCGCGACGATGCTGGTGCAGACGCGTGCCGCACGGCTGGAGTTGCAGGGCGACAAGGCCGCGGCGCTGGTGGCCGAGCCTGTGGCGCTGGACGGTACGGTCACGGGCGCGCCGGTGCGCATCACGGCCCGGCATTACGTCGTTGCCGGTGGCGCGATCAACTCGCCCGCGCTGCTGTTGCGCTCCAACGCGCCCGATCCACACTCGCTGCTGGGCAAGCGCACCTTCCTGCACCCGACAGCCGGCGGCGTCGCGCTGTTCGACCACGACGTGGCCGGCTGGGCTGGCGCGCCGCTGTCGGTGTTCTGCGACCACTTCCTGCACACCGGCCCCATCGACGGACCAGTGGGCTACAAGCTGGAAGTGGCACCGGTGCACCCGGCTTTCGCGCTGACCAACGGCGGCGGCATCGGCGCCGAGCTGGCCCAGCGCGCGCGCGACATGCCGCGCACGCAGCTGATGATTGCGCTGCTGCGCGATGGCTTCCATGCCGACGCGGCGGGCGGCGCCGTCAAGCTGCGCGGCGACGGCTCGCCGCAGCTGGACTACGCGCTGACCGACTACCTGCTGGACGGCGCACGCCGCGCCTACGTGACGATGGCCGAGATCCAGTTCGCCGCCGGGGCCAAGGTCGTGCGCCCGGTGCACGAGCAGGCAACGGGTTATGCCAACCTCGCCGAGGCCAGGCAAGGCATTGCCGGCCTGACGATGAAGCCCTTCCTGGCCACCGTCGGCAGCGCCCACGTGATGGGCGGCTGCACGATGGCGGCCGATGCGGGCCGCGGCGTCGTGCGGCCCGACGGCCAGCACTGGCAACTGGCCAACCTGTCGGTGCACGACGGCTCGCTGTTCCCGACCAGCCTGGGCGCCAACCCGCAGCTGACGGTGTATGGCCTGGCGACGCGGCTGAGCAGCGGCCTGATCCAGCGCCTGGGCGCCAAGGCCGTGCCGCTGGCCTGACGGCGAGAATCGTCGGCATGCCGACGATCCGCCCCGCCACCCCCGAGGACGCCACGCCGCTGGCGTCCTTCGCCGCCCAGGCCTTCACCGACACCTACCGCGGCCTGGACGATCCGCAGGAGATCGCCGACTACGTCGCCGAGCATTTCCAGCCGGGGATCATGGCCGGTGTCATCACCGACCCCGGCTGCACGACGCTGCTGGCCTGTGTGGGCCAGCAGTTGGCCGGTTATGCCATCCTGAAGGCCGGGCCGGCACCGGACTGCGTGACCGCGCCGGCGCCGTTGCAGCTGTGGCGCATCTATCTGGGCGAAGGCTTCATCGGCCAGGGCCTGGGCGCACGGCTGATGCACGAGGTCCATGTCCATGCGCGGCGCCGTGGCGCGCAGACGCTCTGGCTGGGCGTCTACGATCGCAATGTGCGCGCCGTCGCGTTCTACGAGCGCTTCGGTTTCGCCAAAGTGGGCGGCAAGGAGTTCCTGTTCGGCGGCCGCATCTACATCGACCCGATCTACGCGGCGCCGGTGCGAGCCGCGCAACGCCTGGAGGCCTGACGCCATGATCGAAGGTTCCTGTCTCTGCGGCAGCGTCCGCTGGCGCTTCGACGGCCAGCCCGACGGCGCCACGGCCTGCAACTGCACGGCCTGCCGCCGCTACGGCGTGCTGTGGGCCTACGACTATGTGGATGAAGGCATCCATGTCTCCGGCCCCACGCAGGCCTATGTGCGTGGCAGGGCGCTGGAGTTCCATTTCTGCCCGACCTGCGGCTGCGTGACCCATTGGCGCGGGCTGCGACTGGACGAGGCGGGCCGACGGCGCATTGCCGTCAACCTGCGCCTGGCCGAGCCCGACGCCGTGGCCACCATCCCCATCGACCATTTCGACGGTCTCGACACCTTCGACGACCTGCCGCGCGACGGGCGGTGCGTGGCGGACTATTGGTTCTAGTCCTACGCGCAAGGTCTTGAAACCGGAAGGTCCGGTGCCAGATCAGCGGCGCAAACTGCTGTCTGCCCCGTGCGCACCGCGCGCGGGTGACGGCCTGAGGAGTGTTGCGATGAAGTTCCCTCGAATCCTGCTGATCTGCCTGGGCCTGCTGGCCTCGCTGTGGCTGGGCACCGCTCAGGCGCTGCCCACCGTCGATGAGGTGCAGGCGGCCGCCCAGCGCGGCGACTACGCCGGCGCCGAGAAGATGATGCGCGAGGTCGTCGCGGCCAAGCCCGACAGCGCGCGTGCGCACTACGTGCTGGCCGAGATCCTGGCCCACGGGCGTCAGTTCAACGAGGCCGCCGAACACACGCGCCGCGCGCGGGCGCTGGACCCGGCCATCAAGTTCACCGACCCGGCCAAGTTCAACGCCTTCGAGCAGCTGCTGCAGCGCGAGCAGGTGCCGACGGCCAAGGCCGCGCTGCCGGCGGCCGTCGGTGCGGCGCCGGTTCAGCGGGTCGAGCCGGCGGCGCCCGCCAGTGGCGGTGGTGTGCCCATCTGGCTGCTGGTGGGTGGCGCCATCGTCTTCATCTGGCTGGCGATGCGCTGGATGCGCCGCCGCACCGAGGCGCAGAACCTGCAGCCGGCGATGGCGGGCGGGTACGGCATGGGCAACCAGGGTTTCCAGGGCAACCCCGGCTATGGCCCCGGCATGCCGCAGGCACCCGGCTCGGGCGGCCCCGGCATGATGGGCGTCGGCCTGGGCGTGGCCGGTGGCCTGGCGGCCGGCATGCTGGCCGAGAAGCTGCTGCATGGCGGCCACGACGAACGCAGCCTCCCGCGTGACCGTGCCGACGCGGGCGGCGGCAGTGGCCTGGTGCCCGGCAGCTTCGATGCCGGTGCCGATAACGCGGCCAGCGAGCTGACCCGGCGCGACATCGACTTCGGCAGCGGCGACGGCTGGACCGGCGGCGATGGCGGCGGCGGTGACATGGGCAGTGGCGGCGGCGACGACTGGTAAGCCCTGCCCCTGACACCACCGGGGTGGGCCCGATAATCCCACCCCATGACGCCAGCCGCCTTCACCGGCCAGTTGCTCGCCTTCATCGCCCGACTCATCACGGGCGCGCAAGGCCACTGGAAGGGCTGCCCGCCACAAGCCGAGCAGCGCATCTACATCGCCAACCACCAGAGTCACTTCGATCTTGTCCTGATCTGGGCCGCCTTCCCGCATGAGCTGCGCGCGCAGACCCGCGCCATCGCCGCGCGCGACTACTGGACCAAGAGCGCCTTCCGGCGCTGGCTGACGACCGAGGTCTTCAACGCCATCTACGTCAGCCGCACGCGCGCCAACCCCGACGAAGACCCGCTGGAGCCGCTCGTCGACGCGTTGGCGAATGGCGATTCGCTGGTCATCTTTCCCGAGGGCACGCGCTCCAACAAGGGCAACCCACAGCCCTTCAAGTCCGGCATCTATCACCTCGCCGAGCAGTTCCCGCACGTGCCGCTGATCCCGACCTGGATCGACAACGTGCAGCGCGTCATGCCCAAGGGTGAGGTCGTGCCCGTGCCCATCCTGTGCACGGTGACCTTCGGCGAACCCATCCAGCTGCTGCCGGGTGAGAGCAAGGCCGACTTCCTGTGCCGCGCCCGCGAGGCCGTCATGGAGCAGCGCCCCGACCCGGCCTGGGTCGGCCGCCCCGCGGAGGCCGATTGATGCGCTGGCTCAAGGCGTTGACGGCCAGCGAACAGGTGGCCCTGCTGTTTCTCGTCCTGTTCGGTTTCCTGCTGCTGCTCACCGTCGGGCTGTTCCTGAACTCGCTGCGCGAACGCGACAACGAGGACGAGCGCGTGGCGTCGCAGCTGACCTGGGAGCGCGTGCGCCGCGACCTGCGCGCGGCCTGGATAGGCGGCTGCATGTTCTGGGTCGCGTGGATCTCCGGGCCGCTGGGCGCGACGCTGCTGTTCGCACTGTTCTCCTTCCTGGCGCTGCGCGAGTTCATCACCCTGGTGCACACCCAGCGCAGCGACCACCGCACGCTGATCGTCGCCTTCTTCGTGTTGCTGCCACTGCAGTACATGGCCTGCGGCACGCGCTTCTTCGACCTGTTCACGGTGTTTCTGCCGGTCTACGGCTTCCTCGTGCTGCCCATCGTCAGCGCGCTGGCCGACGACCCGCGCCACTACCTGGAACGCAACGCCAAGATCCAGTGGGGCGTGATGGTCTGCGTCTACGGCCTGTCGCATGCGCCGGCGCTGCTGCTGCTGGACTTCCCCGGCTACACCGGCCGCGGCGCCTTCCTGCTGTTCTTCCTGGTGATGGTCGTCGCGTCCTCGCAGATCGCGCAGGAGATCGCCACGCGCACGCTGCGCCGCCGGCCGGTGGCGCGGCGCATCAGCCGCAGCTTCTCGATGCGCGCGTGGTGGATAGGCACGCTGACCGGCTCGGTCGCCGGCGCGCTGCTGTTCTGGATCACGCCGTTCAAGATCGGCCAGGCACTGGCCATGGCCTTCCTGACGGCCGCGGCGGCCGGCTTCGGCGGCCTGGTCATGAAGGCGCTGAAGAAGGACGCGGGCGTGCTGTACTGGGGCAACCGCAGTTCCATCACCGGCGCCGTCGGGCTGCTCGACCGCATCGCGGTGCTGTGCTTTGCGGCCCCGGTGTTCTTCCACTCGGCGCGCTGGTATTTCGGGCGGTGATGTGAGGATTCTCGGCATCGACCCCGGCTTGCAGACGACCGGCTTTGGCGTCATCGAAGCCGATGGCCCGCGCCTGGCCTACGTCGCCAGCGGCACCATCAAGACCAATGCCGTCGCGACCGGCGACCTGCCCGCGCGTCTGAAGATCCTGTTCGACGGCATCCGCGAGGTCATCTCGCGCTACCAGCCGCAATGCGCGGCGGTCGAGATCGTCTTCGTCAACGTGAACCCGCAGTCCACGCTGCTGCTGGGCCAGGCGCGCGGCGCGGCGCTCGCGGCGCTGGTGTCGGCCGACCTGGGCGTCAGCGAGTACACGGCCACGCAGATGAAGAAGGCCATCGTGGGCCACGGCCAGGCCAAGAAGGAGCAGATCCAGGCCATGGTGCAACGCCTGCTTAACCTGCCTGGCGTGCCCGGCAAGGACGCCGCGGACGCCTTGGGCATTGCCGTGATGCACGCGCATGCGCGCGTCAGCTTCGAGGCCATGAGCCGCAGCACGACGCTGCAGCGGCGCCAGCACGCGCAGTTCAAGGGCGGCCGCACCTACTAGCCAGCTACTGGCCGGCCATGAAAAAGCCCCGCCGAGGCGGGGCTTGTCGCGATGCAGCAGGGCGCTCAGGCGGCCTTGCGGCGGCGCGAGACCCAGCCCGCGCCGGCGAGGCTGCCGAGCACCAGCGCTAGCGAGGCGGGCTCGGGCAGCGGGGCGGCCGCAGTGACCTGGTAGCCGCCGCTGCTTTCGGTGCCGCGCACCGGCTGGTAGACCAGATAGGCGTCGGTCACGTCGAAGCTGCCGGACAACATGCTCAGGTCGAAGCCCGCGCCCGAGGTGAAGTAGCTCACGCCGAGGAAGACGCCATCCTGGAAGTCTGCCGTCGCGGCGGCGTTCAGCGAGAAGGTCTGCGACAGGAAATCCATCGTGAAGGCCGTCAGCGACAGGCTTTCGAAGCCGCTGCCGCCCAGGCCCGAGGCGTCGTAGTCGAAGCTGCCGGTGAAGGCCTGGCCGGTCTCGGGGCCGGCGCTGATGCTGCCGGCGAACTGATAGTCGGCGTGGGCCGCGGTGGTGAGCAGTGCGGCCGCGGCGGCAAGGAGGAGGGAGTGGAACTTCATGTTGTTATCGCCTTTCAGAACTTGAACGAGGTGCCGTTGATGGCGCTGCACAGCACGGTCTTGAGCTTGACCACGGGGCGCGAGGCCGCGCTGCCGGCCGCACCGTCGGGGTCGTAGCCGATCAGTGCGCCGTCGGCCTGGGTTGTGCAGGTGACGTGGCCGGTGGCCAGCGGGTCGGCGCTGGTGATGCCCACGGCCTTCAGCAGGTCGGTGAACACCAGCGTGTCCTGGCCTGGCTTGAAGTCGGTGATGGCGTCCAGGCCGTCCGCGCCGCTGCGGTACACGAACTGGTTCTTGCCGCCCTTGCCGGTCAGCGTGTCGCGACCCAGCCCGCCTTCGATGACGTCGTCACCGTCGGTGCCGACGATGGTGTCGTTGCCGCTGGTGCCGGTGATGGCCTTCACCAGGTTCAGGCCGATCAGCATCGGGTCATGGTCGGACGCGCGGAAGGCGTTGGGCTGGTACCAGTCGTTGTTGGCCGCCTTGTCCTCGGTGTTGTAGTCGGTCCACTCGGGCTCGTCGGCATTGATGTGCCAGCTGGTCGCGCCCGTCACCTTGCCGACCACGCTGGGCGTGCCCAGGCCGTGGTCCAGGCGGCCGGCGCTGGCGTCGAACACGTAGCTGTAGTCGGCCGGGTCGAACTTGCCGACCAGGTCGACGAGGCCGCCGGTGGTCAGCACGTTGATCGGGTCTTCCTGCGCGTAGGAGTTGAAGTCGCCGATCAGGATGATGTCGTCGGTCTGGGCCGTGGACTTGACCGTGGGCAGCCATTCCAGCAGGCGCTGGGCCTGCTGCTGACGCTGCAGGTTCCAGCAGCCCTGCAGGTCACCGGTGTCGCCGTTGGCGCCGGTGCCGCAGCTGCCCTTGGACTTCAGGTGGTTGACGACGACGGCGAACTTCTCGCCGTTGGGAGCGACGAAGCCCTGCGCATAGGTCGGGCGGTTGTTGATCGCGTTGTTGTCGGAGATCGACGCGCCGACCAGGCCCAGCTTGGCGGGCTTGTAGATCATCGCGACGCGGATCGCGTCGGTGCCCGTGCCGGCGGCCGGCAGCGGCACGGCGGCATAGGTGTTGGCGCCCAGCATCGCGTTCAGCCCGTCGACGAGGTTCTGCACCGCGAAGTTGCCGCTGTTCTGGATCTCCATCAGGCCGACGACATCGGCGTTCAAGCCGCCCAGTGCCGCGAGGATCTTGGTGCGCTGGCGGTTGAACTCGGTGAGGTTGTCCGCACCGCGGCAGCCGGCGCTCGGGCAGGCACCGCCGCCGGGCACCGAGCTGCCGTCGGTGAAGGTGGTGAAGAAGTTCAGCACGTTGGAGCTGGCCACCTTGATGTTGCCGCCCACGGCCGGCGGTGTGGCCGGACGCGCGATGGGGCGGGCGAACACCGGCGCCACGGTCGGGTGGATCTTGTACGACAGCGGGCCGGTGACCGCGTCGGTGGACGGACCGAAGTCGACGACGCCGGTCACGCCGTCCAGCGTGTCACCGCCGCGCACCGTGCCGTCCTGCCAGAGGTAGGGCGTGGGGTTCGGGAACTTGGCCGCGCTGCCGTCGTCCAGCACGACGCTGCGGGCCAGGTTGGCGGCCTGCATCGCCAGCGCGGCGGGGCCGGGGCGCAGCACGTTGGTCGGGTTCAGCGTGCGGCCGCCGGCCGACACGGTCAGCTGGCCCCAGCTGCCGACGAAATTGGTCTGGTTGACCGTCAGCGCATCGGTGATGTGCACCAGCATGCCTTCATAGCGCTCCATGTCGGCCTGGCTGGTCAAGGCCGCCAGGCTGACTTCGACCGGCTGCGGCAGCTGGTTGCCCGTGCTGATGACGGTGATATTGGTGACGCTGCTCAGCTCGGTCAGCGGGTTGGCCTGGCTGGCTGCGCTGTTGGAGACCGAGTACTCCTGCACCTTGGCCGATACGGAGACCTTGTCGCCGACGGCGACGGTGGGCGCCGAGCTCGTGAAGACGAAGATGCCTTCGGACGTGGCCGTGTCGCTGTCGGCGTCCGGGTCCTGCAGGTAGAAGCCGTTGTTGATCAGCTTGGTGACGATGCCGCTGGTGGTGACCGTCGAGCCATCCATGGGGCTCTTGGCGCCGGCGCCCTGGATGTCGTGGATCTTGACGACGCCGCTGACCGACAGCTTGAAGGTGCAGCTGGCGGTCTGGGCTTCGTCGTTGTCCCACTTCAGGCTGAGGTTGTAGTTGCCGGCCGCCAGGGTGTTGGCGACGTTGATCTGCTGCGTCGCGGCCACGCCGTCGCCACTGGCCATGACGAAGTCGCCCAGCGTGATGCCGGTGGGCAGGCTGCCGACCACGCTGGCCGCGTTGACGCGGCTGTCGGCATCCGTCGCGCTGACGAAGAAGCTGGAGGCGCTGCCGGAGACGGCCGATGCGTCGGGGCAGCTCGGCACGATGGGCGCTGCCGGGGTGCCGCCGCCGCAGACGTTGAAGGTGCTGGAGGAGTTGCGCGGTGCCGGCGTGACGCGGCTGAAGTCACTGCTGTTGCTGTTGGTGTCGGTGCAGCCGTTGCCGGCGCGCAGCAGCGCGGTCGTGCTGGTGCCGGCGACCGACGCCGTGCCTTCATAGAAGGTGGCGTTGCCGTAGCCCAGCAGGTCGACGATCAGCGCTTTCTGCGCGTCCGTGCAAGGCGTCGTGCCGGTCGGGTTGCCGTTGCAGCCGATGCTGGTGGCCTGGCTGGCCAGGATGACCTTGCCGTTGGTGCCCGACAGGTCGATGGACGTGCTGGTCACGTCGGCGGTGATCAGGTCGGCACCGTTGGCGTTCGTCGGCGCGAGCTTGACCAGAAAGTACTGGCCTGGCTGCAGCGTTGCACTGCCCAGCGCGACGGCGACGAAGTTGCCGTTGCCGCTGGCGCTGGCGTATTGCACCGACATGCCGCTCAGCGACACCGGCGACGCGCCGGCATTGAACAGCTCGACGTAGTCGTTCTTGTAGACGTTGCCTTGGCCGCCATAGATCTGGCTGATGACCAGGCCGTTGGCCGAAGCCAGCACGGCGGGCGCGGCGAAGGCCGCGGCGAGGAGAGACACCAGGGGTTTGATCCGCATGACTATTTAGTAAAAATTGGCCGCAACGGGCGCGGATGCTAGTCATCCTTCGTGACGCTTTCACCCACCGCGTTTGCGGGGGTGTCCTCGGGCATCATGCCGGCCCATGTCACCTGCACTGCTTTTGCTCGGGGTTCTCACCTATTTCGGCCTGCTGTTGGTGCTGGCGCGGTGCGTCTCGCACGGTTCGGGGGCTGAGGGTTTCTATGTGGGGGGCAGGGAAAGTCCTTGGCCGGTCGTCGCGTTCGGAATGATCGGGACGTCGCTCTCAGGCGTCACTTTCATCAGCGTGCCCGGCTCGGTGGCCACCAGCGGCTTCACCTATCTGCAGATTGCGCTCGGTCAGGTCGTTGGCTATGCGGTCATCGCCCTTGTGCTGCTGCCGGCCTATCACCGGCTCAGGCTCGCTTCCATCTACGGCCTGCTGGGCGAGCGGCTCGGGCCGGCGGCGCAGCGGCTGGGCTCGGCCTACTTCGTGCTGAGCCGCACGCTGGGCGCCACGGCGCGGCTGTACCTGGTCGTGCAGGTGCTGCACACGCTGATCCTGGCGCCGCTGGGCGTGCCCTTCGCGCTGGGCGCGGCGGTGGTGCTGGCCATGATCCTGCTCTACACGGTCGAGGGCGGCGTGAAGGCGCTGGTCTGGACCGACACGCTGCAGACCGCCGGCATGCTGACCGGCCTGGTCGTCTGCGTGGCGCTGCTGTGGCGGCCGGATGCGCTCGCGCAGCTCGACGCCGCGGGCCTGTCACGCGTCTGGGTTGGCGATCCGCTGAGCCGCGACTTCTGCGCCAAGGCGCTGCTGGCCGGCATGTTCATCGCCATCGCGATGACGGGCCTGGACCAGGAAATGATGCAAAAGAGCCTGTCGGTCGCCAAGCTGCGCGACGCACAGAAGAACCTGCTCGTGCTGGCTGTGTTGATGCTGGTCGTCGTCGCGGCCTTCCTGCTGCTGGGCGGCCTGCTGACGCTGTTCGCGCATGAGCACGGCCTGGCTGTGCGCGGCGACGCGCTGTTCCCGACCGTGGTCATGCAGCACCTGCCGGCCTGGGTGCAGGCCGTCTTCGTGCTGGCGCTGGTGTCGGCGCTGCTGCCCAGCGCCGATGGTGCGCTGACCGCGCTGACCGCCAGCACCTGCCTGGACCTGCTGCGCATCCCGCGCGAGGACGTGCGCACGCGCCGTCGTGTGCACCTGGGCTTTGCGGTGCTGTTCCTGGTGCTCGTGCTGGGTTTCAAGGCGCTGGACAGCACCAGCATGATCTTCCTGATCCTGAAGCTGGCCGGCTACACCTATGGCCCGCTGCTGGGGCTGTTCGCGTTCGCGATGTTCACGCCGCGGGTGGTGTCGGCCAATGCTCTGATCGCCGCCTGCCTGATTGCGCCCTTGCTGTGTGCAGTGCTGGACTTTGGGCAGCCTTGGGGTAGGTATCAGATCGGACTGGAGCTGTTGTTGCTCAACGGGCTGCTGACGTGGGCGGGGTTGTGGCTGGCTGCGCGTCGAGGATGATTGCCAGTCAGCTGAAGAAAGGCGCGCATGAGTGTTGAAGTGCAGTTGCGGCCTTTGCGGCCGTTCAGAGACGT
Source organism: Roseateles sp. P1_C6 (assembly GCF_056406315.1). Taxonomy (NCBI): domain Bacteria; kingdom Pseudomonadati; phylum Pseudomonadota; class Betaproteobacteria; order Burkholderiales; family Sphaerotilaceae; genus Roseateles; species Roseateles sp. P1_C6. The sequence continues at coordinate 140,932 of NZ_JBFUAK010000003.1, forward strand.
GCTGAACGACTGGGCAGCCGAACTGGAGGAAAAGCTGGGCCGGCCGGAGGCTGAACTGCGCCAACGGGGTTTGAGCGCCTACGACTTTTCGCCGGCGTGCGCCGTCGAGGTCCGCTATCCCTTCGGCTGCACTCACCGCATCGAATCGGCCTTTGCCGTCATCAGGCCGCAGACGCGGCAGGCGGCGGTGTTCTCGGAGCACGCGGGGTATCTGGAGTTCGACTTGGTCGAAGACTGCGTGGTGGCCGAGATCCGCGAAGACATCTACCGGCAGGAGTAGGTCTGCGCATGAACAAGGCGCCCACCGGCACCGAGCTTGCACGCCCCTTCATGCCTGCCAGGGACTTCGACTTGTCCAGGTGCTTCTACGAGGCGCTGGGTTTCGAGAAGGCGCAACGGCGCGAGTCGGTGAAGCATGATGGAGCGCGGGAGGCGTCCTCATGACGTTCTGGGCTGGACTGATGGTTGTCCTTGGCGTCGCTGTTCTGGTCGTGAACTGGCAGTACATGAGTGAGTTCCGCGCCTACTGCCAAGAGGTGGCCCGCGAGAAGGGAGAGGGGGCGCTGCTGGATTCGCCGGTGGTCCGCACAGAGGGTGGTTTGAACGAGTACCGCGAAAAGCTGGATCAGGCAATCGAGGGCGGCGTTGTCGATCACAGCCTGAGTGCAGCCTTGCAGGCGCGTGTCGCGCATCTCCAGAGGCGACGTTTCAGAGCGAGCTGGGTGACGTTCGTGTATTTCGTGTTGCTGGTCATGCTCGGCTTCTGCTTGCGTTGGTGAGACGCGAGGCGCCGTCGCCGCGATGACGGCGGCGACACTTCACCCCCTCATGTCCGCCGCTACTGCCCCTTCCACCCTCACCCGCATGCTCGCCGCCTTCGTGCGCGAGCACTGGCGCGCCTATGGCGCCGCAGCGGCCATGCTCAGCTGCATCGCCGCGCTGACCGTCTGGATCCCGCGCCAGGTCGGCCATGTGGTCGACGCGCTGGTGGCCGGCGGCCTCAAGGGCCCGGCGCTCATCGAGCAACTCGCGCTGCTGGTCGCCGCCGGCCTGGTCATCTACCTGCTGCGCGTGGGCTGGCGGCTGATGCTGTTCAAGGCGGCCTACCAGCTGGGCGCACGGCTGCGCACGCGGCTGTTCGGCCGGCTGGCGTTGCAAGGCCCGGCTTACTTCCAGTCCCAGCGCACCGGCGACCTGATGGCGCTGGCGACCAACGACATCGATGCCGTCGAGCAGGCCGCCGGTGAGGCCATGCTGGCGGGCTTCGATGGCAGCCAGACGTTGATCCTTGTGCTGGCGATGATGACCCTCGCCATCGACTGGCGCCTGGGCCTCGCGGCCCTCGTGCCCTTCCCGCTGATGGCCTTGGCGTTCTGGTGGATCTCCAAGCACCTGCACGAGGCGGCGCAGGACTCGTTGACCCGCTTCGGCGACCTCAACCAGCAGGTGCAGGAGAGCCTGGCCGGCGTGCGCACGCTGAGGGCGCTGGGCCTGGTCTCGCGCAGCGAGACGCGCTTTGGCGAGCTGGCCGGGCACGCGGCCGAGGCGGCATTTCGCTCGCAACGCTGGGAGGCCGCCTACGAGCCCGCCGTCGGCATGACGCTGGGCGCGGCCACGGCGATTGCGCTGGCCGTGGGCGGCTGGCTGGTCGCGCAGCGCGAGATCAGCATCGGCCAGCTGACCGCCTTCACGATGTACCTGGGCCAGCTGATCTGGCCGATGTTCGCGGCCGGCTGGGTGCTGGCGCTGCTGGAGCGTGGCCGCGCGGCCTGGGCGCGGCTGGCGCCGGTGCTGGACGCGCCGCTGACCTTGGCCGACGCGGGCAGGGCGGCGCTGCCCACCGGTGCGACGCTGCGCGCCGAGGGGCTGACCTTCGGCTTCCCCGGTGCCAGGCGGCCGGCGCTGGAGGGCGTGGACCTGACGCTCGCGCCGGGCCGCACGCTGGGCATCGTCGGCGCGACCGGTGCGGGCAAGTCCGCCTTCGTGCGCCTGCTGCTGCGTCAGGCCGAGCCCGACGCGGGCCGGCTGACGCTCGGTGGCGTGCCGCTGCCCGAGTTGCCCTTGGCCACGCTGCGCGCCCACATCGCCTGGGTGCCGCAGGAGCCCTTCCTGTTCTCGGCCTCCGTCGCCGAGAACATCGCGCTGGCCCGGCCTTCCGCCACGCCGACCGAGATCGAAGCCGCCGCCCGCCTGGCCGCCGTGCACGACGACATTGCACGCCTGCCCAACGGCTACGCGACCGAGGTGGGCGAGCGCGGCGTCACGCTGTCGGGCGGCCAACGCCAGCGGGTGGCCATCGCGCGGGCACTGCTGTCCGATGCCCCACTGCTGGTGCTGGACGACGCGCTGTCCGCCGTCGACACCGGCACGGAAACCGACATCCTGGACCACCTGCGCGAGCTGCGCGCGGCGCGCCCGGACCGCAGCGTCATCGTCATCGCCCACCGGCTGTCGGCGGTGATGGAGGCCGACGAGGTCATCGTGCTCAAGCAAGGCCATGTCATCGAGCGCGGCACGCACGAGCAGTTGCTGACCCTCGGCGGCTGGTATGCAGCGCAGTGGCGCTATCAACAGATCGAGGCCAGTCTTGAAGCCGCTTGAGAAGCCCTGGAAGAGCGTGGGCCTGCTGATGGACTCGGCGCGGCCCGAGCGCCCGCAGCTGATCCGTGGCGGCCTGTGGCTGCTGCTCGCCGCCGGCCTGGAGGCCCTGGCCCCCATCCTCGGCAAGCGCTACATCGACGAGCATCTGCTGCCCGGCCACTACGACCTGGGCGCGATGGCCCTGCTGCTGGCCTCGGTGCTGCTGACCGGCTGGGCCGCCAGCTGGATCCGTTATGCGCAGCTGTCGCGCATGGCCGGGGTCGCGCGGCGCTCGGTGCTGCGCTTGCGCGAGAGCGTCTACGCCCATGTGCTGGCGCTGCCCATGGCCTTCTTCGACAAGGCCATCACCGGCCAGCTCGTCAGCCGCGTGACCAACGACACCGAGGCCGTGAACCAGCTGTACCGCCAGGTGCTGTACGTGATGCTGGACTCCAGCATCGTCGTCGCCGGCTCGCTGGTCGCGATGGCCTTCCTGGACTGGCGGCTGATGCTCATCGTCGCGACGCTGGTGCCGGCCATGGTGCTCATCATCAAGGGCTACCAGCGACTGTCCGCGCCCGCGGTGGCGCGCACCCGCCAATTGCGCAGCGACATCAACGCGCAGATGGCCGAGAGCATGGCCGGCATGGCGGTGCTGCAGGCCAGCGGCGCGGCCGGGCGCTTCGGCGCACGCTTCGAGGCCGTGAACGCGGAGCACAGGCTGTCGCGCATCGCCGAGCTGCGCGCCAACGCCTGGCTGCTGCGCCCGGCGCTGGACCTGCTGAACGTGCTGCTGCTGGTCACCGTCGTCTACGGCTTCGGACGACGCGAGCTGTCGGGCCTGGAGGTGGGGCTGCTGTATGCCTTCCTGGCCTACATCGCCCGCGTCGTCGAGCCGCTGATCCAGATCACGATGCAGTTCGGCCAGCTGCAGCAGTCCATGGTGGCGGCCTCGCGCGTGCGCGCCTTGCTGGAGGAGGAAGAGCACCGCGGCCCGGCGCAGGACGGCGGGCCCGTCACGAAGGGCGAGATCCGCATCGAGGGCCTCACGTTCGGCTACGACCCGCTGCGGCCGGTGCTGCATGGGCTAGACGTGGACATCGCGGCCGGCAGCTTCGTCGGCATCGTCGGCCACACGGGCAGCGGCAAGAGCACGCTGCTGTCGCTGCTGCTGCGCTTCTACACGGCGCAGCAAGGCCGCATCGCGGTGGACGGCCAGCCGCTGGACAGCGTGCCGGACGCGGCCTTCCGCGACGCGGTGGGCCTGGTGCCGCAGGAGCCCTACCTGATGGCGGCGACCGTGCGCGACAACATCGCGATGGGCCGGCCGGGCATCGCCGACGAGGACGTCGAGGACGCCGCCCGCGCGGCGCGCGCACACGACTTCATCACGGCGCTGCCGCAGGGCTACGACACCCGGCTGGGCGAGGGGGGCGCGCGCGTGTCCACCGGCCAGAAGCAGCTGCTGGCCATGGCGCGCGCACTGGCCGGCGCGCCGCGCATCCTGTTCCTGGACGAGGCGACCAGCAACATCGACAGCGCCACCGAGCAGCGCGTCGGCGAGGCGCTGACGGCGCTGCACGGCCGCGTCACGGTCATCGCCATCGCGCACCGGCTGTCCACCATCCGCGCGGCCGACCAGATCCTGGTGCTCAACCACGGCCACCTGCAGGAGCGCGGCACGCACGAGGCGCTGATGGCGTTGGACGGCGGCCTGTACCGCCGTCTGGTGGAGCTGCAGACGCTGGAAGAGCCCGCGGACGCGGACGAGCCGGTCAGTGCACCAGCGGCCGGATGCGCGTGAACCCGCCGTCCACCGGCAGCACCTGGCCGGTGAGCCGGTCGGCCGCGTCGGACAGCAGCCAGGCGATCACGCCGGCCACCTGATCGGCCGTCTGTACGCCGCCCAGCGGGTATTGCTTGCCGGCGCCCTCGCGCATGGCGGGCTGCTTCAGCATGGCGGCGGTCATGGGCGTGTCGGTCATGCCCGGTGCCACCGCGTTGACGCGCAGGCCCTGCTGCGCGTAGGTGGCGGCGGCGCTGCGCACCAGCGCCTCGATGCCGCCGCGGGCGCCGGTCGCGAGAACGATGGGGGTCATGCAGGCGTCTCCGAGGCAGGGCGGGCAAAGCTCGCCAGGTAGTTGACCGAGGTGTCGCGCGTCCAGCTCGCGCGGTGCAGCAGTGGCAGGTAGCGCATGCCCAGCCGCTGCAGCGGCCGCAGCCCGGCGCGCGTGGCGGCGGCCTCCAGCTCGGCCGGGGTGACGAACTGGCGCCAGCGGTGCGTGCCCACCGGCAGCACGCGCAGCAGGTACTCCGCGCCGACGATGGCCAGCAGCCAGCTGCGTGCGGTGCGGTTCAGCGTCGACGCGATCAGCAGCCCGCCGGGCGCCACATGGCCGGCCACCTGCGTCAGGAAGGCCGGCACGTCGTCGACATGCTCCACCACCTCCAGCGCCAGCACGACGTCGAAGCGCTCGTCCGGCCGCAGCGCCACGGCGGGTTCGCCGACGCGGTAGTCCAGCCCCGGCAGCTCACCGGCATGGCGCCGGGCGGCGCCGATGTTGCCGGCCGATGCGTCGATGCCCACCACGCGCAGGCCGTCGCGCGCCAGCGGCTCGGCCACCAACCCGCCGCCGCAGCCCACGTCCAGCAGGCTCAAGTCTGCGCGTCCGCCGTGGTGGCGGCGGATGGCGTCGCGCACCCAGGCCAGGCGCAGCGCATTGGTCACGTGCAGCGGCCGCATCGGGCCTCGCGCGTCCCACCAGGTGGCGCTCCAGGCGTCGAAGCGCGCCACCTCGGCGGGGATGACGGTGGTGTGCGTGTCAGACATGGCGGCACACCGACACAGCCGCGGCCGAGCCCCGGCCGACCAGGCCGCACCACCACCGCAGCGCCCAGCCGGGTGCCGGTGCGCCGTGGGCGGTGGCCCCGTCGCGGTGGTGCACCTCGTCCTGGCGGCAGGCTTCCAGGTCGGTGCGCAGCTCGGCCCGGACCGCCGCCGGCAGGGCGGGCACCCCGACGGCGCTGATGTCGGCACTCATGCCGGTGCCCGCCACAACCGGCGCACGCGCAGGAAGCCGCCGTAGGCCACGTCCAGCAGCCACACCACGGGTCGGTGGTCCAGCAGCCGGGCCAGCCAGGCAGTGCGGGGCAGCGCGGCCCACAGGGCGATGAAGGCCGCCGCGCCGCTGACCAGCTCGCCGTTGGCGCCGCGCACGTGCAGGCGCGCCAGCGCCTGCGGCCGCGTCAGGTCGGCGCCCAGTGCGCCGGCGTCACAGGCGGCCGCGTCGACCCAGCACAGGCCGCCGGCCCCGGGCTGGCGGCGGTACAGGCCGATCTCGCGGGTGCAGACGGGGCAGGCACCGTCGAAGTAGACGGTGGGCCGGTCGGTCGGCGCTGCAGCGGGGACGGAGGGCATGGCGGGCATCTTGCCTGCCGGGGCCATGCCTTGCCCGGGGTCGGTTATTGCGCGCTGTGCCTTGCGCCGCGGCGAGCTTCCAGCACGCTCAAGGACCCGCGCAGCGATCGCAGCGCTTGTTCCATCGGCGTCTCGCCGGGCGCGGGCAGCAGCCGGGCCTCGCGGTCGGCCAGCACGTCCTCGCGCAGCGTGAGGCCGGCGCGTTCGAACTGCGGTTTCAGCACCGCCGCGCGCTCGCGCAGCAGCTCGCGCGTGGCTTGGTAGGCGTGTTCGGCGAGGTGGCGGCGCTGGCTGTAGCTGAAGGTGTTGGCCAGGAAGATCTCCGCATCGCGCGGGTCGGGTTCGAACAGCAGGATGTCGGTCTGCGGGTGCGTCAGCTCGTAGCCCTTCAGGCCCAGCGCCAGGCGCGAGTGGATCAGCGAGCGGAAGGTCTGCGACAGCACCAGCGGCAGGCCGCCGTCCACCAGCCGGTGGATGCGCGGCTGCAGCGCGCGCAGGGCGGGCCGGCCGAGTTTGCTGGCCAGCTTCTTTGCGCGGCGCGAGCGCGCCTCGCGGTTGGACAGGCGGTCGCTCTCGTAGGGCACCAGCGGGTTCAGGCAGATCAGCAGGTCCAGGCCACGGTCCAGCAGCACGGAGGCGTGCAGCGTCTTCTTCAGCGCGCCGTCCACGTAATGCCGGCCGTCGATCTCGACCGGCGGGAACAGGCCCGGCAGCGCCGCGCTGGCCTGCACGGCCTGCGAGATCGGCACATGGTCCCAGCCCTCGGCGCCGAAGGGGATGGCCTCGCCGCTGTCCAGGTCGGTGGCGACCAGCACGAGGCGGTGGCGCAGCTGGCGGAAGTCGTTGCTGCGGCCGGGCAGCGCGAAGACGCGCTGCAGCGCCTCGCCAAAGCGTTCGCTGCTGAGCAGGCCGGTGGGCAGCACGCGGCCCAGGCGCTCGACGGCGCCCAGCACGGAGCGGCCTTCCAGCAGCACCTCGCGCGCGGCGTCGGCCAGCAGCTGTGGGACCAGGCGCAGGCGCTGGCCGAACTCGGTCCAGGCCGGCTGCAGCAGCTCGGCGGGGTCGAAGCGGTCCGGTGCCTCGGCCGTGTTCTCGATGAAGGCGGCGCACAGTTGGCGCGGTGTCATGCCGTTGGCCAGGCCGGCGGCGATGAAGCCGCCCGCGCTGACGCCGATGTAGCCGTCGCAGGCGGTGAAGTCCAGGCCGTCGACGGCCTCCTCCAAAGCACAAAGGGCGCCAACTTCATAGATGGCGCCCAGTGGGCCTCCGCCTGCCAGGGCCAACCCGATTCTTGGTTGGCGCATGGTCAGAGAGAGTTATCGGTCAGGCTTGCGCGGCCGGCGCGGCGGCCGGTGCAGGCGCCGCGGCCTTCTTGGCGGCCGGCGCCTTCTTGGCCACGGTCTTGGCCGGGGCGGCCTTCTTGGCGGGCGCAGCAGCCTTCTTCGCCGGGGATGCAGCCTTCTTGGCCACGGCCTTGACGGCGGCCTTCACGGGCGCGGCCTTCTTGGCGACGGCCTTGACGGCCGCCTTCTTGGCCGGCGCGGCCTTGGCGACAACGGCCTTCTTCACGGCGGCAGCCTTTTTGACGACGGCCTTCTTGGCGGCCTTGGCGGGCGCTGCCTTCTTCAGGCCGGCCGACACGGCCAGGTCGTCGATGCGCTTGATCAGGCTCTGCACGTCACCGGCGGACGGCACGTTCAGCGTCTTCAGCGCCTTGGCGACGCGTTGTTCGAAGATGCTTTCCAGCTTGTCCCAGTGCTGGCCGGCCTTGGTGCCGACGTCACCGGCCATGCCGCTGACCTTGCTGGCCACGGCGCTGAGCTTTTCCTCGGCGGCGGATTGGGTCTTCTTCTGCAATTTGAGTCCTTCCGAAACGAGGGCCTCGAAAACCTTGCTGCCTTCGCCCTGGGCCTTGGAGAAGGAAGCCAGACCGGCGGCCCAGATCTGCTGGGCGCTGTCCTTGACGTTCTGTGCCATTGCGCTGTCGAGCAGGCCAGCCGGGAAGCCGGTGGCGGCTGCAGCCTTCTTCTTGTCTGCCATCTTCTGGAGCTTCTTGACCATGGGGTGTCCTTGCGAGTTAGCGAATTGCCGACGCACTGTAGCGGCGGCATCCCCGATCGGCACGGCGATTCCTAGTGTGGGCGCTCTACGCTAGAGGCGACTATCACTGGGGAAAGTGCCCAGCGAGGTAGCGCAAGCGCTGGTGAAGAATCAGTGCGACAAGCTCATCCAACAAGCAGGAGACCCGCATGCAGTATTTCGTCACCGGCGCCACAGGCTTCATCGGCAAGCGACTCGTCAAGAAGCTGCTGGCCCGGCGCGGCAGCACGGTCCACTTCCTGATGCGCGAGGAAAGCGCAGCCAAGCTGCCCGACCTGCTCGCCTACTGGGGCGTCTCCAAGACGCGCGCCATCCCCGTCTTCGGCGACCTGACCAGCAAGAAGCTGGGCGTGGCCAGCGACGTCATCAAGGGCCTGAAGGGCCAGATCGACCACCTGTACCACCTGGCTGCGGTCTACGACCTGGGCGCCGACGAGGAGTCGCAGGTCGCCGTCAACATCGAAGGCACGCGCAGCATGGTGGAGTTCGCGCAGGCCATCGACGCCGGCCACGTGCACCATGTCAGCTCGATTGCGGCGGCAGGGCTGTACGAAGGCGTGTTCCGCGAGGACATGTTCGAGGAGGCCGAGAACCTCGATCACCCGTACTTCATGACCAAGCACGAGAGCGAGAAGATCGTGCGCAAGGAGTGCAAGCGGCCGTGGACGGTCTACCGCCCGGCGCTGGTGGTCGGCGATTCGACGACCGGCGAGATGGACAAGATCGACGGGCCTTACTACTTCTTCAAGCTGATCCAGCGCATGCGCCAGATCCTGCCGCCCTGGCTGCCCAGCGTGGGCCTGGAGGGCGGCCGCATCAACATCGTGCCGGTGGACTTCGTCGTCGACGCGCTGGACCACATCTCGCACAAGGTCACCAAGGCGCACGGCTGCTACCACCTGGTCGACTCCAAGGGCTACCGCGTCGGCGACGTGCTGGACATCTTCAGCAAGGCCGCGCACGCGCCCAAGATGAACCTGTTCATCAACGCCGCGCTGCTGGGCTTCATTCCCAAGAGCGTCAAGAAAGGCTTGATGGCGCTGGCGCCGGTGCGCCGCATCAAGAACGCGGTGATGAAGGACCTCGGCATCCCCGAGGACATGTTCACCTTCATCAACTACCCGACGCGCTTCGACTGCCGCGACACCGAGGCGGCGCTGAAGGGTTCGGGCATCGTCTGCCCCGACCTGAACGACTACGCGTGGCGGCTGTGGGACTACTGGGAGCGTCATCTCGACCCGGCGCTGTTCATCGACCGCTCGCTGCGCGGTGCGACCGGCGGCAAGGTGGTGCTGGTCACCGGCGGCTCGTCGGGCATCGGCCTGGCCGCGGCCATCAAGTTCGCCGAGGCCGGCGCGATCACGCTGATCTGCGCGCGTGACGAGGTCAAGCTGGCCGAGGCGGTCAAGGAGATCAAGGCTGCCGCGGGCAAGGACGCGCAGATCCACAGCTACGCCTGCGACATCGCCGACGAGGCCGGCTGCGCCGGGCTGATCCAGTGGTGCAACGACGAGTTCGGTGGTGTCGACTTCCTCATCAACAACGCCGGCCGCTCCATCCGCCGTGCCATCGAGAGCAGCTACGACCGCTTCCACGACTTCCAGCGCACGATGGACCTGAACTACTTCGGCTGCCTGCGCGTGACCATGGGCCTGCTGCCCGGCATGGTGGCCAAGAAGAAGGGCCACGTCGTCAACATCAGCTCCATCGGCGTGCTGACCAACGCACCGCGCTTCAGCGCCTATGTGGCCAGCAAGGCCGCGCTGGACGCCTGGACGCGCTGCGCCTCCAGCGAGTTCGCCGACACCGGCGTGACCTTCACGACCATCAACATGCCGCTGGTGCGCACGCCCATGATCGCGCCCACGGCGATCTACAAGAACGTGCCGACGCTGGCGCCCGAGGAGGCCGGCGACATGATTGCGCAGGCCTGCATCAACAAGCCCGTGCGCATCGCCACGCGCCTGGGCATCTCGGGCGAGATGCTGCATGCCGCCGCGCCGCGCATCGCGCAGATCGTCATGAACACGACCTTCCGCATGTTCCCCGACAGCTCGGCGGCCAAGGGCGACAAGTCCGGCAAGTCGGGGCTGTCGCCGGAAGCCATCGCGATGCAGCAGATGATGCGCGGCATCCATTTCTGATCCGGCACACTGAACAATGGCCCGGCTTCGGCCGGGCCTTTTTGTTTTCAAGGACGAGACCCATGCTCCGAGGACAACGCGTCGGCCTGCGCTATGTGACCGAGGACGACTTGCCCTGGCTCAAGCGCACGACGGGCGACCCGCAGGTGCGTGGCCCCTTCCTGGGCTCACGCATGATGACGCCGCACACGGTGGACCAGCGCTGGAAGGACAACGGTTTTGCCAACGAGGACGCCGAGCGCCTGCTCGTCTGTCACCTGCTTGACGGTAGCGTCATTGGCGACGTGGTGCACTTCGCCGCGGCCCGCTACACGACGGCGCGCGAGATCGGCTGGACGCTGGCCGATGTCGCGATGCGCGGCCAGGGGCTGGCCACGGAGGCGGCTTCGCTGCTGGTGGACTACCTGTTCGAGAACTGGCCGGTGAACCGCCTGTCCTGTGGCATGTCGGTGCACAACCATGCGTCGCGGCGCGTGGCCGAGAAGTGCGGCTTCACGCACGAGGGCGTGCAGCGCGGCATCGTCTTTGTGGCCGGGGAGTATGTGGACTGCCATTCGCTGTCGCTGCTGCGCGGCGACTGGATGGCGATGAAAGGCAGGGCTTTGTGAGCGACAGGAAGGAATTCGATCTGATCGTCTTCGGTGCGACCGGCTTCACCGGCCGTCTCGTTGCCGAGTACCTGCACCTGAGCGGCGCCGCCGGCGCGCGCTGGGCCATCGCTGGGCGCAGCCTGGACAAGCTCGCCAAGGTGCGCGACGAGCTGCACCTGCCGCCATCGGTGGCCTTGTTGAAGGCGGATGCCAGTGACGCCGCCGCGTTGAAGGCCCTGGTCGCGCGCACCGTCGTCGTCATCACGACGGTCGGCCCCTACCAGTTGCATGGCGAGCCGCTGGCAACGGCCTGCGCCGAGGGCGGCACCGACTACGTGGACCTGTGCGGCGAACCGCTGTGGATGGCGCGCATGATCGACAAGCTGACGCCGCTGGCCCAGAAGAGCGGCGCGCGCATCGTGTTCTCCTGCGGCTTCGACTCCGTCCCCTTTGACCTCGGCGTCGTCTACCTGCAGGCCGAGGCGCAGGCCCGCTTCGGTGCGCCGCTGTCGGAAGTGCGGGGCCGCGTCGCGCGCGTGAAGGGCACGGCGTCGGGTGGCACGCTGGCCAGCATGATGGAAACCATCGAGGCCGTGCGCCGGGAGCCCGCGCTGATCAAGGTGATGGCCAACCCGTTCGCGTTGACGCCCGGCTTCAAGGGCCCGCGCCAACCCGGTGGCCAGGGGGCGGAGCTGGACGACTGGGCCGACGTCTGGAGCGCGCCTTTCATGATGGCCACCATCAACACCAAGAACGTGCACCGCAGCAACGCGCTGCGCGGCCACCCGTGGGGCCAGGACTTCATCTACAGCGAGAAGCTGCTGATGGGCCGGCCGGGCCAGGGCGACAAGGGCCGCAAGAAGGCGGTCGCGCTGGCCCGCTTCACCAAGCTGCAGAACCTGGCATTGGGCTTCACGCCCACACGGGCGCTGCTGCGCCGCTTCGTGCTGACCCAGCCCGGCGACGGCCCCGACAAGGCGGCGCGCGAGGCGGGGTGCTACGAGGTCTGGTTCACCGGCAAGTCGGCCAGCGGCGAGACGCTGCGCGCCGTCGTCAAGGGCGACCGCGACCCCGGCTATGGCTCGACCTGCAAGTTGATCAGCGAGACCGCGCTGTGCCTCGCACAGGACGTGGGCCGCGAGGCGACGCCCGGTGGCGTCTGGACGCCTGGCAGCGCGATGGGCCTGGCGCTGGTGCGCAGGCTGCAGGCGCGTGCGGGGCTGACGTTCGAGATCGCCGCTTGAGCATCGGGCCGCGCTGGGCCATCAGCCAGCCGCGCATGCACTGGACGCTGGCCGGCAACCTGGCCGAGACGCTGGCAGCGCTTGAAGCGGCTGCGACGGGTGGTGCCGAAGGCCTGCTGGGCACCGAGCTCGCGCTGACCGGCTTTCACCGGCGCATGCCCGAGCTGCTGGACGCGGCTGCGCTGGCCGAGGCCGAAGCAACGCTGCGCAGCGCCTGCGCACGCCTGGGCCTGGCCGCCATCTTGGGCCTGCCGACGCTGGGCGAGGGCGGCGCGGTGTTCAACAGCCATGTCTACATCGATGCCGCCGGCCGCGAGCTCGGCCGCGTGCACAAGCGCGGGCTGACGCCCAGCGAGGCCGGCTTCTTCGCGCCGGGCGGTGCACGGGGCTGGCTGGCGATCGGCAGCCTGCTGGCCACGTCGGTGCTGTGCCGCGAGATGCTGGATGGCCCGGCGCTGCTGCCGGAGCTGCGCGCAGGGCTGCCGGCGGGTGATGCGCGGCCGCGCGTGATCTTCTGGCCCAGCTATGTGGCCGAGTCCGATGCCGAGCAGACCGCGTTGTGCGAGGCCTATCGCGTCGGCGCTGCGGGTCTCGCGCGCGAGCTGGGCGCCTGGGTGTTGCAGAGCAACTGGCCGGCGTCGCTGAACGCGCCGGCGCAGCGCGGCTTCGGCGCCGGCGTCGTCATCGCGCCGGGTGGCCGGCTGGTGACCACGCTGCCGCGCGACGAAGCGGCGCTGGCCTTCGTGACGCTCGCTTAGCGGCGGCGCGTGGACAGCCAGCCCAGCACGCCGAGGCCGGCCAGCAGCATCGCGCCACCTGCCGGCTCGGGGATGGGTGCGGCCGTGCCGGTCACGGTGAGGGCGTTCAGGCCCCAGCCTTCGTCGCCCAGCCCCTGGAAGCCGGCGCGGTCACTGCCGGCAAAGCTCGTCGGGCTCTCGTAGCTGAAGACGAGCTGGTTGCTGCCCGCCGCCAGCGTCACCGGCAAGCTGATCACCAGTTCCTTGGTGACGTTGTTGACGGTGCCGACCGTCGCGCCGTTCGGGTCGACCAGCAGGCTGCTGGCGCCGCCGCCGCCGATGTCCCAGGTGCCGCTCAGCACCTCGGTGCCATTCAGCGTCACGTGCAGCACGTCGATCCAGAAGTTGTCCCCATCCAGCGTCGCATAGCCGGCCAGCGTGAAGGCCACCTGGCCGGCGCCCGCGGCGGCCGAGAAGTTGGCCGTCACCGAAGTGTTGGTTTCCAGCGCGGTCGTCGCTGCCGGCAGCGTGTAGAGCGTGGCAGACCAGGCGGGCGCGGCGGCCAGCAGGGCGGTGGCGGCGAGCAGCGGCAGGCGGGGCGTCGAGGTCATCGCAAGTCTCCGGTAGGGATCGGGCGCAATCTAGCCGCGACGAACGCCCGGCGCGGGGTTCGAACTTGGGGGGAGCCCCCGACTCGGGGGGCCGGGATCAGGCGCGCTGGATCAGCGCCGCATAGCAGCCGCGGCGCGCGAAATGGGCGTGCACGTAAGCGACGTCGGGCCGGGCCAGCAGGCGCTCGATGAGGGGTTCGAGGGCCGCGCCTTCGGCGACGTCGGCATCCACCATCAGGTGCTGGCCGTCGAAGGCGCGCAGCGACAGCAGGCGCTGCCGCAGCGCCGCGGGCACGGTGTCGACGGCGTCGAAGGTGTCGCCGGCCTGCTCACGCACGAAGATGGCGTGGCGCGAGCGGTAGGGCGTGTCGGCCGGCTGGTGCTCGTGGTTGACGAGCAGCACGGTCTCGTCGCCCACGGTGTCGCGCAATTCGACGCGGTCCGGCAGGCCTTCGCCGCGGAAACGCAGCGCGCCGTGGGCGGCCAGCTCGGCGTCGCTCAGGCCGAAGAGGTGGGCAAAGGGTTGGGCGGACAGCCCGGTGATGCGGTAGGACATGGCGTGCTCCAGTGGGAATGCACGCCATTCTTCCGGCGCGGCCGGGCCGCGTCTGGCCGCAATCGGACCTGCTGTTGACCGAGTCAGTCCCGGCCAGCGGGCCGTTCGTAGCCGTTGTCCACCCAGGCCTCGGCGGCGGACTGGCTGAGCTTGAAGCCCGCCGACACCTTGACCTGCGCCAGCTTCTCGCCAGCAGCATCGAAGGCGGCGAGCCAAGCGTAGGGGTCGTCCTCGGCGGGCACGATCTCCAGCGTGATCTTCAGCCAGGCACCGTCGCGCGCGACGTAGAGCGCCTTGTTCAGCTGGGCGTGCAACTGCTGCTCGTGGCGGCGCAGGACCTCAGACGCGGTCTTCACCAGCGTGTTGAAGGCGTTCACGTCCAGCGGCTTGGGGTTCTTCTTGTCGCGGCCCATCGTCCAGGGGCCGACCAGCGCCGGCTCGCTTTCGCCGGCCTTGAACATCGCGACGGCCCAGCCCTCGTCGTCCTCGTTCTTGATGACTTGCGCGGTCCAGCCGTTGTCGCGCCACAGGCGGGCTTCGTACAGGGGCTCGTCCAGGTCGCCGCTCATGCCTTCAGCCCCTTGGCCAGCAACTCGGCGACCAGCGCATTGATTCCGCCGTCATGCGTGGCGGCGCGCTCGCGCAACTGCTCGGTCAGTGAGGCGGGCAGCTTGCAGGCGAAGGGCACGAGGCCCGCCGCGGCGTCCAGCTTGCGCTGGGCCTTGCGGTCCGGCAGCGCGGCGGCGGCCTGGCCGAAGCGCCCGGGGATGGCCTGGCCGCGCATCGCCGTGTCCAGCTTCAGGCCGGCAAGGCGTTCCAGGTCGGTTTTCTTCATGCTCATGGACCGGATTGTCCCAGTTCGGGACACCGGCCCGCGAGCGATGGTGAGATCAGCCGTTGTTGGCCGGGGCGGACGGCACGACGGCCGGTGCGCGCGTCACGCGCGTCTTGCCGCCGGTCGTGACCAGCACGACGGGGTCGCCGCTGTTGAAGCTCTCGGCGCCCTTGGCCTGGATGATGGCGCGGCGTTCGCCGTTGCGCAGCTGGACGATGATCTCCAGCGCGTCTTCCTTGGTGGCCGAGCGCTCGATGGCGTTGCCGATGACGGCACCCGCCACGGCACCGATGACGCCGACGACCGCGCCCTCACGGCGACCGCCGACCGAACTGCCGGCAATGGCGCCGGTGACGCCGCCGGCCACACCGCCGACGCCGCTCTGCGAACCGTCGACGGTGACCGGGCGGGAGGACAGCACGGTGGCGTCCTGCACCTGCGACAGCCGCTGCGCGTCACCGCGCTGGACGACGTCGGGGCTGGTCGTCGAGCAGGCCGAAAGCACCAGGGCCGCGGCCAGGGTGACGGAAGTCATGAGCTTGGACATTCGAATACTCCTTGGGCAAAACAGCAGCGCAACGTGTCGAATTGTCCCGCCGTTGACCACTTGCAGCCGGCTGCTACAACTCTTTACCCGTTGGCGGTCAACCGTGCAGGCGTGAGCTGCGCGGCACGCTGGCCAGCAGGAACTCCATCTGGTCGGCCAGGATGCGCCGGCCGCGCAGGATCATGTCCTCGTGCAGGCTGGGCACATAGGGCAGGTAGAGCAGGCTCATGCGCGCCTCCTCCGGCAGGCGGCTGCCCTTGCGGCCGTTGCAGGGCCGGCAGGCGGTGATGCAGTTCATCCAGGTGTCCATGCCGCCGCGGGACGTGGGCTGGATGTGTTCACGCGTCAGGTCTTCCACCGGCAGGCAGTGGCCGCAGTAGGCGCAGACGAAGCGGTCACGCGCGAACAGCTTGGTGTTGGACAGCGCCGGCGCCATGCGCCAGGCCCGGCTGGGCACGGCGCCGCGCACGGCAATGATGGGATGGACCTCGATGCGCGACTGGCGGCCGCTGATGCGCTGCCAGCCGCCGCGCAGCACCTGGCAGGGGTCGCCCAAAGTCCAGGCGACGCCATCGCAGGCGTAGATCACGGCCGCTTCGCGGGTCGTGATCCAGGCCTGCGGCCGGCCGGAGACATCGAGTTGGAGCACATCCACAGAAGTCAACCTCCAACCGGGAGACTACTTCAGAAGCGACTTGCCGCTCAAGCGCGCGGCCATGACAGGCGGCCCTCCGGGTCATCCCTAGGTCCGCGGCAGTATTAGGCACATCACCCTAGAAATCGCCCGGGCAAGCTGGCGTTGTCACGGGAGTGACCTGCAAAATAGAACGATCGTTCGTTTTATTCTTGAACCGTGTCCACGCTGCCTGCCCCTGCCAAGAAAGCCGCCTCGCTCCGGGTTGCCAAGCCCGTGCGCGTTGCGCGTTCGTTGCAAAAGGGCCAGCAGACGCGGGCCGCCATTCTGGACGCCGCGCTGGGCCTGGCCTCGCACATGGGCCTGGAAGGCCTGTCCATAGGCGCGCTGGCCGACGTGACGCAGATGAGCAAGTCGGGCGTCTTTGCCCACTTCGGCTCGCGTGAAGAGCTGCAGATCGCCGTCGTCACCGAGTACCACGCCAAGTTCGAGGAAGAAGTCTTCTTCACCGCCATCCGCGAGGCGCGCGGCCTGCCGCGGCTGCGCGCGATGTTCGAGCGCTGGGTGCGCCGCGTGTCGGTCGAGGTGGATTCCGGCTGCATCTACATCAGCGGCGCCGTCGAGTTCGACGACCGGCCCGGCCCCGTGCGCGACGCGCTGGTCGCCATGGTCAAGGCCTGGCATGCGGCCTTGCACAAGGCCATCGTGCTGTCGGTCGAGGAAGGCCACCTGAAGCGTGATGCCGACGTCGACCAGATCGTCTTCGAGCTGCATGGCCTGATCCTGTCGCTGCACCACGACGCGCGCTTCATGCGCATCCCCGGCGCGCTCGCGCGGGCCGGCATCGGTTTCGACCGAACCATCCAGTTCTATGCCACGCCGGCCGGCCTCGACATCGAGACGAGCCGCAAGGCCCCCAAGAACGGCGCCACGAAGCGCTGACCCGATTCACCACCCCAAGCTGTTCCAGGAGTACCCGATGCCCCAGTACACCCCGCCCATGCGTGACATGCAGTTCGTCATGCACGAGCTGTTGAACGTTGTCGACGAGTTGAAGATGTTGCCCGGTCACGAGGACATCGACGCCGACACGATCAACGCGGTGCTCGAGGAAGGTGGCAAGTTCGCCGCCACAGTCATCGCCCCGATCAACCTCAGCGGCGACGCCGAAGGTTGCACGCTGGACAAAGCCACCCACGAGGTGACGCCGCCCAAGGGCTTCAAGGAGGCCTACAAGCAGTACGTCGAAGGCGGCTGGCCGGCACTGTCCTGCGACACGCAGTTCGGCGGCCAGGGCCTGCCGCATCTGGTGAACCAGTTCTTCTACGAGATGCTGAACTCGGCCAACCAGGCCTGGACGATGTATCCGGGCCTGAGCCACGGCGCGTACGAAGCGCTGCACGCCCACGGCACGCCCGAGCAGCAGGCCACCTACCTGCCCAAGCTGACCAGCGGCGAGTGGACCGGCACCATGTGCCTGACCGAGCCGCATTGCGGCACCGACTTGGGCATGCTGCGCACCAAGGCCGAACCGCAGGCAGACGGCACGTACAAGATCACCGGCGCCAAGATCTTCATCTCGGCCGGCGAGCACGACATGGCCGACAACATCATCCACCTGGTGCTGGCCCGCCTGCCGGACGCGCCGCAAGGCTCCAAGGGCATCTCGCTGTTTGTCGTGCCCAAGTTCAACGTGAACGCGGACGGTTCGCTGGGATCGCGCAATGGCGTGTTCTGCGCCGGCCTTGAGCACAAGATGGGCATCCACGGCAACGCGACCGCGCAGATCGTGCTGGAGAACGCCAACGGCACGCTGGTGGGCCAACCCAACAAGGGCCTGGCCGCGATGTTCGTCATGATGAACGCCGCCCGCCTGGGTGTGGGCAACCAGTCGCTGGGCCTGACCGAAGTGGCGTACCAGAACGCCGTGGCGTACGCGAAGGACCGCCTGCAGATGCGCGCACTTTCCGGCCCCAAGGCGCCGGACAAGCCGGCCGACCCGATCATCGTGCACCCCGACGTGCGCAAGATGCTGCTGACCGCCCGCGCCTTTGCCGAAGGCGGCCGCATGCTGCAGGCCTACACGGTGCTGCAGCTGGACAAGGCGCTGAAGAGCGACGACGAAGACGAGCGCAAGGACGCCGACGCCGAAGTCGCGCTGCTGACGCCCATCATCAAGGCCTTCATCACCGACAACGGCTGGCTGGCCACGTCGCACTGCATGCAGGTGTTCGGCGGCCACGGCTTCATCCACGAGTGGGGCATGGAGCAGTTCGTGCGCGACGCGCGCATCAACATGATCTACGAGGGCACCAACACCATCCAGTCGCTGGACCTGCTGGGCCGCAAGGTGCTGGGCAACAACGGCGCCACGCTGAAGAAGTTCGGCAAGAAGATCGCCGCCTTCATCGAGGAAGAGGGCACCAACGAGGCCATGCAGGAGTTCGTGAACCCGCTGGCCGACCTGGGTGACAAGGTCAACAAGCTCACGCAGGAACTGGGCATGAAGGCCTTCGGCAACCCCGACGAGGTGGGCGCCGCGGCCGTGGACTACCTGCGCGTGGTGGGCCACATGACGTTTGCCTTCTTCTTCGCGCAAGCGGCCAAGATCGCGCTGGCCAAGAAGGACAGCGGCGACCCGTTCTACACGGCCAAGCTGGCCACGGCGCGCTTCTATTTCGCCAAGCTGCTGCCCGAGACGGCGACGCTGATCCGCACCGCGCGTGCCGGTCTGGCGCCGCTGATGGAAATGGAAGAAGCGCTGTTCTGATTCGCTGACCCGACGACAAGGATGCCCCGATGAAATGCCTGTTCGCTGCTGCCCTGCTGTTGCCCGCGTTTGCGTTTGCGCAAACCACACCCGTGGGTCTGTGGAAGACCATCGACGACGACGGCAAAACCGCGAAGTCGCTGGTCCGCATCAGCGAACAGGGGGGCACCCTGGTCGGCAGCATCGACAAGCTGCTGGACCCCAAGGATCCCGGCGATTCCAAGTGCGACAAGTGCTCGGATGACCGCAAGGACAAGCCCGTCATCGGCCTGCAGATCATCCGCGGCGTGAAGGCCGAGGGCGACGGCATCTGGGGCGGCGGCGAGATCCTGGACCCCAACAACGGCAAGACCTACCGCACCCGCTTGAAGCCCGTTGACGGCGGCAAGAAACTGGAGATGCGCGGCTACATCGGCCCCTTCTACCGCACGCAGACGTGGATTCGCGTCGAGTGAACTGAACGAATATCTTTAGGAGATAGAACCCATGAGTCGATTCCAAGTCCGCAAGGTCGCCGTGCTCGGCGCCGGCGTGATGGGCGCGCAGATCGCGGCCCACCTGGTCAACTGCAAGGTGCCGGTCGTGCTGTTCGACCTGCCCGCCAAGGAAGGCGCCAAGAATGGCATCGTCACCAAGGCCGTCGACGGCCTGAAGAAGCTCAAGCCCGCGCCGCTGGGGGACAGCGTCGAAGCCGCGCTGATCCAGCAGGCCAACTACGAAGAGCACCTCGACGTGCTGAAGGGCTGCGACCTCATCATCGAGGCCATCGCCGAGCGCATGGACTGGAAGCTGGATCTGTACACCAAGATCGCGCCGTTCGTTGCGCCGCACGCCATCGTCGCGTCCAACACGTCGGGCCTGAGCATCACCAAGCTCAGCGAAGTGCTGCCCGAGGAAATCAAGCCGCGCTTCTGCGGCATCCACTTCTTCAACCCGCCGCGCTACATGGCGCTGGTGGAGCTGATCAACACGCCGACCACGCAGCCGGAAATCCTCGACCAGCTCGAAGCCTTCGTCACCACGTCGCTGGGCAAGAGCGTCGTGCGCGCGCACGACACGCCCAACTTCGTCGCCAACCGCGTCGGCATCGCCGGCATGATGGCCACGATGATCGAGGCCGAGAAGTTCGGCCTGAGCGTGGACGTCGTCGACGACCTGACCGGCAAGAAGCTGGGCCGCGCATCGAGCGGCACCTTCCGCACCGCGGACGTCGTCGGCCTGGACACCATGGCCCACGTCGTCAAGACGATGCAGGACAACCTGAAGGACGACCCGTTCTACTCGACGTACGCCACGCCCAAGGTGCTGGCCGGCCTGATCGAGAAGGGCGCGCTGGGCCAGAAGACCGGCGCCGGTTTCTACAAGAAGGTCGGCAAGGACATCCAGCGCCTGGACTTCGCCACGGGTGACTACGTCGCCGGCGGCAAGAAGGCCGACGAGATCGTCGCCCGCATGCTGAAGAAGCAGCCGGCCGACCGCCTGAAGCTGCTGCGGGAATCGACCAACCCGCAAGCCCAGTTCCTGTGGGCCATCCTGCGCGACAGCTTCCATTACGCCGCCGTGCACCTGAACACCGTGGCCGACACCGCGCGCGAGATCGATTTCGCGATGCGCTGGGGCTTTGGCACGCAGCAAGGCCCGTTCGAGCTGTGGCAAGCCGCCGGCTGGAAGCAGGTCGCCGAGTGGATCTCCGCCGACATCGCCGAAGGCAAGACGCTGTCCAGCGCACCGCTGCCGGCCTGGGTCACCGAAGGCCCCGTGGCCGAAGCCGGTGGCGTGCACACGCCGCAGGGCTCGTGGAGCGCCGCCGAGGGCAAGTTCAAGCCGCGCAGCGAGCTGCCGGTCTACGCCCGCCAGGCCTTCCGCGAATCGCTGCTGGGCACCGGCGCCGCCGACCCGCTGAAGTCGGGCACCGAGCTGTTCAAGAACGACGAAGTGCGCGTCTGGACGCTGGACGGCAACGTCGTCATCGCCTCCATCACCGCCAAGCTGCACCTGATCAGCCCGGCTGTCACTGAAGGCCTGCTGAAGGCTGTTGAGATCGCCGAAGCCGACTACAAGGGCCTGGTGATCTGGTCGCCGGACGACGTGTTCTCGGCCGGCGCCAACTTGGAAAGCCTGATGCCCGTCTTCATGAAGATGGGCAGCAAGGGCATCGCGCCGGAAGAGAAGAAGCTGCAGGACATGATGCTGCGCCTGCGCTACGCCAGCGTGCCGGTCGTCGCCGCGATGCGCGGCCTGGCGCTGGGCGGTGGCGCCGAACTGGCCGTGCATTGCGCACGCCGTGTCGCGCATGTCGAGAGCTATGTCGGCCTGGTCGAAGTCGGCGTGGGCCTGGTGCCCGGCGGCGGCGGTCTGACCTACATCGCCCGCCGCGCCGCCGAGATGGCTGCGGCCGGCAATGCCGGTGCCGACATCCTGAGCTTCCTGAAGGATGGCTTCCTGACCGCGGCCACCGCCAAGGTCGCGACGTCGGCGCACGAAGCCAAGAAGAACGGCTTCCTGCTCGACAGCGACATCATCGTGCCGCACAAGGACGAGCTGCTGCACGTGGCCACGGCCACCGCCATCGGCATGTCCGAGGCCGGCTACCGCCCGCCGCACAAGGCGCTGTTCCCGGTCGCCGGCCGCAGCGGCATCGCGACGATCAAGGGCCAGGTCGCCAACATGCGCGACGGCGGCTTCGTCAGCGCGCACGACTACCACCTGGCTGCGGCGATCGCCGACGTGGTCTGCGGTGGCGAAGTCGAAGCCGGTTCCCTCGTCACCGAGGAGTACCTGATGGCGCTGGAGCGCAAGCACTTCTGCTCGCTGCTGGACAACCCCAAGACGCAGGAACGCATCATGGGCATGCTGCAAACCGGCAAGCCGGTGCGCAACTAAGCACGAGCATGAACCGGCTTCAACGCACGCTCACCAAGCTGGATGGCCTGCCCGGCCCGCTGCGTGGCGTCGTCCGCAACTTGGCGCTGCGCCGAGCCGTGCCCTTCACCGGCACGGCGGGGCTGGACTTCGTCACGCTCACCCCCGAGCGCAGCGAGATCCGCGTCGCCAACAAGCGCCCCGTGCAGAACCACATCAAGGGTGTGCACGCGGCCGCCATGTCGTTGCTGGCTGAAACCGCGACCGGCATGGTGGTGGGCATGAATGTGCGCGACGACTGCCTGCCGCTGTGCAAGTCGCTGCAGGTCAACTTCAGGAAGCGCGCCACCGGCGGTCTCGTCGCCAAGGCGCACCTCACCGCGGCGCAGCGCTTCAGCATGGCCAGCGAAACCAAGGGTGAAGTGCGGGTCGCCGTGACCGTGACCGACGAAGCCGGCATCGAGCCGATCGAGTGTGAATTTGTCTGGGCCTGGGTGCCCAAAGAAAAGCCCCAGGCTTGAAAGGAACAAACATGAGCAAGCAAGTCCAAGACGCCTACATCGTCTCCGCCACCCGTCTGCCCATCGGCAAGAGCGGCCGTGGCTACTTCAAGAACACCCGCCCCGACGAGATGCTCGTCAAGGTCATGCAGGCCGTGCTGGCGCAAGCCCCGGGCCTGGACCCGGCGGCCATTGAAGACGCCATCGTCGGCTGCTCCTTCCCCGAAGGCGAGCAGGGCATGAACATTGCCCGCGTGGCCTCGGTGCTGGCGGGCCTGGGCCCGACCATCGGCGGCGTGACGATCAACCGCTACTGCGCCTCCGGCATCACCGCCGTGCAGATGGCCGCGGACCGCATCCGCGTCGGCGAAGCCGATGTGATGTTCGCCGGCGGCGTCGAGTCGATGTCCATGATCCCGATGGGCGGCAACAAGCCCAGTCTGTCGCCGCTGATCTTCGAGAAGGACGAGAACATCGGCATCGCCTACGGCATGGGCCTGACGGCCGAGAAGGTCGCCGCGCAGTGGAAGATTAGTCGCGAGGCGCAGGACGCGTTCTCGGTGGAATCGCACCGCCGCGCCGTGGCCGCCATGGCCGCCGGCCACTTCGACGCCGAGATGACGCCGTTCGACGTCATCGAGCGCACGCCCAACCTGGCTGACGGCACCGTCAACACCAAGACCCGCACCGTCAAGCTCGACGAAGGCGCCCGCCCCGACACCAGCCTGGAAGGCCTGGCCAAGCTCAAGCCCGTGTTCGCCGCCAAGGGCAGCGTCACCGCCGGCAACAGCTCGCAGACCTCCGACGGTTCGGGCGGCCTGCTGATCGTCAGCGAAGCCGCGCTGAAGCGCTACAACCTGACGCCGCTGGCCCGCTTCGTGTCCTTCGCCGTGCGCGGCGTGCCGCCCGAGATCATGGGCATCGGCCCCATCGCCGCCATCCCCGTCGCGCTGAAGGCCGCCGGCATCACCGCCGCCGACCTGGACTGGATCGAGCTGAACGAAGCCTTCGCCGCGCAGTCGCTGGCCGTGCTGAACGACCTGGACAGCAAGGGCATCGAGCTGGACCGCGCCAAGGTCAACCCGAACGGCGGCGCGATCGCGCTGGGCCACCCGCTGGGCGCCACCGGTGCCATCCGCGCGGCCTCGGTCATCCACGGCCTGCGCCGCACGGGCGGCAAATACGGCATGGTGACGATGTGCGTGGGCGCCGGCCAGGGCGCTGCCGGCATCTTCGAAAGGCTGTAAGCCATGGACCGCCGCCGCGCGCTCAAGACCACCACGGTGTTGCTGGCGGCGCCGGCCGCGACCCAGCTTGCCGGTTGCACCGGCAGGCTGAAGACCTTCACGACCTGGAAGGGTGCGCAGCAGGCTGTGCTGGAGCTGCTGTTCACCGAGAAGGTCGTGCAGGACAACCCCTGGAACCTCAGCCAGGTCATCCAGCACCTGGCGCAGAGCATCGAGTTCTCGATGCAGGGCTTTCCGGCGCTGAAGGGCGCCTGGTTCCGTTCCTCCATCGGCTCGGCGGCGTTTGCCGTGTTCAACGCTCGGGGCGCGATGAGCCACAGCCTGGACGAACCCATCCCGGGCGCGCCCGCACTCGATGCGTCACAGGCGCTGAAGACATCGGTGCAACGGCTGCTGGACGCGATGGACGCCTTCGCGCAATTCAACGGTACGCTGCGGCCTCATTTCGCCTACGGCGAGCTGACCAAGCCGCAGTACGAGCGAGCCCATTTGATGCACCTGGCGAATCACTGGACGCAATTCCACGCCAAGACTGCTACCGCCTGAAGGACCGTCCCATGACCATCAAGAGCTACACCGTCAACGGCGTTGCCACCATCGAGATCGCCCGGCCCGAGAAGAAGAACGCCATCACCCAGGCCATGTACCAAAGCATGGCCGATGCGCTGCGCGCTGCGGACGCGGACAAGGCCGTGCGCGCCGTGCTGATCACCGGCCAGCCGGGCATCTTTACGTCGGGCAACGACCTCGAAGACTTCATGGCCGGCCCCACGCGTGGCGAGGACGCGCCGACGTTCCAGTTCATGCACGCGCTGGTGGACTGCGGCAAGCCCGTCGTCGCTGCCGTGACCGGCGCGGCCATCGGCATCGGCACGACCATGCTGCTGCATTGCGATCTGGTGTTCGTGGCCGACGACGCACGCCTAGCCATGCCCTTCGTGGCGCTGGGCCTGGTGCCGGAGTTCGCGTCCAGCGTCGTGCTGCCGCAATTGATCGGCAACCGCCGCGCGGCCGAGAAGCTGCTGCTGGGCGACCCCTTCACGGGCGAGCAAGCCGTGGAATGCGGCATTGCCAACCGTGTGCTGCCGGGCAGCGAAGTGGTCAACCACGCCAGGCGCATTGCCGAGCGCTTCAACAACCTCGCGCCGGGCGCCGTGCGTGACAGCAAGCGGTTGATCCGCGAGCCTCAGCGAGAAGCCGTCAAGGCGGCCATTGCGCGCGAGGCCGAGATCTTCGGCGCGCGGCTGAGAAGCCCGGAAGCCATGGAGGCCTTCCAGGCGTTCTTCCAGAAACGCGCGCCGGACTTTTCCAAGTTCGAGTGAGCGTCAGCGTCGCACCAGGCCAATGATCAAGCCGATGACGGCCAGGATCAGGAAGCCGTAGAACAGCAGCTGAGCAAAGCCGGCCGCACTGGCGGCGATGCCCGTGAAGCCGAACACAGCGGCAATCAGGGCGATGACAAAGAAGATGATGGCGTAACGCAGCATGTCGGACTCCTCACGGTTGACGCCTTGAAGGCGGACGCTTGCAGACTAGGGCCGCGGCCTTTGGCGCCGTGAAGGACGACGCGGGAGCTTGGAGTCGGACATGGCTGACGCCGTTACATGTGGAGGGCCCCGCCCGTGCAGCTGACGCTGGCCAAATGGCTGCTGGGCCCCGTGCTGCTCTGGCAGGGTACCCGCGTGCGCGCCACGGCGCTGCGCCTGCCCGAGGCGGCGGGCGAGCGCTCGAGGGCGGGCGGCACGCTGCGGCTGCTCATCGTCGGTGACTCATCGGCTGCCGGAGTCGGCGCGGCCCATCAGGACGAGGCTTTGGCCGGACGCCTGGCCCGGGCGCTGGCCGACCGCCTGGGTCGCCCCGTCGGCTGGCAGTTGGTCGCCACCAGCGGCCACCGCAGCGCCCAGGCGCTGGCGCAGTTGCAGGCCACCGAGCTGGCGGGGGCCGATGTGCTGATCACGGCGCTGGGCGTCAATGACGTCGTGGACCAGGTGGCGCCGACCGAGGCGCTGGCGGCGCTGGACGCCATCGACACGCTGGCGCGCGACCGCGCGGGCGTGCGGCTGAGCCTGCACTGCGCGGCGCCGCCCATGCAGGCCTTCCCGCTGCTGCCGCAGCCGCTGCGCTGGTTCTTCGGCCGTCAGGCGGCACGCTTCAACGCGGCCTTGACGGCGCAGGTCTCGGCACACGCCTCGCGTCACGTCGTGCACCTGCCCGAGGCCATGCAGCGCGACGCCGCCGCGCTGATGGCCATCGACGGCTTCCACCCCGGCCCGCGCGGCTATGCGCTGTGGGCCGAGGCGCTGGTCGAGCACATCGTGGCGGCCTTACCGCAGGTTGCGATCCGCTCAACAACTTGAGTGCTACGGCGACCGGCGGCTTCCTAGACTGCGCGCGCCGCAATCACGCGGTAATACCGGCCGCGCCAGCCGTACAGACGGTCGGATCCAACGGAGACAAACATGTGGATCGACAGACTCTGCCGGCAGCTTCGTCGGCTGGGCGCACTCGCGCTCGCGGGTGGCCTGATGACCGTGGCCGTGCCCGCCATGGCCGCTTTCAACCTGACCACGCTGTATGACGGCGGCAGCTCGGCCAAGGTGCAATACCAGGTGGACACGGGGGGCGGGTTGGTGTTCAAGGTCATGGCCTATGACAACGGCGTCAGCACCCAGTCCAAGGGTGACCTGTCCAGCATCCTCTACAACGGCGTGCAATACGCCGACGCGAGCCGGGGCTCGCAGCTGAACTCCGGCTTCGACTACCTCTACAGCAACGTCTCGGCCGTGGACGTGCAGGCCCAGATGATCAGCAGCACCGGCGTGGCGACGTCGGCCTCCACGGCCGATGGTGGCGTGGTCAGCGGCGGCGCCTACGTGAAGATCACGGTCACCGTCTTCAGCGCCAACGGTGGCGTGCTCAAGCACTACTACATGGCCAAGAGCGGCGAGCCGCGCGTCTACATCGGCACCTATTTCACCGAGGAGCCCGACACGCTGAACCTGGTGCGCTTCATCGTGCGCGTGCCCATCGCGGCGCTGGCCAAGGGGCCGGCGGCGGGCGTGCCCGGGGGCCTCGCCAGCAACGGCAGCTGGCCACAGGACCTGCGCGGCACCGACACGACGGTCGAAGCGAGCGACGTGTTCGGTTTCTCCAGCGCGAGCGCCAATGCCGGGCAGACGCGCTCCAAGCACTACTCGAACATGCGGCTCAAGGACTGGCAGTACTTCGGCGGCCTGAACAGCGCCGGCACGGTGGGGCTGTGGTTCTACCGCGACGGCAACGAAGGCAACTCCGGCGGGCCGTTCTATCGCAGCCTGCTCAACCAGATCACGTCCACCAACAACGAGCTGACCTACATCGTCAACTACGGCGAAGGCCAGACCGAGGCCTTCCGCATGGGCGTGCTCAACAGCTACACGCTGATGTTCACGGCCGGCGGCGCGCCATCGGCGCCCGACACCAGCTGGTTCGCCGTGATGGGGCTGAACGGCTACGTGGCGCCTGCCGGCCGCGGCGCCGTGGCCGGCGTGGGGCTGTCCGGCACGGACCCGGCCTACGGCTACACGGTGGGTTTTGCGAACAGCCAGGCCCAGTACTGGGCTTCCGCGAACCTGGCCAACAACGGCTTCTTCAAGAGCACGGGCATGCGGCCCGGCACCTACACGCTCACCGTCTACAAGAACGAGTTGGCCGTCTACAGCGGCAGCGTGACGGTGACGGCGGGTGGCACCACCACGTTGAACACACTGGTGATCAATGCCGACCCGGCCAGCACCGCCGCGCTGTGGCGCATCGGCGGCTGGGACGGCTTGCCGGCCGAGTTCCTGAACGGCGGCAAGCTGACAACCATGCACCCGACTGACGTGCGCATGAGCAGCTGGCTGCCAGCCACATTCGTCGTGGGCTCGTCCAGCGCGGCGAGCGGCTTCCCGGCCTATCAATGGAAGGACGTCAACAACGCGCGCGTCATCCAGTTCACGCTGACCAGCGCCCAGGTGCAGAACCTGACGCTGCGCATCGGCACGACGGCCGACTTCAATGGCGCCCGCCCGCAGATCACCGTCAACGGCTGGACGTCGGCCATTCCAACGGCGCCGCCCAAGGGCTCGCGCAACCTGACCGTGGGCACCTACCGCGGCGTCAACCGGCTCTACCGCTTCGACATCCCGTCGACCGCGCTGGTTGCGGGCACCAACACGTTGACGATCAACGTCGTCAGCGGCACCTCGGGCAGCAGCTACCTGAGCCCGGGCCTGTCCTACGACGCGGTCGACCTGGTCGTGACGCCCTGAGGGCTGGGCGAAGGCCCCCCTGGCTTGGGCGCGGGGCGCTCAGGCCGAGACGAGCCGGGGCTTGCCCTCGCGGTCGATGGCGACGTAGGTCAGGTTGGCCTCGGTCACCTTGACCACGTGCAGGTTCTCCGGGTCGCGCTCGGCCATCACCTCCACGTGCACGGTGATGGACGTGCGGCCCACGCGCGTGACGGTGGCGTAGAAGCTCAGCAGGTCGCCGATGGAGACCGGCTGCTTGAAGACGAACTCGTTGACCGCCACGGTCGCGACGCGGCCGCGCGAGATGCGCGCCGGCATGATGGAGCCGGCGATGTCCACCTGGGCCATGATCCAGCCGCCGAAGATGTCGCCGTTGGCGTTCGAATCGGCAGGCATGGGCATCACGCGCAGCACCAGTTCACGTTGGCCGGCATAGGGTTGAACAGAGCTTGAATCCTGCGTCATGGCATTCACTTGGGACAATTCGTCCTTGATTTCGTCTTTCATTCTCGGTCCTGCGCTTGCGATCCCTCACTTCAGCATCATCCGTGCCACCCGCTGGCACCGCTCCAGCACCGCGTGGCGACTGGGGCACCGTCGGCCGCCTCGTGCCCTATCTGTGGCGCTACCGCTGGCGCGTGGCGCTGGCGCTGTCCTTCATGATCGGCGCCAAGGTCAGCAATGTCGGCGTGCCGCTGCTGCTGAAAAACCTCATCGACACGCTCGACATCAAGCCCGGCCAGCCGCAGGCCTTGCTGGTCGTGCCGCTGGGCCTGCTGCTGGCCTATGGCGCGCTGCGGCTGTCGACGTCGCTGTTCACCGAGCTGCGTGAGCTGATCTTCGCCAAGGCCACCGAGGGCACGGCGCGCAGCATCTCGCTGCAGGTGTTCCGGCACCTGCACGAGCTGTCGCTGCGCTTCCACCTGGAGCGCCAGACCGGCGGCATGACGCGCGACATCGAGCGCGGCACGCGGGCGGTGCATTCGCTGATCAGCTACTCGCTGTACAGCATCGTGCCGACGCTGATCGAGGTGGTGCTGGTGCTGACGCTGCTGGCCGTCAAGTTCGATGTCTGGTTCGCCGGCATCACCATCGCCGCGCTGGTGGTCTACATCGGCTTCACGGTCGTCGTCACCGAGTGGCGCACCAAGTTCCGCAAGACGCTCAACGAACTGGACTCGGTCGCGCACAGCAGGGCCATCGACTCGCTGCTGAACTACGAGACCGTCAAGTACTTCAACAACGAAGGCTTCGAGACCACGCGCTACGACGAGAGCTTGGAGAAGCTGCGCCGCGCCCAGCTCAAGTCACAGACGACGCTGTCGCTGCTCAACACCGGCCAGCAGCTCATCATCGCCACGGCGCTGGTGCTGATGCTGTGGCGCGCCACGCAAGGCGTGGTGCAGGGGCACATGAGCCTGGGCGACCTGGTCATGGTCAACGCTTTCATGATCCAGCTCTACATCCCGCTGAACTTCCTGGGCGTCATCTACCGCGAGATCAAGCAGGCGCTGACCGACATCGAGAAGCTGTTCCTGCTGCTGGACCGCGACCGCGAGGTGGCCGATGCGCCCGGCGCGGTCGAGCTGGCGGTGGCCGGCGGCGGCGTCGTGTTCGACAACGTGCAGTTCGCCTACGACCCGGTGCGGCCCATCCTGCACGGCGTCAGCTTCGAGATCCCGGCCGGCAAGAAGGTCGCGGTCGTGGGCCCCAGCGGCTCGGGCAAGAGCACGCTGGCGCGGCTGCTGTACCGC
This sequence comes from Roseateles sp. P1_C6, assembly GCF_056406315.1. Taxonomy (NCBI): domain Bacteria; kingdom Pseudomonadati; phylum Pseudomonadota; class Betaproteobacteria; order Burkholderiales; family Sphaerotilaceae; genus Roseateles; species Roseateles sp. P1_C6. The sequence goes on from NZ_JBFUAK010000003.1 coordinate 170,332, forward strand.
TTCTACGACATCGACGGCGGCCAGATCCGCATCGACGGCCAGGACATCCGCGCGGTGACGCAGTCCAGCCTGCGCAAGTCCATCGGCATCGTGCCGCAGGACACCGTGCTGTTCAACGACACGGTGGCCTACAACATCGCCTACGGCCGGCCCGGCGCCAGCCAGGAGGAGGTGGAGGGGGCGGCGCGTGCCGCGTACATCCATGGCTTCATCAGCGCCACGCCGCTGGGCTACGACACCATGGTCGGCGAGCGCGGCCTGAAGCTGTCAGGCGGCGAGAAGCAGCGCGTGGCCATCGCCCGCACGCTGCTGAAGAACCCGCCCATCCTCATTTTTGATGAAGCCACGTCGGCGCTGGACTCCACCAACGAGCGCGCCATCCAGGCCGAACTGGAGTCGGTCGGGCAGAACAAGACCGTGCTGGTCATCGCCCACCGGTTGTCGACGGTGGTGGACGCGCACGAGATCCTGGTGCTGGAACAGGGCCGCATCATCGAACGCGGCCGCCACGACGCGCTGCTGGCCCGGGGTGGGCGCTATGCGGAGATGTGGAAGCTGCAGCAGTCCGGCGACTGAGCGGCTTCAGTGGGGCTTCTTGGGCTTCTCGAAGCTCTTCGGGCGGTAGACGTTGCCGTCCCATTCGCCGTCCAGGCGGCCGTCCCCGTGCTGCGATGACTCGCGGGCACGGCGGATGACGCGCTCGGCCTCCAGCGCCGCGGCGCGCGTCTGGCGCTGGCGGCGGCGCCAGCCGGTGGCGCGGTCAATCTGCGCCTGCACCCAGCTGCCCAGGCGTGCCACGCCGGCGTCCACCCGGGCCCGCGCGCGGTAGGGCAAGGCCATGTGCAGCGCCAGCGCGATGCAGACGGCGAGGCCGGTGGCGGCAAGCAGCGTGTGGAACATGGGCCGAGTGTGACCTAAACCAGCGCCTGCGCGCCACCTACGTTGGGGGGATCAGGCCTGCTGCCGTAACGCCCACAACGCCAGCATGGCGTCAGGAATCGTCCGGCTGGCCGCGTCTCGCTCGGCGGCCGAGCCCTCGGCCAGCGCGCCGTCCTCGCCACCCAGGGCGGCGATGGGCGCCAGCAGCGGGGCCGTCGCGTCACCGTCGAACAGCGGTTCCCAGGCGTCCGGCGCCAGGTCCACCGCCAGCAGGAAGCCAGCCGCCCAGTCTTCCGCGTCGGCGTACTCGGTGTCCTCGTCGTCACCCTCGGCAAAGCTGAAGATGGGCTCCCAAGCCTGCGGCTGGTGGGTCCAGGCCATCGCGATGGAGTGCAGGTGCCGCAGCACCAGCAGCGTGACCTTCTTGCGCTGCTTGCCACTGGCAAAGGGGGCGGGATCCGGCTCGCCGTCACCGCCCCAGATGGGCGGCAGCCAGGCCTCGCCGGGCAGGTCGGCCAATTGGCGGCCGGGCGTCAGCAGCAGGCCGGCGAGGTAACCGTCCAGCGCCTCGACATTCATCGCCGCGTCGGTGGGCAGGGCCGCGAGCAGTTCGTCGACGTCGTTGACCTCCTCGTCGGAGAGCGGGCGGTTGTCGGAGGCCGGGTTGTAGTGGGGGTAGTTCATGGGTGTGGTGTTTTGGCTCGCGATTTCAGCCGTGGCGGCCGTGGCGGCTCTTGGGTTTCTTGCTGTCCAGCTCGACCAGCTGCGCCTTCAGCAAGGCCATCAGCACGCGGGCGTTCTGCTCCGTCATCAGGATGACGCTGCTGGGCTCGATGCCCTCGACCGGCGTCTTGCCGGAGACCAGCGCGTCGACCTTGAACATGAGCTGGCCGTGCTGGTTGGCGGACGCGGCCTTGAACTTCTGGATTTCGATTTGATGCGTCTTCATTGGGCTATCTTGCCATTCCTCGCGCTGCGCCTTAAGGTCACTGCATGGCGCGGCCCGCTCGACTCGAGATTGCCGGCGCGGTCTATCTGATCGGCGCCCATTGCCCGTTCGAGAGCGGCCGGCCCGCTTTCGCCGATGAAACCGACCGCGCCGAGATGCGCGCTCTGCTGGCCCAGGCGTTGCACCGCTTCGATGCCCAGGCGCTGGCCTATGCGCTGATGCCGGAGCATTACGACCTGCTGCTGTTCACGCGCCGCGCCAACCTGTCGCAGCTGATGCGGCATGTGAACGGCGTCTACACCCAGCACCACCAGCGCCGCCACCGCTTCAGCGGGCCGCTGTTTCGCGGCCGTTTCCATGCCGTGCTGGTCGACCGCGAGCGCCACCTGCTGGACGCCTGCCGCTGGGTCGACCTGAACCCGGTGCGCCTGGGCCTGGCGCGCGGCGCGGCGGACTGGCGCGGCTCCAGCTTCCGGGCGCTGGCCGGCCTGGACGCTGCGCCCGACTGGCTGGACGTCGATGGCCTGCACACCCATTTGCTGGGCCGCCCGGCGGTGACACCCGCCCAGCACCGCCTGGCGGGCGACCGCTATGCGCGCCTGGTCGCGTCGGAGCCGGGCCTGCAGCTGTGGCCGGGCCGGCTGCGCGAGCAGATCTTCCTGGGCGACGCCGAGTTCGCCCAGCGCATGCGGGCCGCCGCCATCGCGCCCAAGCGCGTCGCGCGCATCAGCTGGGCGGAGTGGCTCAAGCGCGCCGGTGGCATCCGCGAGCAGGCGCTGTGGCTGGCCCACGCCGAAGGCGGCATCGCGATGACCGACCTGGCCGCCCAGCTGGGCCTGTCGGTGTCGCGCATCAGCCGCCTCATTGCCGCCGCAGAGCGCGCGGTCTGATGTTGAGGCGTCGCGCGCTGCTGCTGGCCGGCCTGCCGCTGGGTGCCGGCGCCGATGGCGGCTACCGCGGCCCGTTGTTCGACGCCCACCTGCACTACAACGACGACGCGCAAGCGCCCCACCCGCCGGCAGACGTGCTGGCGCGCATGGCCCGCGCGGGCGTGCGCGGTGCGCTGGTCAACAGCCGGCCCAACGACGGCACGCTGCGTCTGGTTGCCGAGGCCGGGCCGCAGTGGGTGCCCTTCATCCGCCTGTACCGCAACCGCGCCGACTACAGCGGCTGGTTCGCCGACGACAGCATCCGCCGCATGGTGCTGGAGCTGCTTGCGCGCGGCAGCCCGGCCGGGCCGTTCCGCGGCCTGGGCGAGTTCCACCTCTACGACAGCGCCAACGCGGACGGCCCGACGGCCATCGCGCTGATGAAGCTGGCCCGCGAGCGCGGCCTGACGGTGCTGGCACATGTGGACGACGTGGCGGTGGACAAGCTGCTGGGCCATGCGCCGGGGGCGTCGCTGATCTGGGCGCACACGGGCATTTCCGGCGAGCCGGTACCGCGCGTGCGCGAGCTGCTGGCCAAACACCCGGGCCTGCGCGGCGAGCTGTCCTACCGTCCCGGGCTGACCTTCGATGACAAGCTCAGCGACGACTGGCGCGCGCTGCTGACCCGTCAGGCGGGCCGTTTCCTGATCGGCTCCGACACCTGGGTCACGCAGCGCTGGCAGCACTACGAGGGCTTGTTCGCGGACTACCGCGCCTGGCTGGGCCAGCTGCCGGCGGAGGTCGCACAGCGCATCGCCTGGGGCAATGCCGCCGAGCTGTTCGGCCTCACAGCTGCTTGAACCGGTGCGCGTAGGCCGGGCTGACCTCCAAGGTCTCCGGCCGCGTCTTCAGCGCGATGCTGAGCTTGCCGCTCAGTGAGCGGCTGACCGACTTGATGGCGTGCGCGTTGACGATGGTGGAGCGGTGAACCTGCCAGAAGTGCTCACCGTCCAGCCGCTGCACCAGCTCCTTCAGCGGCAGCGAGATCAACGCCTCGGTGTCGGCCGTGACGACGGCGACGTATTTGTGGTCGGCACGGAAATAGGCCACGTCCTCGACGGTGATCAGCTGCAGCTCCTTGCCACGCTGCACGGTGATCCAGCGCAGCGGCTCGCTGGCCGCCGCCGTGCGCGCGCCCAGCCCGCCGAGGTCGGCCGGCGGCTGCGTCAGGCGCTCCTTCAGCCGCAGCAGCGTCTTGGCCATGCGCACCGGGTCCAGGGGTTTCAGCAGATAGCCCACCGCGCCCTCGTCGAAGGCCTGCACCGCGTAGCGCTCATGGGCCGTGATGAAGACGATGTGGGCGCGGCGGCCGGTCAGCTGCGCCACCTGCAGGCCCGACAGCCCCGGCATCTGCACATCCAGGAAGCAGACCTCGGGCGAGAACTGCTCGACCAGCCGCAGCGCCTCATGGCCGTCGCGCGCCATCGCGATGACCTGCGCCTCGGGCCACTGGCGCAGCAGCTCCTCGCGGATCTCGGCGGCCAGCAAGGCCTCGTCTTCGGCGATCAGGATGCGGGTCATGTCGGTAGGGGCCAGGTCAATCGGAACAGCGGCAATTCTTCAACAACCAGCGCCAGCGACGCCTCGCGGCCGTGCACGGCGCGCAGGCGCTGGGCCAGCTCGGCCAGCGGCACGCGCCCGGCCGCGCGCCGCGTGCGTTCGGCGTCGGGCCCCAGGGCTTGCAGGCGCAGCTCGGCCGAGCCGGCACCGCTGTGCAACGACAGGCTCCACAGCGTCGTGCCGTCATCCAGCAGCGGGCGCACCAGTGGCAGCAGCACCATGGGCGCCAGCGGCCAGTCGGGCGGGTCGGCCAGCGCCGCGAAGTGCAGGCGCTCGGTGTGCTGGGCGTCGGCGCTGACGAGCCGGGCGTAGGCGTGCAGCGCCGTGATCTCGCGCGCCAGCGTCGACACCTCGGCCTCCACGTGCGGCTGCAGCGCGCGCAGCAGCTCGATCAGCGCCGCCAGCCGCGCCTGCGCGCGCAGCGGCTGGCTCAGCAGCTCGGCGTCGATGGCGGCCAGGCGCTCGGACAGCAGCGCCGGGTCCACGCGCGCCTGCAGCGCCAGGAGCTGCGTCGCGGCCAGCTGGCGCTCGCGCCGCTCGGCGGCGTGCTGCAGCGTGACCAGCCGCGCCTGGGCGCGTTGCGAGAAGCGCAGCTGCACATAGACGGCCACGCCCAGCCCATGCCAGATCAGCGTCGTGCTGGCCAGCGCGAAGTCGTTCTCCCAGGTCCACCAGTCGGCCTTGCCCAGCCACGGGTACAGGCGCGGCGCGATGACCCAGATGCCGCCAACGACGGTCAGCGCGACGACGCCGACATAGGCCGGCCAGGCCGGCAGCCGGCCGGCGTCGACGAGGGCGTCGGCCAGGCGCAGCAGCAGCACCGCGGGGATGCCGAACTGGATGACGTTGTAGGCCAGCGCATTCAAGGTCTCGCCGGCCGACATCGCGTTGCCCAGCGGCGTGCCGTTGGCCACCAGCGTGGCGGCGCCGACGAGCAGCATCCAGCCCGGATCGCCGGCCTGCAGGCGCAACTCCGTCAAGGCCACGGCACCTGGACGCGGGCGATCAGGCCGCGCGGCTGGTTGAGGTGCAGGCTGAGCTTGGCTGCGGCGCCGTGGGCCGCTGCCAGCCGTGCGCGCAGCGTGGCCAGGCCCGTGCCGCTGCCGCTGCCGCTGCCCATGCCGGCGCCGGTGTCGGCCACCTCCAGGCGAAGCAGCCTGGGCTCGTCGGGGTCGGGCCCGGCGCGCACGCAGATCTCGCCACCGTCCACCCGCGGGCCGATGCCGTGCTTGATCGCGTTCTCGGCCAGCGTCAGCAGGCAGGTGGACGGCACGATGACGTCGTCCAGCCCGGGCGCGACGTCGAAACGCAGCGTCAGGCGCTCCGGCCCGATGCGGCGCTGGTGCAAGGCCAGGAAAGCGCGCACCAGCTCCAGCTCGCGCGCCAGCGGCGTTTCGGCCTGGCGCAGCTCGGGCAGCGCGGCGGCCAGGTAGCGGCGCAGGTCGCCCAGCATCAGGTGCGCGGCGCTGGCGTCGGTGCGGGCCAGGCGGCGCAGGTGGGCCAGCGTGTTGAACAGGAAATGCGGCTCGACCTGCGCCTGCAGCAGCGCCGCGCGCGCCGCATCGACGCGGCAGATCTGGTCGTGCGCGTTGCGCTGCAGGTCGTCGGCATCCACTTGGCCGCTGTGGCCGCGCTGGCGGTATTCCAGCCCCAGGCAGACGCAGGCGGCAAAGGTCACCAGCACCTGCAGCGTGTAGGGGCTGAGCTGGCCGTCGGGCCCGCCCACGGTGTGGACGACCCGGTTCAGCAGCGCGAACACCAGCGTCAGCCCGCCGATCTGCGCCGCCAGGCCCCAGCGCCGCGCGTTGCCGGCGCGCGGCAGCCAGCGCTGCGTCAGCGCCGCGCCCAGCCACAGCCCCCACAGCATCACGGCCAGGCCCAGGCCACCGCTGAGCCCCACCTTGGCGTGGCAGCTCTCGTCACCCTCCTGCGCCGGCCACAGCGCGCAGCGCACCAGCCCCGGCAGCAGCAGCGCCAGCGCCAGCGCCGCGCTCAAGGCCGCGGCCGCCAGCAGCGCGCGCCAGCGCAGCAGGGTGGCTCGGTCGGCGGGCGTTGCGGGCGGCATCGGGTGCAGAGGGTTCAGCGCGGCGTGGGTGGGGTCGCCTGGGCGACGGTGGCGGACGCGGCCGCCGCGACGGCCCGCGGCGCGGGGTCGGCGAAGCGGATGTTAAGGACGTAGCGCTGCGGCGTGCCGGCCTCGCAATCCAGCGTCTGCATTGCGATGCGCACGGAGCTGCGGTAGCGGCGCGCACCGTCCAGCTCGACGATGCGCAGGCGGCCGTCGGCGCCGACCTCGAACTCGACGCGCACTTCGCCGTCGGAGCCGACGCGCTGCTTGGCGCTGGCCAGGTATTCGCTCAGCTGCTCGCCCGCCTGCGGGCAGCCCGCGGGTGCGGCGAAGGTGGGGAGGGCGGCGGCGAGCAGCAGCAGGGGCAGGAAGGCTTTCATGGGGGCTCCTTGAGGGCGGGGGTGGGTCGATGGCGCAAAGTTAAAGATCGCCGCGTTGCCGGTCAGCTGTTGCCGGACGAAGCCCGTGCATCGGCCGACGAAACCGAGGCCGTGGCCGACGGCGGCGCGGCGCCATGACTTACGACAGCCCCCCGGCGCTGCAGGCGCGGGGCGCTAAGCTGCTGCCCCATCCGACCGAGGAGACAACATGCGCCTGACTGCCCTGACCACCCTGAGCACGCTGCTGCTGGCCAGCCCTGCCTGGGCCGCCGACATGAGCCCGCCGCCGGCGCTGGGCCAGTCCGCCACGGCCGATGCGCTGGCTGCGCCGCGCCGCCTCATCGCGGCCAAGGACTGGGCCGGCGCCCTCGGCGCGCTGCGCGCCCAGCCGCAGGCCGGCAGCGCCGACTGGCACAACCTGATGGGCTACAGCCTGCGCAAGCAGGCCCGGCCCGACCTGGCGGCGGCCGAATCCCATTACCTGGAAGCGCTGCGCCTGGACCCCGGCCACCGCGGCGCCAACGAATACCTCGGCGAGCTGTACCTGATGAAGGGCGACGTCGCCAGCGCCGAGAAGCGCCTGGCTGTGCTGGCCCAGCTGTGCCCGGCCGGCTGCGAGGAGCGCGAGGACCTCGCCCGCGCCATCAGCGCCCACCCGGTCAAGAAGTAAGCCCCCGACGTGCTGCGCCGTTCCGCTCTGGTCCAGGCTCTGCTGGACCGTCCGCTGCTGCTGGCCCTGCTGGGCCTGCCCCTCGTTCTCGTCCTCATTGGCGCCATCGTCGCGATCTTCCTGTGGCAGCAGCTACCGGCGCTGGACGTGCTGACCGACTACCAGCCCCATCAGCCGCTGCGCGTGATGAGCGCCGACGGCCAGCTGCTGGGCGAGTTCGGCGCCGAGCGCCGCCGCTTCGTGCCGCTGAAGGACATTCCCAAGCCCATGCAGGACGCGCTGCTGGCGGTGGAGGACAGCGATTTCTGGACGCATTCGGGCCTGGACTTCGGCGGCATCGTGCGCGCGATGTGGCGCAACCTGACGCACAGCGGCCCGCTGCACGGCGCCTCCACCATCACGCAGCAGCTGGCCCGCGACACCTTCCTGTCCAAGGAGCAGCGCTGGTCGCGCAAGGCCGTCGAGGCGCTGCTGGCGATCAAGATCGAGCGCACGCTGAACAAGGAACAGATCCTCGAGATCTACATGAACCAGATCTTTCTCGGCAACCGCGCCTATGGCTTCGCGGCGGCGGCCGAGCGCTACTACGGCAAGACGCTGGACCAGCTCAGCACCGGCGAGATGGCGCTGCTGGTCGGCCTGCCCAAGAACCCGATGGGCTTCAACCCGGTGCAGAACCTGGGCCGCGCCAAGCGCCGCCAGGCCGTCGTGCTGGACCGCCTGGCGGCCGTGGGGCAGATCACGGCCGAGCAGGCCAAGGCCGCGCGCGAGCAGCCGCTGGACATCCACCGCCCCAAGCGCATGGCCGGCATCGCCGACCACGCCGCCGAGCAGGTGCGCCAGGAGATGCTGACCCGCTTCGGCGAGGCCGCCTATACGCGCGGCCTGACCGTGACGACGACGCTGCTGTATGCAGAGCAGAGCGCCGCGCAGGAGGCGCTGCGCCATGCGCTGTTCGAGCTGGAGCGCCGCCAGCCCTTCCGCGGGCCCGAGGCGACGGTGGACCTGCCCAGCGACGACAGCCTGGACGAGGTGCTTGACGCGGCCTTCGACGCCCATCCCGACCTGGGCGAGCTGCGCACCGCGGTGCTGCTGGACCTGGACAAGAGCGCCGCCAAGCTGGTGCTGGGCGATGGTGAGCGCATCACGCTGAAGGGCACCGCGCTGCGCACGTTGCAAGGCTTGAAGCCCGGCGCCGTGCTGCGCGTGCTGGAGGCCAAGGGCGGGCAGTGGCAGCTCAGCCAGACGCCGCAGGCCGAGGGCGCCGTCGTCACGCTGGACCCGACCACCGGCGCCATCCGGTCGCTGGTGGGTGGCTTCGACTTCACGCGCAACCAGTTCAACTCCGCGACGCAGGCCTTTCGCCAGCCGGGCTCGGCGTTCAAGCCCTTCATCTACTCGGCGCTGATCGAGCAGGGCGCCTGGGCGGGCACGCTGGTCAGCGACGAGCCCTTCCAGCAGGGCGACTGGTCGCCGCGCAACTACGACGGCCAGTACGAGGAGGCGCTGACGCTGCGCCAGGGCCTGGCCCGGTCCAAGAACATGGTGACCATCCGCGTCACGCAGGCGCTGGGCCCGCAGCGCGCCCGCGCCTGGGCCGCGCGCTTTGGCATCGACGAGGACAGGCAGCCGCTGAACCTCACGCTCGCCCTGGGCACCGGCGCCGTCACGCCGCTGCAGATGGCCCAGGCCTATGCCGCCTTTGCCAACGAGGGCCAGCTGCCCACCGGCTGGCTGATCCAGCGCGTGCAGGACGCGCAGGGCGAGACGCTCTTCAAAGCCGAGCCGCCGCCCCTGCGCAGGGCCATCAGCCCGCGCAATGCCTTCATGACGTCGCAGCTGCTGGCCGCCGTGGCGCGCGAGGGCACGGCGGCGCGCGCCAGCAGCCTGCTCGGCCGCTGGGACTTGTACGGCAAGACGGGCACGACCAACGATGCCGTCGACGCCTGGTTCTGCGGCTTCCAGGCCTCGCGCGTCGGCACGGTGTGGATAGGCTATCCGCAGCCGCGCTCGCTGGGCGAACGCGAGACCGGCGGCGGCTTGGCCTTGCCGGTCTGGGCGGCGACGATGGCCGTCGCGCTGAAGGGCCAGCCCAACACGCAGATGGCGCCGCCCAGCGAGGGCCTGGTGCAGCAGGGCGGCGACTGGTTCTACACGGAGTTCGCCGGCGACATGGCCATCGCGCGCATCGGCGTCAGAGCGCCCGAAGAGGCCGCCTCGGAGCCGGAGTCGGAACCGCCGCCGCGCCCGCCCATCAACCAGTGAGGCGCGCGGCCGCGGCTATTGCCCCGCGGGCGGCTCCCAGAGCTCGACCTTGTTGCCGTCCGGGTCCAGCACCCAACCGAACTTGCCGTACTCCGACTCGTCCGGCCCGCCCAGCACGTTGCAGCCCTCGGCGCGCAGCGCCTGCAGCAGCGCCGGCAGGTCGGCGACGCGGAAATTGACCATGAAGCTGGCCTCGCTGGGCGCGAAATAGGTCGTGTCGGCCTTGAACGGGCTCCAGTTCGTCGAGCCCGTGCCGCCAGGGTTGTCCGGCGTGGCCCAGCTGAACGCGACGCCGCCCCAGGCCTCGACCTCGAGACCGAGGTGCACCCGGTACCACTCGGACAGCGCCTTGGGGTCGGGGGATTTGAAGAAGATGCCGCCGATACCGGTCACACGTTTCATGGGAAGCCTCCAATCGAGCGGCGATTTCAGCATGCCCATCGCGCCTTGGCGCGGCGCGCTCAGCCCGTGTAAGGCCCCTTGACCTCGCCCCAGCCCCACTTGGGCATGGGCGCATCGGCGTCCACGACGGCGCCGGGCTGCGAGTTGATGACGGCCAGCCGCGAGCCCCATTCCAGGTAGCCCACCAATGCGGAGCGGAACTCCGGGTCGTCGGGCATGCCCAGTTCGTCGGCGGTGCTCAGCAGCAGCGCCACCCATTGGCGGCGCTGCGCCTGGTCCAGGTGACGGTTCAGGTGCTGGCGGATCATGTGCGGGTGGCCGCCGTGCTGTTCGGAGTAGGCCGTCGGCCCGCCCAGCACCTCGGCCAGGAAGGCGGCCACGTGCGCCGGGTGCTCGCCACTCATGTGCGCGAACACGGGGCCCAGCAGCGCGTCGTCCTTCACACGCACGTAGAAGCGCTCGGTCAGGCGCTGCAGCGCGGCAATGCCGCCCAGCCATTCGTAGAGGGTGGGGACTGGGGTGTCGCTCATGGTGATGGTGCGGGGTGATGGCGAAGCCGAGATGGGGACGGTGTGAGGCAGGGCAAGGGCGCGCAGCGCCTAGGCGGCAGCTGGTTCGGCGCGAAAGGCCGCAATGGCCATGCGAAAGGCGATCGCCGGGTCCGGTGCCGCCGTGATGCCTCGGCCGATGACGACATGGGTGGCGCCAGCCTGCGCGGCGATGGCCGGTGTCGCGGTGCGCACCTGGTCGTTGGCGCCGGACGCGGGCAGTTGTATGCCGGGGCAGACGATGAGCATGCCGTCGGGCAGCGAGCCGCGCAGATAGCCGGCCTCCTGCGCGGAAGCGACCACGCCGTGGCAGCCGGCCTCTGAGGCAAGACCGGCCAGGCGCAGCACCTGGGTGCGCACCGATGGTGCCAGGCCGATCTCGGGCAGGTCGGCATCCGCCAGGCTGGTGATGACGGTCAGCGCCAGCACGCGCAGCTGCGGATACGGCTCGGCCGCGGCCACCGCGGCGCGCAGCACCGCCGATCCGGCCGATGCATGGACCGTGACCATCGCGGCGCCCATCCGGCCCGCGGCCTTCACGGCCCCGGCCACGGAGTTGGGGATCTCGTGCAGCTTGAGGTCGAGGAAGACCTGCTTGCCCGCGCCGACCAGCTCATGGGCCAGCGCCGGGCCGGCTTCGGTGAGCAACTGCAGGCCCAGCTTGAAGTGGTCGGCCTCGGGCCCCAGCCGCGCCACCAGCGCGCGCGCCTGGGCGGCGGATTCGAAGTCGAGGGCGACGATGACGGCTGAGGGCATGGCAGCGGCGGGTCCGGCGATGCCGGCCACTATGCCAAACGTGCGCGGCCGCTCAGCGTCAGCCACAGCGCGAACGCCAGCTCACCGACGAAGACCGGCAGCATCACGGCGGGAAAGAGCAGCCTGGCGAAGTCCGGCACCAGCAGCAGCGCGAAGCTGTTGACGAGATAGGCCAGGCCTGCGATGACCAGCAGCCAGCCGAGCGCGCGTGGCACCACGCCGCTCTTCGCGATCAGTGCGCCGCGGATGACGCAGGCGAAGCCGAAGAAGATGAGGCCGATGCCGAAACCCTGGCTGTGCAGCTGCACGGCCAGCATCGCCAGCGCCTCGCGCTGGCCCGGCAGGAAGGCCGCGCCCATGGCCGTGCCGGTCAGCAGGTCCAGCGCGGCGAGCAGCTGCACGCGGTTGGCGACGAGCACGGCCGTCTGCACGAGGTTGAGGCCGGTGGCCGTCAGCGCCAGCGTCTCGTTGACGGGCCGCAGCAGCCGCCACAGCACGACGATGACGGGCAGGTCCAGCACCTGCATCAGCAGGTCGGCGCCCAGGCCCAGGCGCCACAGCTGCGGGTTGGCCGCGATGCGCTGTGCCGTCGCGGCGGCGTCGCCGGGCACGACGAGGCTGCCGCGCACGAAGGCCTCGGTCCACAGGCCCAGCGCAATGATGGCCAGGTAGCACAGGCCGGCGAGGCGCAGCTCGCGCGTGCTGACCGCGCTCATGCCGGCCTCGCCGCGCGCCAGGCCCGGCGCACCAGATGGCGCATGGCCCAGGACAGGCCGGCAATGACGCCGCCCACCAGCGTCGGCAACACGGCGCCGAAGGTCCAGCTCATGCCCAGCACGAAGCCGAGCAACTGCTCGGGCCGGTGCGCCGGCAGCAGCAGCGCGAGCAGCAGCAGGCCGAAGAAGATGGCCTCGGTCAGCGCCTGCAACTTCAGCGCGAAGGCCAGCGACAGTGCTGCACCCAGCAGCAGCGGCATGGCGAAGCCGGCGGCCACGGGCAGCCAGTCGCGCGCGGCGGGCGGTGCCGGCGGGAGCCGACCAGCGGCCCAGGCGGCCAGTGCCGGCAGGATGAGCAGGCCCCAGGCGTTGGACAGGGCAGGCATGTCGGCGCTTTGCAGCAGATGGTGGCTGGCGATGCCGCCATGAAGCGCCTCCCAGCCGAGGTGCAAGGCCTCGGCCAGCAGGGCCAGGGCGGCGAGTTGCAGGCGGCGTGTCGTGGTGGGCGGCATGGGGCGCGAGTGTGACCGGGAAGCCGCGCAGCTTGCCGGCACGCGTGCCGGGCGACGACGCGGTTGCGACCGGCCGTGCGGCCAGGGCGATCAAACGCATCGGCGGGTGACGAATGGTGCCCGGCCTTGCCGTCAGCAACGCTGGGTAACAGCTTTCCGGCAGTGTCGGCCCTAGAGTGTGTGCCTGCCTGCCAACAAGACACTGCCCATGCGCCATCGCCTCCTGATCCCCGCCACCCTCGTCGCCTTGCTGGCCGGGTGTGCCTCGCTCCGCGAGGGTCACCCGGGTCGGGACGGACGCGACTTGCGCATGGCCCAGCCGCCGTCGGTGGCTGGTGTCGCGGAGGAAAGTTTTGGCAAGCCCGGCTGGGGCCGGCAGGGCGAGTTCGCGCTCAGCGGCCAGCGCGTGCGCTACGAGCGCGGCGTGGACAAGCTGTCGCTGTTCGAGCCGCTGGCCGCCAACGTGCGCGCGCCGTTGCGCTTCAGCTGGGTCGGACCGGCCGGCGACAGCGCGACGGCCTGCGAGGGCTGGACGCCCGAGGTCAGCGCCAATGGCCGCCTGGCCAACGCCAAGCCCTGGGTGCTGAGCTGCCGCTGGGGCAGCGCGCCGGCGGCGATGCTGCAGGTCGGCGAGGGCCAGATGCGCCGCGGCAAGCTCAGCCGCGAAGGCGCCTACCGCCGCGGCGAGCTGACGCTGGGCCTGCGCTCGGTCCACCTGCTGGAGGGCAACGCCCAGCCGCAGTCCGCCGCGGTGGGCTACGAGATGCTTCACCAGGGCACGGTGGTCGGCAGCCTGGACCTGAGCGGCACCGTGCCGCGCCTGCGCCGCCCCGACCCGGCCACGCCGCTGGGCCGCGCCGTCACCGAGGCGGCGCTGGCGCTGGCGCTGGTGTGGGAGCCGGGCAGCTAGCCGCGCCGGCGCACCGAGGTGGCCGACCAGGCCAGGAAGCCGGCCAGCACCAGGGGCAGGCTGCCGGGCAAGGGCAGTTTCTGTTCGACGAGGAAGCCGTTGAAGAACATCGTGTTGATCGACGAGCTCATCAGGAAGTTCATCTCGGTGCCGACGGTCTGACCAGGATTCAGCGGGCCGATGCGGAAGGCGGCGAGGCTGTCATCGCCGTCGACGCCGAAGATCGGGTTCAGCGAGGCGACATTGAAGTCGGTGTCAGTCAGCTTGATGAAGCGGTCCTCGTTGTCGGCTTCTCCCACGAGGTTGCCTTGGCGGAACACGCCGGCCGCGTCGTCCCACTGCATGGCGTTGGCGGCCGCCGAGCCGCCGGCCCATTGCCGCGTCACGACGAAGAACAGCGTGCCGGTCGTGAAGGCGTTGGTGTTGGTCCAGTCCAGCGGCGTGACCCAGCGCGTCGTGCCATTGCCCAGGTCGGTGAGGAAGGGGCCGCCGGTCTGGTTCGAGCTGATACCGCCGATGACCTCGTAGGGTGCGGCCAGCAGCAGCGACGGCGTGAACAGCAGCGCAGCGAGCCAGATCCGTGCGCGGTGGAGGAGGGACGTCATGAGCGCTTCCTTTGCATCAGGGCACGTCACGAGACGTGCATCGTGGTGGGGAAGGCCACGTTGCGCCGGCGACGATCCCGGGTCAATCCGTGCCTGCGCCGCGACCACCCATCTCGAGGGGCGCGGGCCGGCGTTTTGAGGATCAGGGCTTCTCGGCCAGCGCCTTCAGGTTGGCCAGGCCGGCGTCGAAGTCCGGGCCCACCATCTTGTCCATGAACAAGCCCATCCAGCGATAGATCGGGTTCTTGCCCATGTCGCCGTTCATGGTCCACGTGACCTGGGTGGCGCCGCCGTTGGTCTCAAGGCGGAAGTCGCCGGTCGACGTGGTGCCGAAGTCGGGGAAGAAGAGTTCATAGCCCAGGCGCTTGGGCGGCTCGGCGGTCGTGAAGGTCATGCGGCCGTCGCCCTGGCTCTTGCTCTTCCAGGCCCAGACGGCGCCCGCGCCGGAGGCCGGGCCGCTGTACTCGATGGCCATGGCCGGATCGCGCTGGTTCCAGGCGCTCCAGGCTTTCCAGCCGCGCGGGTCGGCGATGAGGGCGTAGATCTTGTCCGGCGCCGCGTTGATCGTCGTCGTGCGCGACAGCGTGTACTTGGGCGACAGCAGCAGCCCGCCCACGATGAGCACGGCCAGCAGCGCGGCGAGGGCGATCAGCAGGGTCTTCAGCACTTTCATGGGGGCTCTCCCTGGGATTGGCGTGGCCGCACTGTCGGCGTGCCGCGCGGGCCACACAATCCGCACAACTCCCTGCTGCCCGTTGCCATGACCATCGACGCTTCCCGCTACGCCGAACAAGGCTTCCTCGTCATTCCCGGCTTCAAGTCCGCCGCCGACATCGCCGCGCTGCGCCAGCGCGCGCTGCAGATCGTCGACGCCTTCGACCCGGGCGAGCAGCGCCCGGTCTTCACGACCGAGGAGCAGCAGCGCCATGTCGATGACTACTTCCTCGACAGCGGCGACCAGGTGCGCTGCTTCTTCGAGGAAGAGGCCTTCGACGCTGAGGGCCGGCTGCGGGTCGACAAGGCGCTCGCGATCAACAAGATCGGCCATGCGATGCACGACCTGGACCCGGTCTTCAGCGCCTTCTCCAAGGGCGAGGCGCTGCGCGGCGTGGCCGCCGGCCTGGGCCTCGCCAAGCCGCAGGTCTGGCAGTCCATGTTCATCTTCAAGCAGCCCGGCATCGGCGGCGAGGTGCGCTGGCACCAGGACGCGAGCTTCTTCGAGAGCGACCCCATCACGGTGACGACCTTCTGGTTTGCGCTGGAGGACGCAACGCTGCAGAACGGCTGCCTGTGGACCGAGCCCGGCGGCCACCAGGGCCGTCGCGGCGTGCTGCGCGAGCGCTTCGTGCGCGACGGCCGCCGGGCCTGGATGGAGCAGATCGACGCCACGCCCTGGCCCGCGGCGGACTCGGCCGAAGCCATTCCGCTGGAGGTCGAGGCCGGCTCGCTGGTGATCTTCCATGGCCTGCTGCCGCACTACTCGGCGGCGAACCGCTCCGACAAGTCACGCCACGCCTACACGCTGCACGTGACGGACGCGGCCAGTCGCTACTCGCCGCGCAACTGGCTGCAGCGTGAGCAGACGTTGCCGGTGGGCGGTTTTTAAGCCGCTTGGTCACACGCCTCACAGGCGCACACGTTCCCGGCCCTTTGTCCTACAGGGATAGGCAGCCTAGGCCGGCAGGCCCGAGGCCGCGCAGTCCCAACAATGACTTCACCGCAACCGTCGATTTCGACGACAGGAGGCTGTGATGAAATTTCCAAAATCAGTACATGCTGAGGGCTGGGCCGACCACATCGACACGACGGCGCCCGAGCATCTGCCGGACGCCCTCAAGCCCGGGCTGAAGACCACCCCGAAGCCGGGCGTCAAGCTGGGCGCCTCCACACGGCCCCTGTTGCGCGAAAGCGTGCTGGGTGACAGCACGCCGCCGATCGCGCCCACGGGCTTTGCGGCGCCGACCGCCAAGGCAGCGCGTACCAGCACCACCGCCGCGCCGGTGCGCTCGGGCGTGAATCCCTGGTTGATCGGGGCAGGCGTGGGTGCTGCGCTGATCGGCCTGGCCGTGACGATGTCGCGCACCATGTCGCCCAGCGAGCCGTCGCTGCCGCCCACGGTGGTGGGCCAGGCCAACACCGCGCCTGCGTCGCCTGAGGACGCGCAACTGAAGTCCGAGCCCTCGGCCGCCGGCCCGGTCGTCGCGGCACCTGAACCCACGCCTGAACCCGCACCTGCCGTGACGGCACCGCCGCCCTCGGCCGAGCCGCGTGTCGCCCAGGCACCCAAGGCCACGCCGATGGCGCCGGCACCCGACGTCGTGCGCGCCGCGCCTGGCGCGCTGCCGGCACCCAAGACGCTGAGCCCCAGGCCCGAGGTCTTGGCCCAGGCCTCGCCGCCGCCGGTGGCCTTGCGTGAACCTGCACTGACGCCGCTGGCACCGGTCGCTCCGACCGTGACGCCGGCCCCCGCCGTCGTGCCGCCGCCCGAGACGGCCACGCCGGTCGTGCCGCCGCTGGCGCAGCAGACCCCGCCGCCGGTTGCCGACCCCGAGGACAGCGGCATCACCGTCAAGGTCCGCATGGCGCTGTCCGCCGACGCGACGCTGGCCGCCGTGCCCATCGCCGTCAGCACCGACCATGGCGTCGTCAAGCTCGAAGGCCAGGCGCCCGACGCCCAGGCCCGTGAGCGCGCCACCGTCGTCGCCGCGGCCACGAATGGCGTGAAGGCGGTCGACAACCGGCTGACGCTGCCGCCGGTCGCGTCGCTGGACAAGGCGAACAGCGGCGGCTGAAGCTAGCCCGCAGCCAGAAACGCAAAAGGCGCCCTCGGGCGCCTTTTGTTTTGTGGGGTGGTCGGCTCAGTGGCAGAGCTGGGTGCGGGCCGGTGCGAGTTCCGCGTCGATCAGCGCCTCTTCGGTCACTTCGCGGGCGGCTTCCAGTTGCAGGCAGAGTTCCGTGATGCCGTCGTCGCGGCCGCCGGCCACTTCGGGCAGCGGTGCGTTGGCGATCTCGGTGGGCAGGTCGGCCAGCGCGCCGATCAGCTGGAACAGCAGCTCCAGGCTGGCTTCGCCGCCTTGCGGCAAATCGCGTGCGGCGCCGAGGCTGCGGGCCAGGTACCAGCAGGCGTCGGCGGCGTTGTCGCAGGCCTGGGCCTTCAGCTCCAGCGCGCGATGGCGTGCATCGGCCTCGTCGCGGGCCTGGACGAGCTCGTATGCACCCAGGTCGGCCGGGATGGCGTCGTCAAGCGAGAGCGCGGCAAAGTCGAGTTCGTGGGCCATGCGTACTGCGGTGTTTGTGAGGCAGAGTCATCCTAATGGCGACCCGGGTCGGCGGCTGCCCCCTCAACCCGGGCGGCGTGACGCAATCGTCGGAACAATGTCACGTCAGCCGCTCTATTCAACGCTTCTTGGTCGGGCGGGTCCAGCCAGTCAATGCAACTTGTTTCCCGCGCGCCACGGCGAGGTCGCCGGCGTTGACATCCTTGGTGATGGTCGAACCGCCGCCGATGGTCGCGCCATTGCCCAGCGTGACCGGGGCGACCAGCACGCAATTGGAGCCCACGTGCACGTCGTCGCCGATGGTCGTGCGGTGCTTGTTGGCGCCGTCGTAGTTGGCCGTGATGGAGCCGGCGCCGAAGTTGACGCGCGCGCCCACCGTCGCGTCGCCCAGGTAGGCCAGGTGGTTGGCCTTGGCGCCGTCGGCCAGCGTCGAGTTCTTGACCTCGACGAAGTTGCCGATGTGCACCTCGGCGCCCAGCTGCGCGCCGGGGCGCAGGCGCGCGAACGGGCCGATCAGTGAGCCCGCGCCGACGCTGGCGCCCTGTTTCTCGCCATCGATGTGAGTGAATTCGTGGATGCGTGCGCCGGCAGCGATGCTGGCGTTGCGGATCACGCAGTTGGCGCCGATGCGCACGTTGTCGCCCAGCGTCACGGTGCCTTCGAAGACGCAGTTCACGTCGATGTCGACGTCCTGGCCGTGCGTCAGCGTGCCACGCAGGTCGAAGCGGGCCGGGTCGGCCAGGCGCACGCCGGCGCGCATCAGCGCTTCGGCCTGCTGGGCCTGGAAGGCGCGCTCCAGCTGGGCCAGCTGCACGGGGTCGTTGACGCCCAGCACCTCGGTCTCGCTGGAGGCCTTGATGCCTAGCACCGGCAGGCCCTCGGCCACGGCCATCGCGACGATGTCGGTCAGGTAGTACTCGCCCTGGGCATTGTTGTTGCTCAGCTGGCCGACCCAGCGCTTCAGCGCGCCGGTCGGCGCGGCCATCATGCCGCTGTAGCCCTCGTGGATGAGGCGCTGCTCGGGCGTGGCGTCCTTGTGCTCGACGATGGCCAGCACGCCGCCGTCGTCCTGGTTGCGGATGATGCGGCCGTAGCCGGTCGGGT
Organism: Roseateles sp. P1_C6; assembly: GCF_056406315.1. Taxonomy (NCBI): domain Bacteria; kingdom Pseudomonadati; phylum Pseudomonadota; class Betaproteobacteria; order Burkholderiales; family Sphaerotilaceae; genus Roseateles; species Roseateles sp. P1_C6. The sequence continues at coordinate 188,863 of NZ_JBFUAK010000003.1, forward strand.
CGAAGAGGTCGACCGTCAGCAGCACCAGCGCATGGCCGGCACAGGTGTCGATGAGTGCCTTGGCCGTGGCCGTCTCGATCAGCGGCACATCGCCGTTCAGGATCAGCGTCGTGCCTTCGCCGACCAGGGCGGGCACGACCTGCTGGATGGCGTGGCCGGTGCCGAGCTGGGGCATCTGACGCACGAAGGAGATGCCGTCGGCCGCCACCGCCGCCTCGACCTGGTCGGCGCCATGGCCGGTGATGACGATGCGGGCATCGGCCGCCAGCGGCTCGCCGCTCTTCAGCACATGGGCCAGCAGCGAGCGGCCCGCGAGCTTGTGCAACACCTTGGGCGTTGCGGACTTCATGCGGGTGCCCTTGCCCGCCGCCATGATCACGATGTTGAGCGCCATGCCTGCCTTGCGACTGCGTTTTAACGAAGTCGCGATTATGGTCAGGCCGGCTGGCGCGGCCGGCCTGACGCCGCCGTCAGCGGACGGCCTGCACGCTGACGCGGTGCGATTTCGGGTTGACGTTCGGGAACTCGGCCAGCGCGGCGTCGAACAGCGGCGCCAGCAGGGCTTCGCTGCCCATGGTCATGCCCTCGTTGCTGGCATGCGTCTCGAACAGCGCTTCGCCGCTGGCGCGGTCGCGCACCAGCAGGGCCACGGCGCGGTCGTAGCGGCGGTCGAAGAAGGGGTCGTGGCGCCAGCCCCAGCCACCCCAGCCGGGCGCATAGCCGTAGCGCGGCGAGATCAGGCGACCGCGCCAGCGCCACCACAGCGGGTCGTCCCAGGGCACGGGGTCGTAGGCGGTGACGCGCGCGCCCAGCGTCACGAGGACGTCGGCGGTCTTGGCGTCGGCGGCCGGCTTGAAGCCGGCCTTCTCCAGCGCGCCCCGGGCGGCTTCCTCGAGCGCGGTCTCGCGCTTGGTGGCCTCCTCGTTGTGCTGCTGCGAGGGCAGGCGGTCGAAGGCGTAGGTGCCGGGCTTGCGGCCGGCAGGCCAGACGCCATAACTGGAAACGTCAGCGGAGACGGTGTAGGGGCCGCTGCAGCCGGCGAGGGCGGCGACAGAGGCGGCTGCAAGGGCGGAGAGGATCAGGCGGCGGTTCATCGTGCACCTCCATCGTGGCGATGGAGGGATTCTGACCCGCTTAGATTGCCCCTGTGTAAATCAGCGTTGCAGCGTGATGATTGCCGCCGGCGCAGGTGTCGCGCAGCTCTCGTCGTCGTCGAACGCGATGTCGCCGTCGGGCTCGGCCTGGCCGGTGGCGCGCATGGTCTCGAACGGGAACAGCTTCTTGTCCATCATGTGCGAGGGCACGATGTTGCCCATGGCCGTGAAGATGTTGTCGATGCGGCCCGGGTAGCGCTTCTCCCACTCGTTGATCATGGCCTTGACCTGCACGCGCTGCAGGTTCTCCTGGCTGCCGCACAGGTTGCACGGAATGATGGGGAACTCGCGGTGCTCGGCCCAGCGCACCAGGTCGGGCTCCTTCACGTACGCCAGCGGGCGGATGACGACGTTCTTGCCGTCGTCGCTGACCAGCTTGGCCGGCATGCCCTTCAGGCGGCTGCCGAAGAACATGTTCAGGAACAGCGTCGTGACCATGTCGTCGCGGTGGTGGCCCAGCGCGATCTTGGTGGCGCCCAGGTCGCCCGCCACGCGGTACAGGATGCCGCGGCGCAGGCGCGAGCACAGGCTGCAGGTGGTCTTGCCCTCGGGGATGAGGCGCTTGACGATGGAGTAGGTGTCCTGGTTCTCGATGTGGAAGTCCACGCCGCGCGAGCGCAGGTAGTTGGGCAGCACGTCCTCGGGGAACCCGGGCTGCTTCTGGTCGAGGTTGACAGCGACGAGGCTGAACTTGATCGGCGCGCGCACCTGCAGGTTGAGCAGGATGTCCAGCATCGCGTAGCTGTCCTTGCCGCCGGACAGGCAGACCATGACCTTGTCGCCGTCTTCGATCATGTTGAAGTCGGTGATGGCCTGGCCGACCTGCCGATGCAGGCGCTTGGACAGCTTGTTGATTTCGTGCGCGGCCTTCTTGTCGGCGGCGGCTTGGTCAGCGAAATCGAGGACGTCAGCGGTGCTCGGCCGCCCGGAACCGCTGACAGCCCCCTCGGGGGGCAGCTCGCCATGCGAGCGTGGGGGTATGAGTTCAGACATTGTGTTCACCATGCACCTAACTCTGTGCTGATTGCGACTTCGCAGTCGGGAAAGATTTCGAGCTTGGTCAGCTTCAGGCGCACGCCGACGACGCCGGGCAGGCCCATCAGGCGGTTGCAGAGCTTGCCGAGCAGGGCCTCGACGAGGTCGGTGTGCTCGGCGGTGCATTCGTCGATGATGGCCGTGCGCACGCGGCGGTAGTCCAGCACGTGGCCGATGTCGGCGTCGCGTGCCACCACCGGCAGCGCGCCGAGGTTGACCTCGGCGTCGACCTGGATGGGCTGCGGCCCGGTGCGCTCGAAGTCGAGCACGCCCAGGTTGGCGCGAAAGCGCAGGCCTTGCAGGTGGATGACCTGTCGGTTGTTGTAGCGCTGCGGCGCGGCGGCGGCCTGTGGGCGCAGCGCCTGCTCGATCTGCTTGGCAGCCTGCACGCCGTCGGCCAGGGCCGTCTGCACGCAGGGGTGCCAGCGGCCGCTGGCGTCACCGGCGACGAAGGCGTGCTGGCGGGCGTGCGCGTCCAGCAAAGCAAAGGCGGAAGGCTCGGGCTCGAAGCCCAGCAGGGCGGCGACATGGTCGAAGCGCTCGGTGCCGACCGTCACGCCGTCGGCGTCGGGCAGCAGCGCGTCGGGCAGCGGCGTGGACAGGCGCAGCTGGATGCGCGGGTGCCTTTCGGCGCGTTCGGCCAGGTGGGTCTGGGCGCGCCAGCCGCCGCGGGCCCAGACGGTCACGGCAAAGCCGCGCTCGGCCAGGAAGAGGGCGTTCTCGGCCGCGTTGTCGCCGGCACCCAGCAGCAGCACGCGGCCCGGCGCCAGCGTGGCGCGCCGGGCGGTCAGCGTGGCGGCGTCCAGCACGCGCGGGTGGGGCGATGCGAAATAGCGCGACGGGCGCAGCAGGCGCAACCCCGTTGCGACCAGCAGCGCGCGGGCCTGCACGCGCTCACCGCCGGCGAGTTGCAGCGTCCAGCCTTCGGGCGAATGGCGCGCGGACTCCAGCTGGGCGCCCAGCCGCAGCGCGAGGCCCGGCGTGGCGCGCGCCTGCGCGGCGTAGTGCTCTGCCAGGTCAGCCAGCCGCGTGGCGGGCTCGCCCAGCACCCAGTCCTGCGTGAAATCCAGCGCCGCCAGTGCGGCGCACAGCCGGGGCTCGCGTTCGACCAGCAGCGTCGTCAGCCCCAGCTGACCGAGCCAGGACGCCGCGCTGCAGCCGGCGGGGCCGCCGCCGAGGATGGCTGCGTCGATGGAGGTGGGGCTGGACATGGACGGCTGGGGCAAAGCCGCGAATTATCCCAGTCGGCCCCGTTTTGCGCTGAAGCGTTTCCAGAGCCGCCACCCCAGCAGCGCGGCGAGGATCACGCCGTAGACGGCGGGCTCGGCGAAGTTGTGCTTGCCGGCGCGCATCCAGATGAAGTGCATCAGCGCGATGACGGAGATCGCGTAGATCGCCTTGTGCAGCGCCTGCCAGCGCCTGGCGCCGAGGGCCTTGATGGCCTTGTTGAAGCTGGTCAGCGCGAGCGGCAGCATCAGCAGCCAGGCCGTGAAGCCCATCAGGATGAAGGGCCGCTTGGCGATGTCGATGGCGATGTCGCCGAAGTCCAGCCCCATGTCCAGCCAGCCGTAGGCCAGCAGGTGCAGCGACGCATAGCTGAACGTGAAAACGCCCAGCATGCGCCGCAAACGCGCCAGCGCGGCCAGGCCGGTCAGCTCGCGCAGCGGCGTGATGGCCAGCGTCAGCCACAGGCCGCGCAGCGTCCAGTCGCCCAGGCCGCGGATCAACGCCTCGGCCGGGTTGGCACCGAGCCGGTTGGCAGCCGCGCCATAGACCAGCCAAGCGAGCGGCAGCGAGCAGGCGATGAACAAAACCGGCTTGGCGGCGCGGCTGAGCAGCGCCGTCGAGAGCAGCTTCTTCATCGGCTCAGTAGTTGCGCTTCAGGTCCATGCCCGCGTAGAGCTGCCCGACCTGGGCCTCGTAGCCGTTGAACATCAGGGTCGGCCGCTTCTTGGCGAACAGGCCGTCCTCGCCGATGCGGCGCTCGCTGGCCTGGCTCCAGCGCGGGTGGGCCACGCCCGGGTTGACGTTGGAATAGAAGCCGTACTCCTGCGGTGCGCTCTGTTCCCAGCTGCTGCGCGGCTGTTTCTCGACAAAGCGGATCTTGACGATGCTCTTGGCCGACTTGAAGCCGTACTTCCAGGGCAGCACGACGCGCACCGGCGCGCCGTTCTGGTTGGGCAGCACCTCGCCGTACATACCGAAGGTCAGCAGCGCCAGCGGGTGCATGGCCTCGTCCATGCGCAGGCCTTCGACATAGGGCCAGTCCAGCACGCCCGAGCGCAGGCCCGGCATCTGCGCGCGGTCGGCCAGCGTCGTGAACTCGACGAACTTGGCCTTGCCCGTGGGCTCGGCGCGTTTGATCAGCTCGGACAGCGAGAAGCCCACCCAGGGGATGACCATGCTCCAGCCCTCGACGCAGCGCAGGCGGTAGATGCGCTCTTCCATGGCGCCGAGCTTCATCAGTGCGTCGAGGTCGTAGTTGCCCGGCTTGGCGCATTCGCCTTCGACGGCCACCGTCCAGGGGCGGGGCTTGAGCGTGTGGGCGCGCTGGGCGGGGTCGGCCTTGTCGGTGCCGAACTCGTAGAAGTTGTTGTACGAGGTCGCGTCGGCGTAACTCGTGGCCTTGTCCAGCACCATGCCGCCGACCACGGCCGAACGGGCACCGGGCAGCTTGGCCAGCTTGCCGCCGCCGGGTGCGGACTGCGCCAGGGCCAGCGGCGATGCTGCCGCCATGCCCAGGCCGGCCAGCGCCGTGCGGCGGTTCAGGTAGGCCGAGCGAGGCGTGATCTCGCTGGGCAGCGGGTCGGTGGGGGTGGGGGTTCGGATCAGCATTTGAGCGAAGTCGGGCCAATGTGGCCTGACCTTACACCGGCGGACAAAACCCCTGCGGCGGGACCCTCCTTGAGGGGCGGGTCAGCGCACCGGGCGGCACGCAAACAAATGTCCGGGGTGGCCGCGCGAGTCGGCGATATCGCCCTGGTGCTCGCAGTGGCGGGCCAGGTAGTCGTCCAGTTGGGGCACATCCGTGTACTTTTGCGAGCCGGCACTGCGCGCGTACAGGTCCGTGGTGACGATGTAGGCCGGCGGCGTGCGGGCAAAGTCCTGGTACAGCTGCGCCAGGTTGCGCTGCTGCTGGGCCTGCAGCACCTCGTACACCCAGCTGCCAGGCGCAGGCGGGCGGTAGGCCCAGGTGCCAGGTGTCCCGGGCAAGGCCCAGGGGAACTGCACGCTGGAGGCGGGGATGAAGCCCCTGGCATAGAACGCCGGCTCCATGCCCAGCACGTAGGCATACCGGCCTGCCGATGGTTCGAGGGAGGCGGCCAATGTGTCTGGCTGCGCCAGCCCGGAGTTTTGGCGCAGCGTCATGCCCAGGCCGAGGAGGGCTGCTGCCAGCAGGGCTGCGGCGGCGAAAAGCGTGCTCCGGCCTCCGGCCGCGTGCGCGTCGGCCAGGGCGACACCGCCAATGATCGAGGCCAATATCCAGAACGGGATGACGTGGTAGTTGAAGAGCACCGGCGCCACCAGCAGGATGACAAGCGCCAGCCCGCAGGCCATGAGCAGGCTGCGTTGCTGCGGTGTCGACGTGGCCTTGTCTTTGATGGCCAGCCCCGCCAGCAGCACCAGGGCGATGTGGATGGGTGTGAATTGCAGGAACTCGCTGACGGCTGTCGACCGCCAGAGCAGCGCCTTGAACAGGCTGGGCGGTGCGGCCGAATCGCCATAGACCGCGGGGTACAGGAAGGTGGTGCCCAGAAACTCCTGTAGCCTGCCATTGGCGGCGAACAGCGCGGCGAGCAGTGCGAATGGCAAGGCCAGGCCAGCGGCGTGGGCGAGTTGCAGCCCGCCACGGCGTCGCTGCGACTCGTTGCGGCTGGCACGCCAGACCAGCCAGATTCCGATGGGCAGCAGGAACAGGTAGGACTGCTTGCTCATCAACGCCAGGCCCAGGGCCAGGCCGATGCCCAGCGCGTGGCGGGTGCGGATCCGTTCGCGCGGAGCCAGGGCCAGCGCCATCAGCACGAACAGCATGCCCAGCAGTTCGGTCTTGACGGCCAGCAGTGAGGGGTTGGGGACCAGCGCGGCCATCAGCAGGATCGTCGTGGCCAGCGCTGCCAGGTGCGGCTGCGAGTGCGCGGCGCGCCGGGCGATGACCGCGGCCAGCGTGGCGATGGCCGCCAGCAGCAGGCCCGAGGTGAGCTTCAGTGGCAAGGCGTCGAAGGGGTGGGAGACGCTCTGAATCAGCCCGTGCAGCAGGTAGATGAGCGGCGCCTTGTTGTCGTGGCAGCCTGCCACCGTGGCCAGGCCGTCGATCAGGCCGCGCGAGGCGCAGGCACCGAAGAACAGCTCATCGACCTGCAGGTGTTGATGGCGCAGCGCACCGAATTGCTGCCAAGCGACGTAAAGCAGGCAGGCAAGCGTGGCGAGCGCAGCAAATGCCCAGCTTCTCGGGACCCTCGCTCGGACCACCGGCGACGCGATGCGATCGGGGGCTGAGGTCAACTGCGCTTCCACGTGTAGGCCGACGTGATGGCGTAGTTCCAGACGGCACCCACCAGGATGCCGCTCAGCGCCGAGGCGACCCAGTGATGGTGCTGTTGGTCGAACAGGTACGAGGCCATGCCGACGTTGGCGATGGCCCCGAGGCTGCACAGCACGATGAATGACAGCAGGCCGCTCCACCAGCGCCACCCTTTGCGGCGGCGATCTCGGTAGGTCATGCGGTTGTTGGTGGTGTAGTTGAACGCCATGGCGCCGAATGTGGCGATGGTTTGGGCCGCCTGAAACTTCAGGCTGGCGAACTGCAGTGCGAGAGTGAGGATGGCCAGGTGCACCAGGACGCCGGCGCTGCCGATCAACGCGAACGACAGGAATCGCACGGGAATCCAGCGGCCGATGACCTTGTCGGCCAGCAGCATCAAGTAGTCCCAGGCCACCTGAGAGTCGAGCTTGCTCTCGCCGGCGTGCCGGGCGCGGAAGCGGTAAGGCAGCTCCAGAAATCGCAAAGGCCGTGGCGACGATGCGAACAGGTCGACCAGCAGCTTGAAGCCAAACGACGAAAGCCGCCGCACGGCGTCCATGAAGACCGTGCGGCGAACCATGAAGAAACCGCTCATGGGATCGCGCAGCGTGCGGGGCAGCACCAGGTGGCTGAGCCGGGTGGCCCACCGGCTGATCGTCGCGCGCTGGCCGTCCCAGTCACCCAGGGAGCCGCCTTCGACATGGCGGCTGCCGATGACGATGTCGAGGTCTGCCTCGGACTGCAGCCGCTGCAGCATGGGCGGCAGCAGCGTTTCGTCATGCTGCAGGTCAGCGTCCATGATCGCTACGTAGGGGGCGCTGGTGGACAGCACACCTTCCACGCAGGCAGATGACAGGCCGCGGCGACCGATGCGTTGGATGCAGCGCACATTCGGGTGCGTCTGGGCCAGGTCACGTATCAATGCGGCCGTGCTGTCGGTGGAGTCGTCGTCCACGAAGACGGCTTCCCAGCGCTGGCCGGCCAGGCAGACCTGCAGACGGCGCACCAGCTCGGTCACGTTGGCCACTTCCTGAAACGTCGGGATGATGACGGCCAGCTCGGCGGCCTGAGGTGAACTGAGACTGGCGTTGACGGTCATCGAGGCGCGCATGTGGAGGTGGGCCAGGGGCCGATGCTATGCAGCCCATGCCGCAAACGGCGCGCCGAACGCCCCTCGTTTCAGGGGCGGTGTGCATACGGTGCAGTTATCGGAAATCCCGGCTTTCAGTGGGGAGCCGGCCCAGCAGCGGGTTCAGGTTCGTGAAGCCCTGCGCCAGCAGATGGCGCACATCGCCGTCGCCGCGCTGCCAGACGCCTTCGACGGCCAGCAGCCGCGCGCCGAGGATGGTGCTGCGGTGTTCCTCATAGACCTTGGGCCAGACGATGACCTGCACGTTGCCGGTTTCGTCCTCCAGCGTGACGAAGAGCGTGCCCTTGGCCGTCTGCGGCTTTTGCCGCCCCGTGACGATGCCACAGGCGCGGGCGCGGCGGCCGCTCTTGACGGCGTCGAGCTGCCGGGCGCTCAGCAGGCCCTGCTTGGCCAGCCGCGGGCGCAGCAGCGCCAGCGGATGGCGGCGCAGCGTCAGGCCGGTGGCGGCGTAGTCCCACAGCACCTCCTCGCCCTCGGCGGCGGCGGGGAGTTCGAGATCGTCCTCGGGCAGCAGGCTGCCCTGCAGCAGTTCCGGCATCGCGTGCAGTGCCGAGGCCTGCCAGACCTGCTGGCGGCGGTGGCCGGCCAGTGACGTCAGCGCATCGGCGGCGGCGAGTTGCTGCATGTCCTGCTGGGTCAGGTGGGCGCGGAAGGCGAGATCCTGCGGGTGGGCAAAGGGGCCGCCGTTGTCGCGAGCCTTCTCGATGCGCTCAGCGGACTCGTCACCCAGGCCGCTGACCAGGCGCAGGCCCAGGCGGACTGCGGGCTGCGCCTCGCCAGGGCGGAGTTCCAGCGTGCTGTCCTTGTTGCTGTGGTTCACGTCGATGCTGCGCACCTCCACGTCGTGCCGGCGTGCGTCCTGCACCAGCTGGCTGGGCGTGTAGAAACCCAGCGGCTGGGAGTTCAGCAGCGCACACAGGAAGGCTGCCGGCTCATGGCATTTGAGCCAGGAGCTGACGTAGGTCAGCAGTGCGAAGCTGGCGGCGTGGGACTCCGGGAAGCCGTAGGAGGAGAAGCCCTTGATCTGGCTGAAGATGCGTTCGGCAAACGCGTCCTCGTAGCCCCGCTCGCGCATGCCCTTGACGACCTTGTCGTAATACTTCTCAAGCACGCCGGGTCGTTTCCAGGCGGCCATGGCGCGGCGAAGCTGGTCGGCCTCGCCCGGCGTGAAGCCCGCCGCGATGATGGCCACCTGCATGACCTGTTCCTGGAAGATGGGCACGCCACGGGTGCGCCAGAGGGCTTCCTTCAGTGCTTCGCTGGGGTACTCCACCTGGTCCGGCGGCAGCGCGCGGTTCTTCAGGTAGGGGTGCACCATGCCACCTTCGATGGGCCCGGGGCGCACGATGGCGACCTCGATGACGAGGTCGTAGTACTCGCGCGGTCTCAGCCGCGGCAGCATGGACATCTGTGCGCGCGACTCGATCTGGAAGACGCCGATGGTGTCTGCCGCGCAGATCATGTCGTAGGTCTGGGTGCAGTCCTGCGGGATGGTGGCCAGTTCGTAGGTTCTGCCGCGCAGGGGGGCGAGGAGATCGAAGCAGCGTTTGATGGCCGTGAGCATGCCCAGGGCCAGCACGTCGACCTTCATCATCTTCAGCTCGTCGATGTCGTCCTTGTCCCACTCGATGACGCTGCGGCCTTTCATCGTCGCGTTCTCGATGGGCACGAGTCGCTCCAACGGCCCTTGCGTCAACACGAAGCCACCGACGTGCTGGGAGAGATGGCGCGGCAGGCCATTGAGCTGGCGGCCCAGCGTGATGAGTTGCTGCAGGCGTGGGTCGTCCGCCGGCATGCCCAGTTTGCGCAGCAGTTCAAGGCGGTGCTCCTCGGGCAGCACCTGGGTGGACCAGCCGCTGTGGTCCTGGCTCATCATGTCCAGCTGCTCTTCGCTGAAGCCCAGTGCCTTGCCCACGTCGCGGATGGCGCTCTTGGGGCGGTAGCAGATGACGACGGCCGTCAGCGCGGCGCGGTCGCGGCCGTACTTCTCGTAGAGGTACTGAATGACCTTCTCACGGCGCTCATGCTCGAAGTCCACGTCGATGTCAGGCGGCTCGTTGCGCTCGCGGCTGATGAAGCGCTCGAACAGCAACGTGCTTTGCGCCGGATCGACCGAGGTGATTTCTAGGCAGTAGCAGACGACGCTGTTGGCTGCCGAGCCGCGCCCTTGGCAGAGGATGTCCTGGCTGCGCGCGAACCTCACGGTGTCGGCGACGGTCAGGAAGTAGTGTTCGTAGCGCAGATCCTCGATGAGCTCGAGCTCGTGCTCGAGACGGCCTCGCCATTCGTCCGTCAGTCCATTGGGCCAGCGCTTGGCCGCGCCTTCATAGGTCAGCGTGCGCAGGTGCTGCATGGCCGTGCAGCCCGGCGGGACGACTTCGCTGGGATAGAGGTAACTGATCTCGTTGAGGCTGAACGTGCAACGCGCCGCCACATGCAGCGTCTCCCGCAGCAGCTCTGGAGGGCAGATTTGCGATATGCGCTGGCGGCTGCGCAGATGCCGCTCGGCATTGGGCTGCAGGTCGAAGCCGCACTCGGCCACCGTGCGGCCCAGGCGCGTGGCGGTCATGACGTCCTGCAACGCCTTGCGCGAGCGCACATGGAAGTGCACGTCACCCGCGGCGACCAGCGGCAAGGCGGTGTCTTCCGACAGCTGCTGCAGCCGCTGCAGCCAGAGCGCGTCGCTGGCTTCACGATGCAGCTCGACGGCGATCCATGCACGGCCGGCGAAGTGGCGCAGCAGCCAGTGCGCGGGCGCGGCCAGTTCGGCGTCGCTGGCCTCACGCGGTAGCACGAGCAGCGCGAGACAGTCGGTCAGCCGCTCGGGCGCGATCTGGCGCCAATGCAGTGTGTATTCGCCCTTGATCGGGCTGGCGCGCCGCAGCCGGGTGATGAACTGGCTCAGGTTGCCGTAGCCATTGAGGTTCTGCGCGATCAGCACGAGTTTGAAGCGCGGCGCGCCGGCGTCGTCGCGGACAAGAAATTCGCTGCCGATCAGCAGCTTCATCAGCTGCGGCTGCTCGATGTCCTCGTCGGGTTTGTCGGCTTCGTTGGCGGCCTCCTCCAAGGCGTGATGCGCTGCCTCGCGCATCTCCCGCAACTGCTTGTGCGCGCGCACGACGCCGGCCAGCGAGCATTCGTCGGTGACGGCCAGCGCCTCGTAGCCCAGCTCGCAGGCGCGCTCCACCAGTTCGGCGGGCTCGGACGCGCCGCGCAGGAAGCTGAAGGCCGACAGGCAGTGCAGCTCGGCATAGCGCGGCAGGTCGGACCCCGCACCGGGTGCCAGGGATTGCCGGCCGTCCGCCGCGCGCCGCAACTCCGCCTCCGAGGCGATGCCCTGCTGGCGCAGCATCGCCAGCCGCTCATCGCGGTCCGACATGGGCGGGCTCATGCGAACACCCCATGCAGGAACCAGCCCGCAGGGCTGGACGCGATTGCCGAGGGTCGCTCGTGATAGACCCACAGCAATCCTCGCGCGGCGCTGCGATAGACGAAATAGTCGCGCGCCTGCAAGCCGGCGAGACCCTCCCACCAGCCGGCCTCGACGCGGTGCGGGCCGCTGATCAGCGTCAATGGGCCGCAGTAAGTGGGCTGTTCGCGTGCATCGGAGCGCAGCGGCTGTGGCGGCTGGACGAGCCAGGTGGGCTGAGGGCCGGAGGGGCGGCGCAAGGCGATGGCCGGCGGCGCAGGCCAGGCGTGCCAGCTCTGCATGTGGTCCAGCCGGTGATCCTCGCGCAAACGGCCTTCGCGCACCTGGCCGACACCCAGGCGAACCGACAGCCGTTCCAGCAGTGCATTCGTCGTCGCGCGTTCCTGCGGATCGGTGGGGCCGGGCAGCAGGCTGCTGCTGCCTTCCTCCAGCGGCAGCACGCCGTCGGCGCTGAGGCTGATTTCGCCGGCCGGTGCGGCCAGCGTCATGCGGGCGAGGTGCTCGGCCAGCAGGCGCGTGAGGCGGTGCAGGTCGCGCGTCGTGTCTGCGGTGGCCACGGTGAGCTCGCCGCTGTCGGCCACGTCGCGGGCGCGCATCGCGTCGTGCTGCCAGCCCAGGCGCAGCGTGCGCACGCCCGCATGGCGCGCGGCGAGGAAGGCGCACAGCTGGCGCAGCAGCGTCTCGGCAAAGTGCAGCAACACGGGTGCATGCTCCACGCGGTAGGGCAGCTCTAGCCGGGCGTCGAAGCGCTCGGGCAGCGTCAGCCAACTGTGCACTTCGGGCAACTCGCCATAGGCCTGATCCAGCGCCGTCAGCAGCGCGGGGCCGAAGCGCTTGGCCAGCGCCGGACGAGGCAGCCGGCGCAGCTCGCCCAGGCGGGTGCAGCCCAGGCGGGCCAGCATCGCGTGGTGGGCCTGGGCGGCGCTCAAGGCCGACAGCGGCAGCGCGTCGAGCCGTTGGCTGAGCGTCTGACCCCCTGGGCCCCGCTGCGGTGGGTGAGGGTGGCGTGCCAGCGCCAGCGCGGCCAGCGCGGTCGACGCCCAGGCCGTGACGCCGAGGGCCAGGCCGGCCAGGCTGGCCTGGCCCTGCAGTCGCTGGCGCAACGCGCGCGCGCCGCCAAACAGCCGCAGACTGGCCGACACCTCGGCCACGACCGCTTCCTCCAGCCTGGCGACGCGCGGCGTGAAGCTCAGCGCCAGCCAGGCCAATGCGTCGCGGTCACCGGCGGGCGCATCAGGCGTGCAGCGCAGGGCGAGCCAGCGCATCGGTGCGCTCCGTCGGGGGGCTGACCGGTGCGGGCGAGGGCGCCGGTGCGGGTGAAGGTGGGTTCTTGCGCTTGGCCGCCGTGAGCAGCGGTTCGACCGCGCCCGGCGTGGCCGGCAGCGTCAACCAGCCTTCGTGCGCGGGGCCGCGGCGTTTGAGCAGGTGCACGGCCAGGCCCCAGGCGTCGCCGGGCTGCACGACCAGGCGCAGCGGCGCGGCCGAGGATTGCTGGCCGACCCGCTCGGGCCGCATCAGGAAGATCGGCGCATCCGAACTGAGTGCGTTGACCTGCAGCCGCCGGATCTGCTCCGGCCGCGCCTCGGGCAGCCAGGCCAGCACGGCCACGCGCGACTTGATGGCCTGCTCGGCGGCCCAGAGCGTTTCAGCCGGCGTCGTGGTCGACACCCAGATCAACGCTGACGGCGGCAGGCCCAGCGCCTGCAGGCCGGGCAGATGCGGCATGTGGGGCGGGTTCACGAGCAGCAGCGAGCGCAGGGTTGACGCGGCCGGGCGCTGGCGGCGACCCGGGTCACGGGGCGGCAAGGCCTGGCCTCCCCACCAGCCGCGCAGGGCCGGTGCCAGCAGCCGCCACTCCAGCACGCCGGACTGCGGCGTCAGCACCTCGACGGCGGCACGCGTCGGCCAGCCGCCGCCGGGCAACTCGGCATCCAGCGCCGCGAAACCGCTGGGCAGCGTCGGGTCGGCCGTGGTGCCCAGGCTGCTGCCGCGCCACAGCTTGCCCTGCAGGCGGGCGTCTTCCAGCGGCGGCGCGTGGCGAGCTGGCAGCGGTGGGCGACCGATGGGCGACGCAGCGGCGGCGTGGGGGACGGGAGCGGGCAACATGGCCGGGCAGAAGATGCGTCAGAGGGGAAGAATCCGGAGCTTGGATCAAACCACAATACTGTATTTATATCCAGTATTTTCTGGCAACCACCCCGCGTCAGCCGCTAGCATTTCACGCGTCCTCAGGAGAGTCGCCATGCAACTTGCCCCCTTGATCTGCGTCCATGACGTGCCGGCCAGCAGCCGCTGGTACCAGCGCCTGCTCGGTGCCCGCAGCGGCCATGGCGGCGATGAATACGAGCGGCTGAACGACGCCGACGGCCGGCTCGTGCTGCAACTGCACCGTTGGGACGTCGATCACGACCACGGGCCGCTGGGCGACCCGGACTTGCGCCCTTACGGCAACGGCGTGCTGCTGTGGTTCGAGCTGCCCGACTTCGACGCCGCCATCGCGCGGGCCGAGGCACTGGGTGTCGACGTGGTCAGGCCCAGGCGCTGGAGCGAGAACGGCAACTGGGAGTTCTGGCTGCGCGACCCCGACGGCTATACGGTGGTGCTGACCAGCCCGCTGCCCTGATGATGACCCCATCCTTGCAGGAGATTCCTCGATGCCGATGAATGACTATCTGGTGCTCTCCCGCGGGCAGTGGCGTGCAGACGCAAGCCCCGAGGCCGTGCAGGGCGCCATCGACGCGTTCTATGTCTGGTACGAGCAGGGGCTGGCCCAGGGCCGGCTCAAGCCCGGCAGCCGGCTGGCGCAAAGCGCGCGCATCGTGGCCCACGGCCTCGTCACCGACGGCCCGTTTGCCGAAACCAAGGAGTGGGTCGGCGGCTACTGGTTCATCGTCGCCCAGACGTTGGAGCAGGCCGCCGCGATAGCCGCCGAGAACCCCTGTCTCGCCTTCGGCCTCAGCCTGGAGATCCGGCCGCTGGACGCCACCCTCGCTCACGTGGCGGTGCCGACCAACGAGACACCCGCGAACTGGCGTTAGGAAAACCCGTCGCCATCGAAATTCACGGCATCCTCGTCCCTGGTGAGCGTCGGGGCCAGGTCCTTGGGTTTCATCGCCTCCAACTGCTCGCGCAGCTTGGCGACCTGATCCAGCCAGTAGTTGGGCGTGCCGAACCAGGGGAAGGCGAGCGGGAAGGCCGGGTCGCCCCAGCGGCGGGCGAGCCAGGCGCTGTGGTGGATCATGCGCATCGTGCGCAGCGGCTCAATCAGCCGCAGCTCGCGGTCGTCGAATTCGCCAATCTGCTCGTAGCCGTCCAGCACGGCGTTCAACAAGCTGCGTGCGGCATCGGGCTCGCCGGGCAGCAGCATCCAAAGATCCTGCACGACCGGGCCGGTGACGGCGTCGTCGAGGTCGACGAAATGCGGGCCGCGGTCGGGCGTCCACAGGATGTTGCCGGGGTGGCAGTCGCCGTGCAGCCGCGTGAGCTGCAGGTCGGGCAGGCTGTCGAAAGCGGCCTGGATCGCGGCGATGCAGCGCTGGGCGGCGTCGTCCCATTGCGGCGCGATCTGGGCCGGGATGGCGTCGTTGGCCATCAGCCAGTCACGCGCGGCCTGGGCGGGCGCGGCGCTGGCCCAGGCCAGGCGTTCGGCAAACGGCCGCTGGCGGCCGACGCCATGCAGGCGGGCCAGCAGCCGGCCTATCCAGCGCAGCACCTCGGGATCTTCCAGCTCCGGCCCCCGCCCGCCCTGGCGCGGCGTGACGGCCAGTCGCTGGCCCTGGTAGTGGAAGAGCGTCGAGCCGCCCGCCAGCGTCCAGGGCGCCGCGACGGGAACCTCGGCGGCGGCCAGTTCGGTCGCGAAGGCATGCTCTTCCAGGATCTGCGCGTCGCTCCAGCGCGCCGGGCGGTAGAACTTGGCAACGGCCGCACCGCCGTCCTCCAAGTGCAGCATCAGCACGCGGTTCTCGAAGGAATTGAGCTGCAGCAGCCGGCCGTCGGCGCGCAGGCCGGCGGCATCCAGCGCGTCCAGCATGAACTCCGGCGTCAGGTCGCCGAAGCTGAGATCAGGGGTTGCGTGCATCCGGCGAGTGTCGCCGGTACGGGGTATCAGCCCCGGCGCGGGCGCTGCGTGGCGTAACGCGGTGCGTCCACGACCACGCCGACGATGTCGTCCAGCATCGCGTCGTCATCGGCATCGTCCAGCACCGGCAGGCTGCGCGGGTTGTAGCGGGCGGTGTCGAGATTGCGTTGCACGGGGCTGCGGCGCTGATGCGATCGCTGTGGCAACTGCTGCGCCGAAACGCCGGGGTTGCGGTCGCCATAGGCCTCCCCGCCGCCGAAGACGTTCGCGTCCTGCCACAACGGCAGCGGCTGCGAAAACTGCCCCCAGTCGCTGCCGAACTCGTCCTCCGCGCCACCGGCCGAGCGGCGGCGCGACAGCCCGGGCATGGACGCCGGCGCCGGCAGTGGGCCGCGCGAGCTGCTGCTTTGGGGCACCAGCAATTGCAGCTCGGCAACGCTGGGCAACTGATCCATTGCACAGCGCAGGTAGCGCACGCGGCAGGCGGACAGCACGGCCTGCTTGATCTGCGTGCTGCGCGGCGTGACGCCCCGTTCGCCTTCCAGGTCGATGGCGGCCAGCACGCGGCCATTGGGGCTGCAGACGGCAAAGGTCACGTGCGAGGCGCCCAGCAGGTCGAACCAGTAGCGCACTTCCTTGGCCTCGGTCGGCTGGCAAAAGCGCACCAACGGCAGCTTGGACAGCACGACGTGATGGGGCAGGGCCTCACGCAGCAGGCGGAAGACACGCCGCTCATCGGTCGTGAAGACCGGCCGAGCCGTGAGTGACCACTCCGCCGGCAAGCCTTTATTGGCGTACGCCGGCCGCCGCAGTGCCCAGACCAGGCTGATGGCCAGGCCCAGCACGCAAACAGCCAGGGCGGCGATCCAATAAATGGCGTACGGCATGTCCCTCGAGGAGTTCGGCGGTAATCGCCGACGGTCTCGCGGCGCATAAGTAGATCAATGTAGCGTAATCAAGTGACACGGCATTACTCGCTATTCCCGATTCCCCCAGTCTGAGGGGGCGGAGAGTTATGCGGAGCTGACGTCGAGTTGCGTCATTTATTCCTTGGCGGCCCGCCCTGAGGCATCGAAATGAGCCTTGACCTCGGCCACGCTGTCGACGAATTCGCTCAGCACCTGGGCCTGGCGCTTGAACTGGAAGTCCAGTTCGCCCAGGTGGCGATCCAGCGCCTGTTCGACCTGGGAGCCAAAGGTGTCCGGCGGCAGGCGCAGCCAGGCGGCGGACTCGCCGCCGTCGCGCTCGACGAGGGCGCCCGCGGCGATGGCGATGCGCAGCATGGGGCGGTTCTCACTCAGCGCGTGGATGAAGAGTGTGTCGATGCCGCGGTTGCGGGCGTGCAGCGCGGCGGTGTCGAACAGGCGCCGGCCCAGGCCGCGGCCACGCGACTGCTGCAGCACGGACACGCCGAACTCGGCCATCGTGCGGACGGGATCGCCCGGCAGCGGCTGGCCGTAGGCCAGATGGGCGAGCGCCACCAGCTGCAGGCGGCGGTTGAAGATGCCCAGCACCTCGTCGCGGCCGAAATCGATGCTGAGGGCGTATTTGCGGATCTGCTCGTCCGAGGCCGGGTACCCGAAGCGCAGATAGCGGTCCCCGGGCTCGAGCGCGAGCAGGTGGTCGATGATGCGGCGGCGGTGGCGCCGCGCCAACGAGCGGATGGGCACCCATGTCGACAGCCGCTCCAGCGCGGCACGGGCGCTGGCCAACGGGCCACCACCGGTCTCGGCGGGCGGGGCGGGCGCCGCAGTGGCGCGAGGGTCCGGGCCGAAGCCCGCCAGCTCGTGATCCCAGTCCGTCGCGGGTTCGGCGAGCGGGGGCGAGGGGGGGTTGGGTTTTGTGGGCATGGCGCGGCTGGCTGGTCTGGCAAGGGTAACGCCTCGTGGACTTTCAAACCGGCACTCAAGCTGATACACTCATGGGCTTTTCCGTCAAAAGGCTGCGGGAAAGAGCTGCGCCGAGAGGTTGTGCATTCATGACACAGCACCGAGGCCAGTCGAAGTTCAGCCATTCATTGCCGGCTTCCTTGAGGAGGCCGGCACAGCGAAAGCAACTCATGAAGACCTTCAGCGCCAAGCCGGCCGAGGTGACGCACGAGTGGTTTGTGATTGACGCCACCGACAAGGTGCTCGGACGTGTTGCCAGCGAAGTGGCACTCCGTTTGCGCGGCAAGCACAAGGCCATTTACACGCCTCACGTGGACACCGGTGATTTCATTGTCATCGTCAATGCCGAAAAGCTCCGTGTGACCGGCAACAAGGCCACCGACAAGGTGTACTACCGTCACAGCGGCTTCCCCGGCGGCATCTACGCCACGAAGTTCAAGGACATGCAAGCCAAGCATCCCGGCCGCGCGCTGGAAAAGGCCGTCAAGGGCATGCTGCCCAAGGGCCCGCTCGGCTACGCCATGGTCAAGAAGCTGAAGGTCTACGCCGGCCCGACGCACCCGCATACCGCCCAGCAGCCCAAGGCTCTCGAGATCTAAGGAACGGCCATGATCGGAAACTGGAATTACGGTACGGGCCGTCGCAAGTCGTCGGTCGCTCGCGTCTTCATGAAGAAGGGCACGGGCCAGATCATCGTCAACGGCAAGGCCATCGACACTTACTTCGGTCGTCAGACCTCCATCATGATCGCCAAGCAGCCCCTGCTGCTGACGAACAACGGTGAAGCGTTCGACATCAAGGTCAATGTGCACGGCGGTGGCGAGTCGGGTCAAGCCGGCGCGCTGCGCCTGGGCATCACCCGCGCGCTGATCGACTATGACGCGACCCTGAAGCCCGAACTGAGCCGCGCCGGCTTCGTCACGCGTGACGCGCGTGAAGTCGAGCGTAAGAAGGTCGGCCTGCACGGCGCCCGTCGCAGGAAGCAGTTCAGCAAGCGTTAATTTCTACGCTGCGACGTCAAAAGGCCGCTCCATGCGGCCTTTTGTATTTGCGCCGACAATCCCCATATTCGTCTCTGGACAGATTCACAGGAGCCCGCCATGAGCGCCGTGCTTGATACCCCCGTCACCGACATCCCCGTGCCCCTCGTCTTCACGGACAGCGCCGCCGACAAGGTGCGCGACCTGGTGGCCGAGGAAGGCAACCCGGAGCTGAAGCTGCGCGTCTTTGTGCAGGGCGGCGGCTGCTCCGGCTTCCAGTACGGCTTCACGTTCGATGAGGCCGTGAACGACGACGACACGCAGATGCAGAAGAACGGCGTGACGCTGCTGATCGACTCGATGAGCCTGCAGTACCTGATGGGCGCCGAGATCGACTACAAGGAAGATCTGCAGGGCGCCCAGTTCGTCATCAAGAACCCGAACGCCACGACGACCTGTGGCTGCGGTTCCAGCTTCTCGGTCTGATCAGGCCGGGTAGAGGCAGCCCAGAACCCGGAGCCCCGCGGCTCCCGTGACGGCCGGCAGATTGCCCGGCCGTTTTGCTTTGAAGCACATCGCCAGCCACGCGAAGGCGGCCGCCTCGACCTGATCGACCGGCAGGCCGCGCGCGGCGCTGGACTCGACCGCCACGCCGGGCAGCAGGTCCGACAGGCGTTGCATCAGCCGCCCGTTCAGCGTACCGCCGCCGCAGACGGTCATCGATTTTGCGCCCGGCATCTGCGCCCGTAGCGCATCGGCGACGCAGCGCGCACTCAGCTCCAGCAGCGTCGCCTGCACATCTTCGGGCGCAAGGCCGGGCATGAGCCTGGTCTGCAGCCAGCCGAGGTGGAAGAGATCGCGGCCGGTGCTCTTGGGCGGCGGCAGCGCGAAGTAGGGCTCGGCCAGCAGCGTGGCCAGCAGCGCCGGCGACACCCGGCCCGTGGCGGCCCAGGCGCCGTCGGCATCAAACGCCTGGTCCTGGTGGCGGGCGATCCAGCCGTCCATCAAGCAGTTGGCCGGCCCGCAGTCGAAGCCGCCGGTGCGGCCATCGGCGTGCAGCAGGCTCAGGTTGCTGATGCCGCCCAGGTTCAGCACCGCGGCATCCTGGCCCGACGCGCCGAACACCGCACGGTGGAAGGCCGGCACCAGCGGTGCGCCCTGGCCGCCGGCGGCGACGTCGCGGCCGCGCAGGTCGCAGACCACATCGATGCCGGCCTGCTCGGCCAGCAGCGCGCCGTTCAGCAGCTGCGTCGTGTAGCCGTCAAAGCCGCCGGGCTGGTGGCGCACCGTCTGGCCATGGGCGCCGATGGCGGCGACCTGCTCGTGCCGGGTGCTGGTGGCTTCCAGCAGCTGCGAGACGACGTCGGCATAGCTGCGAGCCACTGCGTTGGCCGCCAGTGCGGCGCGGTGCAACTCGTTGTCGCCGGGCGAATTCAGCGCCAGCAACTCGTCGCGCAGCGCGGGCGGGAAGGGCGCGTGAACGTGGCCGGTGACGACCATGGCATCCGCGTCGAACAGCACGCCGTCGGTGCCGTCGAGCGACGTGCCCGACATCAGCCCGATATAGAGGCCCGCGGTGGCCACGGGGCCTATTCGGCGGCGGACACGCCGTCCATCGTCTGCGCGACGGCCAGCTGCGTCTTCACGCTGGCGACGGTCTGCTGGAACTGCACCTTGGCGTAGTTGGGCAGCGTGATGGCCTCGGACGCGCGGGCGATGGCGCGCGGGTCCATGTGGCGGCCGCCGACGCGGAACTCGAAGTGCAGGTGCGGTCCGGTGGCCCAGCCGGTCGAGCCGACGGCGCCCAGGCGCTGGCCTTGCTCGATGCGCTGGCCCTTCTTCACGTCGATCTTGCTCAGGTGGGCGTAGACCGTGCTGCGGTCGCCGGTGTGGCGGACCTGCACGACATTGCCGAAACCGTTCTGCCAGCCCGCCATCTCCACAGTGCCGTCGCCCACCGAGCGCACGGCCGTGCCGGTGGGCGCGCCGTAGTCGACGCCGTTGTGCTGGCGCCAAGTCTGCATGATGGGATGGAAGCGCATCGCGAAACCGCTGGTGATGCGCGAGAACTCCATCGGGCTGGCCAGGAAGGCCCGACGCTTGCTCTGGCCGTCGAAGCCGTAGAAGCTGGCCTTGCCGCTGGCGCTGTCCTTGAACCAGACGGCCGAGTAGGTGCGGCCGTTGTTCGTGAACTCGCCGGCCAGCAGGCGGCCGGTGCCGCCGTCCCACTGGATGGGCTCGCCGTCGGCGGTCAGCGTCTCGTAGACGATGCTGAAGTGGTCGCCCTTGCGCAGCTCGCGGTGGAAGTCGATGTCGCCGGAGAACATGTCGGCCATCTGCGACGCGATGGCGTCGGGGATGTTGGCGTCGTCGGTGGCGGCGAACAGCGAGGTGCGGATGCTGCCGCTGCCCAGGGCCACCTGGGCCTGCAGCGGTGCCGTCTCAGTGCGGGCGCTGAAACGCGCGCCGTCGCGCTCGATGGTCAGACGGGTGAAATGACTCGATTGCTGCTCGACTTTCTCGGCCGGGAAGCGCGCGACGATCTTCTGCACCTGGCCCGACGCGTCGGCCGTCAGGTGCACCATCTTGCCGGCGCGGCCCTGGAAGATGCGGCGGGCCAGCGGGTCGGCACGCAGGAAGGCGGCGGCGGCGGGGTCGAAGGCGCCGGCGCGCTTGAGCAGGCTGTCGGGCGTGTCGCTGGAGCGGGTGGCCTCGGCGCGGGTCAGGCCGATGGCGTGCGTGGCGAGCTCGTCGAGCTGGCTTTCGATGTCGGGGCTGGGCAGCGTCTCGACCACCGTGCGGCGCGGCAGTTCAGCGGCATCCGGGGCCAGCGGCGCGATGCCGAAGGCGGTCACGGCGAAGCAGCTCAGCATGCCGACGACGGAAGCAGTCAACGCGCGCGGATGCCTGGCGGCGAAGGATTCGGCGCTTTTCAGCGCTGTTTGAAGCTGATGGAGACGTTTCTGAACTGCGGTCACGCTCGGATCCCGGGGTTGTCGCTGGGGCAATCCCGGCCAAGCCGGTTCCACGCGAGGAGCGCGCCGCGGCGCGCTCTAAAATCCATGACGGTTGTGTTGAAGCAACACCCCCGATTCGAAGGGTGAATTCTAACGGCGTTGTCCTACTTGGCATGCCGGTTAACCCCGATAGATCAACAACTTAACACTTTCGTTCGGCTTGTTTCCGAACGGCGTCGTCCCATGTCCAACGCTGCTCAATTTCCCGTCACCGATGCCGTCCTGGAGGCATTGGCCGTCACCCGCCGCGGGGTGGATGAGCTGCTGCCCGAGGCGGAGTGGACGAAAAAGCTCGCCCGCTCGGCCGCAACGGGCGTGCCGCTGCGCATCAAACTGGGCCTGGACCCGACGGCGCCGGACATCCACGTCGGGCACACGGTGGTCTTGAACAAGATGCGCCAGTTGCAGGACCTGGGGCACCAGGTGATCTTCCTGATCGGCGATTTCACGTCGCTGATCGGCGATCCGTCGGGCCGCAACGCGACCCGCCCGCCGCTGACCAAGGAACAAATCCAGGCCAACGCCGAGACCTACTACGCCCAGGCCAAGCTGGTGCTGGACCCGGCGCGCACCGAGATTCGCTACAACTCCGAGTGGAGCGAGCCGCTGGGCGCGGCCGGCATGATCCAGCTCGCCAGCAAGTACACGGTCGCCCGCATGATGGAGCGCGACGACTTCACCAAGCGCTTCGCGGCGCAGACGCCGATTTCCGTGCACGAGTTCCTGTACCCGCTGATGCAGGGCTACGACTCTGTGGCGCTGAAGAGCGACCTGGAGCTGGGTGGCACCGACCAGAAGTTCAACCTGCTGATGGGTCGGCACCTGCAGCAGGAGTACGGCCAGGAGCCGCAGTGCATCCTGACCATGCCGTTGCTGGAGGGCCTGGACGGCGTCGAGAAGATGTCCAAGTCCAAGAACAACTACATCGGCATCACGGAAGCGCCGAACACGATGTTCGCCAAGATCCTGTCGATCAGCGACGTGCAGATGTGGAAGTGGTTCGAGCTGCTGTCGTTCAAGTCGCTGGCCGAGATTGCGGCGCTGAAGGTCGAGATCGAGGGTGGCCGCAACCCGAAGGACGCCAAGGTCATGCTGGCCAAGGAAATCACCGCCCGCTTTCACAGCGCGGCGGCGGCGGATGCGGCCGAGGCCGACTTCAACAACCGCGCCAAGGGTGGCATTCCGGACGAGATTCCCGAGGTGGCGCTGAGCGGCGCACCGCTGGGCATCGCGCAGGTGCTGAAGGCGGCCGGCCTGGTTGCGTCGACCAGCGAGGGCTTGCGCATGATCGAGCAGGGCGGCGTGCGCCGCGCGGGCGAGGTGCTGTCTGACAAGGGCTTGAAGCTGGACGCCGGCGAGCATGTGTTGCAGGTGGGCAAGCGCAAGTTCGCACGGGTCGTGCTGAGCTGAGCGGATTGACCGAGCGCATCCGCGTCGCCATGCCCGTGCCGGGCGTGGATCTGCGCCTTTACTTCGATGAGCAAGTGCAGCGCGGCGGCCTCGATGCCGCGCTGGACCTCAGCGTCGTCGAGTTTGACGAACTGGCGCAGCGCACGGGCGTCGTCGTGACCGGGGTCGACACGTCGGACGTGGCGGTCGCCGTGAGCTACGCGGTCACATGGACTTCGTTCCATGCCTGCGACGACCGGGCGTTCGGCGGCACGCACGCGCGCGTGCTGCGTGGCCGCGCCGACGGCCGCGACTGGGTGTTCGAGCGGCCTGAACCGTTGCCGGTTCTACGAGACAGCTTCGAGGAGTTCTGAGCAGTCGTTGACCGATGTCGCGGTCGAACGCAAGCTGGCGCGCGGTTCGGCTAACTGTTGAACTGCTCGTTGCCGACCACGCCCATCTTCCTGACGCTGTGGCTTTGGGCCGAGGCCATCACGGCCGCGACCACACCGTAGTCCGCCAGCCGGTTCGGCTTGATGTGCACCTCGGGCTGGGCGGTCACCGCCAGGGCGCCCACGGTCTGCATCTTGGCGTCAAGGGCGGCCCGGTTGTCCAGGCGTTGGTCATTCCAGTAGAGCGTGCCGTCGAAGTCGATGGCGACGACATGGACGACCGGCTTGGGGGCGTCGGAGCTGGCGGGGTGCCCGCCAATGAACAGCCCCATCGTGTGCAGCTGTGTGGGGATGGTGAGGATCAGCATCACCAACAACACCAGCATCACGTCGATCAGCGGCGTCGTGTTGACGTCCATCAGGGCTTCAGGTTCAGCGTTGCCGGACAAAGTCGCGAGCTTCATTCCCATGGGGCCTCCCGGGATCCATGCCGTGCGTCGGGATGACGAGGCTGGCGCTGATGGTGCCGGCTTCGGGCGCAAAAGCAAAGGGAGGCCGCAGCCTCCCTTGTTGCTTCACGGCTTCATCGGCCGCGGGTACGAACCCGGCTTGATGGGTTGCACCGGCTGTTCGGCGATCCGTTTCTTCAGCGCCGCAATCGCCGCGTCCAGCTGCGCGTCCTGGCCCATTGCCGTCGCGCGCGGCGGGTTGTCGACCTCGATGTCCGGTGTCACGCCCACGCCCTCGATGAGGAAGCGGCCGTCGGCGTCGACCTGGCCATTCTCGGCGGCGCGCATGATGCCGTTGTCCAGCAGCCGGTTGCCGTCGGACAGCCACACGCCCGCACCCGAGCTGCGCTTGCCGATGACGGGGCCCAGCTTCAGCCGCTTGAAGCCTTCGGCAAAGGTCTCGCCGTCGGAATACGTGTCCTCGTTCATCAGCACGACCGTGTGGCCGCGGTAGACGTTCTGCATGTTGGAGTAGACGGCCGAGCCCGCGGGCGAGCGCGGCTGCCAGAAGGCCCAGGCGCGGCGCAGCAGCTTCTCCAGGATCCAGCTGTCGATGTTGCCGCCGTTGTTGTAGCGCACGTCGATGATGAGGCCGTCGCGGTCGCTGGCGGCGTAGAACTCGCGCACGAAGTCGGCGATGTCCGCCGGACCCATCGCGCGCAGGTGCATGTAGCCGATGCGGCCTTGGGCCGCCTGCTCCACGGCGCGGGCGCGGCTGAAGCGCCAGTCGTTGTAGCGCAGCTGGTTCTCGCGCAGTTGCGCCACGGGCGTGACGATGCGCTGCACGGTTTTCTCGCCCTGCCTGACCTCGATCAGCACCTGGCGGCCCGCCTGGCCGCGCAGCAGTTCCAGCACGTGGGGCACCTCCAGCGTCGGGCGGCCGTTCACGGTCGTGATGACGTCGCCCACCTTCAGGCCCAGGCCCGGCGCCGCCAGCGGCGAGGCCTCGGAGGGCAGTTCGGGGTCCGCGGCGTAGATCGTGTCGATGCGCCAGCCGTTGGGGGCGCGCGAGAAGCGTGCGCCCAGGCCGGCCAGGCCAGGCTCGTCGGGCGCGGGCCGCGTGTCGCCGGCGCCGATCTGGCTGTGCAGTGCGCCCAGCTCGGACACCATCTGCGCCATCAGCTCGGCCAGTTCGTAGCGGTCCGTCACGCGGTCCACCAGCGGCTCGTACTTGGCGCGCACGGCCACCCAGTCGACGCCGTGCATCGCGGCGTCGTAGAAATGGTCGCGGTGCATGCGCCAGGCGTCGGCAAACATCTGCCGCCACTCGGCGCGCGGCTGCGTGGCGATCTGCCAGTCGCTCCAGCGCACCTGCAGCTTGCTCAGGTCCGCGGGCAGCTTGGGCGCGGCGTCGACGATGAGGACCTCGGGTGCGGCATTGGCGCCCTGGTTGCGCACAACCATCAGCTTCTTGCCGTCGGCGCTCAGCTCGTAGCCGCGCACGTCGCTGGCCAGGATGTCGGCGGGGCCGCCCTGGTTGTCGATGCCGATGGACTTCAGCTGGCTCTTGCCGTCAAGGTCGCGGTCCAGGAACCACAGCCGCTTGCCGTCGGCGCGCAGCGCGCGGTAGTTGCCGGCCGGCACGGGCAGCTCGTAGAGGCGCTCGGCCAGGCCGTCGAAGACGATGGCGGGCTTGCCCTTCTTCTCCGCCGGCTTCTTGTCCTCCGGCTTGTCCTTGTCGGGCTTGCGCTCGTCGGGGTTCTTGTCGGTGGCCTTCTTGTCCTCGGCGCGCTGTTCGTCGGCCTTCTTCTCGGTGGCCGACTCAAGTTCGTCCTTGGCCGCGAACGGCGAGCGCAGGCCAGGCTGCAGCGCCAGCGCGTAGAGCTTGGCGCGGAAGCCGAAGAACGGCCCGGTGTTGCGGTCGCCCCAGGGGCTGCCGTTGCCGGTGGTCGCAAAGTTGCGGTTGGACGCGAAGTACAGCCACTGCCCGTCGGGGCTGAACGTGGCGCCGTCGCTGTCGTAGCGGTCGCTGGTCAGCGTGTGCGTGCGGCCGTCGGCAATGCTGAAGAGCTGCAGCTGGCCGCGGTCGCCGCTGCGCAGCGACAGTGCCCAGGTCAGGGCCTGGCCATCGGGGCTCCAGGCCTGCAGCTGCGGCGCGCCGCCGAGCAGGCCTCGGGCGATCTCGCGCGTCGCGGCCTTGTCCTTGGGGGCCTTCAGATCGGTCAACCAGATGCGGCCTTCCTTGTCCGTGTGGGCCAGCCAGCGGCCATCGGGCGAGGGCAGCAGGTCGCGCCGCTGCGTGGTCGCGCCACTGGTGATGCGCTCGGGCTTGCCCGTGCCGTTGGCCGCGAAGCGCCAGATCTCGGTCTCGCCGCTGAAGTCGCAGACGGCAAAGATGCTCTTGTTGTCGGCACTGAACTCGCCTTTCTTGCAGCGGCCGTCGGCCGGTTGCGGCAGCTCCGCGCGGCGCAGCGTGCCGACGCCTTGCGTGGCCAGGTGGCCGCGCGCGGCCAGCAGCACGCGCTCGCCGTTGGGCGCGAAGGACGTGTCGGTCAGGAAGTCCTGCGGCTTCTTGATCCAGCGCTCGCGCGTCTGGTCGAAGTCACCGCCCAGGCTGACGTCCAGCTTGCCGGCAGCACCCGGCTGCGTCAGGTCGACGACGTAGACATCGGCGCCCAGCGTGTAGACGACGCGGCTGCCGTCGATGGACGCATGGCGGATGTCCCAGCCCTTGTGCGTCGTGTGCTGGCGCAGGTCGCCGCCTTGCGCATCGACGGACCACAGGTTGACCGTGCCGTCGCGGTCCGACAGGAAGGCGATGCGCTCCGCGCCACCGACGCGGTAGGGCAGCGGCCGGCGGTCATTGTTGCCCTCGGCGACAAGCGGGCGGGCCTCGGTCTTGCCGGCCAGGTCCATGGCCCACAGCCGCGACAGCGCGCCGCCGCGGTATTGGCGCGCGTTGTCGCTGCGCAGGCCGCTGCGCGTGAAGTACAGCGTCTTGCCATCGGCGCTCAGCGCGCCGTCGCTGGCCTGGCCCACCGGCAGCGCGCGGCGCTGGCCGGTCTTGGGGTCGAGGGCGAACAGCTGCGCGCCGGGCCGGCCTTCGAGGCCGGTGTAGAGGATGTCGCCGGCGGCGCTGAAGCCCCACACGCGCATGCCGCCGCCTTCCCAGGTCAGCCGCCGGGGCGGGCCGCCGGTGGCCGGCATCAGGTAGATCTCGGTGCCGCCGTCATACTGGCCGGCGAAGGCCAGCCACTGGCCGTCGGGCGACACGGCGGGCTGGCTCTCCAGCCCCGAATGGGTGGTCAGCCGCTGGGCCTCGCCACCTTGCGCGCCAACGCGCCACAGGTCGCCCTCGGCGACCAGGTAGACCTGCCCGCCCTGCAATGCGGGCTGGCGGTAGAAGCCGCTCTGGCCGGCCCAGGCGCTCGTGGCGCACAGCACGGCCGCAAGCGCGGCAAGACGGAAACGGGGCATGGGTTCTCCTCGAAGTGCGCCCATTGTGTTGCTAGGGGGATGGGCTGCGATTCGTCACGCCTTTGCATCCGCGCCGCATGTGGCGACGTAACACCGCCCAGATGCCAAGCCGGTATCGCCCCACAGGATGCCCCCCATGAAAGCTCGTCTTACCCGAAGCGCCCTGGCGACGGCGCTGCTCTGCCTCGCCTGCGGCGCGCAGGCTTCCAGCCACCGCGAAGCCCCCTTCATCACGACCTCGCCCAAGGTCGACGCGACGGACTTCTACATGTTCCGCAGCTATGAAACGGGCCGCGACGGCTACGTGACGCTGATCGCCAATTACCTGCCGCTGCAGGATGGTTACGGCGGCCCCAACTACTTCTCGCTGGACCCGAACGCGCTGTACGAGATCCACATCGACAACACCGGTGACGCCAAGGAAGACATCAGCTTCCAGTTCCGCTTCAAGAACAAGCTGTCGAACAACGGCGCCGGCACCTCGCTGTCCATCGGCGGCAAGATGGTCGGCATCCCGCTGATCCAGAGCGGCGCCGTGTCGGGCGTGAAGGATGCCAACCTGCAGCTCAACGAGAGCTACACGGTCAGCGTCGTGCGCGGTGACCGCCGCAGCGGCACGTCCCAGGCCGTGGCCCACGCGACCAGCGGCGCGACCACCTTCGACAAGCCGGTCGACAACATCGGCAAGAAGACCATCGCCGACTACGCGGCCTATGCCGCCAAGCATGTCTACCCCATCACCATCCCGGGCTGCAACACGCCGGCCAAGGTCTTCGTGGGCCAGCGCCAGGACCCGTTCGCGGTCAACCTGGGCACCATCTTCGACCTGGTCAACGCGCCGGTCTCGGTCATCACCGACCCGTCCCTGATCAACGCCGCGCCCAACACCATCGGCGACAAGAACGTCACCACGCTGGCGCTGGAGATCCACAAGGACTGCCTGAAGGCCGGCAGCGACGACGTCATCGGCGGTTGGACCACGGCCAGCCTGCGCCAGGGCCGCCTGCTGGACCCCAAGCCCGGCAGCGGCCACCAGGCCAGCGAGAAGGCCGGCGGCGCCTGGGTGCAGGTGTCTCGCCTGGGCATGCCGCTCGTCAATGAGGTCGTCATCGGCCTGAAGGACAAGGACAAGTTCAACTCGTCCAAGCCCAAGGACGACGCGCAGTTCGCCGACTACGTGACCAACCCGACGCTGCCGGCGCTGCTGGAGATCGCGCTGGCGCTGCCCAACACGGCACCGACCAACTTCCCGCGCAACGACCTGGTCACGACCTTCCTGACCGGCATCAAGGGCGTCAACCAGCAGGCCACCATCACGCCGTCCGAGATGCTGCGCCTGAACACGGCCATCGCGCCGGTGGCCTTCGCGCAGCAGAACCGGCTGGGCATCGTCGGCAACATCCTGGCCGCGGGCAACGACAACGCCGGCTACCCCAATGGCCGCCGTCCCAAGGACGACGTCGTCGACATCTCGCTGGTGGCCGTGATGGGCGGCCTGTGCGTGGCCAACGGCGACACCGACAAGCTCGGCTTCGGCGCGGCCTGCAAGCCCAGCGCGGTGCCGCTCGGCGCGACCACGTTCAAGCTGCACGACGCGGTGGACCAGGCGGTCGTGCCGCTGCTGTCCGGCTTCCCTTACCTCA
Source organism: Roseateles sp. P1_C6 (assembly GCF_056406315.1). NCBI lineage: Bacteria > Pseudomonadati > Pseudomonadota > Betaproteobacteria > Burkholderiales > Sphaerotilaceae > Roseateles > Roseateles sp. P1_C6. The sequence continues at coordinate 217,468 of NZ_JBFUAK010000003.1, forward strand.
ACACGCCCATCCCGGGCACCAAGTGAAGGAGGCCGCCATGCTGACCCGCAAGACTGCCGCCCTCGCCCTCGGCGCCGCTCTCGTGCTGGCCGCTTGCGGCGGTGGCGATGACGACACGGTCGTGCCGCCGCCGCCGCCGCCCGTGGCCACCGCGGTGCCCGACAGCGCCGTGGCCTCGTCCACCGCACTGGTGAGCTACCTCAAGGGCCTCAAGGCCGACGACGAAACCTCGGAGGCGCTGACGCTGCCGACCGTGGACGTCGCGGCCAGCGAGACCGAGGAAGCTCAGACCTTGTGAAGCGCCTGCTCGCGCTGCTGCTGGCCTGGCCGCTGGTGGTCTCGGCCGAGCCCTTCATCCCGAAGGGCGACGCCGAGATCGTGCAGCGCCTGCCCTACCGGGTGGACGCGGCCGAGCGCGCGCGCCGCGCGGCCCTGGCACGCGACCCGGCGCAGCTGCCGCTGGCCATGGCCACGGCCCGCGCGGCGCTCGACCGTGCCCACGTGCACGGCGACCCGCGCGAGCTGGGCGCCGCGCAGGCGGCGCTTGCGCCGTGGTGGCGCCAGGCCGACGCGCCGGCCGAAGCAGTGCTGCTGCGGGCCCGCGTGCTGCAGGCGCACCACCAGTTCGAAGCCGCCCAGGCCGACCTGCGCGGCCTGCTGGCGCGCGTCGATCTGGCACCCGAGCTGCGCGCGCAAGGCCTGCTCGACGCCGCCGCGCTGCACCAGCTGCGCGCCCAGCTGCCCGAGGCGCGCGCGCTGTGCACGCAGCTGCAGCCGCTGGCCGCGCTGCCCGCCGCCGCCTGCCTGGCCGAGCTGGCCAGCCTGACGGGCAACGCGCAGGGCGCCGCGCAGACGCTGGCGCAACTCAGCCCCGGCCGTGTCGTCATGCCCTGGCTCGCGCTGATGCGCGCCGAACTGGCCGAGCGCCTGGGCGACGACGCGGCGGCCGCTGCGCTGTACCGCGTCGCGCTCGCAGGCCAGGACGAGGTCTACACCCGCGCCGCGCTGGCCGACTGGCTGCTGGCCCGCAACCGTGCGGCAGACGCCCTCGCGCTGGTCGAACGCAGCCCCGACGTCGAGGCGGATGCGCTGCTGCTGCGCCGTGTCATCGCGCTGCAGCAGCTGGGCCGTGACCCGTCGCTGCTGGCGACGCTGACCGCCCAGATGCGTGAACGCCTGGCCGCCGCCGACCGCCGCGAGCCCGGCAAGCACGCGCGCGAACAGGCCCGCTTCGCGCTGGACATCGACAAGCAGCCCCGCGAGGCGCTGCGCCTGGCGCAAGTCAACTGGGCCATGCAGCGCGAGCCGACCGACGCGCTGCTGCTGCTGCGCGCGGCGCTGGCCGCCGGCCGCAGCGGCGATGCCGCCCGCCAGGAGCTGGCGCGCTTCCTGAAGGCGCAAGGCTGGCAGGATGCGCGTCTCGTCGCCCTCGACAGGAGCTTTGCATCGTGATCCGTGGTCTGCTGTTGTGGCTGCTGCTGCTGGCCGGTGCGGCCCAGGCGCATCAGGCCAGCGAGGCGTATCTCAGCTACCGCGTGACCGGCACCGATGTCGAGCAGCGCTTGGACATCTCGCTGCGCGACCTCGACCGCGACCTGGCGCTGGACGCCGATGGCGACGGCACGCTCAGTTGGGGCGAGGTGCGCACCCGCTGGCCCGACATCGAGCGGCTGGCCGCTGCCGGCGTGCGCTTCACGGCCGATGGTGCCACCTGCCAGCTCGCCGGCACAGCGCTGGCGCAGCTCGACGAACACAGCGACGGCATGCACGCCGTGCTGGTGGGCCAGTGGCGCTGCCCGGCTGCCGTGCGCGAGCTGGAGATCGACTACCGCCTGTTCGCCGCCACCGATGCCGGCCACCGCGGCCTGGCCCGCCTGGTCGGCGCCGCCGGCCAGCCGCTGGTGCTGCAGCCCGGTGCCGGCCCGCAGCGCCTGGGTGTCGATGGCCATGGCCTGCTGGGCTTCGTCATCGAAGGCATGGCCCACATCGCCAGCGGCCTGGACCACGTGCTCTTCCTCGTCACGCTGCTGTTGGTGGCCGTGTGGCGCCGCGACGGCACCGGCTGGGCGCCGCGCGACAGTGTGCGCAGCGCCTTTGCCGAGACACTCAAGCTGGTCACCGCCTTCACGCTGGCCCACTCCATCACGCTGGGGCTCGCCGCCAGCGGCGCGATCGACCCGCCCACGGCCCTCATCGAAGCGCTGATCGCGCTGACCGTGCTGCTCGCCGCGCTGGACAACCTTCGCCCCTTCGTGCCGGGGCCGCGCTGGCTGATGGTGGGGCTCTTCGGCCTGGTGCACGGTGTCGGCTTCGCCGGCCCGTTGAAGGACCTGGGCCTGCGCGGCGCCGAGCTGGTGCTGCCGCTGCTGGGCTTCAACGTGGGCGTGGAGCTGGGCCAGCTCGCCGTCGTCGCGCTGCTGCTGCCGCTGGCGCTGTCACTGCGCTCGGCGAAGGCCTACCGGCGCTGGATCGTGCCCGGCGGGTCCAGCGTCGTGGCGGCGCTGGCGCTGGTCTGGTGTGTGGAACGCAGCCTGGCGGTGCAGCTGCTGCCCTGACGCGGTCAGCGCGCCGCGATGCCCATGGCCACGTGCCCGGCCGGGACGTGGACCGCGGCGCTGGCGATGTGGCCGGCCTGATCGTCGAAGAAGAAGTCGGGCTCGAACTCGCGCAGGAACTCACCCTTGGCCAGGCCGCCGAGGAACATCGCCTCGTCAACCTCGATCTGCCAGTCCATCAGCGTGCGGATGGCGCGCTCATGCGCCGGCGCGCTGCGGGCCGTGACCAGCGCCGTGCGGATGCGCATGCCCGGTGCGTGCTGCAGCCGCTGCAGCGCCTGCAGCACCGGCTTGAAGGGCCCGGCGGGCAGCGGCTGGTGGGCGCGCTCGCGCTCGTGCTCGCGAAAGGCGGCCAGGCCATCGCGCTGGAACACCTGCTCGGCCTCGTCGGAGAACAGCACCGCGTCGCCGTCGAAGGCGATGCGCAGCTCGCCAGGGTGGGCGGCCGACGCGCGTGCGGCGTCCGGCATCACCCGCGCCGCGGCCACGCCGGCGAGCAGCGCCTGGCGCACGTCGGCCTCGTTGGTCGACAGGAACAGCTGGGCCGACAGCGGCTTCAGGTATCGCCAGGGCGAGGCGCCGCGCGTGAAGACGCCGCGCTCGATGGCCAGGCCGTAGTGCTTGGCCGAGCGGAACACGCGCATGCCGGAGATCGGGTCGTTGCGCGACAGCACGACGACCTCGACGCGCTGCTCGCCACCCGTGTTGAAGCCCATCAGCTTCTGCACCAGCGAGAAGGCCACGCCGGGTGGCGCCGGCTCGTCCAGGCGCTGCTGTTGCAAGGCCATGTAGGCATGGTCGTCGCCGGCCTCGAAGACCTCGTTCTCGGCCTCGAAATCGAACAGGGCGCGGGACGAGATCGCGACGACGAGTTGACCGGTGAGCGTGGCTGGCATGGCGGTCGATGATAGGGGGCGACGCGCGCCGGCCGCCTTTCTAGACTGGGCCGGCTCGTCTCGAAACCTGCCGCGAAAGGACTTCCATGCGCTCACTGCCTGCCCTGCTTCCCGCGCTCGCCCTGGTGGCTTGCGCATCGGCGCCCACGCCGCCCCAGGCGCCCGCGAACCTGCAGCCACCGGCGGGGCAGGTGTTCGTCATGGAAGCGCTCGCCAGCGGCGTGCAGATCTACGACTGCGCCGCCAAGGCGGATGGCAGCGGCCCGGGCTGGGTGTTCCGCGCGCCGGAGGCCACGCTGGCGGACCAGCGCAGCAACCCGCTGGGCAAGCACTACGCCGGCCCGACCTGGGAGGCGCCGGACGGCAGCCGCGTCGTCGGCGAAGTGAAGGCGCGCGCCCCCAGCCCGACGCCGGAGACCGCCATCCCGTGGCTGCTGCTGGCGGCCAAGAGCAACAGCGGCAGCGGCGTCTTCAGCAGCGTGCGCAGCATCCAGCGCCTGAACACCGGCGGCGGCGTGGAGCCCGCCGAGGCCTGCACCACCGCGAAGCTGGGCCAGCAGGCGCGCGTGGCCTACACGGCGGCGTACTACTTCTACCGCTAGATCGCCGCGAGCGCGGTCGCAAGGTCGCGCCGCAGGTCGTCCACGGCCTCGATGCCGACGGACAGCCGCACCAGCGAGTCCGTGATGCCCAGCCGCGCGCGCGTGTCGGCGGGGATGGACGCATGCGTCATCAGCGCCGGCAGCGAGATCAGGCTCTCGACGCCGCCCAGGCTCTCGGCCAGCGTGAACAGCTCGACGCGCTCCAGGAAGCGTCGTGCGCCGGCCAGGTCGGTCTTCAGCGCGACGCTGATCATGCCGCCGCCGCCGCGCATCTGGGCCTTTGCCAGCGCATGCTGCGGGTGGCTGGCGAGGCCGGGGTAGAGCACGCGCTCAACCTGGGGCTGGCCCGCCAGCCAGCCGGCCAGCTCGGCGGCGCTGGCGTTGTGGCGCTCCAGGCGCAGTGCCAGCGTCTTGAGCCCACGCAGCGCGAGGAAGCTGTCGAACGGGCCGGCGACGGCGCCGACGGCGTTGTGCAGGAACTCGAGCTTCTCGCGCAGCGCGGCCTGGCGCGGCTCGCCACCGACGACGGCGACGCCGCCGATGACGTCGCTGTGGCCGTTCAGGTACTTGGTCGCCGAGTGAACGACGAGGTCGAAGCCCAGCTCCAGCGGCCGCTGCGCCCAGGGGCTGGCGAAGGTGTTGTCGGCCACGGCCAGCGCGCCGTGCTCGCGGGCGATGCGGGCGACGGCGGCCAGGTCGGTCAGGCGCAGCAGCGGGTTGCTGGGCGTCTCTATCCAGATCAGCTGCGTGTCGGGCTGCAGCGCCGCGCGCACGGCGTTGGCATCACGGCTGTCCACATAGCTGACGCGCAGGCCGGCGCTGTGCTTGCGCACGCGCTCGAACAGCCGGTAGCTGCCGCCGTAGAGGTCGTCGCCGGCAACGATGTGGGCGCCGGCGGGCAGCGTGTCCAGCACCGTCGCCATCGCGGCCAGGCCGGACGCGAACGCGAAGGCCTGGGCGCCGCTTTCGAGGTCGGCGATGGCGCGCTCCCAGGCCTGGCGCGTCGGGTTGTGCGTGCGGCCGTACTCGTAGCCGGTGTGCTCGCCGGGGCTCTTCTGGCGGTAGGTGGAGCTGACCGAGATGGCCGGCATCACGGCGCCGGTGACGGGGTCGGGGTGCTGGCCGGCGTGGATGACGCGGGTGTCGAAATCGAGGCGGGTGTCGTCGTGGGAGTGGCTCATCGCGCGACCTCCTTGCGCAGATGGTTGATGAGATCGAAGCGGGTGACGAGGCCGTGGAAGCCGGCGTCGTCCGCGATGACGGCGACCAGGCCGCGGCGCAACTGCTCGTTCAGCTCGGTGAGCGTCGCGGTCGGCGGCAGCGTGATGACGTCGGCGTTCATCGCACTGGCCACGGGCGCTGCGAACGAGGCCGCATCGGCATGCAGGCGGGCCAGCAGGTCGGACTCGTCCAGCAGCCCGACGAGCTTGCCGGCGTCCAGCACCGGCAGCTGCGACACGTCGGCCTGGCGCATGCGTGAGAAGGCCGTCTGCAGCGTGTCGTCGGACCCGACGGACACGACGCCGCCGCTGGACGCGGGCCGAGAGATCAGGTCGCGCAGGTCCCCCAGCCGTGGGCGCGTCAGCAGGCCCTGGTCGAACATCCAGTGGTCGTTGTAGACCTTGGACAGGTAGCGCGTGCCGGTGTCGCAGACGAAGGTGACGACGCGTTTGGGCGTGGTCTGCTCGCGGCAGTAGCGCAGCGCCGCGGCCAGCAGCGTGCCGGTGGACGAACCGGCCAGGATGCCCTCGGCGCGGTACAGCTCGCGCGCGGTGGCGAAGCTGTCGGCGTCGCTGATGCTGTAGGCGGTGCGCACGGGTTTCAGGTCGGCGATGGGCGGGATGAAGTCTTCGCCGATGCCTTCCACGGCCCACGAACCGGCGTCACCGAACTTGCCGGTGTCGATGTACTCCTTCAGGATGGAGCCGACCGGGTCGGCCAGCACCATCTCGACACCGGGCTGCACGCGCTGGAAGTAGCGGCCCAGGCCGGTGATGGTGCCGCCGGAGCCGACGCCGCAGACGATGGCGTCCACGTCATGGCCCATCTGCTGCCAGATCTCGGGGGCCGTGGTGGTCTCGTGGGCCAGCGGGTTGGCGGGGTTGTTGAACTGGTCGGCGTACCAGGCGCCGGGGATCTCGCGCACCAGCCGCGCGGCCACGTCCTGGTAGTAGGCCGGGTGGCCCTTGCCGACGTCGGAGCGCGTCAGGTGCACCTGGGCACCCAGGGCCTTCAACTGCAACACCTTCTCGGCGCTCATCTTGTCGGGCACCACCAGCGCCACCTGGTAGCCCTTGGCGCGGGCGACCAGTGCCAGGCCCAGGCCGGTGTTGCCGGCCGTGGCCTCGACGACGGTGCCGCCGGGTTTGAGCAGGCCCTCGCGCTCGGCCGTCTCGATCATCGCGAGGCCGATGCGGTCCTTGATGGAGCCGCCGGGGTTCTGGGATTCCAGCTTCAGGAACAGCTGGCACGGCCCGGTGTCCAGCCGGTGCACGGGCAACAGCGGCGTGTTGCCGATGAGGTCCAGCACGGCGGGCCGGGCCTCGAGCGGGGGTCTGGCGGTCATGACGCATCGGGCCGCGGGTCGGGCGCGGCCAATTGGGTAAGGCCTCGCAGGTTACGAAGTGAGGCTTCGCGTGCCAATCCCGTTTTCCGCATGAGCTCACGCGTTTTTTGCGCCGCGCCAGCGCGCAAGCAAATGCGAAAAACGTCGTTCACGGGCGCTTATGCGTTTCCTAGCATGAGGGCACTCAGGCACCCGCCTGCTTCAAGTTTTCTCACAAGGAATCTCATGCAACACCACCGTCGCCGTCTTGCCCAGGCCCTGATCGCCGTGAGCGCCAGCTTCTTCGCCGTGCACGCGGCCCAGGCCGACCAGCTCGACGACATCAAGAAGAAGGGCGAACTGGTCGTCGGCGTGCTGGGCACCGACGAGCCCAACAGCTTCATCGACCCCAAGACGCGCGAGATCATTGGCTACGAAGTCGACCTGGCCCGCGCCATCGCCACCAGGCTGGGCGTGAAGCTGCAGATCAAGCAGCTCGCCGTCGCGGCGCGCATCCCCGAGCTGCAGCAAGGCCATGTCGACCTGCTGGCCGCGTCCCTGACGCACAACAAGGAGCGCGAGGCGGTCATCGACTTCTCGCTGACCACCTTCGTCACCGGCCAGAAGGTGCTGGTCAAGGCCGACAGCGGCATCCAGAACCTGGCGGCGCTGGCCGGCAAGAAGGTCGTCACGATCAAGGGCGGCACGCAGGAGCCCAACATCCGCAAGGCCGTGCCGCAGGTCGACGTGGTCACCTTCGACACCGGCCCGCAGGCCTTCCAGGCGCTGCAGCAGGGCAAGGGCGTCGCGTTCGTCAACGACGAGGTCTCGCTGCTGGACCAGCACGCCAAGCTGGGCACGGCCTCCAGCCAGTACCGCATCCTGGACCAGAACATCAGCGTCGAGCCGCTGGCCATCGGCATCCGCAAGGGTGAGAAACGGCTGAAGGCCGAGGTCGACGCGGCGCTGAGCAGCCTGGAGAAGGGCGGCGAGGCCGACAAGCTGTTCGTCAAGTGGTACGGCCCGGACACGCGGCTGAAGTTCCCCAAGCGCACGTTCAAGATCGACAGCGACAAGGTCGAGAGCTGAATCTCCTGTCTTGCTGACCGCAGCCGCCGCCTCACGAGGGCCGGCGGCTGCCTCGCTTTTTGCCGGACCTCGCCATGCCCGTCCTGTCCTTTGCCCCGTTGTTGCACGGGGACTACCTCACCTGGCTGCTGGCCGGCCTGCGCCTGTCGCTGCTGCTGACCGGCCTGACGCTGCTGACCGCGCTGCCGCTGGCCATCGCCATCGCGCTGCTGCGCATCTCGCCTGTGCGCGCGCTGCGCGCCGTGGGCGAGAGCTATGTGGAGGGCATGCGTTGCGTGCCGCTGCTGGTGCACATGCTGTTCTGGTACTTCGGCGTGCCGGAGCTGCTGCCGGCCGGCTTCAAAGAGAAGATCTACGCCGGTGACATCGAGATCTTCAGCGCCTGGGCCGCGCTGACGCTGTACACGGCGGCCTACATGTCCGAGGACATCCGCTCCGGCGTGCGCGCGGTGCCGGGGGCGCAGCTGGATGCGGCGCGGGCGCTGGGCTTCGGTCACCTCGCGGCGATGCGCCTCATCGTGCTGCCGCAGGCGCTGCGCATCACGCTGCCGCCGCTGCTGTCTCAGACGCTCAACCTCTGGAAGAACACCAGCATCGCCACCGTCATCGGCGCGGCGGAGCTGATGACGCAGGCGCAGCGCGTAGAGTCGGCGAGCTTTCGCGGCTTCGAGACCTTCGCGCTGGTGACGGTGGCCTACCTGTCGGTGTCGCTGGTGCTGACCGGCCTGGCGCAGTGGGCGCAGCACCATGTGGCCCCGCAACGGGCGCGGCGATGAGCGAGCTCGTCGACACCTACTGGCTGTACTTCCTTGTCGGCCAGTACCCGCACGGGCCGCTGGGCGGCCTGGTGCTGACCGTGCTGCTGGCCACGCTGGGCCTGGTGCTGGCACTGCCGCTGGGCGTGCTGCTGGGCCTGGCGCGCTTCAGCCCCAGACGCTGGCTGCGCCTGCCGGTGACCGGCTGGGTGTGGGTGGTGCGCGGCACGCCGTTGTTGATGGTGGTGTTCTGGGCCTACTTCTTCCTGCCCACGGTGACCGGCCACAAGACGGACCAGTTCAGCACCATGCTGGTCGCCCTCATCATCTTCGATGCCGCCTACCTCGCCGAGATCGTGCACGCCGGCCTGCAGGCGCTGCCCAAGGGCCAGCTGCAGGCCTCGTTGTCGCTGGGCCTCACGCGCGGCCAGGCGCTGCGCGGCGTGCTGCTGCCGCAGGCGCTGCGCCACATGCTGCCGTCGCTGATCAACCAGTTCGTCGCGACCATCAAGGAGACGTCGCTGGGCACCATCATCGGCTTGTCCGAGCTGAGCTTCATCGCCAACCAGATCAACGCGCAGGTGCTGGTGAAACCGGTCGAGATCTACCTGACGCTGGCCGGCTGCTACTTCGTCATGTGCTTCGGGTTGACGCGCGTCGCCAAGACGCTTGAGCGCCGTTTGGCAAGCTGACCGCATTCACGCAGCGATCGTCGTGGAACCGGCTTTGCCGGGCCACCGACGGTGCCCCTTGAGGGGCCGGCGAAAGCCGGTAGGGGTGGTCTATTTCACCCAGGTGTTGAGCTGGATGATCGGGAGCAGCACAGCCAGCACGATCAGCAGCACGATGGCGCCCATCGCGACGATGAGCAGCGGCTCCAGCAGCGTGGCCGCGGCCATGGAGCGGCGCTGCACTTCGACGCTGAGCTGGCGCGCGGCGCGACCCAGCATCTCGGGCAGCTGGCCGGTCTGCTCGCCCAGGCGGGCGAACATCGCCAGGATGCCGGGGAAGCGCTTCTTGCCCGCCAGCGCCGAGCCCAGCGGCGCGCCTTCGCGCACCTGCGTGAGCGCATCCAGCGCATCGGCCTGCATCGCGCGGTTGGACAGCGTTTCGGCCGCCGCCTGCAGCGCCTTCAGGATGGGCACGCCGGCGCCGGCCAGCATGGCCAGCGTGCCGGCAAAGCGCGCCGCGTTGTAGCCGCGCGCCAGGCGCCCGATGAGCGGCAGACCCAGGATGCCGGCGTCGAAGCGCAGCCGGAAGGCCGGCGCCTTCAGCGCAAAGCGCAGCGCCGTGCCGCCGGCCGCGAGCAACAGCAGCATGGCCCAGCCCCAGCTGCGCACGAAGTCGCTGATGGCCAGCATCGCGATGGTCAGCGCCGGCAGCGTGCGCTTGGAGCTGGTGAACACCGTCGCGATCTGCGGCACGACGTAGGTGACCAGGAAGATGACGATGAGCACCGAGATGAAGGACACGATGGCCGGGTAAGCCATCGCGCCGACGAGCTTGGCCTTCAGGTCCTGGCGCTCCTCCAGGTCGTCGGCCAGCTTCTCCAGCACCTGGCCCAGTGCGCCGCTCTGCTCACCGGCGGCGACGACGCCGCGGTAGACGTCGTCGAACTCGCGCGGCGCCGTGGCCAGCGCGCGCGCGAACGCCGAGCCGGCGTTGACCTCGGCCTTCAACTGGCTGATCAGTTCACGCTGCTTGGTGTCCTCGCTCTCGTCGGCCAGCGCCGTCAGCGCGCGCTCGATGGGCAGGCCCGAGCCGACGAGGCCGGCGAGCTGGCGCGTCCACACGGCCAGTGCCGTCGTGCTGAAGACGCGGCGCGTGAAGCGGCTGCCTTCCTGGGCGCCGTGCTGCTGCACCATCTCGATGGACAGCGGCGTCAGTCCCTGGGCGCGCACCATCGCGCGGGCGGCGCGCGGGTTGTCGGCCTCGATCAGGCCGCTGCTCTGGCGGCCGGAGTCGGCGAGGGCTTCGTACTTGTAGGCGGGCATGTCAGGGCAATCCTGCGTGACGAGCGCCGGGCCGCTCCCAAGCCGGCCCGCCATGGCGATGGGCTCGCGGCTCGAAGCCGCGAGCATCGCCGCCCCCTCGGGGGGGCGGCCAACGTACTCGTTGGACGAGGGGTTTCATTTCACTCGCGGGTGACGCGCAGCACTTCTTCGAGCGACGTGACGCCCGACGCAATCAGCCGCTCACCGTCCTCGCGCATCGAGCGCAGGCCGATGGCCTCCGCGGCGGCCTGCAACTGGCTTTCGGGCGCGCGGTTGTGGATGAGGCTGCGCACCGCGTCGTCAGCCACCATCAACTCGTAGACGCCCGTGCGGCCCTTGTAGCCGGTGTGGCCGCAGGCTTCGCAGCCCACCGGGTGCCAGCGGTCGTGGTCGTCCTTGCGCTTGCAGACGGGGCACAGGCGGCGTACCAGGCGCTGGGCCAGCACGCCCAAGAGCGATGACGACAGCAGGAAGGGCTCCACGCCCATGTCGGTCAGGCGCGTGACGGCGCTGGGCGCGTCGTTGGTGTGCAGCGTGGCCAGCACCAGGTGGCCCGTCAGCGAGGCCTGGATGGCGATCTGTGCGGTCTCGTAGTCGCGGATTTCGCCGATCATGATGACGTCCGGGTCCTGGCGCAGGATGGCGCGCAAGGCCTTCGCAAACGTCAGGTCGATCTTGCTGTTGACCTGGGTCTGGCCGATGCCGGGCAGCTCGTACTCGATCGGGTCCTCGACGGTCAGCACGTTGGTCGTGCTGGTGTCCACCGTCTGCAGCGACGCGTACAGCGAGGTCGTCTTGCCCGAGCCGGTTGGGCCCGTCACGAGCACGATGCCGTGCGGCTGCTGCACCAGCTTCTTGAAGGCGGACAGCACCTGGCCGTCCATGCCCAGGCCTTCGAGCGTGAACTTGGATTCGCTCTTGTCCAGCAGGCGCAGCACGGCGCGCTCGCCGTGGGCGGACGGCAGCGTGGACACGCGCACGTCGATGGCGCGGCCGCCGATGCGCAGCGAGATGCGGCCGTCCTGCGGCAGGCGCTTCTCGGCGATGTCCAGCTCGGCCATGATCTTCAGCCGGGAAATCAGTGCCGCGTGCAATGCCCGGTTCGGCTGCACGACCTCGCGCAACGTGCCGTCGACGCGGAAGCGCACGGAGCTGGAACGCTCGTAGGGCTCGATGTGGATGTCGCTCGCGCCGTCCTTGGCCGCCTGGGTCAGCAGTGCGTTGAGCATGCGGATGATGGGCGCGTCGTTGGCGGCTTCCAGCAGGTCTTCCACCGCGGGCAGGTCCTGCATCATGCGCGACAAGTCCACGGCGCTCTCGACCTCGCCGACGACGACGGCCGCGCTCGATTCGCTGCCGGCATAGGCCGCGTTGATGCGCTCGGTCAGCGAGTTCGCGGCCTCGGACTCCAGCTTGTCCACCGCGTACTGGCGCTGCACCTCGGACAGCGTGGACCAGGTCACCTCGGGCGACGCCCACAGCGTCAGCGTGCTGCTGTCGTCCTCAAGCAGCACGCAGTTCGCCTTCGCGAAGGCGTAGGGCAGGGGGTGGCGGATGGCGGCCATGGTGGTTACTGCAGCGGCACCGGTGAAACCTTGACCGGGCTGGCAGGCTTGGGCTCGGGCAGCACCGGCGCGCCGGTGTCGGGCAGCGCCCAGTTCTTGGTGGGCTGGCCGTTCTGCTGCACGGCGCGGATGCTTTCGTAGCGGTCCAGGCTCAACTGGTTGGTGCTCTCGGCGGTGCGCAGCACGACGGGGCGCAGGAAAACCATCAGGTTGCTCTTGATGCGCTGACGGCCCTTGGTGCCGAAGAGGTTGCCGAACAGCGGAATCCTCGACAGACCCGGGACGCCGTTGTCGCTGTCGGAGTAATCGTCCTTCATCAGGCCGCCGAGCACGATGACGTCCCCGTCCTCGACGACGACCGTGGTCTCTATGGCACTCTTGTCCAGCGTCGGGCCGTTGACACCCTGCGCGGTCACGTTGGAGTTCTCCTGGTAGACCTGCATGCGCACCGTGCCGCCTTCACCGATCTGGCTCTTGATCTTCAGCGTCAGGCCCACGTCCTTGCGGTCCACGGTCTGGAAAGGGTTGACCGTGCCGCCGGTGCTGGAGCCGGTGTTGGCGTACGAGCCGGTCACGAAGGGCACGTTCTGGCCGATGACGATGCGCGCTTCCTCGTTGTCCAGCGACACGAGATTGGGCGTGGACAGCACGTTGGCGCCGGTCTGGCCCTCGAAGAAATTGGCCACGGCGCCCAGCGTGTAGAAGCTGCCGAACTTCTTCAACAGGCCCACGTTCAGCCCCGTGGGCGCCGGCGTGGTGCCCTGCGCCGTCGCGACGGCGCTACGGCCCTGCGCGATGACGCCGGTGGCATTGATGATGTTGGCCAGGCCGGTGCCGAAGTTGGTGCCCGCGCCGTAGATGGTCGCGTCGCCCTTGTCGCCGAACAGGTTCTGCCACTGCACGCCGAACTGGCCGGACTTGCTGTTGTCGATCTTGACGATCAGCGACTCGACGTAGACCTGGGCGCGGCGCGAGTCGAGCTGGTCGATGACGGTGCGGACCTGGCGGTACAGCGGTTCAGGCGCCGTGATGATCAGGGAGTTCGTCGACGGGTCGGCCTGCACGAAGCCGCCGGTGGAAGGGCCGGCGGATTGACTCAGCGGCGTGGTCGCCGCAGTGGAGGTCGTGCCGCTCTGCGTGCCGCTGGTCAAGCTGTTGCTGCCCAGGCTGTTGTTGCCCGTGCCGCCCAGCGTGTTGCCGATGCCGCTGAGGCCGCCGCTGCTCGACGACGAACTGCTGCTGCCGCCGGCGCCGGTCGACGAGCCGGCGCTGAATGCGGCGCGCAGCACGGCGGCCAGCTTGGTGGCGTCGGCGTTCTTCAGGTAGACGACGCGGATGCTGTTGCCGCCGTCGATGCTGGGCTGGTCCAGCTTGTCGACCATCGCGCGCACGGCGGCCAGGCGCGCCGGATTGCTGGCGCGCAGGATCAGGCCGTTGGAGCGCGGGTCCACCAGCACGTTGACGGCGCTGCTGCTCTGGCCCGGCACGGCGGCGCCGGTGGTCTGGCCGCCATCGGCCAGGCGCTGCACCAGCGGCGCCAAGTCGGCCGCCACGGCATGCTTCAGCGGCACGATCTCGATGTCGCTGGTTCCCGGCGTGTCCATCGCCGCGATGATCTTGGCGATGCGCTGCAGGTTGTCGGCGTAGTCGGTGATGACCAGGCTGTTGTTGCCGGGGTTGGCGTTGATCGTGTTGTTGGGGCTGATCAGCGGGCGCAGCACGGCGACGAGGTTGTTCGCGTTCTCGTGCTGCACGCGGAAGATCTGCGTCAGGATCTGGTCGCCGCGCACCGAACTGGTCTCGACGGCCACGGAGCCGGCCTGCAGCTTGGCGTCCGGCTCGGGCAGCACCTTCAGGAAGCCCGCGGCCTCGACGACGGTGAAGCCCAGGCCGCGCAACGCCGCCAGGTAGTTGCGGTAGGCCTCGGCCACCGACACGGGCTGCTCGCTGTAGACGGTGATCGTGCCCTTGACGCGCGGGTCGATGATGATCTGGCGGTTCAGCATCATGCCGATGGCGCGCGTGACGGCCTCGATGTCGGCGTTGACGAAGTTCAGCGTGACCGGGGAGCTGGCGTTGACGGCCGGGCCCTTTGACGAGCTGGGGCGGGCGCGCTGCACGGTGGCGTTGTCGGGCTGCGCGAGCGCGCTGCCTGCGGCCAGCAGCAGCACGGCAATCGCGGTGGCGGTGCGTTGGTGATTCATGATCATCCGATCGTCAAAACGGAGCGCGCCCCTTGGCGGCGCCCGATGATGTTCAGCAGGTTGTTCAACGCTTCCTCGCGGCCCGGCGCGGCGCTGGCCTCACCGGTGAAGCGGCTCTTGCCGACGCTGCTGACGGTGCCCGTGCCGGACAGTTGCAGCGCGCCTTCCAGCGTGGACAGGCGCAGCGTGCTGACGCCGGGGTTGGCCGCGTCGGCGCTCAGGTTGAGGCGGTAGCTGCCCAGCGGCGCGACGGTGGACACGCGCGAGGACAGGTTGAGCAGGTCCAGGTTCAGGTCGCCGAACTGGCGCCAGCGGCCCTGCACCGATTCCAGCCGCAGCTCGCGCGTCGACAGCCGCAGCGAGCCGCCCAGCTGCAGCGTGTTCCAGGGCGTGCCCAGGCCCGACAACACGCCGGCCGGCAGCCGGGCCAGCCAGTCAGCGCGGTTGTCGACGCTGATCGCCATGCGGCCGAAGCCGGGCTTGATGCCCAGCAACAGCTCGCCGTTGATGCAGCAGTCCTGCTGCGCCGCGAGCTGCAGGCCCAGGCCCTTGACGCTCATGCGCCAGTGCAGCCGGCCAGGCAGCGCCGAGGCGTCGCGCGCGCCGGCGCCGCCCGTCAACACCAGGACGCCCGAACCGTTCCAGACGCTGCCGCGGGTGTCGACGATCAGCAAGTGGTCGCTGGTGGCCGAGGCGAGGGCACGCGCCAGCCAGCTGGCGGGCGCGAACAAGATGAGGGCGCCGACGATGCCGATCAGCGCGCCGATGACACCCCAGCGCTTGGGTGTGCCGTGGCGCACGGTGCGCCCACCCACGCCGCCGCTGCCGAGCACCGAGTCGGTGGGCAGCGTGACTTGCGCGGCTTTCTTGAACCAACGCATCAGGCGCCTCCCAGACTGAACACGAGGTTGCCGGAATAGCCCTTGGGGCCGCGCGTCAGCTGCACCTCGACGGGGCGGGCCCGCGCGGCGGCGCGCACCTCGCCCAGCCAGGCCTGCAGCGCCGCTGGGGCGATGCCGGTCAGCGTGACGACGGCACGGTCGCCGGTCAGATTCAGGCGCGCGGCGGCGCCCAGGTGCTCGACCGAGGCCTTCAGTGCCGCCTGCGCCTGGGCCGGCGGCACGGCCGGCGCGGCCTTCAGCACCCGGGCCTCCTGGGCCTGGGCCTGCATCTGCTGCAGTTGCAGCTCCAGCTTCTCGAGTTCGGCGGGCGCCGTCTTCAGCGTGCGCAGCGCGGGCGCGAGCAGCACGCTCCAGGCCAGCAGCAGGCCGACCAGCACGGCGATGCTGGCCAGCGCCACTCGCTCGCGCTCGCCCATGGCCTGCCATTGCGCAACCGCCTGGCTCCTGGCCTGCTCGAACTGGGCCTTGATGCCGTCGCGGGCGGGGTGGGCGTTGGGGCGGGCCATCAGCTGCGTCCTGCTGCGCTCGGGCGGCTGATGGTCAGCTTGCCCTCGCTCGCGTCCAGCCGCCAGCCATCGCTGTGCAACTGGGTGCGGAAGTTGTCGATCTGGGGCTGGCTCCAGCCCTGGGCCGGCAGCGTGAGCCGGCCCGGCTCGAAGGCCAACGCCTCGGTCGGCGGGCGGTCGGCGGGCCAGGCGGTGGCGGCGGCGGCCAGCAGGGCTTCGAGGTCTTGCTCGCCGACGCTGCCGGCGCTGGCGCGCAGCAGGTCCAGCTGCTTTTGCATCTGTACCGGCGCGTCCAGGATGGCGTGCACCTGCGGGAAGGCGCCCGTCAGCGTGGCCGTGACGGCCTGGCGGCGGGCCGCCAGTTCGCGGTTCTGGTGCCAGGCCCACAGGTTGAGGCCCAGCAGTTGCACCAGCAGCAGCAGCGCCAGGCCGATGCGCACCGGCTGCCAGGGCTTGCGCATCAGTCCGCGGCTGATGAGGCGCAGTGCCCGCACGCCGCGGGCGCGCGGCGCGAAGTCAAACTGGCGCAGATCCCAGGCGTTGTCGACGACGGCCAGCGCGCGCTGACCCTGAGTCTGCACGGTGACGGTGGTGCCCAGCCAGCGCTCGGCGCTGGTCGCGACGGCGGGCGTCGCGGTCCACTGCGCCGCATGCACGAGGCCCGGCGGGAAGAACTGCCGCGCCAGCCCGCCCTGCAGCGGCAATGTGGCCACGCCGTCGGCATGGCTCCAGCGCAACGACACGCCGTCGCCGCCGGCCTGCGACTCGAAGAAGTGGCCGCGCGGGATCTCGTCGGGCCAGGACAGCGGCGCGACGCGCTCGACGAAGACATGGGCCGCGTCGAGCTGGGCCAGGTGGTCGGCCAGCCACGGGCGCGACGTGATCGCGACCCAGGCCGTGTCGCCGCCAACAGCGTCGGGCTCGAGCGCGAAATGCAGCGTGTCGGGGTCGTCGAGCACCAGCTCCTCGAGCTTGCCGGCCAGCGCCGCGCGCATCTGGCGGCCGGCGCGCGGCAGCTCCACGCAGCGCCAGCTGATGTCGGACTCGGCGAGTACCGCGATGACGCTGTCCGCGGGAGGCAACGCGCTGGCGGCGGCGCGGCCCTCGGCGCTGATCTGGCGGCCATCGGGCGTCAGCACGTAGTCGTACTCGCGCAGGCCGGCGGCGCGCGGCAGGTCGGCCGCTGCGGGCGCGGCTCGGCCCAGCGCGCGCAGGCGCGTTCGGGGGGGCAGGAACAGCAGCAGGATGCTCATAGGGGCAGGCAGGCGCGGCGCATTCTAGGAGGGGGCTGTGACGATGTCGGCTCGAATCAAGGGCTTGCGCTAAAGATCTGTTGCGGTTTCGAGATGAGGCGCGGTCAGCGCTCCAGCAACTGGCTGATGCGCTCGCGGGCCAGCACGACGATGTTCGTGCCCTGGCGCTCGATCAGCGAGCGCTGTTCGAGCTGGCGCTCATCCAGGCGCAGCCGGCCGGTGATGATGAAGAACGACGAGTCCACGGACGCGCGGCCGGCAGCGATCTGCACGCTGGCCGGCAGGAAGGGGGCGGCGTCCGCAATAGTCTGCAGCGGCTGGCCCTTGCGGCCCTGCACCAGGCGCTCGGCCGAGGCCAGGTCGACGCCGTCGAACAGCGCGGCGATGACCTCGCGCGGCGCCGTGTTCAGGTTGACCGGCGTGGCCTTGGGCAGCAGCACCACATAGGGTTTCAGCCGCTCTAGCGTGTCGGCGTTAAGGCCCAGCCAGGCGAGCTGGTCCAGGCCTGCGGGCTGCAGCGGGCCGCTCTCGCTGACCGTGGGGCTGCTGGCCGCGCTGCTGGCGGCACCGCTGGCCGGCGACGGAAACGCGGCGCGCAGGCCGCTGATGATGACGGCGGCCGTGCTGGGCGGCGCGTTGACCTGGCTGCACAGCCGCTCCAGCACGCGCTGCTCCAGCTCCGGCACCTGGGTGCCGCCCAGCAGCGCGCGCAGGTTGTAGCGGCTCTGGGCGTCCTCGATGCTGCCGGACAGGAAGGCCTCGGGACCTTCGTCGTCGCCGGCGGCCGTCTTGTCGGCGGCCAGGAAGGTGGACAGCCGCGCCTCGGCCAGCGGCACGGCCCAGGGCTCGCCCAGGTGGTCGACGGGCTTGTTGCGGTTGTTCTGCGCGTCTTCCTTCAGGATCAGACGCGCCCAGTCCAGCGCGCCCTGCAGGATCCACGCGCTCTGCGCGCGGGCGCGGTCGGCGGCCTCGACCTGCACGGCGCGGTACTGCTGCCAGACCATGCCGGCCGCGAGGCTGGCGATCAGCGTGACGATGATCATCGCGGTCAGCAGCGCCGCGCCGCGTTGCTTGTACCGGGTCATCGCACCGTGACCTCCAGCTCGCGCATCAGCGTGCCGTTCAGGCCGCTGCCCTCGGCGAACTGCATCGCGATGCGCAGGCCCGACGGCGTCTGCGTGTTGCCCCGCGGGTTGACCGGGCCGGCGTTCTGGTTGGCCGTGCCGCCGGTGGACTGGCAGTTGCTCCAGGCATTGCCCCAGAAGCAGTAGAACTGCCAGTCGGCCACGCCGTCGAAGGCGCGCAGCGCCGGGTTGCGCTGGGCCAGTTGCTGCAGGCCGCGCTGGCGCTGGTCTTCCAGGTCCTGCACTGTGCGCAGCGCCGGGCTCTCCCAGCGCCACAGGCTGCCCTCGCGCAGGCTCCACACCACCACCTGCAGCCCCGTCGGCGCCTGGCGCGTCATGACCAGGTTGCCGCCGTCGAAGGACAGCGGCTGCACCAGGCTGTGGCTGTCTTGCAGCGCACGCAAGTCGACCTCCCACTGCGCCAGCACCGTCTGCAGCCGCGCGGTCTGCGCCAGGCGCACCTGGGCGATCTCGCGGCTGCGCACCAGCGCATCGATGCCGCGCCAGGCCATGCCCGCCATCGTCGCCATGACGACCAGCGCGACCAGCACTTCGACCAGGGTGAAGCCGCGGTTGCGGCCGGCGCTGCGCGTCATCGTCACTTGCCCATGATGGTGGACAGGCCAAGCACCGGCACGCCCTGATCGGTGCTGACAAAGGCCTCGACACGGCGGAACAGCGGGTTGGGCGTCGGGCTGACCTTGAGCTTGCCGGCGTAGCTGCGGCCCAGCTGCTCGCAGGCGAAGGGGGTCTCGCCGATGTCGGGGAACTGCTGCGTCAGCCGCAGCTCGGTCAGCAGGTTCTCGGCGCACCACTGCGCGGCGCTGACCTCGGCCAGCCGTTCAGCGTTGTTGGCCAGCGCGCCCGCGGCCTTGATGCCGGCGCCCAGCGCAATGGCGACGATGACGAGGGCCACGAGCACCTCGATCAGCGTGAAGCCGCGCTGCGTTTTCATGGCGTGATGACGTCGAAGGCGGACAGGCCGTCGGTGCCCAGCACGATGCGCTGGCTGCCCAGCTGCAGGCGCAGGCGCTGGGCCGGGATGACGGGCTCGGGGCCGAGGCTGAGGCCGGGGTTGACGGCGCTGGCGTTCTCGATCTGCACGGCCACCGGTTCGCCCAGCCAGCGCGAGGGCAGCTGGATGGTGCGCGGCAGGCCGACGAACTGGAAGTCTTCGCCGCTCTTGGCGCCCTTGGGAATCCAGCGCACGGCCAGGCCCGAGGCGCGGCTTTCGGCGCGGGCCGTCTCCAGCAGCGCGGCCAGGCGCTGGGCCTCGCGCTGCAGTTGCAGCTCGGTGGGGTCGCGCAGGGCCAGCGAGATCGTTGCGCTCGTGATGGCGATCAACGCCACCACCACCAGCAGTTCAATCAGCGTGAAGCCACGCGGCTTACTGCCAGGAACCGACGTCCGCGTCACGGCCCTCGCCGCCGGCGCGGCCGTCTGCGCCAAAGCTGTAGACATCGACCTCGCCCTTCACGCCGGGGTTGGCGAACTGATAGGGGTGGCCCCACGGGTCATTGGGCAGCTTCTCGAGATAGGGCTTCCAGTTCGGCGGCGGGTTGCCGGCCGTGGGCTTGCGCACCAGCGCGTCCAGGCCTTGTTCGGCGCTGGGGTAGCGCTGGTTGTCGAGCTTGTAGAGCTTGAGCGCTTGCATCAGGTTGTTGACGTCGGTGCGGGCGGCGGTGACGCGGGCGTCCTCGGCGCGGTCCAGCACATTGGGCACGACGAGGGCCGCGAGCACGCCAATGATGACGAGCACGACCAGCAGTTCGATCAGCGTGAAGCCGCGGGCGAGAAAGTGACGGCGCATGGCGGGAGCGTGGGAGCGCAGAGCTGCAGTGAGCGGGCCATCATAATGGGCTGATGGTTGCTCGATTGACGACGTTTTCGGTGTGGCTGCTGCTGGGCGGCTCGGTGGCCTACTGGGGTCTGCAACTGCTGGCGCGGCCGCTGGCGATGCCGGATTCGGTGCTGCCGGCCAGCGACGCGCGGGCCACGCAGGTCGACCTGGGCCGGCTGCTGGGCCTGGCCGCCGCGGAGCCCACACCCGAGCCCGAGGTGGCGCCGTCCACGCGGCTGCGCCTGCTCGGTGTCGTGGCGCCCAAGAGCGCCAAGGCGGCCGACGCCGGCGAGGGTGTCGCGCTGATCGAGGTGGACGGCGTGCCGCGCACGGTGCGCGTCGGTGCCGTCGTTGACGGTGAGCTGCGACTGCTGCGCGTCGATGCACGCAGCGCCAGCCTGGGCCGTATGGGACAGGCGCCCAGCCAGGTCTTGCAGATGACCGTGCAGGCGGCGCCTGCCACGGGGTCCCTGCCGCCAGCGCAGCCGTCTCCCGTCGTGCTGGGTGGCAACCCACCGGGCACGGGCGCACCGCCGCCGGCCACGGTGCCTTCGGTCTATGGCCTGCCGCTGGCCGCATCGGCCTCGGCCAGCCCGCCGCGCGGCGACGGCTCGCTGCCGCAGACGCGCTAAGCCTCAGGCGCCCAGCGTCGGCAGGTTGGCACCGGGCTCCGGCCGCGTCGCCAGGCGGGCCTCGGCGACCTCGTGCAGGTCGGTCAGCAACGCCGCCGCGGAGCGGATCATGGGCCACGCCAGTGCCGCGCCGGTGCCGTCGGCACTGTCCATGCCCAGCTCCAGCAGCGCCGACGCATGGAACAGCGCCAGCGCCTCATCCAGGCCGCGGTGCACATGGCTGCGGCAGAACACCGCGTAGTCGGTGACCGGCGCGCAGATCAGCGACGCCAGCTTGAGCGCCGCGCAGGCGGCGATGCCGTCCACGATGATCAGGCTGCGTTTGCTGGCCGCAACCAGCATCGCGCCGACCATCACCGCCAGCTCATGGCCGCCGAAGGCCGCCAGCAAGTCCATCGGGTCCTTGGCGTCGCGGTGCCGGGCCAATGCGCCGTGCAACACGTCGAGCAGGTGCACGAGGTCGTCCTGGCGCATCGTCGGGCCGGACACGACGAAGTCCCGCGCCGGCTGGTCGGCCAGGCGGGACAGCACGAGGGCCGCGCATTCCGCCGAGCCCTGGCCCATGCTGGCGCAGGCCAGCACATTGCCGGGCAGGTTGTCGGCGATCTCCATGCCCACGCGCACGCCGGCGTGGGCCTGCTCGACGCTCATCGCATGGCCAGTGCGCGCATTGCGGGTGCCGTGCGCGACCTTGCGCGCCAGCAGCCGGGCGTGTGGCGGCAGGTTCTCGGCGACGCCGCAGTCGACGACGGTCAGATGCAGGCCCTGCAGGCGGGCGAACACCGACACCGGGAGCTGCGCGTGCAGCGCCATCTGCACCTGATCCTTGGTGGCCCGGCCCCATTGCGCGCCGACGCCGTCGACGACGATGCCGTGGTCGGCCGCGAACAGCGCCAGCACCGGGTCGCGGAAGCGCGGCGTCAGGCTGTTCTGCACCAGGCCCAGGCGCACGGCCAGCGGCTCCAGCTCACCGAGGCCCCCGGCAATGCTCGAGCGGCGGTCGACGCGGTCGCGGAGGGCCTTCTCCAGTTCAGGATTGGCGGTGGGGGAGATCAGCGACTGTTGGGCGACGGTCATGGCACTGGCGGTGGCGAACGCCCGGATTTCAACTCAACCCAGGAACAAGCGATAGACCGGGTTAGCGCTCTCATCCTCAAACGGGTAATTCAGGCCATTCAGGAACTCGCGCAGTGCGCCGGCGTCGCCGCGCGGCACCTGGATGCCGACGAGGATGCGGCCATAGTCCGCGCCCTGGTTGCGGTAGTGGAAGAGGCTGATGTTCCAGTCCGGGTGCATGCTGGACAGGAATTTCATCAGCGCGCCGGGCCGCTCCGGGAACAGGAAGCGGTAGAGCCGCTCGTCGCGCGCTAGCTCGCTGCGCCCGCCCACCATGTGGCGCACATGCTGCTTGGCCAGTTCGTCATTCGTCAGGTCCAGCGTCTCGAAGCCGGCCTTGGTGAAGGTGCGCGCGAGCTTGGCCGCGTCGTCGGGCTTGGAGATGGCGATGCCCACAAAGATGTGGGCCACCTTGGCATCGGCGATGCGGTAGTTGAACTCCGTGACGCTGCGCGGCCCCAGCAGTTCGCAGAAGCGCTTGAAGCTGCCGCGCGCTTCGGGAATGGTGACGGCGAACAAGGCCTCGCGATGCTCGCCGACCTCGGCGCGCTCGGCGACGAAGCGCAGGCGGTCGAAGTTCATGTTCGCGCCGCAGGTGATGGCCACCAGCGTCTGGCCCTTGGCGCCGGTGCTGGCGACGTATTGCTTGACGGCCGCCACGCTCATCGCGCCGGATGGCTCGAGGATGGAGCGCGTGTCCTCGAACACGTCCTTGATCGCGGCGCAGACGGCATCGGTGTCGACCACGATGTAGTCGTCGACCAGCTCGCGGGCGATGCGGAACGTTTCTTCGCCCACCAGCTTGACGGCCGTGCCGTCGGCGAACAGGCCGACGTCGTTGAGCTGGATGCGCTTGCCGGCCTTGACCGAGCGCAGCATCGCGTCGGAGTCGGTGGTCTGCACACCGATGATCTTGATGTCCGGGCGCAGAGCCTTGACGTAGGCCGCCACGCCCGAGACCAAGCCGCCGCCGCCGATGGCGACGAAGATGGCGTCGATGGGGCCGGGGTGCTGGCGCAGCAGCTCCATCGCGATGGTGCCCTGGCCGGCGATGACGTCGGGGTCGTCGAAGGGGTGGACGAAGGTCAGGCCCTGATCGCGCTGCAGCGCCTGGGCGTGGCCGTAGGCATCGGTGTAGCTTTCACCCTCCAGGACGACCTCGCCACCCAGGGCTTTGACCGCATCGATCTTGACCTGGGGCGTCGTCACGGGCATCACGATGACGGCGCGGCAGCCGAGCTTCTTCGCCGACAGCGCGACGCCCTGGGCATGGTTGCCTGCCGAAGCGCAAATGACGCCTGCGGCGCGCTGCTCGGGCGTCAGATGCGCCATCTTGTTGTAGGCGCCGCGCAGCTTGAAGCTGAAGACGTCCTGCTCATCCTCGCGCTTCAGCCAGACCTTGTTGCCCAGGCGCTTGGAGAGCTTGGTGGCATTCGTCAGGTCGGTCTCGCGCGCCACCTCGTAGACCCGCGCATTCAGAATTCGCTGCAGATAGCTGCTGCCGGGAGGCAGCATGGCGGGCACCTGGCTGAACGTCTGGGATGGCGCCTTGGAAGCGGCGGGCGCGCGGCGGCGCGAGGGGGCGCTCATCGGGTCTCCATGGTGGTTTGTTGCGGCGCCGCATGATAGGGGAGGCCCCTCATGCGGCGCCGCCTTCCGCCTTCGGCGAAAAAAAACCCGAGCTCTTGCAAGCTCGGGTTGAATCCACCATGGAGGCGGTGGAGGAGACAATCGGTGCGAAAACGTTTTCGCTTGGGAAGCAGTGTAGCGCCGAGTTATGCTGCGCCGCAATATATTTTGTGTGAACGAATTGGAGCTTTGCCTCTAGATGACCATGGAATGCACCGTCAATTGGCTGGGGTCCGAAGGCCCCAGCGGCATGAGTTTCGTCGCCGCAACCGGCAGTGGTCATGTGCTGGCCATGGACGGCGCGCCGGACGGCGGCGGCCTGAACCTGGCGCCGCGACCCATGGAGACGGTGCTGGCCGGCACGGGCGGCTGCACCGCCTACGACGTCGTGCTGATCCTGAAGCGCGGCCGCCACGACGTGCGCGGCTGCAAGGTGACGCTGAAGGCGGAACGCGCGACCAGCGATCCCAAGGTCTTCACGGCCATCCACTTCCACTTTGTCATCAGCGGCAAGGGCTTGAAGGCCGAGATCGTCGAACGCGCGGTCGCGCTGTCGCACGAGAAGTACTGCTCGGCAACGGCCATGCTGGCCAAGACCTCGGCCATCAGCACGTCCTTCGAGGTGGTCGAAGTCTGATCAGACGTGGTGAGCCACGGTCGTCATGACCTTGGCCGCCACGCGCATCAAGCTCTGCACGGGCGCCGGCAGCGGCCTGGCACCTGCGGCAAGCGCCGCATCGGCATGCTCGGCCTCCTCACGACGCATTTGATCGACGATGGCGCGGGACGCGGCATCGTCCGCGGGCAGGCGATCCAGGTGCGAAGCCAGATGGGCCTCGACCTGGCGTTCGGTCTCGACGACGAAGCCCAGGCTCCATCGGTCGCCCGCCAAACCGGCCAAGCTGCCCCATGCAAAGGCGCCTGCCCACCACAGCGGTGCGAGATGGCTGGTATGCGTGCCCAACGCATCGACGCGCTCTGCCGTCCAGGCCAAGTGATCCAGTTCCTCTTGCGCGGCGTGTTCAAAGTGCTGCCGCAATTCGTCGCTGCGGCTGAACAGGGCCTGGGATTGATACAGGGCCTGGGCGCAAATTTCGCCGACATGGTTGACCCGCATCAGCGCGCCGGCTTGCCGGCTTTCGTTCACGGGCAATTCGACCGCGGCCAAGCCGGCTGCCGGTGAAACGCGCGCGGCGCGCGTCGGCGCGAAAACCGTGCGCAGGCCGCCGTCGAGCGCGATCAAGCAACGATCACTGAAACTCAAGGCGCGGGAATGGGATGTGCTTGCTGGCTGATGCATTCAGTTAAGCAGTGTTGCCATGAAGAAATCGTGACAGAGATGTAGCCGTTGTGGTCGGGCAACGGCAACACACAATTTCATATCCGTGAATTCCCCAGGGCGTTAAACCTGTAGTGGAATACGCGGACTTCCTCACAGGAGGTAAGCCACCGTGCCCTGTCGGGTCGATGGCTCGGATGAATACCTAGGAGTATCGAATGAAGAAAGCTCTGATTGCCCTGGCCGTCCTCGGCCTGACTGGCGGCGCCGCCGTCGCGCAATCCTCGGTCACCCTGTTTGGCGTCCTCGATGCCGACATGAAGTACGTCAAGACCGGCGACCTCAAGCTGAAGAAGCTGGACTCTGGTGGCCTGAACACCAGCCGCATCGGTGTCCGTGGCACCGAAGATCTGGGCGGCGGTCTCAAGGCTGGCTTCTGGCTGGAATCCCAAGTCGACACCGACACCGGCGTCGGTGGCGGTGGCAGCGCCTTCTGGGGCCGTCGCGCCACGGTCAGCCTCGCTGGCGAATTCGGTGAGGTGCGCCTGGGCCGCAACAAGACCGTTTCGCGCCTGCACCTCGAGGACTTCGACCCGACGTCGTTCACCGGCCTGGGCAGCGTCAGCGCTGTTTACAGCAACCTGGGTAGCGGCAACGGCACGTCCTTCGGCCGCGCTGACAACCTGGCGTCCTACTCGCTGCCGACCAGCCTCGGCGGCTTCTACGGCGGTGTGGACGTCTCGGCTGGTGAAGGCACCGGTACCAACAAGGGTCAGTCGGTCCGCTTGGGTTACAAGCAGGGCCCGCTGCACGTGTCTGGCGCCTATGCCAGCACGTCCAATGCGGCTGACAGCAGCAAGTTCAAGCTGGCCTCGGCCGGCGCGGCTTACGACTTCGGCGTGGTCCGTCCCTCGCTGTCTTACACGCAGACCAAGTATCTGGGTCGCGAGCAGAAGATCTGGACCGCGGCCGTCACGGCTCCGCTGGGCCAAGGTCAACTGTGGGCCTCGTTCACGGACGCCAAGGCCAATGCTGCTGCCGAGACTGCAGTCGCAGGCTTCACCCCCATCGGCGATGCCAAGCTGTTCGCTGCAGGTTATATCTACAACCTGTCCAAGCGTACTGCCCTGTACACGACGGTCTCCGAGCTGAAGAACGACGGCGCCGCGAGGTTCATCATCTCGGGTGCTCCGGCAGCGACCGCCGGCGGTCAGAAGTCCACGGGCTTCGACGTCGGCGTTCGCCACAGCTTCTGATTCGCGCGGCCTCGGCCGCCGCGATATTTGCAAAGCCGCCTTCGGGCGGCTTTTTTCATCTTTGTCCCGTCCGCGACAAGGGGAATTGCTGTGGACAATGAACAACAGGCGGCACGTTATGTCAGGGCGCTTCGCTGAGAATGGTCCGGCCCACCTTTCTTTGCAGGAGACAACCTTGATTAAAAAAGCCACTCTGGCCGTCGCTGTCCTGGCCGCTAGCACTTCCGCCGCCTGGGCTCAGTCCAGCGTCACCCTGTATGGCATCGTGGACGCTGCAGCGCGTTACACCAGCAATGCCAATCCCGGCGTCGCGACCAAGCAGCTCATCCCTGGCGGCATGTCGCAAAGCCGTCTGGGTGTGAACGTCACCGAAGACATGGGTGGCGGCCTCAAGGCCCTGGTGAACATGGAACACCGCCTGAGTTCGGACACCGGTGCCGTTGCCGCCGCTGAATTCTGGCGCCAGGCCTGGGTGGGCCTGCAGTCGAGCGAATTTGGCCAGGTTCGCTTGGGCCGCCAGTACAACATCCTGTTCGACCTCTACACGTCGACCTTCGCCTCCTTCCGCTACTCGCCCTACATCGAGGCGTACAAGCCCGAAATCGGCATGTCCATGGCCGCGCGCCAGGACAACATGGTCAAGTACCTGGCTCAGGTCGGCAATTTCTACGGCGAAATCCAGGTGAGCGCGGGCGAAGGTGCTGCGACCGGCCTGCCGAACAAGACCATGGGCGGCCTGGTTCGCTACACGGACGGCACGTTCGGCGCCGGTGGTGCCTACCTGCAGGCCACGGAGCAAAGCGGCCGCAAGATCAAGGCGACCGTGTTCGGCGCGTCCTACACGTCCGGCCCGCTGTATGTCCACGCGTCCTGGGGCGAGAACAAGTTCGAGAATCCCTTCGGCCTGCTGAACCAGACCAGTGCTGCGGCGTTCGGTGCTTCGGCCGCAGCGACCGCGCCCTTCGGTGTGGCGATTGCGACCCGCGGTGGCTACACCTCGGGCATCCTGGGTGCCAGCGTCTTCACGAACGATGCCTTCGACATCAAGAAGCGCAGCATGTTGATGTTCGGTGCGACCTATCAGCTGACCCCTCAGCTGAACATCGGCGGCAATGTGTGGCTGAGCGAGCAGACGCACTACGGCACGGCCCAGAATCTGGCCGCTCCGTTCGCGAACGCGCTGGGCTTCACGACCAACGCCAACACCAAGTCCAAGGCCAACTTCTTCGCCGTGGTACTGGACTACGCATTCTCCAAGCGCACGGACGCTTACCTCGAAGTGGACTACACCAAGACGGAAGGCGAAGTGCTTTTCCTGAACGGCGCCAGCAAGCGCGGCGGTGCGATGGTCGGTCTGCGTCACCGCTTCTGATCGACGAGACAGGCTTCAGGCCTGTCTGCCAGTCCAACGGGCCGCGTCAGCGGCCCGTTTTTCTTGGTTGGCACTGACTTTGCTGCGCTAGGGCTTTCCTGGGGGCTTCAGCCTCCCGGCCTTCGCCATGATCGCGCCTTAGTGCGGCGCAGCGGCGCGACCGCTGCTATTCGGATCCTCATGCTGGTTTTCATCCTCCGCCGTCTGGCCCAGGCCCTTGTCGTCATGTTGTCGGTGGCCTTCATCGCCTTCATGCTGTTCCAGTACGTGGGCGACCCGGTCACCAATCTGCTGGGCCAGGATGCGACCGAGGACCAGCGCATCGCGCTGCGCAAGGATCTGGGCCTGGATCAACCCTTCCCGGTGCAGTTCGCTCGCTTTGCCGCCAACGCGGCGCACGGCGAGTTCGGCATCAGCTTGCGCCAGGGGCGCAAGGTCTCGACGCTGATCGGCGAGCGCTTCCCGGCGACGCTGGAACTGGCCATGGTCGCCGGCCTGATCGCACTCGGGCTCGGCATTCCGCTGGGCGTCTACGCCGCACTGCGGCGCGGCAAGGCCAGCGCGCAACTGCTGATGACGGGCACGCTGTTCGGCGTCAGCCTGCCCAACTTCGTCATCGGCATCGTGCTGATCTGGATCTTCGCAGTGGAGCTGAAGTGGCTGCCCAGCTTCGGCCGCGGTGAGGTCGTGGCCTTCGGCTCGTGGACCTCGGGCCTGCTGACGCGCGACGGCCTGCTGCACCTGATCCTGCCGGCCTTCACGCTGTCGGCCTTCCAGCTGACGCTGATCATGCGTCTCGTGCGCGCCGAGATGCTCGAGGTACTGCGCACCGACTACATCCGCTTCGCCCGCGCCCGTGGCCTGACCAACCGCAGCGTCTACTTCGGCCATGCGCTGAAGAACACGCTGGTGCCCGTCATCACGATCACCGGTCTGCAGCTCGGTTCGCTGATCGCCTTCGCCATCATCACCGAGCAAGTCTTCCAGTGGCCCGGCATGGGCCTGCTCTTCATCCAGGCCGTGCAGTTCGCCGACATCCCGGTCATGGCGGCCTACCTGTGCCTGATCTCACTGATCTTCGTCGTCATCAATCTCGGTGTCGATCTGCTCTATTTCGCCGTCGACCCGCGCCTGCGCGTTGAAGGCAAAGCCCATTGATATGGCCGTTGACGCCAACCCCAACCCCACCGCATCCGCATCCGCGCTGCGCGGCTTCTTCGCCGGTGACGTCTGGCATTCCTTCCGCTCGTCACCGGTGGCGATGCTGGCGGCCGTCATCACGCTGGTCTGCTTCGTCTGCGCGCTGTTCGCCGAGGTCGTGGCGCCGCACAACCCCTTCGATCTGGCGACGCTGGAGCTGATGGATTCACTGAAGCCCCCGTCCTGGGTGCCGGGCGGCGAGTCCAAGTACTGGCTGGGCACCGATGGGCAGGGCCGCGACATCCTGTCGGCGCTGATGTATGGCACACGCATCTCGCTGCTGGTCGGCATCGCGTCCGTGCTGCTGTCCATCCTCATCGGCGTCAGCCTGGGTCTGCTGGCCGGCTTTGTCGGCGGCCGGGTCGACGCGCTGATCATGCGCATCTGCGACGTGATGCTGTCCTTCCCGTCCATCCTCGTCGCGCTGATGATCAGCGGCGTCGGTCGCAGCCTGTACCCGCATGCGCCCGACATGCTGGCCTTCGTCGTGCTCGTGCTGGCGATCGCGCTGACCGGCTGGGTGCAGTACGCGCGCACCGTGCGCGGCTCGACGCTGGTCGAGCGCAACAAGGAATACGTGCAGGCCGCCCGCGTCATCGGCGTCGGCTCGCTGCGCATCATGCGCCGCCACGTGCTGCCCAATGTGCTGGGGCCGGTGCTGGTGCTGGCCACCATCCAGATCGCGTCGGCCATCATCACCGAGGCCACGCTGTCCTTCCTCGGCGTCGGCGTGCCGGCCACCAGCCCGTCCTTGGGGACGCTGATCCGCAACGGCAACGACTACCTGTTCTCGGGCGAATGGTGGATCACCGCCTGGCCCAGCCTGACGCTGGTGCTGATCACGCTCAGCGTGAACCTGCTGGGCGACTGGCTGCGCGACGCACTCAACCCACGGCTGCGATGACTGCACCGCTTCTTGAAGTCAGCCACCTGCGGGTGGAGTTCCCGACCCGCCACGGCACGCTGCTGGCGCTGGACGACATCTCCTTTTCGATTGCTCCCGGGGAGATCCTGGGCGTCGTCGGCGAATCCGGCGCTGGCAAGTCGCTGACCGGCGCGGCCATCATCGGCCTGCTGGACCCGCCGGGCCGCATCGCCGCCGGCGAGATCAGGCTGGCCGGCCGGCGCATCGACAACCTGCCCTACGAGCAGATGCGCCGCATCCGTGGCCGCGAGATCGGCGCCGTCTTCCAGGACCCGCTGACCTCGCTGAACCCGCTCTACACGGTGGGCCATCAGCTCATCGAGACCATCACCACCCATCTCGATCTGAGCCACACGCAGGCGCGCACGCGGGCCATCGAGCTGCTCGCCTCCACGGGCATCCCGGCGCCCGAGGCGCGCATCGACCACTACCCGCACCAGTTCTCCGGCGGCATGCGCCAGCGCGTGGTCATTGCGCTGGCACTGGCGGCCAATCCCAAGCTCATCGTCGCCGATGAACCGACCACGGCGCTGGACGTGTCCATCCAGGCGCAGATCATTGCGCTGCTGAAGAAGGTCTGCCGTGAGCAGGGCGCGGCCGTCATGCTGGTCACGCACGACATGGGCGTCATCGCCGAGACCTGCGACCGCGTCGCCGTCATGTACGCCGGCCGCGTCGCCGAGATCGGCCCGGTGGCCGACGTCATCCATCGCCCCGCCCACCCCTACACGGTGGGCCTGATGGGTTCCATCCCGGCCATGGACGAGGATCGCGAGCGCCTGTTGCAGATTGACGGGGCCATGCCGCGCTTGACCGCCATTCCCGCCGGCTGCGCCTTCAACCCGCGCTGCCCGCGCGTCTTCGACCGCTGCCGCGTCGACCGGCCTGACCTGGTTCAAGTGGGAACCACCAGCGCGGCCTGCTGGAAGCCTGTGACCGTGGAGATGCCGCGATGAGCCCCCCCCTCGTCGAGGTATTGGACCTCGCCAAGATCTTCGACGTGTCGCCACCCTGGCTGAACCGCGTCGTCGAGCGCAAGCCCAAGGCCTTCGTGCATGCGGTGGACGGCGTGTCCTTTGCGATCCAGCGCGGCAAGACGCTGGCCCTGGTCGGCGAAAGCGGCTGTGGCAAGAGCACGGTCGCTCGCCTGCTCGTCGGGCTGTATGCCGCCACGCGGGGGCGCGTGAATTTCGACGGCGAGGACATCGCGAAGACGCTGGCCGGTCCGGGTGCGCTGAAACTGCGCCGGCGCATGCAGATGATCTTCCAGGACCCGTACGCTTCGCTGAACCCGCGCTGGCAGGTGCTGGACATCGTCGCCGAGCCGCTGCGCGAGCATGGCCTGCTGACGGGGGATGCCGAGGCGAAGCAGCGCGTCGGCGAACTGCTCAGCTCGGTGGGCCTGAATCCGGCGGATGCGCAGAAGTTCCCGCACCAGTTCTCCGGCGGCCAGCGCCAGCGCATCTCCATCGCGCGGGCACTGGCCACGCAGCCGGAGTTCCTCGTCTGCGACGAGCCGACGTCGGCGCTGGACGTGTCGGTGCAGGCCCAGGTCCTCAACATCATGAAGGACTTGCAGCGCGAGCGCGGCCTGACCTACCTGTTCATCTCGCACAACCTCGCCGTCGTGCGCCATGTGGCCGACCAGGTCGGCGTCATGTACCTCGGCCGCCTGGTCGAGGTGGCCGACAAGGCCGAGCTGTTTGCGCGGCCGAGGCATCCGTACACGCGCATGCTGCTGGACGCGATCCCCGACATCCACATGAGCGGTCGCGCCCGCACGCCGGTGCAGGGCGAAGTGCCCAACCCCTTGAACCCGCCCAGCGGCTGCAGCTTCCACCCGCGCTGCCCGCTGGCCAATGCGCGCTGCAAGGCGGAGCGGCCAGCACTGCTGGACATCAAGGGCGTGCGCGTGGCCTGCCACGCGGTCGAAGAGGGCAGGGCGGGCTGATCAGCGCGCCGGTGCTGAAGCGGCGGCGGAGGCCGGCGCCGACGCGGCTGCGGCCGGCTTGGCCAGTGTCAGCGGCCCCTTCTGCCCACAACCCGCGAGCGCGGTAAGGGTGATCAGCAGGGCCATTCCCTTTGCCAAGGGGCGCCCACCTACACTGGCGACAGTCTTTTTCATCTGCCCAGTTTATGTCCCTGTCCGATGCCGAGTACCACGCCAAGTCACACGCGCTGCTCGCGAGCATCGAGGCGCAGATCGACGCCTGGCTGGAGGCCGACGTGGTCGACATCGACACCCACCGCACCGGCGGCCTGCTGGAGCTCAGCATGCCGGGTGGTAGCAAGATCGTTCTCAACACCCAGCCACCGCTGCAGGAGATCTGGCTGGCCGCGCGCGCGGGCGGTTACCACTTCAAGTGGGACGGCACGCAGTGGGTGGACCGCGAAGGCCAGGAGTTCTGCGCCCGGCTGTCGCGCTGTGCGAGCGAGCAGGCCGGCCAGGCGCTGACCTTCAGCGCCTGAGCCCCGCTAGCGCTTGAAGAGGTCCAGGATCGACTTCTTCTCGTCGTCGCTGGCGGTGGTGGGCACATTCGGCTCGGCGGCCAGTTCGCGCACACCGCTGCCGGCCGCGTACTCCTCGTAGAACCATTCGCCGTTGACGTTGACGACGCCTTCAGGCGGCGTCACTTCGTCGACTGGCTTGCCCTTCAGCGCGACCTGCATGTACTCGATCCAGACCGGCAGGCTCAAGCCGCCGCCGGTCTCGCGGTCGCCCAGCTTGCGCGGCTGGTCGTAGCCTATCCAGACGATGGCGACGAGGTCCTTCTGGTAGCCGGCGAACCAGGCGTCCATCGAGTCATTGGTCGTGCCGGTCTTGCCGTAGATATCAGGGCGCTTCAACGTCGCCTGCGCCCGCGCGGCGGTGCCGCTGCGCGTCACCTCCTGCAGCAGGCTGCTCATCAGGAAGGCATTGCGCGGCTCGATGGCGCGCGCGTTGTCGGCCAGCGTGACGGGCAGGGCCTCGTAGAGCAGGCGGCCCTTGTTGTCCGTGATCCGGCTGATCAGTTGCGGGCTGACGCGGTAGCCGCCATTGGCGAACACCGCATAGCCCTGCGCCATCTGCATGGGCGTGACCGAGCCGGCACCCAGCGCCATCGTCAGATAGGCCGGATGTTTCTCGGCCTCGAAGCCGAAGCGCGTGATCCAGTCCTGTGCATAGCGCACGCCGACGGAGTGCAGGATGCGGATGGACACCATGTTCTTGGACTTGGCCAGCGCGGTGCGCAGCGGCATCGGGCCCTCGAACTTGCCGTCGTAGTTCTTCGGCTCCCAGGGCTGGCTGCCGGTGGTGCCGGCGTCGAAGAACAGCGGCGCGTCGTTGACGATGGTGGCGGGCGTGAAGCCTTTCTCCAGCGCGGCCGAGTAGATGAAGGGCTTGAAGCTGGAGCCCGGCTGGCGCCAGGCCTGCGTCACATGGTTGAACTTGTTCTTCGCGTAGTCGAAGCCGCCCACCATGGCGTGCACCTGGCCCGTGCGCGGGTCCATGGACACGAAGGCGCCTTCGACCTCGGGCAGCTGCGTGATCGTCCACTCGCCGCCGTCCTTCAGCTTGGGCCCCTTGACGACGCGGATGACTGCACCGCGACGGATGCGGGTCTTGGGGTTGCCCTTGTCGGACAGGCCAGACGTGGCGGGCTTCAGGCCGTCGCCGATGATGGTGATGGCGTCGCCGCTCTGCAGCACGGCGGTGACCTTCTTCGGGTCGGCTTCCAGCACGACGGCCGCCAGCAGTTCGTCGTTGGCCGGGTGGTCCGTCAGCGCCTCGGCGATGCGCGTGTCCAGCGCCTTGGCGTCGCTGGGCAGGTCCGCGTAGGCCTCGGGGCCACGGTAGACCTGGCGCTTCTCGTAGTCCAGGATGCCGCGCCGCAGCGCACGGTAAGCCGTGTTCTGCTCGGCGCTGTTCAGCGTCAGATAGACATTGAGGCCGCGCGAATAAGCCTCGTCGCCGTACTGGCTGAAGATCAGCTGGCGGGCCGCTTCGGCGACGAACTCGGCGTGCGAGGCGGATTCGCTGACCGTTCGGTAGCGCAGCTTCTCGGCCTTGGCCTCATCCCGCTGCTCCTCGGTGATGTAGCCCGTCTCGTACATCCGTTCGATGATGTACTGCTGTCGGATGGTCGCGCGCTTGGGGTTGTTGATCGGGTTGTAGGCCGATGGCGCCTTGGGCAGGCCGGCCAGCATCGCGGCCTCGGCGACGCTGACCTTGTCCAGCGGCTTGCCGAAGTAGATCTCGCTGGCCGCCGCAAAGCCGTGTGCGCGGTGGCCCAGGAAGATCTGGTTCATGTAGATCTCGAGGATCTTCTCCTTGGGCAGCGCCGCCTCGATCTTCAGTGCGAGCAGGATCTCGTAGATCTTGCGCGTGAAGGTCTTCTCGGTGGACAGGTAGAAGTTGCGCGCCACCTGCATCGTGATCGTCGATGCGCCCTGGCTGCGCGACTCGCCGACATTGGCCAGGCCGGCGCGGATGACGCCCAGGTAGTCCACGCCGCCGTGCTGGTAGAAGCGCGCGTCTTCGATGGCCAGCACAGCCTCCTGCATCACCTTCGGGATCTCGCGGATCGGCAGGTAGTTGCGCCGCTCCTCGCCGAACTCGCCCAGCAGCACGCCGTCGCTGGACAGCACGCGCATTGGCAACTTGGGGCGGTAGTCGGTCAGCCCGCCGATGTCGGGTAGGTTGGGATAGGCCAGCGCCAGCGCAAGGCCCACCAGCAAGGCAACCGCCGCGACACCGCCGGCGAGCAGCCCGAAGGCCCACAGCGCCAAGTGACCCATGCGAGGGCCGAGCTGCGAGGAACGTGGGGCGGGAGGGGTGCCGGCGACTGATGGACTGGGCGCAGCGGGGCGGGGCTTGTCGTTCATGTGCCGGCGTAGCGCGCCCACGGGCGCGTTGGGGAGAGGCGGCGGATTATAGGAAGCGGGATCCCGCCGGCCGTGTATACGAAGTAGACCCTCAAACCGCGTGTCAAACGACCGCTTCCCCTGTGTTTTTCAGGAGCTTGCAAACGCGTTGATTCGTGTATGTTTAGCAACGTGGCGTTACCAGCTCAGGCCGGATTTCCGTTCGGTGTCAACGGCTTTGCTGCTAGCATTCAAGTAACTTATTAATAGTCCGATACGTAACTCGCGTATCGGGGACAAAGGGCATGGGAATACTTGACGCACTTTTGGGTCGCAAGCACCCCCCCCTGATTGGCCTGGATATCAGTTCATCCAGCGTCAAGCTGGTGGAGCTGAGCCAGACCAAGAGCGGCGAATTCGTGCTGGAGCGCTTTGCCAGCGAGCCTTTTGAAAAAGGCTGGATCGCCGATGGTCAGATCGAGAAGTTCGACGAAGTCGCTGACGCCGTGCGTCGCGTCGTCGCGCGCAGTGGCACGCGAGTCCGTGACGCCGCGCTGGCCATGCCCCAGTCGGCCGTCATCACCAAGAAGATCATGCTGCCGGCCGGCCTGCGCGAGGAAGAACTCGAGCTGCAGGTCGAGGCCGAGGCCAATCAGTACATCCCGTTCTCGCTGGACGAGGTCAGCCTGGACTTCTGCGTCATCGGCCCGAGCCCCACTTCGGTGGGCGACGTTGAGGTGCTGATCGCCGCGTCCCGCAAGGATCGCGTGCAGGACCGCCAGGGCCTGGCCGAAGCGGCGGGCCTGCGTCCCGTCGTGCTGGACATCGAGTCGCATGCCTCGCGCATGGCCATGGGCCGCTTGATCGCGGCGCTGCCCAACGAGGGCAAGGATGCGCTCGTCGCGCTGTTCGAGATCGGCGCCGACACGACCAGCCTCAAGGTGCTGCGCGACGACGAATTGCTGTACGACCGAGACCAGTCCTTCGGGGGCTCGCAGCTGACGCAACTCATCTCACGCCAGTACGGATTTTCCTTTGAAGAGGCCGAGCAGAAGAAGCTGGCCAATGAGTTGCCCGAGGACTACGAGGTCAGCGTGCTGAACCCCTTCGTCGACAGTCTGTCGCAGGAGATCGGCCGGGCGCTGCAGTACTTCTTCACGAGCACGCCGCATCACAAGGTGCACTACGTGATGCTGGCCGGCGGCACTGCGACTCTGCCGGGGCTCAAGGAGCGTGTGACCGACTTGACTGGCTTTGCCTGCATGGTGGTCAATCCCTTCGAGAACATGGACATGGGGGCGGCGGTGCGCGAGTCCAAGCTGCGCCGTGAGGCGCCCTCCTATCTGACTGCCTGCGGCCTCGCGATGCGGAGGTTCTTCCAGTGATATTGATCAACCTGCTGCCTTACCGTGAGGAGAGGCGCAAGCGGCGCAAGGCTGCCTTC
This sequence comes from Roseateles sp. P1_C6, assembly GCF_056406315.1. Classification (NCBI taxonomy): domain Bacteria; kingdom Pseudomonadati; phylum Pseudomonadota; class Betaproteobacteria; order Burkholderiales; family Sphaerotilaceae; genus Roseateles; species Roseateles sp. P1_C6. Next base: position 252,996 of record NZ_JBFUAK010000003.1, read on the forward strand.
TTCGCGGGCCTTGGCCTGGCCGGCCTGGTGGGTGCGGGCCTCGTGGTGGCCGCGTTCCTGTTGCTGCAGTTGCTGACCACGGAGCAGCAGTCGCGCAATCAATACATTCAAAACGAAATCTCGCGTCTTGAGGCTCAGATCAAGGACATCGCCAATCTGAAGGCGGAGATCGAGTCGTTGAAATCGCGCCAGCGGGCCGTTGAAGATCTTCAGACCGATCGCAACACGCCAGTTCAGCTGCTCAATGACTTGGCCCGACTGACGCCCGAGGGAATCTATCTGAGTGCGATCCGTCAGGATGCCAAGGTCGTCACCATCAACGGCATTGCCCAGACGAACGAGCGGGTGTCGGAATTCCTGCGCAATGTGTCGCGCAGTTCGGAATGGCTGGAAAAGCCCGATCTCATCGAAGTCAAGCTTGCGGCTGTAAGCACGAACACTCGCGACTCGCGCCGGTTGCTGGACTTCTCAATGAAACTCTCGATCAAGGCGCCACCTCAGGACGCTGCAACTGGCGCTTCTGCCCCCAAGAAGGGCTGATCGACGATGGCCACCTCCATGCCCAAGTTCGACCTGAACACCTGGTTTGCGGAATTCAGCGGTCAGTTCCGAGGACTCAATCCCAAGGAGCCCGGTCAATGGCCGTTGGCGCCCAAGCTCGCAGCGTCGTTTGCCGTAATGGTGGCGGCCATTGCCGCCGGCTATTTCTTTGTGCTCGCCGATGTGCAGGCTGGCCTGGAGGCCGAACGCGACCGCGAACCGCAGTTGCGCCAGGACTACAAAGGCAAGCTGGCCCAAGCTGTCAACCTGCCGGAGCTGCGCAAGCAAAAGAGCCAGGTTGAGGAATACGTGACCCAGCTCGAGAAGCAGTTGCCTGGCAAGGCCGAGATCGATTCGCTGCTGTCAGACATCAGCAGCGCCGGCGTCGGCCGTGGTCTGCAGTTCGAGTTGTTCCGCCCAGGCCAGGTGCTGGTCAAGGACTATTACGCGGAACTGCCGATCGCCTTGCGCGTGTCCGGCCGCTATCACGACATTGGCTCCTTCGCGGCAGACGTGTCCAACCTGTCGCGCATCGTCACGTTGCACAACCTTGTCGTCTTAGCACCCAGCGCGCGTGAGCCTAATGCCATCCTCAGCATGGAAGCCACGGCGCGCACCTATCGCTATCTCGACTCCGCCGAGGTGGCTGAACAAAGGAAGGCTGCGGCCAAGGCCGGAGGCAAGAAATGAGGCGCCTGCTAATTCCCGTCGCCGCCACGGTGGCGCTGGCCGGTTGCGGCAGCGACATCGACGAACTGCGTCAATGGATGGAGCAGGAGCGCAAGGAGGCCAAGCCTACCGTCACGCCGCTGCTGCCGCCGAAGAAGTTCCTGCCCCAGCCCTACGAATCGGGCACCGGTGTGGATCCCTTCAGCACGCAGAAGCTCAGCGTCGCGATCAAGCAGGAAGCTGCGCAGCCCAATTCGCTGCTGACGGCGGAGATCAATCGCCGCAAGGAGCCGTTGGAGGCCTATCCGCTGGACAACATGTCCATGGTGGGCAGCCTGACGCGCGAGGGACGGCGCTATGCACTGCTGCGCGTCGACAGCTTGCTTTATCAGGTCAAAGCCGGGGACTACCTCGGCCAGAACTTCGGTCGCATCACCAAGATCAGCGAGACCGAGATCACGTTGCGAGAAGTCGTCCAGGACGCTGCGGGCGAGTGGATTGAACGCACCAGTACCCTCCAGCTACAGGAGCAGGGACGATGAACAGGACATTGCAGGAGAGCAAGCCGATGGGCCGTGGCTGGTTGCTGGGATTCGCACTCGCGTGGTTGGCAGCGCCAGCCGCGTGGGCGCAAACGCAGATACGCGCGATCAACACGAGTCAGCAGGCTGGTGTCGAGGTCGTGCGGATCGAGTTGAGTGAGCCGCTCGCAGCGGTGCCGACAGGCTTCACGATCCAGACGCCACCGCGCATCGCGATCGATCTGCCCGGCGTCGTCAACGGTATCGGCCGCAGCCAGGTCGACATCAACCAGGGCAACCTGCGCTCGGCCGCGGTAGCCCAGGCGGGTGACCGCGCGCGTGTCGTGTTGAACCTGCGACAGGCGACAAACTACACCGCCAAGCTGGAAGGCAACGCGCTGGTGCTCGTGCTGAGCGCCTCGGCGCCGGTGGCGCAAGCGCCCGGTGAACCAGTGCACTTCGCGCAGAGCCTGAATGCCGCGCCGCAGCCGCTGCGCGACGTCGATTTCCGCCGCGGTGCCGATGGCACCGGTCGCGTCATCGTCAATCTGCCGAGCAACCAGGTCGGCGTCGACATCCAGCAGCAAGGACAGAGTCTCGTCGTCGAGTTCCTGCGCTCCAGCCTGCCCGAGAACCTGCGTCGCAAGATCGATGTGACGGACTTCGGCACGCCGGTGCAGATGATTACGACAACGCAGACCGGCGACCGCGTGCGCATGGTCGTCGAGCCCAAGGGAAGCTGGGAGCACAGCGCCTACCAGAGCGACAACCAGTTCGTGCTCGAGGTCAGGCCGCAGAAGATCGACCCGAACAAGTTGACGCAAGGCCCTGGCTACTCCGGCGACAAGCTGTCGCTGAACTTCCAGAACATTGAAGTCCGTGCGCTGCTTCAGGTCATCGCCGACTTCACGAACTTCAACGTCGTCACCAGCGACACGGTGACTGGCAACGTCACGTTGCGCTTGAAGGACGTGCCCTGGGATCAAGCGCTGGACATCATCATGCAGGCCAAAGGCCTGGGCCTGAAGAAGTCCGGCAATGTGCTGTGGATCGCGCCCAAGGACGAACTGGCCGCCAAGGAAAAGCTCGACCTCGAGTCCAAGGCCGCGATCGCGCAGCTGGAGCCGGTGCGCACGCAGTCCTTCCAGCTGAACTATGTCAAGGCCGAGGAGATCGCCAAGGGCCTTACCGGCCAAGCGATCGGTTCTGGCGGCGGCGGCGGCGGCAGTGGTGGCGGCTCCGGTAGCGGCACGCGCATCCTGTCGCCGCGCGGCAGCGTCATCTCCGAGTCGCGCACCAACCAGCTCTTCGTGTCGGACATCCCGAGCAAGCTCGAGGAGATCCAGGCCATGATTGCCAAGATCGACATCCCGGTGCGCCAGGTGCTGATCGAGGCGCGCATCGTCGAGGCCAACGACAAGTTCGGCCGCGCGCTGGGCATCAAGCTGGGCGTCAACGACTTGCGCGGCCAGCAGGGCGGCATCCCCGGCTACAGCGTCGGCGGCGGCAACTATGTGACCGTGGGTGGCAACTACAGCGGCATCGGGTCGCAGACCAACCAAGGGGTCGCGGCGAACTACAACAACACGCAGTTCGTCAACCTGCCCGCCAACACCTCGTCCGACAGCTTCAGCAACGGCACGGCCGCGACAGTGGCGTTGTCGCTGTTCAGCGCCACGGCGAATCGCTTCCTGAACCTGGAACTGTCGGCACTGGAATCCGACGGCAAGGGCAAGGTTGTGTCCAGCCCGCGTGTCATCACGGCTGATCAAGTCAAGGCGCTCATTGAGCAGGGCGAAGAGCTGCCTTATCAGGTCGCCACGGCCAGCGGTGCGACGTCGATCGCTTTCCGCAAGGCCAACCTCAAGCTCGAGGTCACGCCGCAGATCACGCCCGAGGGCAGCGTCATCCTGAGCGTTGACGTGAACAAGGACAGCCGCGGCACGCTGACGCCCCAGGGCTACGCCATCAACACCAAGCACGTGCAGACGCAGGTGTTGGTCGAGAACGGTGGCACTGTCGTCATCGGCGGTATCTACACGCAGGACGAGGGCGAGACCGTGAACAAGGTGCCTTTCCTGGGCGACGTGCCCTTGCTGGGCAACCTGTTCAAGAACAAGACCCGTACGACCGCCAAGACCGAGCTGCTGATCTTCCTGACGCCCAAGGTCGTCAGTGAGCGGGCCACGGTGCGCTAAAGCATTCAGAGATATTCAGGAGTTCGAGCATGTTGCAAACCATCGTCACGCAGGGCTGGCGTCGCCTTGCCCAGGCTGCGTTGGGACTGGGGATGGCCGCTTTCTTGTCGGCCTGTGGCGGCGGCGGCGGTAGCGCTGGCGATTCCGTCTTCCCGGGCGGCGGTACGGGCGGTGGCACGACCACCGGTCCCACCGCGGCCGATCTTGTCGTCACGCTCAGCGGCTCCACGCTGCCGACCGATGGCACGGGTTCCGTCCTCGTCACCGTGTACGCCGTCGACGCCAAGCGCAACACCATCGCCGATGTGCCGGTGTCCGTTTCCGTCGACTCGAACGCGCTGATCTCGACGAGCGCCAGCAAGACCGACGCCACCGGCGTCGTGACCGGCTCGGTGCGCATCGGCTCCGATCAATCCAAGCGCACCATCACCGTGACGGCTGCCAGCGGTTCCATCACGAAGACGGCGCAGATCACGGTCGTCACGCCGTCGCCGACCGGTGCGACCAGCGGTCCCGCGCTGACCGTCGCGCTGTCGACCACGCAGATCACGCCTGCAGTTGGCTCCACGGTGACGATTCAGCTGAAGTCGGCCACCGGCGTGGCCATGTCCGATATCGTCGTCAGCCTGTCCACAGGTCGCGGCAACCTCGCCGACCTGTCGGTGGCCACCGTGCGCACGGACGCGAACGGCCAAGCCACGGCCCAGCTCAAGGCCAGCACGTCCGGCATTACCGGTGCCGACTACGTGACCGCCTTCGCGAGCATCGGCTCGGTCACGGTCAGCGCACAGCAGGCCTTCACGGTGACAAACGCGTTGCCGACACTGACGATCAGCCCAGCCACAGTCACGCTGCGCCTGTCGCAGCCGGCACCGCAGGTGACGGCCACACTGCGTGACGCCGCCGGCCTGCCGGTCGCCAACCAGATCGTGACCTTCTCGCCGTCGTCCATCATCAACGTGACGCCGACCCCCGACACCGCCCCGACGGATACCAACGGTATCGTGCGCAGCACGCTGAAACTGGGCACCTTTGCCGGCTCGAGCTCTTCGACCGACACGTTGCGCGTGACGGCCAACTACGCGGACCAGTTCCTGGCCAGCAATGTCATCGTGCAGATCGTCGGCGAGTCGCCGACCGCAACAATGACGCTGAGCAATTCCAACATCACCGCCTCGGCATCCTCGTCGACCGCCAGTGTGCTGGTGCGCGACGTCGGCGGCAACGCTGTGTCGGGCCAATTGGTGCAGTTCAGTTCGCAGTTTGGCCTCGTCAAGTTCGACGCGTCGACGGCGCTGACCGATGCCACCGGTGTCGCCAAGGTCACCGTGACGCCATCGACATCGACGGCCAATGGTGCTGACGTTGTCAAAGCGACGGTGACGGTGAGCGGCATCACCGCCACCGATAGCAAGCCTGTGCAGGTCGTCAGCGCGACGTCGCCCGGCACGCCGGTGCTGCAACTTGCGCTGTCATCTACCTCTGTCAGTTCGGCGGTGCCGGCCACCGTGACCGCCACGCTGACGGACTCGCGCGGCCAGCCAGTGGCGGGGCAAGTAGTCACCTTCGCCGTGATCCGGGGCCTGGGCCGTACCAATGTGGGCACGGCCCTGACCGACGCGACGGGTAAGGCAGTTGCCCTGTTGTCGCCAGCGACTTCTGCATCGGCGGGTGCCGACGAAGTTACGGCGACGGTGCAGTATGCGGGTGCCTCGCTGTCGGCGACCCAGGGCTTCCAGGTCCAGGCTACCAACGCCACCATCGTCAGCTTCACCGGTCCGGCTTCGCTGTCTGCCTATGGCCAGGACATCCTGACCCTCACGCTGACGGGCGCGGCAGTGGATTCGCCGGTCAAGCTCAGCGTGTCGTCGTCTTGCGCGGCTGCCGGCAAGGCGACAGTGTCGCCGTCCAGCATCTCGGCCACCAGCAACACGGTCACGCTGCAGTACCGCGACAACGGTTGCGGCGCCATCCAGCCCTCCGATCTGTTACAGGTCGTCGTCGATGGCACATCGACGGCCAAGCAGTTGACGTTGCCGATCGATGCTCCTGCGGCGTCCAGCATCGCGTTCATCTCCTCGGTGCCGGAGCAGATCTTCCTGAAGGGCTCGGGCTTTACCGAGTCTTCGGTGGTCACCTTCGAGGTGCGCGACTCTGCCGGCAACACCTTGCCGAACAAGAGTGTTGATCTGAAGTTGTTGACGGGCGCTGGCGGAGTGACCATGCAGGGCGGCTTGGGTGTCGGCACGAGCTACTCGACGCAGTCCAACGCGACAGGTCGCGTCTCGGTGCAGGTCAATTCCGGCACGCAACCCACCCCGGTGCGCATCCAGGCCACGCTTTCCGGAAGCACCATCAGCACGGTGTCCAGCAACCTCAGTGTGGGCATTGGCTTGCCCTCGCAGCTGAACTTCTCGATGGCGCAGCAGACGATCAACATCGAGGGATACGACATTGACAACGTGCCCAACACGTATACGCTGATCGTTGCTGACCGCAGCAGCAATCCGGTGCCGGTGGGCACGACGATCAACTTTGTTGCTGGAGGCGGCCAGATCGAGTCGAGCAAGCTGATCTCGCAGACCAACGGCATTTCGCAAGCCACGTCCAACTTCGTGTCCGCACAGCCGAAGCCGGTCGACGGCCGAGTCACGATCGTGGCCTATGCGCTGGGCGAAGAGTCGTTCATCGACAAGAACGGGAACAACATCTACGACAGCGGCGAGGAATTCCAGGACCTCGGCAACATCTTCAAGGACCGCAACTACGACGGCCTCTTCGATGCCACGTTTGACGAATTCATTGGCGTGAACCTGCCGGGCAACACCAGCAGCGCCTGCGTACCGCCGACGACTGTGGCGATCTTCGGCCTAACCGCCTACACGCCGAGCGTGCCTGGTACCTGCGACGGCAAGTGGACGGGGGCAGGGCAGATCTACGTCAGGCGCGCGCTGGAGACGGTTTTGTCGACCTCCAGGGCGCGCCCACTGTGGCCCGGCGATGACTCGCGCGTGGTCAACGTGAACGGCAAGCTGCCAATGCAAACCGGACCTAGCCCCACGCAGGTGACGAACTACAACGTCGCGAACGGGGACACCATTTGCAATGCCGGCACGAGTGGCAGCTTTCAGTTGCTCGCCGCCGATGCCAACTCCGGGCTGCTGAAGTCTGGCTTGGCGCTCCCCATCGACCTCAGCGACAGCAACAACTACGTCGTGTTGCCCCGTCTCAACCCCATGCCGGCCGGAACGGTCGTCACGGCGGCCACCCCCACCACAGGGTTTTCTGTGTCAATGGCGGGTGGAACACCTGTGGCGAACACCAGTCAGGCCAACCGCGTGGGCATAGGCTACAACTTCGATACGGCGAGCACCGGCTCGGTCACGGTGACGTTCACCACCCCTCGCGGTACCGGAACGTCGTTCACGTTCACGGTAAAGAGGACTTGCCCTTAAAGCTCGCACTTGTCGGCATGCCCGGCGGTGGCAAGTCCACCGTCGGCCGGCAGCTAGCGCGCCAGATCGGCCTGCCGTTTGTCGACTCGGATCACGAGATCGAACTGCGCATCGGCGGCAGCATCAAGCTGTTCTTTGAGCAGCACGGCGAGGATGCATTTCGCGAAATCGAGACAGAGGTCATCGCCGATCTGATGCAGCGGCCCGGTGATTGCGTGCTGGCCACCGGCGGTGGCGCGGTGCTGCGCGAGCGCAATCGCGAGCTGCTGCATCAGGGCGCAACGGTGCTCTATCTGCGCTCGACGCCCGAGGATTTGTTCCGCCGCCTGCGTCACGACACGACGCGGCCGCTGCTGCAGGTGCGCGACCCGCTCGCCAAGCTGCGCGAACTGCATCAGCAGCGCGACCCGCTGTATCGCCGCTGCGCGCACTACGTGCTCGAAAGTGCCAGGCCGTCGGTGCACGCGTTGGTCAACATGGCGCTGATGCAACTGGAGCTGGCCGGCCTGCTCGACCCCACTCGGGTCGCGGCGACCGTGGGCGCCGAGCCCCAGTGACGATGGGCAGGGGAGGGCGGCTCTTACACTTGGCCGCATGCCTGCCACCGATACCGTCCACATTCATCTCGCTGACGACCGCGCCTACGACATCCGCATCGGCGCCGGTCTGCTGAACGAGGCCGCCAGCTGGCACGGCCTGCCCAAGGCGGCAACGGCCGTCATCGTCAGCAATGACACGGTGGCGCCCCTGTATGCGGAGCGCCTGCGCGAACGCCTGCTGGTTGTCTATCCCCGCGTCGACCTAGTCGTGCTGCCCGACGGCGAGCAGCACAAGGGCTGGGACAGCCTCAACCGCATCTGCGACCACCTGCTCAGTCGCGCGCTGGACCGCAGGACCGTGCTGTTCGCGCTGGGCGGCGGCGTCATCGGCGACATGACCGGTTTCGCGGCGGCCATCTACATGCGCGGCGTGCCCTTTGTGCAGGTCCCAACCACGCTGCTGGCCCAGGTCGACTCTTCGGTCGGCGGCAAGACCGCCATCAACCACCCGCTGGGCAAGAACATGCTCGGCGCCTTCTATCAACCGGAGCGCGTCATCGCGGACCTCGACGTGCTGGACAGCCTGCCCGACCGCGAGCTGCGTGCCGGGCTGGCCGAGGTCATCAAGTACGGGCCCATCGCCGACGCGGGTTTCCTGTGCTGGATCGAGGACAACCTCGACGCGCTGCTGGCGCGCGACAAGGCCGTGCTCGGCTACGCGGTGCGGCGCAGCTGCGAGCTCAAGGCCGACGTGGTCGGCCAGGATGAACGCGAGCAGGGCCTGCGCGCCATCCTGAACTTCGGCCACACCATCGGGCATGCCATCGAGGCCGGCCTGGGGTACGGCGAGTGGCTGCATGGCGAGGCGGTGGCCTGCGGCATGGTGCTGGCGGCTGATCTGTCGCAGCGCATGGGCTTGATGCCGGCTGACTTCGTAGCGCGCTTGCAGCGCCTGATCGAGCGCGCCGGCCTGCCGGTGCAGCCGCCGCGGCTCGGTGCCGAACGCTATCTGCAGCTGATGCGGGTCGACAAGAAGGCCGAGTCGGGCGCCATCCGCTTCGTGCTCATCGAGAAGCTGGGGCGCGCTGGCCTGCATGCCGTGCCGGACGCGCGCATCGTCGAGACGCTGACCGCTCACGGTGCGGCCTGATGACGATGGCGCGCCCGGCCTACGCCGCTGATCCGGCGCGCAGCCGCGGCCGCCGCCTGCCCGAGCCGGCGGCACCCACGCGCAGCGAATTCCAGCGTGACCGTGACCGCATCATCCACAGCACGGCCTTCCGCCGCCTCGTCTACAAGACGCAGGTCTTCCTGAACCACGAGGGTGACCTGTTCCGCACGCGGCTGACCCACTCGCTCGAGGTGGCGCAACTGGGCCGCTCCATTGCACGTAGCCTGGGCCTAGACGAAGACCTCGTGGAGGCCGTGGCGCTGGCCCACGACCTGGGCCACACACCCTTCGGCCATGCAGGCCAGGACGTGCTGGACGAATGCATGCGCGACCATGGGGGCTTCGAGCACAACCTGCAGTCGCTGCGCGTCGTTGACCACCTGGAGCAACGCTACCCGACGTTCGACGGCCTCAACCTCTGCTTCGAGACGCGCGAGGGCATCCTCAAGCATTGCTCGCGGCGCAACGCCCAATCGCTGGATGCGGCCGAGCCGGGTGGCATTGCGACGCGCTTTCTGCAGGGTGGCCAACCCAGCCTGGAGGCCCAGCTGTGCAACATTGCCGATGAGGTCGCCTACAACGCGCATGACGTCGACGACGGCGTGCGCTCGGGGCTGATCGAACTCGAGCAGTTGCTGGAGGTGGAACTCGTGCGCGAGCATTGGCGGGCGGCGCTGGACGCGCACCCTGGCCTGGCCGGCAAACGCCTGCTGTTCGAGACGATACGCCGCATGCTGTCGGCGCAGGTCTACGACATCATCGATGCGACTCAGGGCGCGCTGGCGGAGGCCGCGCCCGCGGATGCAGACGCCGTGCGCCGTGGCGACACGCCTCTGCTGCGTTTCAGCCTCGACATGCGCGCCAAGAGCACGGCGCTGAAGCGCTTCCTGTTCGCCAACCTCTACCGGCACCCGCAGGTCCAGTCCACCCGGGCGCGCGCAGAGCAAGTCTTGCGCGACCTCTTCGCCGCATATTCGGGCGATGCTCATGAAATGCCTGCGGATTTCGCCCAGCGTGGGGATCGTGAGCGCGCCTGCGCGGACTACATCGCCGGCATGACGGATCGTTTTGCGATCCGCGAACACCGGCGCCTGACCGGCAAGATGCTGTTCTGAGCGTGTCTGCGCATCCCTGAAAATGGGGTCGGAGTCGATTATCGTGTTGCATCGCTCTTTCGACGCGCTGACAGGAATACTCGAATGGCCCGCCTTCCCCGCCTGATCCTGCCCGGCCAGGCCCACCATGTCATCCTGCGTGGCAACAACCGCCAGGCGATCTTCTTCAGTGACCTGGACCGCCAGCAGTTGCTGGCGACGTTGGCGGAGGTTGCCGCCCAGTACCAGGTTGCCATCCATGCCTATGTGTTGATGGACAACCATCTCCACCTGCTCTTGACGCCGTCGACCGCGGAAGCCCTCAGCCGCATGATGCAGTCGCTCGGTAGACGCTATGTCGGCTGGTTCAACGCCCGGCATCAGCGCAGCGGCACGCTGTGGGAGGGTCGCTTCCGTGTCGGTCTGATCGAGGGCGAGCGCCACCTGCTCGCCTGCATGCGCTACATCGAGCTGAATCCTGTCCGTGCCGGCCTGTGCATCGAACCGGCGCAGTGGCCCTGGTCGAGCGCGGCACACCATCTCGGCTTGGCCCGCAGCCCACTGATCACCGAGCACGAGCTCTATTGGTCGCTCGGCAACACACCCTTCGAGCGGGAACACGCCTATCGGGAATTCACGGCGCAAGGCGTGTCGTCATTGGAGCAGGTGCAGTTCACCGACGGTGCATTGCGGGGCCGCCCGGTGGCGAGTGACGCCTTCCTGAAGCCGCTGGCGATCGATCACGCGCAAGTGGTGAACAAGCGGCCGCGTGGCCGGCCGCGCAAGCAGCCTCAGCAGTTCGATTAACTGTGGCCCCATTTAATATCCAGCGATCGTCGTGTGGCTAATTAATCGACTCTGACCCTATTTTAATCAAGTTGCCGCAATTGCTGCGCTGCAGTAATCTCCCGCCCTGTTGTGTTCCAGGAGGGCGCCATGAGCCACGCCGCGCAGATTCAGTCCGAGATCCAAGACCTTGCCGAACATGGGCTCTACCGGCCTGGGAATGAGAAGGACGCTTGCGGCCTGGGCTTCGTGGCCCACATCAAGGGGCAGAAGGCGCATCACATCGTCCAACAGGGTCTGAAGATCCTCGAGAACCTGGACCACCGCGGCGCGGTGGGTGCCGACAAGTTGATGGGCGACGGCGCCGGCATCCTGATCCAGATCCCGGACGAGTACTACCGCGCCGAGATGGCCAAGCAGGGCATCAACCTGCCGCCGCCTGGCGAGTACGGCGTGGGCATGATCTTCCTGCCCAAGGAACACGCCTCCCGCCTCGCCTGCGAACAGGAACTGGCCCGCGCAATCAAGGCCGAAGGCCAGGTGCTGATCGGCTGGCGCGACGTGCCCGTCGACCGCGACATGCCCATGTCGCCCACCGTGCGCGAAAAGGAGCCGGTGATCCGTCAGATCTTCATCGGTCGCGGCCCGGACATCATCGTGCCCGACGCGCTGGAGCGGAAGCTCTACGTCATCCGCAAGACCGCCTCCAGCGCCATCCAGGCGCTCAAGCTCACGCACAGCCGCGAGTACTACGTGCCCAGCATGAGCTGCCGCACGGTCATCTACAAGGGCCTGCTGCTGGCCGACCAGGTGGGCAAGTACTACCAGGACCTGTCGGACCCGCGTGTGGTGTCCGCCATCGCGCTGGTCCACCAGCGCTTCTCGACGAACACCTTCCCCGAGTGGCCGCTGGCCCACCCTTACCGCATGGTCTGCCACAACGGCGAGATCAATACCGTCAAGGGCAACTTCAACTGGATGCGCGCCCGCGAAGGCGTCATGAAGTCACCCGTGCTGGGCGATGACCTGAAGAAGCTCTACCCCATCAGCTTCGAGCACCAGTCCGACACGGCCACCTTCGACAACGCCATCGAGCTGCTGACGATGAGCGGCTACCCGCTCGCCCACGCGGCCATGATGATGATCCCCGAGGCTTGGGAGCAGCATGAGGGCATGGACGAGCGCCGCCGCGCGTTCTACGAGTACCACGCCGCCATGATGGAACCCTGGGACGGCCCCGCCGCGATGGCCTTCACCGACGGCCGCCAGGTTTGCGCCGCGCTGGACAGAAACGGTCTGCGGCCTGCGCGTTATTGCATCACCGACGACGACCTCGTCGTGCTCGCATCCGAGTCCGGCGTGCTGCCTATCCCCGAAAGCAAGATCGTCAAGAAGTGGCGCCTGCAGCCCGGCAAGATGTTCCTCATCGACCTGGAGCAGGGCCGCATCGTCGACGACGAGGAACTGAAGAACCAGTTCGCCAACGCGCGCCCCTACCGTCAGTGGATCGAGAACGTCCGCGTCAAGCTGGACGACATCGCCGTGCCCGACGCCGCGCGCCCGGGTTCGACGACGTCGCTGCTGGACCGCCAGCAAGCCTTCGGCACGACGCAGGAAGACCTCAAGTTCCTGCTCGCCCCGATGGCCGCCAACGGCGAAGAGGGCATCGGCTCCATGGGCAACGACTCGCCGCTCGCGGTGCTGTCGGGCAAGAACAAGCCGCTGTACAACTACTTCAAGCAGCTGTTCGCCCAGGTCACGAACCCGCCGATCGACCCGATCCGCGAAAACATCGTGATGTCGCTGAACAGCTTCATCGGTCCCAAGCCCAACCTGTTGGACATCAACGCGATCAACCCGCCGATGCGCCTGGAGGTCAGCCAGCCCATCCTGGACTTCGACGACATGGCGCGCCTGCGCGGCATCGAGGCGCCTACCAACGGCAAGTTCAAGCCCAGCGAGCTGGACATCACCTACCCGCGCGACTGGGGCCGCGCCGGTGTCGAGGCGCAGCTGGCCTCGCTGTGCGCGTCGGCTGTCGATGCGCTGAAGACCGGCCACAACATCCTCATCATCACGGACCGCCACCTGAGCCAGGACCGCATCGCCATCCCGGCGCTGCTGGCCTTGTCCGCCGTGCACCACCACCTGGTGCGCGAGGGCCTGCGCACGACGGCCGGCCTGGTCGTTGAGACCGGCACTGCGCGCGAGGTGCACCACTTCGCCGTGCTGGCCGGCTATGGCGCCGAAGCCGTCCACCCCTACCTCGCCCTCGAGTCGCTCGAGGCGATGAAGGACGAACTGCCGCCCAAGCTGACGGCCGAGCAGGCCCGCTACAACTACATCAAGGCGGTGGGCAAGGGCCTCTCCAAGATCATGTCCAAGATGGGCATCTCGACCTACATGTCCTACTGCGGCGCGCAGATCTTCGAGGCCATCGGCCTGAAGGCGGACTTCGTCGAGAAGTACTTCCGCGGCACGCCCACGCAAGTCGGCGGCATCGGCGTGTTCGAAGTCGCCGAGGAAGCCATCCGCATGCACGAGGCTGCCTTCGGCGACGACCCGCTGCTGGAGAGCATGCTGGACGCCGGTGGCGAATACGCCTGGCGCACGCGTGGCGAAGAGCACATGTGGACGCCGGACGCGATCGCCAAGCTGCAACATGCTTCGCGCAGCGGCAAGTTCGAGACGTACAAGGAATACGCCCAGCTCATCAACGACCAGAGCAAGCGCCACATGACGCTGCGCGGCCTGTTCGAGTTCAAGTTCGACCCGAGCAAGGCCGTGCCGCTGGACGAAGTCGAGCCGGCCAGCGAGATCGTCAAGCGCTTCGCCACCGGCGCGATGTCGCTGGGCTCCATCTCCACCGAGGCGCATGCGACGCTGGCCGTGGCGATGAACCGCATCGGCGGCAAGAGCAACACGGGCGAGGGCGGTGAAGACCCGGCGCGCTACCGCAACGAGCTGAAGGGCATCAAGATCGTCGGAGGCAGCAAGATCGGCGACGTGCTGGGCCACAAGATCATGGAGGCCGACTACGAGCTGCTGGAAGGCGACTCGCTGCGTTCCAAGATCAAGCAGGTCGCGTCGGGCCGCTTCGGGGTCACCACCGAGTACCTCGTCAGCGCCGATCAGATCCAGATCAAGATGGCCCAGGGCGCCAAGCCCGGTGAGGGCGGCCAGCTGCCCGGCGGCAAGGTGAGCGAGTACATCGGCATGCTGCGCCACTCGGTGCCGGGCGTGGGCCTCATCAGCCCGCCGCCGCACCATGACATCTACTCCATCGAAGACCTGGCGCAGCTCATCCACGACCTGAAGAACGTCAACCCCAAGGCGGACGTGTCGGTGAAGCTGGTGTCCGAAGTGGGCGTGGGCACGGTGGCGACCGGCGTGGCCAAGGCCAAGGCCGACCACATCGTCATCGCCGGCCACGACGGCGGCACGGGCGCGTCGCCCTGGTCGTCCATCAAGCACTGCGGCACGCCGTGGGAGCTGGGCCTGGCGGAAGCGCAGCAGACGCTGGTGCTGAACCGCCTGCGCGGCCGCGTGCGCGTGCAGGCCGACGGCCAGATGAAGACCGGCCGCGACGTCGTCATCGGCGCGCTGCTGGGCGCCGACGAGTTCGGCTTCGCGACCGCGCCGCTGGTGGCCGAGGGCTGCATCATGATGCGCAAGTGCCACCTCAACACCTGCCCGGTGGGCGTGGCCACGCAAGACCCGGTACTGCGCAAGAAGTTCACCGGCCGCCCCGAGCACGTCGTCAACTACTTCTTCTTCGTTGCCGAGGAAGCGCGCCAGATCATGGCTCAGCTGGGCGTGCGCAAATTCGAGGAGCTGATCGGCCACAGCGACTGGCTGGACACCCGGAAGGCCATCTCGCACTGGAAGGCCAAGGGCCTGGAGTTCGGCCGCATCTTCCACCGCCCGGTCGTGCCGGCCGACGTGGCGCGCATCCACAACGATGTGCAAGACCATGGCCTGGCCCGCGCGCTGGACGTCAAGCTGATCGAGAAGTGCCTGCCCGCCTTCGAGAAGGGCGAGAAGGTGCAGTTCATGCAGGAGGTGACCAACGTGCGCCGCACGGTGGGTGCCATGCTGTCTGGCGAGTTGATCCGCCGCAAGCCCGAGGGCCTGCCCGACCACACCATCTTCATCCAGATGGAAGGCACCGGCGGCCAGAGCTTCGGCGCCTTCCTGGCGCACGGCATCACCTTCTACCTGATCGGTGACGCCAACGACTACACCGGCAAGGGCCTCTCGGGCGGTCGCGTCGTCGTGCGCCCCAGCATCGACTTCCGCGGCGACGCGACCAAGAACATCATCGTCGGCAACACCGTGCTGTACGGCGCGACACGCGGCGAGGCCTTCTTCCGCGGCGTGGCCGGCGAGCGCTTCGCAGTGCGCCTGTCTGGGGCGACCGCGGTCGTCGAAGGCACGGGCGACCACGGCTGCGAGTACATGACCGGTGGCACCGTCGCCGTGCTGGGCAAGACCGGCCGCAACTTCGCGGCGGGCATGAGCGGCGGCATCGCCTACGTCTACGACGAGGATGGCCACTTCGCCAAGCGTTGCAACACCAGCATGGTCTCGCTGGAGAAGCTGATGACGGCGCAGGAGCAGGAAGCGGCCGTCGACAAGGCCATCTGGCACCGCACCAAGGGCGTGGACGGTGTCGACCGCGAGGCGCAGACCGATGAGGCCATCCTGCGCAAGCTGCTGGAAGACCACCACCGCTGGACCGGCAGCCAGCGCGCCCGCGACATCCTCGACCACTGGGCGGAGTCGCGAGCCAAGTTCATCAAGGTGTTCCCGAACGAATACCGCCGCGCGCTGGGTGAGCTCAACGCCGCCAAGGAAGCCGCACAAACCATTGCTCAGGCCAAGTCGCCTGAGACAGCCAAGGTCTAAGGAGTTTCGACATGGGAAAAGTCACTGGCTTCCTGGAATACGAGCGGCTCGAAGAGGGCTATGAGCCCGCGCCCGTTCGTCTGAAGAACTACAAGGAATTCGTCATCGGCCTGAACGTTGAGCAGGCCAAGCAGCAGGGCGCGCGCTGCATGGACTGCGGCACGCCGTTCTGCAACAGCGGCTGCCCGGTCAACAACGTCATCCCGGACTTCAACGACCTCGTCTACCGCGGCCGCACGGAGGACTGGAAAAACGCGATCACGGTGCTGCACAGCACCAACAACTTCCCCGAGTTCACCGGCCGCATCTGCCCCGCACCCTGCGAGGCGGCCTGCACGTTGAACGTCAATGATGACGCGGTGGGCATCAAGTCCATCGAGCACGCCATCATCGACCGCGCCTGGGCTGAAGGCTGGGTGACCGCCCAGCCGCCGAAGGTCAAGACCGGCAAGAAGATCGCCGTCGTCGGCGCCGGTCCCGCCGGCCTGGCCGCGGCCCAGCAACTGGCACGTGTGGGCCACAGCGTCACGGTGTTCGAGAAGAACGACCGTGTCGGCGGCCTGCTGCGCTATGGCATCCCCGACTTCAAGATGGAGAAGTCCCATATCGACCGCCGCGTCGAGCAGATGAAGGCCGAGGGCGTCGAGTTCCGTACCGGCGTGCTGATCGGCGCGATGCCGGAAGGCTCCAAGGTCACCAACTGGGCCAAGGAAACCATCAGTGCCGACGAGCTGAAGGCGCAATTCGACGCCGTCGTGCTGACCGGCGGCGCCGAGCAGTCGCGCGACCTGCCCGTGCCCGGCCGCGACCTGGCTGGCGTGCACTTCGCGATGGAGTTCCTGCCGCAGCAGAACAAGATCAACGCGGGCGACAAGCTCAAGGGCCAATTGCGCGCCGACGGCAAGCACGTCATCGTCATCGGCGGCGGCGACACCGGCAGCGACTGCGTGGGCACCAGCAACCGCCACGGCGCCAAGAGCGTGACGCAGTTCGAACTGCTGCCGCAGCCGCCCGAAGTGGAGGACCGCCCGCTGACCTGGCCTTACTGGCCGATCAAGCTGCGCACGTCGTCCAGCCACGAGGAAGGCTGCGAGCGCGAGTTCGCCATCGCCACCAAGGAATTCGTCGGCGAGAAGGGCAAGCTGACCGGCGTCAAGACCGTGCGCCTGCAATGGCAGGGCGGCAAGATGACCGAGGTCGAAGGCAGCGAGCAGATCCTGAAGGCCGACATGGCGCTGCTGGCCATGGGCTTCACCGCCCCTGTCGCAACCGTGCTGGAGGCCTTCGGCGTCGACAAGGACGCACGTGGCAACGGCAAGGCCGCGACGGAAGGCGCGAATGCCTACAAGACCAATGTCGACAAGGTCTTCTCTGCCGGCGACATGCGCCGCGGCCAGAGCCTCGTCGTCTGGGCCATCCGCGAGGGCCGTCAGGCGGCGCGGGCGGTGGACGAGTACCTGATGGGGGCGACGACGCTGCCGCGTTGAAGCTGCAGGTGCTTGGCCGTTGACGCGGCTGTCTTCGGCGCAAATGAAAAAGCCACCCGAAGGTGGCTTTTCTTTTGTCGACTGCCGCGTCAGTTGTTGACGCGAATCTCTCGCCAGTTGAGCCGCTGCAGGCCCAACGCCGCTGGGTTGCGCGTGGCAACGGCCTTGACCGGTGCGCTGTTCGGGTTGGTCGCGTTGTTGCTGCCCGCGATCAGCCGTGAGGTGCCGACACCGTTCACGTTGACGCTGTAGTACGACAAGTCAATGACGACACCTGATAGGCCGTCGAAGTACCGCTTGGGCGTGCCGTCCGCATTCGTTCCCGAGTTGGTCAGCACGCTGGATCCCGTGCCCAGGTCGATGGCATAGACACGACTGCTGCCGCCGGGTTGGCAGGCGTCCGAAGACGATGGCGACGTCGCTGCAAAGGCCACCGTGCCATAGAAAGACGTGGGATCGGACAACACGCGCCAGCCCGGGCCTGCAACCGATGTGCCCAGATCCAGGAACCAGCCGACCTGAGTATTGAGGTTCAGCGAGATCTTGGTGTTGATGTCGGTGAGCTCCTTCAGATTGGACACCGTGAGCGGGAACGTGACGCCGGCGGGAAGGTCCGTGGTGGTGCCTGCAATCGTGCCGTCATTGCTGAATTCGGCGTTGCTGCCATCGAGGAAAGCAAAGAAGCGCTGCGGCTGCGCGTTGGAGATGTCGGTGCCGTCCAGCAGCCGTCCAGTGCCGACAGTGATGTAGCGACGATTGGTGCCCGGCTGAACGATGCCCAGAGGCCTGCTCGTCACCGGCAAGGCCCTGTTGTCAGAGCCGGTCAATTGTGCAAATTGCACCGGCGCGGGGTAAGTGCCCGTGCCACTGATGTCCAGGCGCCAGAGCCTGCCCATCAAGTCCCCTGCATAAACGGCATCGGCATAGCCGTCGGTCAGGTCGAGCACGAAAGCATTCACATGGGCCAAGCCGGCTTGGATGCTGGCCGAGCAGGTGCCGCAAGGCGTGACGATCTTGTCCAGCAGTGCGCCAGTACGTGGATTGATGAAGTAGATGTAACCCTTGCCGTCGGCATTGTTGTAGCCCGACCCGACGATCACCGTCCAGCCATGCTTCCTGGTCTTGACCACGGTGGGCTGCCCGTAGACGTAGCCGAGATCCCCGTCCGTGAACTCCCACAGGACCTTGGTGGCGGCGGTGGTCTCATTGGTGACCGAGGCGGGGTTCGTGATGTCGAGCGCGTAGAGTGCCTTGCCCCCCTTGCCCAGCCCGCCAATCAGCACTGAGCGCCAGTCGGTGCCGCTGCCGCCGGCGGTCCTTCCGAAGTCGACGTCCACCGCAAGAGGCGTGGCGTCAACGAGGAAATGGTGCGTGAAATCAGGGTTGCCAAGGGATGCAAGACCGTTGACGCTCGGCGTGGAGGTCGGGCCGTTGAAGAGCGCGGACGGGATATAGGCCCAGACTTCCTTACCAGCAGTTGTGCCCGTCAAGCTGCCATCGATGGCGTGGACCATGCCGTCATTCGCGCCCGCATAGACCATGGGCGTCCGGCTGGCATACGTGGTCTTGAATGTGTCGTATCCCGGGTTGCTGCTGCTTGAATACGGGGCGGCCGGCGGGCCGACGGGGCGCGCCTTGGCGCCCACAATGTCGCCGAGCAGGCTCGTCCGGTCTCGATAAGCATTGGTAGTGCCGGTCGCCGTCGAAGAACGCTCGTGGGTGCGGTCGCCGCGCAGATAGTTCAGATAGTTGGCGCTGTCATCCCCGCCAACGTAGGTCGTGTTGAGTGCGGTGACTTGGCTGCTGGCCAGCGATGCGATGCGGAACGCCACGCCCACGTTGTTGTCGCTGTGCCGGGTCACGATGAAGCGCGCCGTGTTCCAGCCAGCGCCAGAATCGCTGGCGGCCTGAGCCGCCAGGGTGCTGGAGAAGCTCCACTTCGTATCCAGCGTCGGATCGCCTGTCAGTGCGTCAAAGGTCGTCTGACTGGCGATCAACTCACCGCTCCAATTCTGAGCGTCGTACCGCGCCGAGTACGACGCGACGCCCAACGCGGACACCTGCGGCAGGGCCGTCGAGAACGAAGTTGAGAATGCCTTGAGCTGCGATGAAATGCTGGCGAAAGCCGAGGTGAGCCCCTGCACCATCTTGTCCGCCCGGTCCGCGGTGTAGTAGTTGTCCGGGCGAGGCTGGCCGCCAATCGTGTCCGTTGTTGTGCTCCACCAGAACTTGGTGGTCGCGTTGTCCATGAACTGCGATCTTGTGGCCGTTGAGGGAAGGAAATTGTTCGGCGGGTTGAAGCCGCCGTATTTCGCCGTCAGATAAAACTGACGATTGGCTACATAACCACCCTCCAGGACATCAAGCCAATAAGTCTGGACGGTCTGCGTGCCCGTCAAGTCTGATCGAATGTCGGTGACGTTGGCATAATAGGCTAGGCCTGCCATCAAATAGCCGGCCTCGTTGCTGCCAATAAGGGTGGTGCCCAGATTGCTAAGGTTTTGAAGTGTACCTACCTTGTTGGTCCAGTCGACCGCGTTGATATTGTCAGCGAATACCTCCGCGGGCATCGCCGGTTCCTTGACGCCCGTGGTGGCGCCGGGCAAGTTTCGGTCGGCATGGGTATTGATGTCGCCGATGCCAAGAATGAAGTTCCGCTGGCAGGAATATTGAATCGGATCATCCCAGGTTGTAATGACCGGGAAGCCGTCAAACATGGTTTTGCGGACGGTGTCACTGACGCCAGTCACTGACGACCATGCGGGCACATTTCCGAGATTGCGGTAGTAGCGCAGCACCGCATAATATAGTTCACTGACTGCGTCGAAACGCTTATAGACCGTACGGTTGATTTCCCCGAACTTGTTCAAATAGTTCATCACGCCACTGTTGGCGATAGGCACCGCCGTGGTGCTGCTTGCAGATGCATCGGTGCTGTCCGGGTTGGTCAACATGATGCCGGTCTGCGGGTCCCACTCCGCCTTGGGATTGGCCAATGCCGTGCTGCCTGGGACAGGTTGACTGGGGCCGATGAACTTTTGCCGGGCACGCAGTACGCCGCCATCGCGCTTGAGGTTCGAATCGGCCGTGTCATTGCTTGCAAGGTAACCGAACGCGCTGTAGCGAATCTTGTTGGCATACTTCTGCATCAAACCTTCGGGCTTGTAATTGCCTCCGTTGTAGGCAACGCAATTGGATTCAAGGCCGATGGATGTATCGCACACCTTCACGCGAATGAATACTTCATAGAGCGTGGCAAGTGTGGAGACGCCGCGAAAATGGGCAGGCGTGCCACTGTATGACGGCGAACCTGACGCCACGGCCATGAAACGCATCTTGTTGCCGTAGCCAAGGATGGATGTGCCCAAGGTCGCGGCCCCAATAAAGGGGGTTGCGCCCGCAATCGCTGTGGTGCCGGTGGTATTGCTGTCGGGAAAATTGGTGGACGAACCTTGAGTCGTATTCCAAGCCTTTTCGATCACCGTCAGCGACGTTGTGTCCGTCACGCGATACCCACCCGTCAGCGCCCAGCGAAAGGGGTCAATGGTCTGCATTGACGCCCAATTCAGGAAGTTTCCACTCCAGGCGCCCGTGCATTGCCGAGTGGTGGTAGTTGAGGTGGGGTAGAAGTAATTGTCGTCGCTGGTATCGTCAACGTAACGGTATAGATAACATTTGGCTGGGTCGAAATAGCCCAGATAAACGTTCGCCGCGGAATAGATACGTGTCGGGTGCGCCACGCTCACCGCCGTAGGGAATTCGACTGACAACGCCAGCGCGAGGTTGCCAGGCACGCTGACCGAAGTGAACACGGGTTGATCGGACAGTGGTATCTGTGCCTGCGCGGCCAAGCTGGCGAAACCCGCCAGCCAAACTGCGGCCCTGCCAAGAGGCGCAAAAGTTCGTGCAATGCGAATGATTGGATTCATCACTGGATCTCCGTGCTCCGGCGCGACATGAGGCTTGCTCAGTCGGACGTGAACGTGGATTGGAAGAAGGACAAAGTATTGCGGGGGCCCATCAGACGAACCGTGAGACGGTAGATGGGCTGTTGCGGCACTGCGGACGGGTTGGCGTTGTTCGCAGCACCGCTGTTGGTCTGCGAATTGATCCATTCACTGGAGCTGCCACCGAACACGGTTTGATTGGCGACCACGCATGTCGCTGGGCTACAGACGCCCGTGGTGGTGGCCAGCCGGTCGATGACGTAGCGCAGCTGGACCTTCTGGTCGCTGACGTCGATGTCCTTGCTTGTCGTGCCGACCGTCGCAAATTCCGTGTCCGACAGCAAAGCCGTGGGGATGCCTTGCGGGTTGTCTGGCAGTTTGACAGCCGAATAGTTGGCCGATTTGAGGCTGGTCAGCCGCACGGTTGGATCCGCAAGCACACCGCTGGTTCTGACTGCAGCCATCGCTGCCTGCATCGCCCGCTCGGATTGGTTGGTGAGGTCGCGCTTGAAGCCGATGTTGCCAATGTTGAACTGAGCCGCATTCATCGAGCGTGTGATCGCGACCGCGCCGATCAGCATGATGACCAGGGCGATCATGGCAAAGACAAGGACGACGCCGCGTTGCTGGGGCCGGCGCGCTGGGGCTTGAGGAGCTTGGGTCATGTCAGCGGGAGAAACGTACGTTGCGCAGCGGCACGGTGAACTCCACGGCTCGGTATCGTTGCCGGGTGCCATCCGTTGGCAGCGTGTAGGTGTATTGCACCCCGTCCAGGTCGCTGAACAAGGTCAGCGTCCCGGTCGATACGTCGTCTTTCTCGATCAGATCGCTGCGTAGCACGAGACCAACTCGTACCGCGAGAATCGCCTGCAGGTTGGTCTGGGCGGCGCTGGTGCCGCTGGTCAGTGCCGCCGCGGTATAGCCGCTGTCTGTCGGCTTGATCCACGCGGTCACCTGGCGTTGACCGGTCCTGACAGTGTCAACGCCGTACAAGACACGCATGTCGACGATGCCTTCTGCCAATGCCTGCGGCGCGGTTTGATTCAGCTTCAGCAGGTCGTAGCTGAACAAGGTGGCGTTGGCGCCGAGCCCGATCAACTGGAAACGCGGCTGGTTGCCCGCAACGTTTCCGAGCACGGACACGAAGGCGTTCCCGGTGGAGAAATCGGTCAGTGACAAGGCATTGATAGTGTCCGCCGCGTAGTCGCCACCAAAGGTCAGAATAGGCTTGGGCACCGTGGCCGTGCTGCCGACGAAGCCTGTACTGACCTGTTGGACCATGCAGCCCACCGACTGCTGCGAAAGGAGGACCAGGTCACCGCCCTTCAGCCCAAGGGTATTCGCCAGCTTCAGCTGCCCAGCTGCGGTCGATTTGGGCGACACGGGCAGCCCAGCTTCGCTGAGGGCCGAAGCACCGGCCGCCATGGCAATCACGTCGGACCCGCCCGCGCCGGCGCCGGCGAAGACCACCAGAGGAGCGAGGTGGTAGTTCTGCGAGACGGAGGCAAACGGCGCAGGAAAGGCTGACGTGGCTGGCAGCAACTGGGCATTGCCTTTGGACACATTGAGCAGGCAGCCATAGTTCTCTGCCACCACCTGGCTGATGCCGGCTCCGGCCGTGCTCAGTTCCCGCTCCAAGGTGTACGCCGCGTACGCGGTGTTGCTGACCAGATCACCGCCCGAGGTGATGCCTCGCCTCACCGCCTCCTGGCTGGCCAGCATTCGAGTGATCACCAATGTCAGCGCTAGTCCAATGACGAGGGCCACCATCAGTTCGATGAGCGAAAAGCCGGCGCACCGGGGTGCCAGGTTGCGGATGTCGTCCTTGGCTTGCCTCACGGGATCACCACGTCGGTTTGGTAGTTGTGTACGCCGTTGCTGTCTCCCGACACGGTTCGCGGCGGCGTCCATTGAACCTGTATGCGCGCGGTGCTACCGCTCACCGTGACGCTACCAACTCCGTTGCTCAAGCCGCCCGATGCCGCATCGGCCACTCGGGCCGCCCAGGCTTCGACGATCTCGTCGCTCAATGCCACGGTGCCTTGGTTGATCATGGTCGACGCGATATCGCTGGCGAGTAGCGCGGCGCGCTGCGAGTCTTCGCTGCTGACCGATACCTGGACGGCGCGGCTTTGCAACGCCATCAAGCCAAGCAGGCCGAATGAAATGATCAGCACCCCGACCAGCATCTCGATGATCGAGAAGCCTCGGCTCGGGTTTTGCCGGGATGGGGTGACGATCGGATTCACGTTGCTGGGCATCCGTCAGGAGCGCTGGTGGATAGGGTCTTGTTGGGGTCGCACATGCGGACAGATCCGCCAAGCGTCACCAAGATGCGCAGCGCGCGAGTCTCCCCTGCCGTCGGAGTGCTTGCCGTCACGTCGAAGCTGCTGGCGCGCCCTTGAGCATCCAACGCGCAGTCGATGCCGACCGTGGCGGGGTTGGTGGCAGCCGTCTGACGGCCATCGCCACTGAAACATACGGTAGTGGGGCCGGTCAAACTAACGCCGCTGGACACGTCTGTCAGCACGCCGCATTGCACGGCCTCCGCCATGTCGCCGGTCAGCAGGGCGTTGGGCACGGTTCTGATTTGCCACAACGACCCGCTTGCATTGGCCACTGAGGTGGTGTCGCAGGTCTTCGAGGTGGTTCGGAAAAACACTACCGTGTGCGCCCGACGCTGTGCCTCGATTTGGGATGTACGCAGGCCGGACTGCAGCGCGTCGGCGACGCTGCGGATCCGCGCGTTGCTGATCCACGTCGTAAAGCTCGGCATGGCCAGGGCGACGAGCAGCGCGCCAAGTGCGACGGCGATCAGCAGTTCGATCAGACTGAACCCATGGTCGCGGTTCAACACGAGTCCCCCTTCTTCATGATCCATTTGGAAGTGCAGGTGGCACCCCAACTGCTTGGCAATGCAGTCGTCGCACGCACATCGCTCTGGTTGATCGTGTAGCTGAAATCGCTGACCGCTCCGCTGCCCGTGGCTTTCAACGTGAAGGTGGTGGCGGTGGGCGTGCCGTTGCATGACACGACGAACGCACCGAACGTGCGCGAGGCCGCGTTCGTCGTCGCGCAGGGTGTGGTGAAGCTGCCCACGCTCGCATAGGTACGGTTGTCTTGGTAGTAGCGCTCCATCTGGGCGCGAACGGTCGACAAGCCCGTACTGGCGTCAGCCAGCCGGCCCCGGGTGATATAGCTGGTATAGACCGGTACGGCCACCGCACTGAGGATGCCGATGATCGCCACCGCGATCATCAGTTCGATCAAGGTGAAGCCAGCTGAGCGTCGATGGGTGCGCGTAGGTCTGAACATGTCATTCATGGTGCGGATCGGTGACAACTATTCTGGTGCGCGTTGCAGAACATCGCTGACCGCTTGTCGCCGAGTCGAGCGCGCTGATCGCGGCTTGAGCGCAATTCGTGAACTGCCGCACGACCGATCGCCCTTCAAACTGTGTGCTCGTGTTACTGGCGCCTGTTGGCTCCAGGCGCATGGCCCGCAATATCTTGCGTCGTCAGCGAAGGCACTTGTCTCGGGGTGTGTCAGTGTTTCCCCTATCATGGCGCCCTTTCTTCCCGCCCGGCTCCGGCCTGCCTGCGTGAACCCCTTGTCCACCGCAACACCTCTGATCGAACTGCGCAACGTCAGCTGCGGCTATGGCGATCGCGTGATCCTGGACGGCGTCAACCTGAAGCTTGAGCGCGGCAAGGTGCTTGCGCTGATCGGCACCTCGGGCGGCGGCAAGACCACCGTACTGCGCCTGCTGGGCCGCCAGCTGCGCCCGATCTCCGGCCAGGTGTTGTTCGACGGCCAGGATCTGGCGCCGCTGAACCTGGAAGGCCTGTACGCCGTGCGGCGTCGCATGGGCATGCTGTTCCAGTTCGGCGCCTTGTTCACTGACCTCAGCGTCTTCGAGAACGTCGCCTTCCCGCTGCGCGAGCACACCGACCTGCCCGAGGCCATGATCCGCGACCTCGTGCTGATGAAGCTCAACGCGGTCGGTCTGCGCGGTGCGCGCGACCTGCTGCCCAGCGAGATCTCCGGCGGCATGGCCCGCCGCGTGGCGCTGGCGCGGGCGATCGCGCTGGACCCGGACCTGGTGCTGTACGACGAGCCCTTTGCCGGCCTGGACCCGATCTCGCTGGGCGTTGCCGCCCGCCTGATCCGCGACCTGAACGATGCGCTGGGCCTGACCAGCGTCATCGTGTCGCATGACTTGCACGAGACCTTCCAGATCGCCGACGAGGTGGCCATGGTTGCCAACGGCCGCGTCGTTGCCCAGGGGACGCCGGATGAGCTTCGCCACAGCGACGACCCGCTGGTGCGCCAGTTCGTCGGCGCCGAGGCCGACGGGCCGGTGCGCTTTCACCAGCCGGCCGTGCCGGTGGCTGAAGACTTTGGGGTGTCGGCATGATGGCGCTGGCCACCCGTGTCGGCGCCGGGCTACGCCTGGCGCTGACCGACGTCGGCGGCGCGGCACGGTTGTTCCTCAGCCTGCTGGCGCGCTCGCCCAAGGCGCTGGCCCGCTTCGTCCTCGTGCGCGAGCAGGTCTTCTATCTGGGCAATCGCTCGCTGTCCATCATCGGCGTGTCCGGCCTGTTCGTCGGCTTCGTGCTGGCGCTGCAGGGTTACTACACACTCCAGCGCTACGGCTCGGCCGAGGCGGTGGGCCTGCTGGTGGCGCTGAGCCTCGTGCGCGAGCTGGGGCCGGTCGTCACCGCGCTGCTGTTCGCGGGCCGCGCCGGCACGTCCCTGACGGCCGAGATCGGTCTGATGAAGGCCGGCGAGCAGCTGACGGCCATGGAGATGATGGCCGTTGACCCTGTGCAGCGCGTGCTGGCGCCGCGCTTCTGGGGCGGTTTCATTGCGATGCCCTTACTTGCGGCAGTCTTCTCGGCCGTCGGCATCATCGGCGGCTGGCTGGTCGCCGTGCCGTTGCTGGGCATCGATGCAGGCGCCTTCTGGTCGCAGATGCAGGGCGGCGTGGATGTTTTTGCGGACGTCGGCAACGGCGTCGTCAAGAGTCTTGTGTTCGGCGTGACGGTCACCTTCGTTGCGCTGCTGCAGGGCTACACGTGCAGCCCCACGCCGGAAGGCGTGTCGGCCGCGACCACCCGCACCGTCGTGCTGTCGTCCCTTGCCGTGCTGGCGCTGGACTTCATGCTGACCGCGATGATGTTTTCGATTTGATGGAGTCAGGGAGTACACATGCAAGCCTCTCGACATGACGCCTGGGTGGGTCTCTTCGTGCTGCTCGGCGGCGCGGCGTTGCTCTTCCTCGCGTTGAAGGCCGGGAATCTGCTCAGCCTCAATTTCGACGAGACCTACCAGGTCTCGGCGCGCTTCGACAACATTGGCGGCCTGAAGGCGCGTGCGGCGGTCAAGAGCGCCGGCGTCGTCGTCGGCCGGGTGGAGTCGATCGCCTTCGACGACAAGACCTTCCAGGCCAAGGTCGTCATCAACCTGCACAAGGCGACGCTGTTCCCCAAGGACAGCTCGGCCAAGATCCTGACGTCGGGCCTGCTCGGCGAGCAATACATCGGCCTGGAGCCGGGCGCCGACGAGAAGAACCTCGCCACCGGCGATGTCATCCGGCAGACGCAGAGCGCCGTCGTGCTCGAGAACCTGATCGGCCAGTTCATCAACAGCAAGGCCTCTGACATGGGCAGCGCCGCAACCCCGGCCTCGGCAGGAGGCAAGCCGTGAGCCGAGTGATTCGCATGCTGGCACTGATGGCGCTGGTGCTGGGCCTGGCGGGCTGCCAGACCGTCAAGGGCGTCGGCTCGCGCATCGAGCGCGCCGTGGACAAGGTGATGGGTTCCAAGGGGCAGCGACTGGACCCCTGGGAGTCCTGGAACCGCAAGGTCTTTGCCTTCAACGAGAGCCTGGACGCCAACGTGCTCAAGCCCGTGGCGACCGCCTATTCCGAAATCGTGCCAGCGCCCATCCGCACCGGCATCGACAACTTCTTCGGCAACATCGGCGACGCGTGGTCGGCCGTGAATCTGATGCTGCAGGGCCGTTTCAAGGCCGGCGTCGAGCAGGGCATGCGCTTCGCCGTCAACTCCACGCTGGGCCTGGCGGGCGTGCTGGACATCGCCACCGAGGCGGGCCTGGAGAAGAACAGCCAGGACTTCGGCAAGACGCTGGGCAAATGGGGCATGGGCACCGGCGCCTACATCGTCTGGCCCCTGTTCGGCCCGTCGTCCGTGCGAGATTCGCTCGCGTTGCCGCTGGACTGGCAGGCCTCGCCGGCCGTCGTGTTCGACGATGGCAGCAAGAAGGTGCTCATCACCTCGCTGAACATCATCAACACGCGTGCCAACTTCCTGCGCGCCGGCGACATGCTGGAAGGCATCGCGCTGGACAAGTACACCTTCTACCGCGATGCCTACCTGCAGCGCCGCGGCAGCTTCGACGACGACGAGGAGGTCGAGGTGCTGGTGCCGGGTAATGGCGCCTCGGCACCCGCCGTGGCCGCTTCGGCGCCTCAGCCGGCGGCGTCCGAGCCCGCCGCCACCGTGAAAAAGCCCGCCGAGCCCGCTTCTGCAGCCACGCGGTGAACCAAACACTGGGCTCGCGCGTTGAGCGTCAGTCCTTGTTCAGAGAAAGCGACATCATGACTTTGCTGACTTCCCTGCGCCGCCTGCTCGTCACGGCCACCTTGGGCCTTGGCCTCGTGCACGCCGCCCATGCCGCCGATGCCAGCGCGCCCGACCAACTGATCCGCCAGCTGTCGCTGGAGACCATCGAGGCCGTCAAGGCCGACAAGGACATCCAGTCCGGCAACGTGGCCAAGATCATTGCCCTGGTCGACGCCAAGGTGATGCCGCATGTCAACTTCCAGCGCATGACGTCGTCCGCCGTCGGCCGCTTCTGGCGCCAGGCCACGCCCGACCAGCAGACCAAGCTGCAGGCCGAGTTCAAGACGCTGCTCGTGCGCACCTATGCCGGCGCGCTGACGCAGGTGAAGGACCAGACCATCGGCCTGAAGCCCCTGCGTGCCGAAGCCGGCGCGACGGAGGTGGTCGTGCGTACCGAGATCCGCGGCAAGGGTGACCCGATCCAGCTCGACTACCGCCTGGAGAAGGCCGGTGCCGAGTGGAAGATCTACGACGTCAACGTGCTGGGCATCTGGCTGGCGGACCAATACCGCAACAGCTTCGCGCAGGAGATCGGCGCCAACGGCATCGACGGCCTGATCAAGAGCCTGGCGGACAAGAACGCCAAGGCCGGCGCACCGGCCACCAAGAGCTGATCTTGAGCGGCTTGAAGCTGCCCGCGCGGCTGCGCACGGATGGCGCCCGCGCCGCCTGGGCGCAGATGTCGCCAGCGCTGCGCGCCGAGGCCGCCCAGGTGCTGGCCGCGGCGGGCCGCGAGGTGCGGCTGTCGGCCGCAGAGCTGACGGATTTCGATTCGTCGGCGCTCAGCCTGCTGCTGTCCGCGGCGCGGCAGTGCAGCGAGCAAGGCGCCACACTCAAGCTCAACGACGCGCCGGACAAGCTGCGCGAGCTGGCGCGTGTCTACGGCGTCGCCGAGCTGTTGTGGCCGCCGACCATGGCGGCCTGAGCGATCAACCTGCGTAGCGTTTCGCGCGCAGGTTCTTCTTGATCTCCTGCAGCATGGGTCGCAGGTGCTGGCCCAGCTTCAGCGCGACGCCCGTCGTCAGGATGTCCACCGCGATCAGGTGCAGCAGCCGCGACACCATCGGGCTGTAGCGGTCGAAGTCCTCGGGGTGGTCCACCGCCAGCAGGATCTGGCTGGGCCCCAACGCCAGCTGCGCCAGCGGCGACGCGCTGGCCGTGATGATGATGATGGTCGCGCCCTTCTTGCGCGCGATCTCCGCCGCGTCCAGCAGGTCGCGGCTGCGCCCCGAATTGCTGATGATGACGGCGCAGTCGCCCGGCTGCAGCATGGTCGCGCTCATCAGCTGCACATGGCCGTCGCTGGTCGCCACCGTGTTGACGCCCAGGCGGAAGAACTTGTGTTGCGCGTCCTGCGCGACGATGCCTGAGTTGCCGACGCCGTAGAACTCGATGCGCCGGTTGTGGCGGGCCGAATCGGCCAGCGCCTCGATGGCGCGCTCGAAGGCGTGGCTGGCGGCGTCGTTGCGGTAGTGCAGCAGCGCGGCGACGGCGTTGTCGACCACCTTGACGATGATGTCCTGCGGCTTGTCGTCCTCATCCACCGCGCGGTGCACGAAGGGCACGCCCTCGTTGACGCTGCCGGCCAGCTTGAGCTTGAAGTCCGCCAGGCCGTCGTAGCCCACGCTGCGGCAGAAGCGCACCACCGTCGGTTTGGAGACGTGCGAGCGGTCGGCCAGCTCGCTGACCGGCAGGCTGGCGAAGCTGCGCGCATCCAGCAGCAGCAGCTTGGCGACCCGTTGTTCGGCTGGCGGCAGGGCCGGCAGGGCGGCCTTCACGCGCTCAAGAATGCTCATTGCTCTTCCGCCCAGCTGAAACCATCACGTGCGACCAACGCACTTGCCGCGGCCGGGCCCCAGGAGCCCGCCGAATAGGGACGCGGGCCGCTCGCATCGGCCGCCCAGGCGTCCAGGATGGGTTCCACCCAGCGCCAGGCCTGCTCCTGCTCGTCGCTGCGCACGAACAGGTTCAGTCGGCCGGCGATCGCGTCCAGCAGCAGGCGCTCGTAGGCGCCGACGCGCTGTGTGGCAAACGCCTTGTCGAAGTCCAGGTCCAGCGACACCGGCGTCAGTTGCTCATTGGCGCCCGCACCCTTCTGAGCCAGCAGCTGCAGCTCCAGGCCGTCCTCGGGCTGCAGCTTGATGACCAGGCGGTTGGGCTGGCTGGCGCCGGGGAAGATCTTGTGCGGCACGGGCCGGAAGTTGACGACGATCTGCGCGTCGCGCTCGGCCAGCCGCTTGCCGGTGCGAAGGTAGAAGGGCACGCCGGCCCAGCGCCAGTTGTTGACCTCGGTGCGCAGCGCCACGAAGGTTTCGCAGGCGCTGTCGGGCGGCACCTTGACCTCGTCCAGGTAGCCCGGCACGGCCGTGCCCTCGATGGTGCCGGCGCGGTACTGGCCGCGCACGACGTCGCGGGCCACGCTGTCCGGCGTGAAGGGCTTCAGCGAGCGCAGCACCTTGAGCTTCTCGTCGCGGATCGCGTCGGCGTCGTTGCGCGCCGGCGGCTCCATCGCAATCATCGTCAGCAGCTGCAGCGCATGGTTCTGGATCATGTCGCGCAGCGCGCCGGTGCCGTCGTAGAACGCACCCCGCGTGCCCACGCCCAGGCGCTCGGCCAACGTGATCTGGATGTTGGCGATGCTCTCGCGGCGCCACAGCGGCTCGAACAGCGCATTGCCGAAGCGCAGCGCCATCAGGTTCTGCACCGACGGCTTGCCCAGGTAATGGTCGATGCGGAAGGCTTGCGCTTCGGCGAACACGCTGCGCACCGCACGGTTGATCTCCTGCGCGCTGGCCAGGTCGTGGCCCAGCGGCTTTTCCAGCACCACGCGCACCTTGTCGTGGTTCAGACCGACCGCGCCCAATTGCTGGCAGATGCCGGTGAACAGGTGCGGGCTGGTGGCCAGGTACAGCACGACGGTGTCGGCATTGCGCGCGTCCAGCCAGTCCTTCAGGCCCTGGTAATGGTCGGGCTGCGACAAGTCCATGCGGCGGTAATGGATCAGCGACGCGAAGCGCTCGAACTCCTCGTCGTTCGGGCGCTTGGCGCCGTCCACCTCGCGGAAGCGCTCCTTCAGCCATTCGCGGTAGCGCTCGTCGGTCTGGTCGTCACGCGCGACGGCGAGAATGCGGCCGCCTTCGGGCAATTTGCCGTGCCGGAAGGCCTGGAACAGCGCGGGCATCAGCTTGCGCCATGTCAGGTCGCCGGTACCGCCAAAGAACACGAGATCGAAAGACATCTGCGGAGTCTCCAAGCCAGCGTCTCCCATGGGGCGCTAACCGTTGTGTAACTAAGTTTCGTGAAATACTATGCAGCAGTTTCTTCGCCGGGTCAATCCAATCGACCCGAGGACAGGCCAACCATGAACCAGCTCGACCAGCTCAAAGCCTTCACCACCGTCGTGGCCGACACCGGCAACTTCCTGCAGCTGGCGCAGTTCGCGCCGCGGGATGCAACGACCAACCCTTCACTGATCCTGAAGGCCGTGCAGTCGCCCGACTACGCACCGCTGCTGAAGGAAACGGTCGAAGCCCACCGCGGCAAACCGCTGGACGAGATCGTCGACCAGGTGCTGGTGCGTTTCGGGCTGGAGATCCTGAAGGTCGTGCCGGGCCGGGTGTCCACCGAAGTCGATGCGCGCCTGAGCTTCGACAAGGCCGCCAGCCTCGCGCGGGCACGCCGCATCATTGCGCTGTATGAAGCCGCCGGCATCGGCCGCGAGCGCGTGCTGATCAAGCTGGCGTCGACCTGGGAAGGCATTCAGGCCGCCGCCGAGCTGGAGCGTGAAGGCATCCACTGCAACCTGACGCTGCTGTTCGCCTTCGCCCAGGCCGTGGCCTGCGGTGAAGCCAAGGTGCAGCTGATCTCGCCGTTCGTGGGCCGCATCTACGACTGGTACAAGAAGTCGGCCGGCAGCAACTGGGACGAAGCCGCGCAGTCGGGCGTCAACGACCCCGGCGTGAAGTCCGTGAGCCAGATCTACGCCTACTTCAAGCAGCACGGCATCAAGACCGAGGTCATGGGCGCGAGCTTCCGCAACATCGGCCAGATCCGGGCGCTGGCCGGATGCGACCTGTTGACCATCAGCCCCGACCTGCTGGCGCAACTGCAGGCGACCGATGCCAAGCTGGAGCGTGCGCTCGACCCGACCAAGTCGCCAGCGACGCCCGCCATCCATCTCAACGAGGCCGCCTTCCGCTTCGCACTGAACGAGGATGCGATGGCGACCGAGAAGCTGGCAGAAGGCATCCGCCTGTTCGCCGTGGACGCCGGCAAGCTCGACAAGCTCATCGAGGCTGCCTGACCATGGCGACCCGCTGCGACCTGTCTCCCGTCTGGGCTGAACTGCAAGCCCACCACGCCGCGAGCGGTCGCGGCTTCGACGTCCGCGAGGCGTTCAAGGCCGACGCGGGCCGCTTCGGCGCGCTGTCGTTTGAAGCGCCCGAGGTCTTTGCCGACCTGTCCAAGAACCGCATCGATACGCCCACGCTAGCGTTGCTGCTGAAGCTGGCCCGCGATTGCGGCCTGGAGTCGCGCCGCGACGCGCTGCTGCGCGGCGACCCGGTCAACCACACGGAGGGCCGCGCGGTGCTGCACACGGCGCTGCGCGCGCCAGCCGGCAGCGACGCGCCATTCAACGCCGAGGTGCAGGCGTCTCTCGACGCGATGCTGGCGTTTGCCGACGGCGTGCGCCGCGGCGAGCGCGGCGAGATCACCGACGTCGTCCACATCGGCATCGGCGGCAGCGACCTGGGGCCCGCCATGGTCGTGCAGGCGCTGCAGGCCTTTGGCCGGCGTGACCTGAAGCTGCACTTCGTCTCCAACGTCGACGGTCACGACCTGGCACCGGTGCTGGCCGGGCTGGACGCGAAGCACACGCTGTTCGTCATCGCCTCCAAGACCTTCACGACACAGGAGACGTTGGCCAACGCGCAGGCCGCCAAGGCCTGGTTCCTCGCGGCGGGCGGCACCGACGTGGCTCGACACTTCGTCGCCACCAGCAGCAATACCGCGGCGGCGGCGGCGTTCGGCATCGACACCGCCTTCGGCTTCTGGGACTGGGTCGGCGGCCGCTACTCGCTGTGGTCGGTGATCGGCCTGCCGATCGCCATCGCCGTGGGCGCCGACAACTTTCGCGAGTTGCTAGCGGGCGCGCACGCGATGGACCAGCACTTCGCGACCACGCCGCTGGACAAGAACCTGCCCGTGCTGCTGGGCCTGGTCGACATCTGGTACCGCAATTTCCACGGCTTCACCAGCCGCAGCGTCGCGCCGTATCACCAGGGGCTGCGCCGCCTGCCGGCCTACCTCCAGCAGTTAGAGATGGAGAGCAACGGCAAGGGCGTGGACCTGGACGGCAACGCGCTGGCCATCGGCACGTCGCCCGTCGTCTGGGGCGAGGCCGGCACGAATGGCCAGCATGCCTACTTCCAGATGCTGCACCAGGGCACGGACGTGATTCCGGTGGAGTTCATCGCGGTGAAGCGGCCCAACCACTGCGTGACGGGTGAGTTGGCCGACAAGCTCGCCGACCAGCATCGCAAGCTGCTGGCCAACTGCCTGGCGCAGAGCCAGGCGTTGATGCAAGGCAAGACGGCCGCCGAGGCGCTGACCGAGAAGGCGCCGACCGCCTCCGCGACGCTGGACCGCGATGTTTTGTCCCGCCACCGCAGTTTTCCCGGTAACCGCCCGAGCACAACCCTCGTACTGGACGCACTGACGCCGCGCTCGCTGGGTGCGCTGATCGCCCTCTACGAGCACCGCGTCTTCGTCACTGGCGCGCTGTGGGGCATCAACAGCTTCGACCAATGGGGCGTGGAGCTTGGCAAGGCGCTGTGCAACCAGCTGCTGCCGCGCCTGGACTCGGGTGACACGACGGGCCTGGATGGCTCGACCGCCGGCCTGCTGACCCGGTTGCTGGCATGAAGATCGTCTTCGACTTTGGCGGCGTCGTGTTCCGCTGGCATCCGGCGAGCTTTCTGGCGCGGATCTGGCCGCATCGCATCGAGACGCTGGAGCAGGGCGCGGCCGCCGCGGCAGTGTTCTTCCAGAACTACGGCGGCGACTGGGGCCTGTTCGACCAGGGCCTGATCGGTGCCGACGAAGTCGTGCGCCGTGTCGCGGCCCGCACCGGCTGGCCATTGGGTGATGTGGCCGCGGTCGTGCGCGCCGTGCCCGACGAGCTGCTGCCCATCCCGGCCACGGTGGTGCTGATCCGCGACCTGCGCGCGGCCGGCCATCAGTTGCACTTCCTGTCCAACATGCCGGAGCCGTTTGCCGAGCACCTGGCGCGCAGCCACCCGCTCAATGAATGGTTCCAGTCGGGCCTGTTCTCGGGCCATGTGAAGCAGGTCAAGCCCGGCGCGGAGATCTTCGCGATGGCGGAGCGGCGCTTCGAGGCCAAGCCTGACGAGTTGCTGTTCCTGGACGATCACCCGGCCAATGTGGACGCGGCTCTGGCACGTGA
This sequence comes from Roseateles sp. P1_C6, assembly GCF_056406315.1. Taxonomy (NCBI): domain Bacteria; kingdom Pseudomonadati; phylum Pseudomonadota; class Betaproteobacteria; order Burkholderiales; family Sphaerotilaceae; genus Roseateles; species Roseateles sp. P1_C6. The sequence continues at coordinate 287,424 of NZ_JBFUAK010000003.1, forward strand.
CTGGCAAGCCTTCCTGTTCACCGATGCCGCGAGTGCGCGGCGTGAGCTGGTGTCGCGGCGCTTGCTGAGCGCCTGATCAGTGCATGTGCGGTTCGCCGCCAGGCCCGGCTTCGTCCGGGTCCTGCGGCGGTGCGGCCGGCACGCGGAAGCTCTCGCTGGCCCAGGCGCCCAGGTCGATCTGCCGGCAGCGTTCGCTGCAGAACGGCCGCCATTTGTTGCTGGGCGCGAACACGCTGTCGCCGCCGCACTGGGGGCAGCGCACGATGCGCTCGCCTTGGGCGTTGGTCTTCTTCATTGACACAGGGCCAGCTCGAACGCGGTGTCTTCCTGGGCCAGCTTGAGCCGGCCTTCCTCGTCCTGGCGCATCAGCCGGATGGAGATCATCAGCCGGTGGCCGGAGATCTCGGGGATCAGCCCCAGGCTGGGGTCGATGCGCATGCGCAGCAGCTGGTAGACGCGGCCGGCGGGCAGGCTCTGCTGGAACTGGCCCGCCGTGGCGGCGACCTTGTGCGGCGCACCGGAGTCGCGCAGCATGCCCAGCAACACCTGCAGGGCCTCGGCCATCGGCATCAAGGTCTGTGCCCAGCTCATCAAGTCCTTGCGGCGGCGCACTGGCAGCAATTGCTGCCAGTTGTAGTAGGCCGGCAGATCGAACTCGCAAGTGCCGCCGGGAATGCTGATGCGGCTGCGAATGCTCATCAGCCAGTCATTGCCGGTCAGTGCCACACCGGTCTTGCCGGCCACCGCGTTCAAGCGCTGGAAGGCGCCGTCGATGCGGCCGACCACCTCGTCCAGCCGCACTTCCTCGACGCCTGGGTTGCCGCGGTAGGCATTGAACTGGGCCTTGTGCTTTTCGAGCTCCTTGAGCAAGTCGCTCTTCAGGTCGGCGCGCGAGGCGACGTCCAGGATCTCGAACAGCGTGACCAGCGCGAAGTGATGGTCCAGCGCCGTTTCGCGCGCCATCAGCGCACCGAGGCGGTCGAACAGGTGTTCGAGGCGAAGCATCGTGCGGATGCTTTCGTTGAACGGGTACTCGTACAGGACCACGGCGGGGGCTTCAGTCAGGGCGCCGCGATTGTTTCACAGCCCCAGCGTGCGGCCAGGCTCATCACTTCGTTTCTGAGCGTGACAAGCGCAAGCCCATCGTTCAGCAGCACCGCATCGGCAGCGGCCCGCCGGGCCTCGCGCGTGGTCTGCGCGGCCAGTGCGCCGTCAACGCGCGCGCGCGACCAGCCGGGGCGCTGCAGAACACGCGCAATCTGGGTCTCGGCCGAGCAGTCCACGACGAGAACGCGCGCGACGCGCGCCCGCCAGCGCCCGGACTCGACCAGCAGCGGCACGTCGAAGACGACCAGGCCGGTGGTGGCAGCGTCGGCCTCGGTCAGGGCTTGAGCAGTGATCAGCGGATGCAGGATGGATTCGAGCCGGCGCTTGGCGCCCGCATCGGAGAAGGCGAGGGCGCGCATGCGGTCGCGGTCCAGTGCGCCGTCCGCCGCGATGAAGTCGGCGCCGAACTGCTGGGCGATGGCCGGCATGGCGGCGCCGCCCGGCAGCGTCAGTGCGCGTGAGATCGCGTCGGTGTCGACGATGGTGGCACCGGCCTCCCGCAGGAAACCCGCCACCGTGCTCTTGCCGCTGCCGATGCCGCCGGTCAGGCCGATGCGCATCTCGGCGTCAGGCCCAGCCCAGCCAGCCCAGCACGGTCTGCTGGCCGGCGAACAGCACCACCAGCCCGCCACCGGCCAGGAAGGGGCCGAAGGGCACGTAGCGGCCTTCTCGCAGGCCGGCGTTCATCTTCATGATGATGCCCACGACCGCGCCGATGGCCGAAGCACCGAGCACGATGGGCAGGATCATCTGCCAGCCCAGCCAGGCGCCCAGCGCCGCGAGCAGCTTGAAGTCGCCAAAGCCCATGCCCTCCTTGCCGGTGGCGAGCTTGAACAGCCAGTAGATGGACCACAGCGAGAGGTAGCCGGCGAGCGCCCCCATCAGCGCCTTGTCGAGCGGAATCGTCCAGCCCATCAGCGCCGCGATCAGGCCGGCCCACAGCAGCGGCTGGTTGATGGCGTCGGGCAGCAGCGTCGTGTCCCAGTCGATCATCGCCAGTGCGATCAGCGCGGCGACGAAGCCGCACCACAGCAGCGTGGTCGGCTGCGCGCCAAAGCGCCAGGACAGGGCCGCAAAGGCGAGACCGGTCACGGCTTCGATGATCGGATAGCGCTTGGAGATTGGCGCCTTGCAGGCCGCACATTTGCCACCCAGCCGCAGCCAGCCGATGACGGGCAGGTTCTCGTGCCAGCGCAGTTGGTGACCGCAGTGCGGGCAACGCGAGCGCGGCTTTGAAATGCCGAACGGCGGCAGCGCCTCGATCTTGGTGCCATAGGCGTCGACCGCCTTGGCGAGCTGGTCGGCCTCGGCCTGCGGCACGCCGGCGACGCGGGCCATGGCCGACGCATCGGTCAGCTGGGCCGCCGATTCGTGCAGCCATTGCCGCTCCAGCATCAGCGGGATGCGGTGGATGACGACGTTCAGGAAGCTGCCTATGCACAGGCCCAGGATGCCCAGCACCCAGGGAGAGAGCCAGATGGACCAGTCGATGGAAGAGAGCATGGCGGCGTTGCAGGTGGTCGACGTGCGGGCAGGAATCTACCCGCTTTGGGCTTAGGCGAGACGGTCGGCGCCTTGCGCCGACCGCGCGCTTCAGACCACGGTGCCGATCTTGAAGATGGGCAGGTACATCGCCACGACGATGCCGCCGATCAGCGTACCCAAAATGACGATGATGAAAGGCTCCATCAGGCTGGACAGGGCCTTGACCGCCTCGTCCACTTCGTCCTCATAGAACTCGGCGGCTTTGCCCAGCATGTGGTCCAGCGAGCCGGACTCCTCGCCGATGGAGGCCATCTGCAGCACCATCGTCGGGAAGATGCCCGTGGTCTGCATCGATGTCGTCAGCGCGGAACCGGTGGAGACGTCGCGCTGGATCTGCTCGGTGGCCTCCTGGAACACCGCGTTGCCCGAGGCGCCGCCTACCGAGTCCAGTGCCTCGACGAGGGGCACGCCGGCGGCGAACATCGTCGAAAGCGTGCGCGTCCAGCGTGCGACGGCGGACTTGTACAAGAGGTCGCCGAACACGGGAATCTTCAGCAGCAGACGGTCCATGCGTTTTTGCATCTTCACGGAGCGCTTCCAGCTCTGGATGAAGAAGTAAAGGCCACCGCCGATGGCGCCGAAGATGGCCCACCAGTAGCTGACGAAGAACTCCGACATCGCGATGACCATCAACGTCGGTGCGGGCAGGTCGGCGCCGAAGGACGTGAACACGTCCTTGAAGGCCGGCACGACGAAGATCATGATGACCGCGACGACGATGAAGGCGACGGTCAGCACGGCGATGGGGTAGGTCAGCGCGGACTTGATCTTGTTCTTGATCGCAACCGTCTTCTCCTGGTAGATCGCCAGGCGGTCCAGCAGCGCTTCCAGGATGCCGCCCGCTTCGCCGGCTTCGACGAGGTTGCAGTACAGCGCGTCGAAATACATCGGATGCTTGCGGAAGGCCGAGGACAGGCTGGTGCCGGTCTCGACGTCCTGGCGGATGTCGTTCAGCAGCCGGGTCAGGCGCGGGTTCGTCGAGCCTCGCGCGACGATGTCGAAGGACTGCAGCAATGGCACGCCGGCGCGCATCATCGTGGCGATCTGGCGCGTGAAGACGGCGATGTCCTTCTGCTTGATCGAGCTGCCGCCGCTGACGCGGCGCTTCTTGACCTTGTTGACGAGGATGCCCTGGCGACGCAGCGTCGCGCTGACCATGGCCTCGCCGCCGGCGCGCAGTTCGCCCCGGACGATCTTGCCGTTGCGGTCCTTGCCCTCCCACTCGAAGACGAACTCTTTGACGCCTTTTGCTGCGGCGGTGGCAGTGGCCATGCGCTCTCCTCGCGACTGATTTATTCGTTGGTGGCGGACAGGACTTCTTCCAGCGTCGTGATGCCGCCGCGCACCTTGATCAGGCCCGACTGACGCAGATCACGCACGCCTTCCTTCTTCGCCTGCTCGGCAATGTCCATCGCCGTGCCCTGGGCCAGGATGATGCGCTGGATTGCTTCGGTGATGGGCATCACCTGGTACAGACCCAGGCGCCCACGGTAGCCATTGGTGCAGTTGTTGCAGCCGACTGCACGGTAGGGCTTCCAGCTGCCATCGAAATCCTCTTCGACGAAGCCGGCCTTCAGCAGCGCATCGCGTGGATAGTCGGCCGGCTGTTTGCAGTTCTCGCACAGCCGGCGCACCAGGCGCTGCGCCGTGATCAGCAGCACGCTGGAGGCGATGTTGAATGGCGCGACGCCCATGTTCAACAGCCGGGTCAGCGTTTTGGGTGCGTCGTTGGTGTGCAGCGTCGACATGACCATGTGGCCGGTCTGTGCAGCCTTGATCGCGATGTCGGCCGTCTCCAGGTCGCGGATCTCGCCGACCATGATGATGTCCGGATCCTGGCGCAGGAAGGACTTCAGCGCGGCCGAGAAGTTCAGGCCGGCCTTGTCGTTGACGTTGACCTGGTTGATGCCGGGCAGGTTGATTTCGGCCGGGTCTTCGACCGTCGAGATGTTGACGCCCGGCTGGTTCAGGATGTTCAGGCAGGTGTAGAGCGACACCGTCTTGCCCGAACCCGTCGGGCCGGTCACAAGCACCATGCCGTAGGGCCGGTAGATGGCCGCAAGCAGGCGCTCCTTCTCGATCTTCTCGTAGCCCAGCGCATCGATCCCCAGCTTGGCCGACGACGAGTCCAGGATACGGATGACGATCTTCTCGCCGAACAGCGTGGGCAGCGTGCTGACGCGGAAGTCGATGGACTTGGATCCGAACTTCAGCTTCATGCGCCCGTCCTGGGGCACGCGCTTCTCGGCGATGTCCAGGCGCGAAATCACCTTGATGCGCGACGACAGCTTGTCCTTGATGGCGACGGGCGGCTGCGTGATCTCACGCAACTCGCCGTCGACGCGAAAACGCACGCGGTAGTGGAGTTCGTAGGGCTCGAAATGCAGGTCGGAGGCGCGCAGATTGATCGCGTCGACGAGCATCTTCTGCAGGAAGCGCACGACTGGCGCGTCCTCGACATCCGCGAGTTCGGCAGACTCCTGCTGCGGCGCCGCATCGTCCTCGGCGATGTCGAAGTCGAAGTCGCCACCGGCGATGGATTCCAGCGTCTCCGCCGCCGTTGCGCCGGCTGTGGCCAGCATCTTGGCCAGCTTGTCATGCTCGACGATGACCCACTCGGGCTGCAACTGGGTCGCGAACTTGATGCGCTCGATGACCTCCAGCTCCGTCGGGTCGGCGCCGCCGACGAAGAGCCGACTGCCGCGGCGGGACAGCGCGACGACCTGGTACTGTTGGGCCAGCTTCGCGTCAATGACGTTCTGCGGCATGCGCTGTGGGTCGACGGCGGACAGGTCCAGCAGCGGCAGCGCCAGCGCGCTGGACAAGGTGTGCGCTAGGTCGGTGGGCGACACCTGGCCGCTTGCGATCACCGCATTGACGAAGCTGGTCTTTTTCTCGCGCGCCTGCTTGACGAGATCTTCCGCGGCCTTGGGCTGCAGCTTGCCGGCATGCACAAGCATGCGCGCAACCCCGGACAGGGAAGACTGGAGCGGCTCTGCGAGCGTGGTTTCCACGAGCGATGGCGTCGATGACGGCAAGAGTGAAGTCCGTCGATTGTGCCAGTCATGGACTCGCCGCCAAGCGAGCGAATCCAAGGGATAACGGCAGGATTTCAGCGTAGCCGCGTGGCGGCTTACGGTCCCTCGTCCCGAGGGGAAGACTTGGTCGGGGTGAGAGGATTCGAACCTCCGGCCTCTACGTCCCGAACGTAGCGCTCTACCAGGCTAAGCTACACCCCGATGTCTTCTGTTGCGACGCTGTTCCCGAGAAATCAGGAGTGGCGCTCAACCGACTGAATTGCGAATTCTAGCAGAGATTCTGTCCACTTGTTGCGAGGTAGCAGCTGAAGCGAGTCGCTGGCGTGTCTCGCCTCGGCGCGTGCGGCTTCACGCGTGGACTCGAGCGCGCCTGTCGAGCGGACGATGGTGACGATCTCCTGCAGCCTCTCCAGCTCACCTTCCTCGATGGCATGGCGCAGCAGCGCGCGCTGCTCGGGCGTGGCGCGCTCCATCGCGATCAGCAGTGGCAGCGTGGTCTTGCCCTCTCGCAGGTCGTCGCCGATGTTCTTGCCCAGTTCGTGCGCATCACCCTCGTAGTCCAGCACATCGTCCACGAGCTGAAATGAGGTGCCGAGCGCCCGGCCGTAGGCCGCGCAGGCCTCTTCAACTTCTGGCGTCGCGTTCGCCAGCACGGCGCCGAGGCGGGCGCTGGCCTCGAACAGCTTGGCAGTCTTGAAGCGGATGACGCGCAGATAGCTCTCGACGCTGATGTCGGGATCGTGCATGTTCATCAGCTGCAGGACCTCGCCCTCTGCGATGACGTTGGTGGCTTCTGCCAGCACCTCCAGCACGCGCATGCGGTCGACGGAGACCATCATCTGGAAGGCGCGCGAATAGAGGAAGTCGCCGACCAGCACGCTGGCAGCGTTGCCAAACAGCGCATTGGCGGTGGGCTTGCCGCGGCGCAGGGACGACTCGTCGACGACGTCGTCATGCAGCAGCGTTGCCGTGTGGATGAATTCGACGACGGCAGCGAGCTCGAAGCGCGCCAGCCCTTCGAAGCCCAGCGCATTGGCGAACAGCAGGACGAGCTTGGGCCGCATGCGCTTGCCGCCAGCATGGACGATGTAGTGCGCGATCTGGTCGATCAGCGCGACGTCGGAACTCAGGCGTCGGGCGATGACTTCGTCGACCTGGGCCATTTCGGCGGCAAGCAGGGCGAGTGCCTCGGCAACTTGGGGTGGGGGCGAGGCTGAGTCGACGCTCACTCTGGACTCTCAAGCTAGGAATCCCCGGATTATAGAAACGGCTGACGCGCGCACCGCCGACCCGAGCGTTATGCGGGTCGGACGCTGGCGCAGCGCGCCTAGCCAAGCAGCGGGTTGCCATCCCCAGCTGACCGCGGGTATACTCGCGGGCTCTTCGCAATTCGTGCGTGCTGCGTACGTGCTGTGGAGAGACAACAAAACCGACAAAAAGGCCCGACGAGGGCGGCGGCGCGCGTGTGCAGACATGGGTGCCAAGCCGCTGGAGCCGGGTGAATGCACCTCCAGGGTGCGAAAGGAAGAACATGTACGCGGTCATCAAAACCGGCGGCAAGCAGTACAAGGTTGCTGCTGGCGAAAAGATCAAGGTCGAGTTGCTCGACGCGGAAGTCGGCGCTGAGGTCACCATCGACCAAGTGCTGGCAGTTGGCAGCGGTGACGGCCTGACGGTCGGCGCTCCGCTGGTCGCCGGCGCCACGGTCAGTGCCAAGGTCATCAGCCATGGCAAGCACGACAAGGTTCGCATCTTCAAGATGCGCCGTCGCAAGCACTACAAGAAGAGCCAAGGCCATCGCCAGAACTACACCGAGCTGGAAATCAGCGCGGTCAACGGCTGATCCCAGTCGTCTTTCGCTAATTTCTAGGAGCTAACTCATGGCACAGAAAAAAGGCGGCGGTTCCACACGGAACGGCCGCGATTCCAAGCCCAAAATGCTGGGCGTCAAGGCTTACGGTGGTGAACTGATCTCCGCTGGTTCCATCATCGTGCGTCAGCGTGGTACCAAGTTCCACCCCGGCGTGAATGTGGGCATCGGCAAGGACCACACGCTGTTCGCGCTGGTCGATGGCCATGTGTCGTTCGCCATCAAGGGCGAAAAGAACCGCCAGACCGTCATCATCACGCCGCTGGCGGCTTGATGACTGCGTGATCCGGGACGGGTCAACCGCCCGGACACACCCCCAAGCCCCGGCCTGCCGGGGCTTTTGTTTTTTGGAAAGTCCGCTGCGTTGAAACGCAACGGGCCTGCCGCAACCCAGCCAGTACGATGGCTGCTCCGCCATGAAATTCGTCGACGAAGCCACCATTGACATCGCAGCCGGTAACGGCGGCGCGGGCTGCGCGAGCTTTCGGCGCGAGAAGTTCATCCCCTTCGGCGGGCCCGACGGCGGCGATGGCGGCAAGGGCGGCAGCGTCTGGGCCGAGGCCGATCGCAACCTGAACACGCTGATCGACTACCGCTACGCGCGTCGCCACGAGGCGCGCAACGGCGAGGCCGGCCGCGGCTCCGACTGCTTCGGCGCGGCGGCCGATGACATCGTGTTGCGCGTGCCGGTCGGCACCATCATCACGGACCTCGAAACAGAGACCGTCATCGGTGAGCTGCTCGAGATGGGCCAGCGCATCCTGCTGGCCAAGGGCGGCGACGGCGGCTTCGGCAACCTGCATTTCAAGACTTCGACCAACCGTGCGCCGCGCCAGAAGACCCCCGGCTGGCCGGGCGAGGCGAAGAAACTGCGGTTGGAACTGCGCGTGCTGGCGGATGTGGGCCTGCTGGGCCAGCCCAACGCCGGCAAGTCGACGCTGATCACGGCGATCTCCAACGCCAAGCCCAAGATTGCTGACTACCCGTTCACGACGCTGCATCCCAACCTGGGTGTCGTGCGCGTCGCGCCCGAGAAGAGTTTCGTCGTCGCCGACATCCCCGGCCTTATCGAAGGCGCCGCGGAAGGCGCCGGCCTGGGCCACCAGTTCCTGCGCCATCTGCAGCGCACGCGTTTGCTGCTACACGTCGTCGACCTCGCACCGTTCGACCCCGAAGTCGATCCGGTCAAGGAAGCCAAGGCCATCGTCGCCGAGTTGAAGAAGTACGACGGCGAACTGCATGCCAAGCCGCGCTGGCTGGTGCTGAACAAGCTGGACATGGTTCCGGAAGACGAGCGCGCCGCGCGCGTGAAGGATTTCGTCAAGCGCTACCGCTGGAAGGGCCCGGTCTTCGAGATCTCGGCGCTGACCCGTCAAGGCTGCCAGCCGCTGATCCACGCCATCTACGACCACGTCGCTGCCGACCAGCGCGTGATCGAAGAACCCGACATCCGTTTCGAGTCCAAAGACCCCGCCGAATGAGCTTGCTGTCCAGCGCGCGCCGCATCGTTGTCAAAGTTGGTTCCAGCCTCGTCACCAACGAGGGCCGGGGCATTGATGCCGAAGCGATCGCGAACTGGAGCCGCCAGCTGGCAACGCTGGCGAAGGACGGCCGGGAGCTGATCATGGTGTCCAGCGGCGCCATCGCCGAGGGCATGAAGCGCCTTGGCTGGGCAACGCGCCCGAAAGAGCTGCATGAGCTTCAGGCGGCCGCCGCCGTCGGCCAGATGGGTCTGGCGCAGATGTACGAAAGCCAGCTCAGCGCACAAGGCCTGGCCAGTGCCCAGGTGCTGCTGACCCACGCCGACCTGGCCGACCGCGAGCGCTACCTCAATGCACGCTCGACGTTGCTGACGCTGCTGGCCCACCGCGTGTTGCCGGTCATCAACGAGAACGACACCGTCGTCAACGACGAGATCAAGTTCGGCGACAACGACACGCTGGGGGCGCTGGTCGCCAACCTTGTCGAGGCCGACGCCCTTGTCATCCTGACCGACCAGCGCGGCCTGTATTCGGCCGACCCGCGCAAGGACCCAGCTGCGCGCTTCATCGACACGGCGCAGGCCGGCGATCCCGAGCTGGAGCGCATGGCCGGTGGCGCGGGCACCAGCATCGGCCGCGGCGGCATGATCACCAAGATCCTCGCGGCCAAGCGTGCGGCCGGCAGTGGTGCGGGTACGGTCATCGCCTGGGGGCGCGAGCCCGATGTGCTTGTGCGCCTGGCGCGCGGCGAGGCCATCGGCACGGCGCTGCTGGCGGCAACGCCCAAGTTGGCGGCGCGCAAGCAGTGGATGGTGGACCACTTGCAGCTTCGCGGTGCGGTCAAGGTCGATGCCGGTGCGGTGACGAAGCTGCGCGACGACGGCAAGAGCTTGCTGCCCATCGGCGTGACTGACGTGCAGGGCGGGTTCCACCGCGGCGATGTCATCTCGGTGCAGACCGCCGAAGGCGTCGAACTGGCTCGGGGCCTGTCGAACTACTCAGCCGCGGAAGCGCGGCTGATTGCGCGCAAGCCGTCGTCGCAGTTCGAAGCGGTGCTCGGCTACGTGGCCGAGCCCGAGTTGATCCACCGGGACAATCTGGTGCTCCGCTAGGAGCGCCGCGGCCTCAGGTCTGCTCGCCGTCCGGTGGCACGGCGGTCTCCAGTGGCATCGGCCCGCTGCTGCGCCCATCCCGATGCGCCGGCCGCATGCCCGCGCGCAGATAGCGGTTGTGATGGTTGATGCGCGGCAGGTAGCGCGCCAGCTCCGTCAGCGCCATCTCGTAGACGCCGCGCTTGAATTCGATGACGGCTTCCAGCGGCACCCAGTATTCATTCCAACGCCAGGCGTCGAACTCGGGGTGGTCGGTGGCGCGCAGGTTCATGTCGCAGTCGCGGCCCACCATCTGCAGCAGGAACCAGATCTGTTTCTGGCCCTTGTAGTGGCCGCGTGCGTCGCGCCGGATGAAGTGCTCGGGCACCTCGTAGCGCAGCCAATCTCGCGTCCTCGCGATGATGCGCACATGCTCTGGGATGAGCCCCACCTCTTCGTGGAGCTCTCGGAACATCGCCTGCTCAGGCGTCTCGCCGTGTTTGATGCCCCCTTGCGGGAACTGCCACGAATGCGTCCGGATGCGTTTGCCCCAGAAGACTTCGTTGCGTTGGTTGAGCAGGATGATGCCGACGTTGGGGCGGAAGCCTTCACGGTCGAGCATAATCAACCTCAAATCTCTAGTTGGTTCGATTATTGCATCGGGCCGCGATTGCGGTAGCGCCCTCGCTAACCCGAAGATTTCTCCCTGTTTTGTCGTGACTTGGCCGGGTTTTCACCCGGCCTTCGCATTCCAGCCCGCCCATGAAAGCCTCCCAGTTCTTCATTTCCACCCTCAAGGAAGCGCCCGCGGACGCGGAGGTCGTCAGCCACAAGCTGATGATGCGCGCCGGCATGATCAAGCGCCTGGGCGCCGGCATTTACAACTACATGCCGATGGGGCTTCGCGTCATCCGCAAGGTCGAGAAGATCATCCGCGAGGAGATGGACGCGGCGGGCGCTGTGGAGTGCCTGATGCCCGTCATCCAGCCCGCCGAGCTGTGGCAGGAAACGGGCCGCTTCGACAAGATGGGCCCGGAGCTGCTGCGCGTGAAGGACCGCCATGGTCGCGACTTCATCGTCCAGCCGACGAGCGAAGAAGTCATCACCGACATCGCCCGCCAGGAGCTGCGCAGCTACCGCCAGCTGCCGAAAAATTTCTATCACATCCAGACCAAGTTCCGCGACGAGCGCCGCCCGCGCTTCGGCCTGATGCGCGGCCGCGAATTCACGATGAAGGATGCCTACTCCTTCGACCGTGACGTCGAGGCCGCCGGCCGCAGCTACGACAACATGTACGCGGCCTACGGCAAGATCTTCGACCGCTTCGGCCTGCAGTACCGCGCCGTCGCGGCGGACACCGGCGCCATCGGCGGTGACCGTTCGCACGAGTTCCAGGTCATCGCGGACACCGGCGAGGACGCCATCGTCTACTGCCCCACCAGCGACTACGCCGCCAACATGGAGCTGGCCGAAGCCGTCGCGCTGCTGCCCGCCCGCGGCGATGCGCTGCAGCCGCTGGCCAAGACGCCCACGCCGGGCAAGGCCACCTGCGCGGAAGTCGCGCTGCTGCTGGGCCTGCCGCTGTCGCAGACCGTCAAGTCGCTGGTGCTGGCCACCGATGAGCTGGACAAGGACGGCAACATCGCCAAGACCCAGGTCTGGCTGCTGCTGGTGCGTGGCGACCATGAGCTGAACGAAGTGAAGGCCGGCAAGGTCGAGGGCCTGAAGGGGGGCTTCCGCTTTGCGACGGCCGGCGAGATCGATGCGCACTTCGGCTGCAAGCCTGGCTACCTGGGCCCCATCGGCCTGAAGGCACCGCTGAAGATCGTCGCCGACCGCACCGTCGCGGTCATGAGCGACTTCGTCTGCGGTGCCAACGACGTGGATTGCCACTTCACCGGCGCGAACTGGGGCCGTGACCTGCCCGAGCCCGATGTCGTCGCCGACATCCGCAACATCGTCGCGGGCGACCCGTCGCCCGATGGCAAGGGCCTGCTCGCCATCCAGCGCGGCATCGAGGTGGGCCATGTGTTCTATCTCGGCACCAAGTACTCGGCCGCGATGAACGCGACCTTCCTCGACGAGAACGGCAAGCCCAAGCTGATGGAGATGGGCTGCTACGGCATCGGCGTCACACGCATCCTGGGTGCGGCCATCGAGCAGAACCACGACGCGCGCGGCATCATCTGGCCGGACGCGATCGCCCCGTTCACCGTCGTCATCTGCCCCATCGGCGCTGACCGCAGCGCTGACGTCAAGGCCGCGGCCGACAAGCTCTACGGCGAGCTGAAGGCGCTGGGTGTGGACGTGCTGCTGGACGACCGCGGCGAGCGCCCGGGTGCGATGTTCGCGGACTGGGAGCTGATCGGCATCCCGCACCGTGTCGTGCTGGGTGACCGCGGCCTGAAGGAGGGCCAGGTCGAGTACCAGGGCCGCCGCGACGAGGCCGCGACCAAGCTGGCCGTCGCCGACGTGGTGGGCCACTTGAAGGGCCTGCTCAAGCTTTGAAGCGCCGCCTTGCGGTACTGGGCCTGCTCGCGGCGCCGTTGGGCGCGCGGGCCGGCGCCCAGGTCGAGGAGCCGCTGGCCGACGCCGTGCGATCCGCGCTGGGCGCGGCCATCGCCCAGGGCGCACCGCCGCGGCCCAGGTTCGACCGCGACGATGCGCGCATGGCCTACCTGACCTGGCTGGGCACGATGAGCGAGCGCTTGAAGAAGCGCAAGGCCGAGACGCAGATCCGCATCGAGTTCCTGGAGACGGTCTGGTACGAGGCCAAGCGCGCGGGCCTGGAGCCCAGCCTGCTGCTGGGGCTCGTGCAGGTCGAGAGCGGCTTTCGCAAGTACGCCATCAGCACCGCCGGTGCGCGCGGCTACATGCAGGTCATGCCGTTCTGGGCCAAGCTGATCGGCGATGGCGATGCCGCGCGGCTCTTTCACATGCAGACCAACCTGCGGTTCGGCTGCGTGATCCTGCGCCACTACCTCGACATCGAGAAGGGCGACATGTACCTGGCGCTGGGCCGCTACAACGGCAGCCGCGGCCGGCCCGAGTACCCGCGCGCGGTGTTCGCGGCGCGCGGGCAGTGGCTGCTGCCGGGCGAGCGCTGAGCCCTGGGGCTTTCCCGCTGTGGCTTGTGGCAGGCGGGTGATGGGCCCGTTAGGCTGGCGTTCTCGTGCACAAGACACCGCGTCATGCTTGCCAAAAGCCGCTTTGCTCAGCTCCTGATCTGCACCCTGCTGGCCACCGGCGTGGCCTGGGCGCAACCCACCGACAACCCGCTGCTGACCACCAGCCCGCTGCCGCTGCGCTACCCGCAGTTCGACAAGCTGCGCGACGAGCATTTCGCGCCCGCGCTGGACCAGGGCATGGCCGAGCAACTGAGCGAGATCCAGGCCATCGCCGACAACACCGCGGCGCCCACCTTCGACAACACCATCGTTGCGTGGGAGAAGAGCGGCCGGCTGCTGTCGCGCGCGACGACGCTGCTGTTCAGCCTGATCGGCGCCGACGCCAACCCGGCCCGCCAGCAGCTGCAGACCGATTACGCCGCCAAGCTTGCCGCGCAGCGCGATGCGGTGCTGCTCAACCCGAAGTTGTTCGCCCGTGTCGAGGCGCTGTACGCCGCGCGTGACACGGCCGCGCCGACAGCTGAGGCCAAGCGCCTGATCGAGCGCTACCGCCGTGACATGGTGCGCGCCGGCGCGCGTCTGAACGACGAGCAGAAGACGCGCATGAAGGCCATCAACGCCGAGATGGCGACACTGGGCGCGCGCTTCAACAAGGCGGTGCTGGCGGAGGTCAACGACTCGGCCGTCGTCGTCGACAGCGCCGAGGAACTGGCCGGCCTGACCACCGCGCAGATCGCTGCCGCCGCCGACGTGGCCAAGAAGCGCGGCCTGGATGGCAAGTACGTCATCGCGCTGCTGAACACGACCATCCAGCCCTTCGAGACCCAGCTGCAGAACCGCGCGCTGCGCGAGCGCCTGCACCGCGCGTCGGTCGCCCGCGGTGCGCGCGGCAACGAGTTCGACACGCGCGCCATCGTCGCCCGCGTGATGACGCTGCGCCAGGAGCGCGCGGCGCTGCTGGGCTACGCGACGCCGGCGGCCTATGTGCTGGAGGAAGAGACCGCCAAGTCCGCCGACACCGTGAACGCGCTGCTGCGCAAGCTGGCGCCCGCCGCCGTGGCCTCGGCCCGGCAGGAGGCCGCCGAGCTGCAGAAGCTCATCGACAGCGACCAGGCCGCCAGGAAGCAGCCGAGCTTTGCGTTGCAGGCCTGGGACTGGAGCTACTACGCCGAGAAGCTGCGCGCAGCCAGGTACGGCTTCGACGAGAGCCAGCTCAAGCCCTATCTGGAGATCACCAGCGTGCTGGAGCGCGGCGTGTTCTTCGCGGCCAACCAGCTGTATGGCATCAGCTTCAAGCGCCGCACGGACCTGCCGGTCTACCGCGACGACGTGCGCGTCTACGACGTGTTCGACACCGACGGCAAGCAACTCGCCATCTTCATCGCCGACCTGTACGCCCGCCCCAGCAAGCGCGGCGGCGCCTGGATGAATGCCTACGTGGGCCAGAACCCGCTGGAGGGCACGCAGCCCGTCGTGGCCAACCACCTCAACATCCCCAAGCCGCCGGCCGGCGAGGCGACGCTGCTGACCTGGGACGAGGTCAACACGCTGTTCCACGAGTTCGGCCATGCGCTACACGGCATGTTCAACAAGGTGGCCTACCCCAGCCTCTCCCGCGTGCCGCGCGATTTCGTCGAATACCCGTCGCAGGTCAACGAGGTCTGGGCCGACTGGCCCAGCGTGCTGGCGAACTACGCGCGCCACTACAAGACCGGCGAGCCCATGCCGCGCGAACTGCTGGACAAGGTCGAGCGCGCGAAACGCTTCAACCAGGGCTACACGACGCTGTCCTATCTCAGCTCGGCCATCCTGGACCAGCGGCTGCACCAACTCAAGCCCGGCCAGATGCCGGCCGCCGAGGGCGTCATGGACTTCGAGGCCAAGGTGCTGAAGGAGGAGGGCGTGGACCTGGGCCCCGTGCCGCCGCGCTATCGCACGCCGTACTTCAGCCACATGATGGGCGGCTACTCGGCCGGCTACTACGCCTACATCTGGAGCGAGGTGCTGGATGCGGACACGGTGGAATGGCTGAAGGCCAACGGCGGCCTCAAGCGTGCCAACGGTGACAAGCTGCGCGCCGAGCTGCTGTCACGCGGCGGCAGCGAGGACGCGATGGTCTTGTTCCGCAACCTGGTGGGCCATGAGCCCGACATCCAGCCGCTGCTGGCGCGGCGTGGGTTGGTGGTGCAGAAGCCTTGATGCTGCCCACCGAGGCGCGCGCCGGTCAGGCGTTCGCCGTGAGCGAGCCAGGGTAGGTCAGCGAACTCGACGTCGCCGAGACCGAGAACACGACGCTGGTCGTGCCCGTCTGCTGCATCAGCGACGTGTACAGCGACATGACGCCGCCGGCCGTCTTGGCCAGCTTGGCCGCTTGCGAGATGGCGGCGCTCTGCTGGATCGTTGCCGACAGCTTCAGCGCGTCACGCGCCTGGCTTGCGATGCGGGTGGCAAAGCTGGGTCGGCTGGTGTCCGCGCTCAGGAACGCCTTTGTGGCCGCCTTGTCGCCGTCGGCGCCCTTGACGTCCACGCTGCCGTCGCTCTTGACGGAAAACTCGACGACGCCCGTCAGCTTGACGCCCGCCTTGGCCATGGCCGCGCGCAGGTCGGTGGCAAGCGTCTTCTGGCCACCTTCCAGGCTCTGGATGGCCGACACCGCCTTGGCCGTGCCGGCTGCCCGCTGCAGCGCCGCCTGCGGTATCGGCTGGGTTTTGGCCTTGTCGGTCGTGGCCTTGCCCGCCGCATTGCCGGTCTTGGCCGAGGTGTCGAGGCCTTGCGTTGACAGGTAGCTGAGCAGGGAGCTGTTGAGGCCGGAAACCATCGCGCGTCCAGGGAGCCAGTTCGTGCTGCCATCTTGCAGGTCGCGCATGCGCGGCCAAGCGCGCAGCAAGGCCCGAATCCCCGGGCTTCTTGGCGTTGACGGGACGGGACGAGCCCGTCCGTGACGCAGGGGCCTACAGCCCCGTCCAGGTCTTGGGCTGCGCGGTCGGGATGCCGACCAGTTCCAGCACGCGCTCGACGGTCTCGTTGACCATCTCTTCAATGGTCTTGGGGTGGTGATAGAAGGCCGGCAGCGGCGGGAAGCAGATGCCGCCCATCTCGGTCACCGCCACCATGTTGCGCAGGTGAGCCAGGTTCAACGGCGTCTCGCGCACCATCAAAATGAGCCGGCGGCGCTCCTTCAGCGTGACGTCGGCAGCGCGCGTCAGCAGGTTGTCGCCCAGGCCGTGGGCGATCGCGGCCAGCGACTTCATGGAGCAGGGCGCCACGACCATGGCGGCCGTGGTGAAGCTGCCGCTGGCGATGCAGGCGCCGATGTCGCCGGGCGAGTAGGCGTGGTCGGCTTCCGCTTCCAGCTTGGCGCGGTCCAGCCCCAGCTCGTGGTGGGCGTTCAGGATGCCGGCGGGCGTGGCGATCAGGTGCGTCTGCACGCCCAAGTCGCGCGCGCGGCGCAGAAGACGCAGGGCGTAGGCCGCGCCCGTTGCCCCCGTCAGCCCGACGACCAGGCGGGTCACGCGGTCGCCAGGACCTGTTGCAGCTCACCCGACTCGTACATCTCCATCATGATGTCCGAGCCACCGACGAACTCGCCGCCGATGTAGAGCTGCGGGATGGTGGGCCAGTTGGCGTAGTCCTTGATGCCCTGGCGCACGGCCTCGTCTTCCAGCACGTTGAAGGTCTTCAGGTCCGTCACGCCGGAGGCCTTCAGGATCTGGATGGCGCGGCCGGAGAAACCGCACATCGGGAACTGGGCGGTGCCCTTCATGAAGAGCACGACCCGGTTGGACTTGACCAGGTCGTCAATGCGTTGCTGAACGTCGCTCATGGCAGTTCTCGTCAAAAGGCAAAAGCGCAATTATCCGGGACTGCCCCGGTCGGGCGTCAGTAGCTGTACGCCAGACCCAACTGCAGCAAGGGCTTGAAGCGCAGGTCGCGCATCGCCTCCTCGAAGCCTTGGGCGCTGCTGCGGCCCAGGCGCAGGTTGCCGACGCTGCCCGACATCAGGCCCAGATCGGCGCTGAACGCAAACCCGCTGCGCTGCACGCGCCCGGTGTAGCCGATGCCGACATAGGACAGGTTGGCGCTGGGTTCCAGCGAGTAGGCGTCCAGCCCGTTCATCGACAGGCTGCGGCGGCCGGCCGCCACGGGGCCGTTGCCCAGCGCCAGACCGCCGCTGGCCTGGGACACCGACAGGGGGCCCAGCAGCACACCGCCGGTGGCGCGCAGGCCGCCGCGCAGGCTGGAGAAGCCGGAACTGGTGAGGTAGTAGTCGCCCAGCAGGTTGGCGCTCAGCACGCGCGAGCCGCCCAGGTGGGGCTGGGTGTCGTTGCCGCCGTCCACGCTGCTGAGCTGCACCCGCGTCTGCCAGCGCGGTGTGGCGTCGCCGTCGGCCAGGGCCGGCAGGGTCAACAGGGCAGAGAGGCTCAGGACTGCAGCGCGGGCGAAGCGGGACATGATCGGCTCCTGCGCGGTGCAACAGGGGGCACCGGGATTCGATACTACGCCGGCAATTCGTTCGCGTGAATGACGAACTGAGGGCAAAACATCACGCAAACCCGGGGGAGGTTCGCCAGCCGGCAACTCCGGCTTCACGCCGGCCAGCGGCCGCCACTGGCGCGCGCCCGGTCGGCGAGGTCGCGGCGCAGCTGCACCTCGGCAAACCCGCGTGCCGTCAGCTGTTGCGCTACCGCATCGGCCTGGTCCCAGCCGTGCTCCAGCAGCAGCCAGCCGCCAGCTGCGAGGTGTTGCGGCGCCGCATCGATCAGTGTTTGCAGGTCTGCCAGGCCATCGCCGCCGGGCGTCAGCGCCGTGATCGGCTCGTGGCGCAGCTCGGGCAGGTGGGGGTCGTCACCGGCGATGTAGGGCGGGTTGCTGACGACCAGGTCGAAGCGCTGGCCGACCAGCGGGTCGAACCAGCTACCTTGGCGCCAGTCCACCGTCAGGCCCAGGCGTTCGCCATTGCCACGGGCCACGGCCAACGCGTCGGCGCTGACGTCGACGGCCGTGACCCGGGCGCGTGGGCAGGCGGCCTTGACGGCCAGTGCGATGGCGCCGCTGCCGGTGCCGAGGTCGACGATGCTCGGTTCGCCCGGCAGCTCGGCGAGCAGCGCCAGCGCCCAGTCGACCAGCGTTTCGGTGTCGGGCCGCGGAATCAGCGTGGCCGGCGTGACCTGCAGCATCAGGCCGTGGAAGGGCTGCCAGCCGGTCAGGTGGGCCAGTGGCTCGCCCGCGGCCAGCCGGCGCAGCGCGGCCTCGGCGCCCGGCGCAGGGGCATCGCCATGGGTGATGAACCAGGCGCGGTCCTGCCCGGTCAGGTGGCTGAGCAGCGTCTGTGCGTCGCCGCGCTCGACGCCGAGCTGGCGGGCCAGCGCCAGCGCCCCGTCTACTGTCAGGCTGGCGGTCATGTCCGGCCTTCCTCCAGCTGCGCCAGCTGCTCGGCCGCCTGCGCGGCCAGCAGGCCCTGGATGACGTCGGCCAGGTCGCCGTCCATGATCTGCGCGAGCTTGTACAGCGTCAGGTTGATGCGGTGGTCGGTGAGGCGCCCCTGCGGGAAGTTGTAGGTGCGGATGCGGTCGCTGCGGTCGCCGCTGCCGATCAGGCCCTTGCGCGTGGCCGCCTCCTTGGCCTCGCGCTCGATGCGCTCCTTGTCGCGCAGCCGCGCCTGCAGCACGGCCAGCGCCTTGGCCTTGTTGCGGTGCTGGCTGCGGTCGTCCTGGCATTCGGCGACCAGCCCGGTCGGGATGTGCGTGACGCGGATGGCCGAGTCGGTCTTGTTGACGTGCTGGCCGCCGGCGCCGCTGGCACGGAAGGTGTCGATGCGCAGGTCGGCCGGGTTCAGCGTGATCTCCTCGGCCTCGTCGGGCTCGGGCATCACGGCAACCGTGCAGGCGCTGGTGTGGATGCGGCCCTGGCTCTCGGTTGCCGGCACGCGCTGCACGCGGTGCCCCCCGCTCTCGAACTTCAGCCGGCCGTAGGCGTTGTCACCCTCGACGCGCACGACCAGCTCCTTGTAGCCGCCCAGGTCGGACTGGTTCTCGGACAGGATCTCGCAGCGCCAGCCCTGGCCTTCGGCAAAGCGCAGGTACATGCGCGCCAGGTCGCCCGCGAACAGTGCGGATTCATCGCCACCGGTGCCGGCGCGGATTTCCAGGAAGGCGTTGCGCTCGTCGTCGGGATCCTTGGGGATGAGCGCCAGCTGCAGTTCGGCGTCCAGCGCCGCCAGCGCCGCCTCGTTGGCGGCGATTTCCTCGCGCGCCATCTCGGCCATCTCAGGGTCAGCCAGCATGTCGCGCGCCGCGGCCAGGTCGGCCTCATGCGCTTGATAGCGGCGGTAGCGCTCGACCAGGCCTGACACCTCGGACTGCTCCTTGGTCAGCGCGCGGTAGCGCTTCATGTCCGACGCGGCGCTGCCGTCGGCAAGGATGGTGTCCAGCTCGGCGAGGCGAAAGCCTAGGCGGTCGAACTGCTGGCGCAGGGAGTCTTTCATGGGCGGCAAACGGGAATGGCAGGCAGAGGGCGGCGCAGGGCGCGCCGGGCGGCGGCTGGCGAGCGCCGCTAAGACTGCTTGCCGCGCAGGAACAGGCGCGACACGGTCTGCGCCAGCTGCAGGCGCTGTTCGCCGTCGCTGCCGTGCAGTTCGGCCAGCGTGCCGTGCAGCAGCTTCTGCGTCAGGCCCTTGGACAGCGCGTCCAGCACCTCGTCCACGTCCGCGCCCTTGGCCAGCAGCTTGCGGGCGCGGGCGATTTCCACTGCGCGCCAGTCATCGGTCTGTGCATGCAGGGCCTGGATCAGCGGCACCGTGTGGCGCTGGTCCAGCCAGTGCATGAAGCTCTGCACGCCGGTCTCGACGATGGCCTCGGCCTGCTCGACGGCGGCCTGGCGCTTTTCGCCGGCGGTCTGCACCTGCGCGGCCAGCTCGTCGACGGTGTAGAGGTAGACGTCGTCCAGCTGCGCGACCTCGGGCTCGATGTCGCGCGGCACGGCCAGGTCGACCATGAACATCGGCCGGTGCTTGCGTTTCTTCAAAGCGCGCTCGACGGCGCCCAGGCCGATCAGCGGCAGGCTGGAGGCGGTGCAGGAGACGACGATGTCGAACTCGTGCAGCCGGTCGGGCAGGTCCGACAGGCGCACCGCTTCGGCGCCGAAGCGAGTCGCGAGCTTTTCGCCGCGCTCCAGCGTGCGGTTGGCGACGGCCATGTGGCGCGGCGTCTTGGCGGCGAAGTGGGTCGCCGTCAGCTCGATCATTTCGCCGGCGCCGACGAACAGCACGCGGGTCCTGGCCAGGTCCTCGAACAGCTGGCCGGCCAGGCGCACCGCGGCGGCGGCCATGCTGATGGAGTGGGCGCCGATCTCGGTGGAGCTGCGCACCTCCTTGGCGACCGAGAAGCTGCGCTGGAACAGCTGGTGCAGCGTCGTGCCCAGCGCGCCGGCGGCCTCGGCTTCCTTCACGGCCTGCTTCATCTGGCCGAGGATCTGCGGCTCGCCCAGCACCATGGAATCCAGCCCGCTGGCGACACGGAAGGCGTGGCGGGCGGCGGCGCTGCCCTGCATCACATAGGCGTGCTCGCGCAGCTCGCCCGCCGCCACGCCGCCGGTCTGCGCGAGCCATGCGATGGCCGGCTGCACCTGGGCGGGCGGCGCGGCCACGTAGACCTCGGTGCGGTTGCAGGTCGACAGGATGGCCGCCTCGGGCGTGCCGGGCAGCTTCTGGCGCAGGCCCACGAGGGAGGGTGCGATCTGCTCGAGCGTGAACGCGAACCGCCCGCGCAGGTCCAGCGGGGCGGTGTTGTGGTTCAGGCCAAGTGCAAAGACCGACATGGGTTGAATTGTAGGATTCGCCGCTTTTCAGCGACTGACAACGGTCAAGCCCGAATGAGCCCACTCGACGCCTTTTGGCACATCGCCAACCTGTTTGCACCCGCCTGGGGGCTGGCGGCGCTGTTGGCGGTGGCGATCAAGGGCCTGTGGCGGCGGGAGGCGAAGTCTCTGGGCTGGCGGCGTCTGTGGGCCTGGGGGGCGGCGGGCGGCAGCATCGCCGTCATCGCCGCGCTGGCCGTGCTGGGCCGTGACGGCAAGATGGCCGGCTACGCGTTGCTGGTGCTCGGCGTGGCCTTGCCGCAGTGGTGGCTGCTCAGCATCAAGCGCTGAGCACGTCCTCGGTCGTGACGACCTCGCCGCGCAGCGAATGCGCGAAGGCGGTCGTGATGCGCACATCCACCAGCTGGTTCATCAGCCGCGGCGAGCCGGGGAAGTTGACGATGCGGTTGCACTCGGTGCGGCCCATCAGCTCCGTGGCGTCCTTGCGTGACGTGCCGGTGACCAGCACCTTCTCGACCTTGTCGACCATGGCCTGCGAGATCGTCAGCGCGTGGGCCTCGATGGCCGCCTGCAACTCCTGCAGGCGACGGACCTTGACCTCGTAGGGCGTCGTGTCCTCCAGCGCCGCCGCGGGCGTTCCGGGGCGGGGGCTGAAGATGAAGCTGAACGACGCGTCGAAGCCGACGTCGTGCACCAGCTTCATCAGCTTGGCGTGGTCTTCGTCCGTCTCGCCGGGGAAGCCGACGATGAAGTCGCTGGCCAGGCGCAGGTCCGGGCGGATGGCGCGCAGCTTGCGCACGATGCTCTTGAACTCCAGCGCCGTGTAGCCGCGCTTCATCGCCATCAGGATGCGGTCGCTGCCGTGCTGCACGGGCAGGTGCAGGTGGTTTACCAGCTGCGGGATCTTGCCGTAGGCCTCGATGAGGCGGGGGCTGAATTCGTTGGGATGGCTGGTGGTGAAGCGCAGGCGGCGGATGCCGGGGATCTCGGCCGCGTATTCCAGCAGCAGGGCCAGGTCGGCGAATTCGCTGGTGTCGCCCATCTTGCCGCGGTAGGCATTGACGTTCTGGCCCAGCAGGTTGATTTCCATGACGCCCTGGTCGGCCAGGCCGGCGATCTCGGTCAGCACGTCGTCGAAGGGGCGCGAGACCTCTTCGCCGCGGGTGTAGGGCACCACGCAGTAGCTGCAGTACTTGGAGCAGCCTTCCATGATCGACACGAACGCCGAGGCGCCCTCGACCTTGGCCGGCGGCAGGTGGTCGAACTTCTCGATCTCGGGGAAGGAGATGTCCACCTGCGGGCGGCGCTGCGCGCGGCGGGCGTCCAGCATGGCGGGCAGGCGGTGCAGCGTCTGCGGGCCGAAGACGACGTCCACGTAGGGAGCGCGCTCGATGATGGCGGCGCCTTCCTGGCTGGCGACGCAGCCGCCGACGCCGATCATGACGCCCTTGGCCTTCAGGTGCTTCACGCGGCCGAGGTCGCTGAACACCTTCTCCTGTGCCTTCTCGCGTACCGAGCAGGTGTTGAAGAGGATGAGATCGGCTTGCTCGACGTCGGTGGTCGGCACGTAGCCCTGGGCGGCGCCCAGCACATCGGCCATCTTGTCCGAGTCGTACTCGTTCATCTGGCAGCCGAAGGTCTTGATGAAGACCTTCTTCGTCGGGGTCTCGCCGCTCATGGCTTGCTCCAGGTCTGGTTGCCCGGGTTGAACTGCCAGGTCGCGGCCTCGGTCGGCGTGCGCGGCCAGGTCTTGTTGGCGAGCTCGGCGGCGTTCAGCACCCACACGTCCATGATCAGGCCGCTGTTCTCGACCGTGTAGTGCACCGTGAGCTTCTGGCCGGTGATGGCACCCGGCTGCACCAGCAGGTTGTTGTCGCCTTTGATGCGGCTGCCAGGTGCCAGCCGAGCGGCCTGGCCGTTCAGCAGCACGTCGGGGTGCTGCGTGACGACCATCTCGCCGCGCAAGGTGGTGGGCGTGAAGAAGCGGTGCGTCTGCGCCTGGGCGGTCAGACAGCTGACGGCCAGCGCCAGCGGGAGCACACAGCGATACATGGTATTTGTCCAGTGGCTGCGGAAAGCCGCCGTCCCGATGGAACGGCTGCGGAAATGAAGACGGCGCGAGGCTCGCTCGCGCCGCTTGGGGAGCCGTGGCGCGGCAGCGCCAGCGGTAGCCGCAAGTTTACCTTGGCCGGTCTTGCCGAGGGGGTGCGCAATCCTGAGCGCGCATGCCCCCCAACCGCGCGGTGCTGCGGGCCCTGCCGCCGTCTATGTTTGTCTGCTGCGGCAACCGCCGAGGGCTTTGGAAGAGGAAACGAACATGACCGCCTGGCGTGCAATCCCAACCCTGCTGGCCGCGCTCGCTCTGAGTGCCGGCTCCATGCCGACTCGGGCCGACGTGATCACCGACTGGAATCAGACCGCCTGCGACGCGGTGGCCAAGGTGGGCCCGGGCGCGCCGGGGCATCGCTTGCTCGCCGTCGTGCAGGTGGCCGTCTTCGAGGCCGTGAACAGCATCGAGCCGCGCTACGCACCCTGGTTGCCGCGCATGACGGCGCCGCCCGGCGCCTCGGTCGAGGCCGCCGTCGCGGCCGCCAACCGCGCGACGCTGCTGGCCTTGGTGCCGGCCGAGAAGGCGACGATCGAGGCGGCCTACCAGGCTGCGCTGAAGGCGCTGCCCGATGGTGTGGCCAAGGTGGACGGCATCGCCGTCGGCGAGAAGGCGGCGGCCCAGGCGCTGGCGCGCGCGGCGACCGATGGCGCCGGCGCCGCCGACAACTACCAATGGCAGACGACGCCCGGCCGCTACGTGCCCACGGTCGTGCCGGCCGCCGCGACCTGGCCGCAGCGCAAGCCCTGGGTGATGGAGCGCGCCGACCAGTTCCGCCCCGGCCCGCCGCCCGATCTCGCCAGCGCGCTCTGGGTGCGCGACCTGCAGGAGGTGCGCACGCTGGGTGCCAAGAACAGCACCGCGCGGACGGCGGCCCAGACCGACATCGCGCGCTTCTGGGAGGAGACGCGGCCCATGGTCTATTACCCGGTGCTCAAGGCCGTCAGCCAGATGCCTGGCCGCACGGTGGTGCAGAACGCGCGCCTGTATGCCGCCGCGGGCATGGCGATAGACGATGCCCTGGTGGCCGTCTTCGACGCCAAGTACGCCTACAACTTCTGGCGCCCGATCACGGCCATCCGCATGGAGCATCAGGCCGGTGGCAGCAAGACGATGGCGGACCCGGGCTGGACGCCCTTCATTCCCACGCCCATGCACCCCGAATATCCCTGCGCCCATTGCGTCGTGTCGGGCGCGCTTGGTACCGTGCTGCGCGAGGAGATGCGCGGCAAGCCCATGCCTCGGCTCGGCTCGACCAGCCCCGCGATGCCTGGCGCCGTGCGCGAGTGGGACAGCGTCGACGCCTTGATGGAAGAGGTGCGCATGGCGCGCATCTACGACGGCGTGCACTACAGGAACTCGACCGAGGTCGGCAACCAGATCGGCGTGGCCGTCGGTGCGCTGGTGCAGCAGCGGTTTGCCGCGCCCCTTGCCGCCAAATGAAGGCTTGAGTAGGCAGCAAAAGAAAACGGGCTGCCTCGTGAGAGACAGCCCGTTGGCTTTGTTTGGTGGCGCTTCAGGGACTCGAACCCCGGACCTGTGGATTATGATTCCATCGCTCTAACCAACTGAGCTAAAGCGCCTGAGCCCGTTATTTTAAACGAAGTTTTTTGAGGCTGGCAAGACCCGGCGGCGGATCAAGGCGCCGCGTCGCGCAGATAGGCCTGCAGAGGCTTGGCCGGCAGGCGCTTCAGGCCCTCGACCAGCTGGGTGGCGTTGAAGACGGCACCGGCATCGTTCGTGTGGGTGCGCGCATCGGAGAAGAAGCTGTCGACGCGCTCGGCGCCAATGCTCCGGTAGCCGTCGGTGACCAGCAAGGTCAGGTCGATGAACTGCGCGCCGTTGGCGCGCGCGACCTGTTCGCCCCAGGCGGCGTAGTTCTCGAAGTCGCGCGGCTGCCCCACCTGCCAGCGGTCCTTGTGCGGGATGGGCGACAGCACGACGACGTTGGCACCCTTGGCCTTGGCGTCGTTGATGTAGCGCGCCAGGTACCAGCCGAAGCTCTGCACCGTCTCCTTCGTGCCGTCGGGCTTGGTGTCTTCCACCGCCTCGGGGCCGACGCCGGGCACCGAGCCGCGGTTCTTGCCGGCGGGGTCGCCGATGCGGGCGCCGTCGTTGTGGCCGAACTGGATCAGCAGCCAGTCGCCGGCTTTCAGCTGCTCCAGCACGGAAGCCCAGCGGCCTTCGGTGAAGAAGGTGCGGCTGCTGCGGCCGCCGATGGCGTTGTTGACGACGTTGATGCGCTGCGTGTCGAAAAAGGGTGCCAGCCGCTCGCCCCAGCCGAACGCGCCGTTCTGGCCGCCGCTGCGCACGGTGGAGTCGCCGATCAGCACCAGGCTGGGCAGCCTGGCGTCGCGCGGCGCCTCGACCTTGACCTTGCGGGCGTCGACGACGGGCCGGTCGTCGCTGCCGTCCGGTGCGAAGCGGCGCGTGTAGACGGCGTCGGGCAGCACCTTGTTCTGGATCAGGCCGGCGACGACCAGCTGCGCGTTCAGCATGGCGCCGGCCAGGTTGGTGTGAACGGTTTCGGGCTCTGGCGGGAACAGCTTGTCCACCTCGGCCTTGCCCAGCGCCTCATAGCGCAGCGCGCCCCATTCGTTGAGGTCGATGAAGGCCACGCCCTCCTGCTTCGCGACCTCGGCGGCCCAGGCCGCGAAGTTGCCGCCTGCTCGCATCACCTTCACGCCGTCGGCCTCCCAGCGCTTGCGGATCACCGGCGACGCGATGACCGGCGTGGCCCCGGCCGCGCGGATCTCGGCGATGTAGCCGCGCAGGTAGGCGCCGTAGGTGTAGACGGTCTCCGGCTTGCCGGTCAGCAGGTTGTTGATGTCTTCCTTCTCGGGCCCGGTGCCGCGCAGCACGCCGCGGGCGCGGCTGTTGTCGTTGACGGGGCTGGCGTCGTTGTGGCCGAACTGCATGACGACCCAGTCGCCCTTCCTGATGAACGGCCTGGTGCGGTCCCAGTGGCCGCTGGTGCGGTAGGTGCGGCTGGAAAGGCCACCGACGGCGCGGTTGACGACGTTGATCTTGCTCAGGTCGAAGAAGCCGGCGACGGGGTTGCCCCAGCCCCACTGGCCTTCGGCGCCCTTGCCCTGGCCGTCGTCGCGGCCGTTGCGCACGGTGGAGTCGCCGATGAAGATCAGCGACGGCAGCTCGGGCCGGGCCGGCTCGGGCAACTGCACCTGGGCGCGTGCAGGGTCGGTGCTGGCGGAGAACTCCTGCGCGTGGGCCTGCGCCACGGGCAGGGACATCAGCAGGGCCGCGACGAGGCGGCGGGTCAGGGAGAGCGGGGCGATCATGGCGCGCATGCTAGGAGCAGGCCGGTGCGCGCGACCGCGGCGATGGCGCAAGTTCTTGAGCGATTGAGATCCAGCAACATCGCGCAACAGAGCCGGTCCTAGAGTCGCGGCCACATTGACCCGGGCCTTCATCATGTCGCTTCGCAAGACCTCCCTGTTGTTGACCCTGCTGCTGGCCCTCGCACCGGCCTGGGCCCAGATCGGCCAGCGCTTCCCGTCGGAGCGTCGCGTCGTGCCCGACCCGGTCACCGGCACGCCGCTGACCTTCCTGACGACGCAGCCGCGCGGCGACGCCAAGATCTACCCCAGCCACCCGCAGTGGACGGCCGACGGCCAGTGGCTGGTGTTCCGTTCGGCGCGCGTCAAGGGCGAGGCCATCGCCGTCAACGAGGCCACGGGTGACCTGGTGCAGGTCACCGAAGGCGGCTACGAGGGCATGCTCAACCTCGCGCAGTCCGGCGGCAACAAGCTGTACTTCCTGCGCAAGGACCCCGGCGGCGCGGCCAAGGTCATGCAGGCCGTCGAGGTGGACCTGGACCGCGTGTTCGCCGACAGCAAGGCCGGCGCCATGAAGCCGGCGAGCGCCTACCAGCGCGTCTTCGCCACGCTGCCGGCGGAACTTGAGGCCTTCGGCGACAACGCGCTGGACGCCGATGGCCAGTGGTTCTACTTCCGCATCCAGGGCAAGGCCTACGCCGGCGCCAGGCTGCCGGCCGGCACCAAGGTCGAGCCGCCCTTCGGCCCGCGCGGCATGGGCGCCGGCCCGCATGCCATCGGCAAGATCAACGTGAAGACGGGCGAGATCAAGCACGTCGTTTCCGTGCCCTTCCAGATCGGCCACATCCAGAGCAACAGCTGGAACCCGGGCGAGCTGGTGTTCAGCTGGGAGACGGGCGGCAAGTCGCCGCAGCGGACCTGGACCGTCAAGGGCGACGGCACCGGGTTGCGCCCGCTCTACCCCGAGGCGCCCTACGAGTGGGTCACGCACGAGGCCTTCATCGGCAAGGACGAGGTGGCGCTGGCCATCATGGGCCACCGCCCGGTTCCTGGCGTCGTCGATCCCAATCGCCCCGCGGGCACGGCTGTCGAGGGCGCCAATCCCGGCCAGGAAGACGGTTGGGGCAACACCGGCACGCGCGAGAAGCCCACGGGCCTGGCCATCGTCAACCTGCGCTCGCGCGAGATGAACCTGGTGGGCCAGACCCCGTCGGGCAGCGGCCTGTGGCATGTGCACGGCTCGCCGGACGGGCGCTTCGCGACGGGCGACGACTTCGGCCGCAGCCTCTACCTGATCGACCGCCGGACGCGCGAGATGATCGTGCTGACCACCGGCCACAAGACGACCGCGCGCGACCATATCCACCCGACCTTCAGCCCGGACGGCAAGAAGATCCAGATCCAGTCCGCCATGCTGGCGGCCGACGGACGAGAGATGAATATCTGCATCGTGCCGGTGCCGCAGGGCTGGCTGGAGCGCCGGCCTTGAGATTGTTTGCCGCGGTTTGTGGGTATTGCACAGGGTGCTGGCGATTCAGAATATGAATATTCGAAAACTGCAGCAAGAAACCCACTGCGGCGCGCCGATATATTCGCTCACGTGATAGTCAAACGCTGCTTGAATCGGCGCACCGATGTGCGGCAGCGCACAGTTGGTGCTCCTTGCAGCGCCTGAGTAATCACCGATTTGAGCGAAACCCGCAGGCTCCAAGGGTTTACGCGAGCCGAAGCAATCACCGTGATGATTCTTTGCCGCGCGGTGAACACGGCGTGAATTCCGACCTCTAGACTTGTCTCCGGGGCAATAAGAAAAAGCCGCTCAAGCGCTTACCTCGTCGATATTCTGGAGACAGACAAAATGCTGAAAAAGATTCACGGCCGCACGCCGGTTTCGCGTTGGACTCCGCTGGCGCTGGCCGTCACGGCCGCATTTGCAAGCCAGGCCCACGCCCAGCAAGCCGCTGCCCCGGAGGCAGCCGCATCCGCACCGGCCGCTGAGGCCGCCGCCAAGCCGGCCGACAAGGGCAACCAGCTCGAAACCGTGGTCGTGACCGGCATCCGCCGCTCCATCCAGAGCGCCATCGACCGCAAGCGCAACGCGTCCACCGTCTCGGACAGCATCGTCGCGGAAGACATCGACCAGTTCCCGGACAAGAACGTTGGCGAGGCGCTGTCGCGCATCACCGGCGTGCAGCTGTCGCGCCAGTTCGGCGAAGGCTCGCAGGTCTCCATCCGCGGCGTCGAGCCCGACCTGAATCGCGTCCAGATCAATGGCATGTCCGTGCTGGGCACCAACGGCGGTGCCGGTCGCGGCGCCGAACTGCGCGAGCTGGCGTCGGAGCTGATCGCCTCCATCGACGTCATCAAGGGCTCGACGGCCGACCTGACCGAAGGCGGCATCGGCGGCACCGTGGACGTCAAGACGCGCAAGCCGCTGGATTTCACCAAGCCCACCATCGCCGGATCGTTGTCGGCCGAGCAGGGCAGCCTGCGCGGCGGCACGCAGCCGCGTGCCACGTTGCTGCTGGCCGACAAGTTCCTGGACGGCAAGCTGGGCCTGATGGCCAACCTGGTCTACGACAAGATCTACACGCGCGGCGACTTCTCGCGCAACACGTCCTGGGCCTTCCTGCGCGACTGGGACTTCTCGGCCGACAAGACCCTCACCAGCCTGAACGCCAACGCCGCGGCCGTGACGACCAAGGCCGGCTGCAGCAGCCTGGCCACCGCCGACCAGGCACCCTGCCTGAGCCAGTGGTTCGACTACTCGCCGCGCATCTCTCGCTACGGCATCTGGACCCGCGACCACAAGCGCAGCTCCGCCGAAGTGACGGCGCAGTACCAGTTCACCAAGGAACTGGACGCCTACGTGAGCTACCAGGCCAACACCCAGGCGCAGCGGCTCAACGACATGAACTACGGCACCGACTTCTCGGCGGTGACGCGGCTGAATTCGCCGGGCAACGCACCCGTCTACTCGGCCACCGGCGTTCCATCGGGCGGCACCTGCGTGGCCGCACCGGCCGCCGCCACGCCGGCCGGCATGGTGGTCGATAACCACCATGTCACGCAGTTCACCGTGGGCAACTGCCTGAACGTGGCCGGCCAGGGTGGCCAGGGCGCGTTCAGCACGTCGGCGCGCGACTTCGCGCTGGACATCAAGTCCAAGTACACGACCGCCGGCTTCAAGTTCAAGAATGACAAGTGGCGCGTCGAAGGCCTGCTGGGCGACTCCAAGTCGGACTACAAGAGCGAGAGCAACAACATCGTTCTGACGCAGAACGCGCCTGGCCTGGTGGTGAAGCTTGACGACAGCCGCCTGCCGCAGTTCACGTTCCCGGCGGCCTACAGCCCCGACAACGCGTCGTCCTATGTGCAGGCCCAGCAGCAGTACCGCCCCTCGGCCACGAAGAACACGGAGCGCCAGGGCAAGCTGGACTTCCAGTACGCCTTCGACCACAGCTTCTTCCAGAGCCTGTGGTTCGGCGGCCAGGTTCGCGAGTCCAGCTCGCGCCAGTACAACGGTGGCGGCTACCTGGTGCAGAACAACGGCCTGCTGAGCAACACCAACGAAGCGGTGGACATCAACGTCCGCACGGCCAACGTCAACCAGACCCTCATCTGGGACCCGCTGTACACCGGCACGGCGCAACGCCCCAACGACACGCAGACCTACATCAACAGCGGCTTCAAGACCTCGTACGTGAACGGCGCGCGCATGCAGGAGGTCGTCAACGCGATCCGCACGAAGTCGCCCGGCACCTTCATGGGCGGCTATGGCGACGTCTCCGGCGTGCCCGCCAACTGGACGGCACCGAGCTATGCGGCGACGGTGGCGTCGGGCATCTTCGACACCAGCGACTTCTCCCACAAATACCTTTACGAGTCGCCCGGCAGCGACGGCAAGACCTATCCGCAGATCCCCGCCTTCGACATCGTCGAGAAGGTCAAGGCGGGCTATGTGCGGCTGGACTGGGGCACCGAGATTTTCGGTCTGCCGCTGGATGGCAATGTCGGCGTGCGCTACACCCGCACGGACGTGACGTCGACCGGCCTGCAGACGGACCGCACCTGCGACCCGGCCGCCGTGTCGACCTGCTCGGTCCTCGTGAACAGCAACAAGGTGGTGTCGCTCAGCAACAGCTACAGCGACGTGCTGCCCAGCCTGAACGCCACGCTGCAGCTGATCAACGGCAAGCTGTTGGTGCGCGGTGGTGTGGCCAAGGTGATGGCCCGTCCGGCGATCGACCTGCTGGCGCCCAACGTCACCTGCACGACCGGCAGCGGCTCCCCTGCGCGCCCTGGTGGTGACGGCACCGACGACTGCACGGCCGGCAACCCCGAACTCAAGCCCTACCGCGCCACCAAGTATGACCTGAGCCTGGAGTACTACCCCAGCCGCGACACGCAGGTCAGCCTGGCCACCTTCCGCACCGACATCAACACCTATGTCCGCAAGGGCGTCGTGAACCGCAGTGTCGACTTCTACGGCGACGGCCGCCTGTTCGACGTGACCCAGGCCGTCAACGGCGAAGGTGCCAAGACGCAGGGCATCGAGCTGGCGGGCCGCACGGCGCTGTCCTTCCTGCCCGGCTGGCTGGGCAACTTCGGCGTGGACGCCAACTACACCCGCATGACGTTCAGCTATGCCAAGGGCAACGAGCTGATCAGCCCGCTGGACAACTCGGTCCTGCCCTACCCGGGCCTGTCGAAGAACTCCTACAACCTGGGCCTGTGGTACGACGACGGCAACTTCAACGCCCGCCTGGCCTACGCCTACCGCGACAAGTACTACAGCGGCACCAACGACGTGTCTGGCAACCCGAACTTCAGCGACAAGACCGGCTACCTGGACGCCAAGATCCAGTGGAAGGCCACGAAGAACTTCACGCTGGCCTTCGAAGCCAAGAACCTGACCGACCAGGCCGAGCTGACTTACGCGGGCGATCTGTCGCGCCCCAACGAACTGGCGTGGTCGGGCCGTCGCTACTACATCACCCTGGGCTACAAGCTCTGATCTCCGGGCCTGGCCGGCATGGCCAATCCTGTTGCGCCTGAACTTCAGGTGCCCGGCCTCGAATGAGGCCGCTTTTTTTTTAACGTGGCGCGATGACTTCATTGACCTCACTCACTCGCCTCTGGCGTGGTCTCGCCTGCGGGCTGTTGCTCGCCGGTGCGGCCACCGTCCAGGCCGACTCGCGCCAGGTCGAGAAGCTGGACCGCGGCGTCGTCGCGCTGTCGACTTCGTCCGGCGTGTTCGTCAGCTGGCGGCTGCTGGGCACCGAGCCGGCGGGCGTGCGCTTCAACGTCTACCGTGACGGAAAGCGGCTCACCGGCCAGCCGCAGTCGCTGACCAACCTGCTCGACGCGCAGGGCCACGCCGACAGCCGCTACACGGTGCGCGCCGTCGTCGACGGCCACGAACTGCCCGCCGAGCCCGCCGTCTCGCCGTGGGCCCAGCCCTATCTGCGCGTGCCGCTGCAAAAGCCCGAGGGCGGCGTGTCGCCCGACGGCGTGGCCTACCGGTACGAGGCCAACGACGGCGCGGCGGCCGATGTGGACGGCGACGGGCAGTACGAGCTGATCGTGAAGTGGCAGCCCACCAACGCCCACGACAACTCGCACAAGGGCTACACGGGCCACACGCTGGTCGACGCCTACCGGCTGGACGGCACGCGGCTGTGGCGCATCGACCTCGGCGCCAACATTCGTGCCGGTGCCCACTACACCAGCTTCCTGGCCTACGACTTCGACGGCGACGGCAAGGCCGAGGTGATGATGAAGACGGCCGATGGCACGGTCGATGGCGCTGGCAAAGTCATCGGCGACGCCAAGGCCGACCACCGCAACGAGGCCGGCTACGTGCTGGCCGGCGCCGAGTTCCTGACCGTCTTCAACGGCCTGACCGGCGCGGCCATGGCGACGACGAACTACGTGCCGGCACGCGGCGACGTGAGCGCCTGGGGTGATGGCTACGGCAACCGCGTGGACCGCTTCCTGGCCGGCGTGGCCTACCTGGACGGCAAGCGGCCCAGCGCCGTGTTCTCGCGCGGCTACTACACCCGCGCGGTGCTGGCCGCGTGGGACTGGCGCGACGGCAAGCTGAGCCAGCGCTGGGTATTCGACACCGAGGCCGACGCGGCCAGCAAACCGGTCGCGGGGCAGGGCGCGCACTGGTTCTCGGTGGCCGACGTCAACGGCGACGGGCTGGACGACATCATCTACGGTGCCGCCACCATCTCCGGCACCGGCAAGCTGCTCTACAGCACCGGCCTGTGCCACGGCGACGCGCTGCACGTCAGCGCCTTCGACCCGGCGCGCGACGGCCAGCAGATCTTCATGGTGCACGAGAGCCCGCGCTGCTACGGCGAGCATGGCCTGGAGATGCATGACGCGGCCACCGGCAAGGTCTTGTGGAGCATGTCCGGCAGGAACACCGACGTGGGCCGCGGCGTCTGCTTCGACATCGACCCGGCTCACGCCGGCGCCGAATGCTGGGGCTCCGTCGGCGGCCTGATGAGCGCGGGCGGCAAGCTCATCAGCGAGAACCACCCCAGCCGCTACAACTTCGCGATCTGGTGGGACGGCGACCTGCTGCGCGAGTCGCTCGACCATGTCGCCATCGACAAGTGGAACCCTGCCACCTTCAAGTTCGAGAACCGGCTGAACGGCAAGGCCTTCGGTGCCGCGTCCAACAACGGCACCAAGGGCAATCCGGTGCTGTCGGCCGACCTGTTCGGCGACTGGCGTGAGGAAGTTGTCTGGCGCAATGACGACAGCACCGCGCTGCTGGTCTTCTCGACGGCCATCCCCACCGAGCACCGACTCGTCACGCTGATGCACGACCCGCAGTACCGCGTGCAGGTGGCCGCGCAGAACGCCGGCTACAACCAGCCGCCGCACACCAGCTTCCATCTCGGCCACGGCATGAAGGCGCCGCGCTACCTGCCGATCACGACGCCATGAAGCTCGCCGCCTTGCTGCTGCTCGCCGCGCTGGCCGGCTGCGCCACGCCCGAACCCGCACCGCGGCCGCTGTACCGCGACCCCGTGCTGGATGGCGCGGCCGATGTGTCCCTGGTCTTCAACCGCGGGCTGCAGCGTTGGGAGATGTTCTATACCAACCGCCGAGCGACGCTGCGGCTGGACGACCCCAAGGACGTGAGCTGGGTGCACGCCACGCCCATCGCCATCGCGACGACGGACGACGGCAACCACTGGCGTGCGGCGGGGGAAGCCAGCTTCCCGGCCGAGTGCACCGGCGTCACGCTGTGGGCGCCCGAGATCCAGGACTTCGACGGCACCTACCACCTGTGGCTGACCATCGTGCCCGGCGTTCACAAGAGCTGGACCGGCGAGCGCCGCATCGAGCACCTCACCAGCACCGACCTGCGCCACTGGCAATGCGCCGGCCGCGTGGACCTCGGCTCGCCCAAGGTCATCGATGCGGCCGTCATCCGCGCGCCCCAGGGCGGATGGCGCATGTGGTTCAAGGACGAGCAGGGCGGCAGCAAGCTCAAGGTGGCCGACAGTGCCGACCTGAAGAACTGGACCGTGCGCGGCCCCGTCAGCCCGCTGCCCGGCGAAGGCCCCACGGTCTTCCCCTTCGCCGGCAAATGTTGGCTGGTGGCCGACCTGTGGAAGGGCCTGCTCGTCATGCGCTCCCACGACGCCCAGAACTGGGAAGAGCAACCCACGCGGCTGCTGGCCGACATCGGCTTGCACCCCACCGACCGCGCCAAGGGCCAGCACCCGGGCGTCACCGTCGTCGACGGCCGCGCCTACCTCTTCTACTTCACGCACCAGAGCGGCGAACCCCAGGCGAAGACGGATGACCGCTGGCACCAGCGCACGGTCATCCAGGTCGCCGAAATCAAGCTGCAGGACGGCTGGCTGACGGTAGACCGCAACGCCCCGCCGCCCGACCTGCGTCCCGCATTCAAGGCACGATGACCGCCATGCGCCAGCTGCTGACCATCCTGCTGCTGGCGCTGGCCGGCAGCGCCCACGCGGGCCTGGAGGTGTCCACGCGTGCCACGCCCACCAGCCTGCCGCTGGACGGTGCCGTCATCGTCGGCAGCCCGAGTGCAGGTCCGCTGGAGGCCTTCGTCACGCAAGACCTGGCCGACGATCTCAAGCGACTGGGCCTGCGCACGGGCAACAAGCGCCCGGTGCAGATCTGGGTCGGCACCGCCGGCCGCCACGCGCAGATCGACGCGCTGGCCGCTGCCGGCCGGCTGGACCTCGGCAAGCTCAAGGACTGCTGGGAGTGCTTCCAGATCATGCAGGTGCGCGACCCTGCGCCCGGCGTGAAGCAGGCCCTCGTCATCGCCGGCGCCGATCGCCGCGGCACGGCCTACGGCGTCTACACGCTGAGCCAGGCGCTGGGCGTGTCGCCCTGGGTCTGGTGGGCGGACTTGGCGCCACGCCAGCGCGGGCCGCTGCACATCAGCGTCACCGAGCCGCTGCAAGACGGCCCGGCCGTGAAGTACCGGGGCCTGTTCATCAACGACGAGGACTGGGGCCTGCAACCCTGGGCCGCCAAGACCTTCGAGCCCGAGGCCGGCACCATCGGTTCCAGGACCTACGAGCAGGTCTTCCGCCTGCTGCTGCGGCTGAAGGCCAACACGCTGTGGCCGGCCATGCACCAGGTCTCCGGTGCGTTCAATGCCAACCCGCGCAACGCCGAACTGGCGCAGCGCTACGGCATCGTCATGGGCTCGTCGCACGCCGAGCCCATGCTGCGCAACAACGTCGCCGAATGGACCGCGCCGCACGAGCAATACAACTTCGCGACGCATCCGCAAGCCGTGCGCGACTACTGGGCCGAGCGGCTGAAGGCCAACGGCCGCTTCGACAACCTCTACACGCTGGGCATGCGCGGCATCCACGACTCCGGCATGCAGGGCGGCGGCACGGTGGCCGAGAAGCAGGCGCTGCTGAACGGCCTGATCGCCGATCAGCGCGAACTGATCCGCCAGCACGTGGGCGACCCGGCGCAGGTGCCGCAGGTCTTCGTGCCCTACAAGGAAGTGCTGCCGCTGCTGCCCGGCCTGGCGTTGCCGGACGACGTGACGCTGGTCTGGGTCGACGACAACTTCGGCTACCTCCGCCAGTTCCCCGATGCCGCACAGGCGAAGCGTTCGGGCGGTTCGGGCGTCTATTACCACCTGAGCTATCTCGGCGCGCCGCTGTCCTATCTGTGGCTGAGCACGACGCCACCGGCCCTGGTGGCCGAGGAGATGGGCCGCGCGTTCGACGCCGGCGTGCAGCGGCTGTGGATGGTCAACGCGGGCGACATCAAGCCGCACGAGGTCAACCTGAGCCACTGGTTCGACCTGGCCTGGAACCCGGCCGCCGTGCGGGCGCAAGGGCAGGCCGGCTATCTGCGAGAGCTGGCGCAGCGGCTGTTCGGCGCGGCGGAGATCGCGGACATCTGGGACGGCTACTACCGCGTCAACTTCGAGCGTCGGCCCGAGCATCTGCAGTACCACCTGCCCGGCGAACGCATGAAGCGCAGCGGCCTGACACCGGCTGCCGTCAGCGAGCGCCAGACGCGCTTCGCCCAGCTGCTGGCGAAGCTGGACGCCGTGCGCCCGCGCATCGCCGCTGCGCAGCGCGATGGCTTCTTCCAGCTGGTCGAGTACCCGATGCGCGCGTCGGCGCTGGCCAACGAGCGCTTCTTCGCGCTGGAGCGCTATGCCGCCACGCTGGAGCGCGACCCGGTGGGTGCGCGTGCCTTCGCCGCGCAAGCCGTGCGCGCCGACCAGCGCCTCAAGGCCTTGACCGCCCGCTACAACGCTGGCCGCTGGGCAGGCATCCTGGCCGAGGAGCCGGCCGATGGGCTGTGGACCAGCTACCGCCAGCTCGCGCCGCTGCTGCCGGCACCCGGTCTGGGCGGCAGCGTGCCCGACGCGCTGAAGGACCTGGCCCGTGCCATGGCCGACCTCGGCCCGCTGCCTTTGGTCGAGCCCGTCGCGCCTGCGCTGCGCGTGACGGTCGACGCCACCTGGCGCCGCGTGCCCGGCCTGGGTCGACACGATGGCGTGCTGGCCGCCCGCCAGCCTGGCGCCACGCTGGACATCACCGTGCCCGGCACCGCGCCTGGCCCCAGCTGCCTGCGCGTGCACGTGCTGCCCAGCTACACCGCCACGCCGGGCGAGGCCTGGGCCGCCGACGTGCTGGTGGATGGCCAGACGCTGCCGCTGCGCTGGCCGCGCGGCCAGCAGGACGCCGCCTGGGCCCAGGGCGTGCTGGCCAACCGCCTGTCGGCGTCGGTCACGGTGCCCGAGCGCAGCGGCAACCTGGCGTTGCAACTGCGCGCACAGCAGCGCGACCTGATGTTCGACGGCGCCGAACTGCTGCCCGGCGCCTGCCGCCCATAGGCAAGCCGGCCTACTTGTAGCGGTAGACCTTGATCTTCTGGATGCCGAACTTCTCCGGCGGCAGGCGCAGGTAGCGGCCCTGGCCGTTCTCGTCACCGTTCAGCCAGCGGCCGGGCACCCACTCGCTGTCGACGAACTCGCCCTCGCGGATCTGCTCGATGCCGATGCGGTAGCCGGAGTTGGCGGCGGCGTCCGCGAACCTGACGATGACGCCCCGGCCCGCGGCCAGGAACTCATCCTTGCCGGTCTGGATGATCAGGCCGCCGTGCGCCTTGATGTCCTGCGTGTTCTTGGGCGTGCGCGAGTCGACCATCGTGACCGTCAGCGCAAAGCCGCCCAGTTCGATCTTGCGCGGCGTCTCGTCCAGCACGCCCTCGGCACTCAGTGGCGCCTTGAAGCCACGCATCGTGCCTTTGCCCTGGTGGGCCAGCACGGTGGGCGCGATCTGGCGCAGCACGCGGTAGGCATCCGTCAGCGGGTCGGTGGCGAAATTGGGCAGGGTCTCGATATGAAAGGGCGAGAAGCCGATGCCGTCCAGTTCGCCCAGCGTGTAGAAGGCATTGCCGCCGGCGTCGGACTGGCCGGCGCGGTTGGCCTCGGGCACGAACACCGGGTTGTCGGGGCGTTTGAACTTGTCGGCCCACTCCGTGTAGTTGGGGTAGTAGATGTCCATGCCGATCAGGTCGATGTCCGGGCCGCCGGCCTTCCAGATGTCGAACAAATGTGGCAGCGGCCCGGCGCTCGGATACTGGCCCGGCTTCTGGTCGGGCCGGTTGAGCGCGACGTTGATGTACATCGGCAGGTTGTAGGCGGCCTTGCCTGCCTTGGTCAGCTCGTTGGTGAAGGCAGCAAATCCCCAGGCCTGGAAGATCTCCTGACCCTCGACGCTGTCGCCGAACACCTCTGTCCACGTGCCCGCCGCCTTGTTGCCCTTGGCGGTCCAGGCGTCGCGCACATAGGGATGCAGCGTGGCCTTGTTCTGCAGCAGGTAGTCGGTCAGCACCTTGGGGACCTGGCCCTGGAAAGCGGCCTGTGCCTGGGGGCTGTAGTCGCGCACGACCGGCAGCATGCCGATCTCGTTCTCCACCTGCACCATGACGATGGTGTGGTTCTTGTCGACCTTCCTGATGTGCGCCATCAGTGCGCCGAAAGCGCGCTGGTCGGCTTTCAAGGTGTCCGGGTCGTAGGGGCTCAGGATGTCCTGCGGCACGCCCTTGTTGTCCTGTGCCTTGGCGTATTTCTGCCACTCGTGCTTGATATAGGGCGGCGCGTAGGAAGACGTTGAGTTCTTCCATGCGGCCAGCCAGAGCACGACCAGTTTCACGTTGTTGGCTTCAGCCTGCTTGATCAGGCCTTCCACCGAGGCGAAATCGAAAACCCCTTCCCTGGGTTCGATCTGGTCCCACTCCAAAGTGGCAATGACGGTATTGAGGCCAATGCCTTTCAACGTGGGCCAATACGTGCCCAGGTATTTCAGGTCCGACGACGTCGAATTGCCAAGCTCGCCGCCAAGAATGAGCATCGGCTTGCCGTGGACGATCAGCTGCGTGGCCGTGCCCTGCTTTCTCAGATGCGGCATGTCCTGGGCGGCGGCGCCAAAGGCGGTTGCCATGGCCAGTGCCGTCAATATCGTGTTCAAGCGCTTGCGTGTCATGAGTCGTCGTCCCGACTGCGATTGGAGAGAGGCCGCATGCTAGGCCTGCCCCCTGCGTGGCGGTGCTCAACAAGCTGCGCGTTGCAACACCGCCGGGAACTCGCGCGTGAAACGGCCCGAGGGCTCTGCGAATGACAGCGTTTGCGAGGGCGCAGCGAGCGGCAAGCGACATATATCGAGTTTCCGACGGCACGCAGCGATTCAGGAATACCTGCCGGTTTCTTCAATCTCGACACATGCAGCAATGAAACTTGACCGGCGACCTGTCAACGGAGTTTGCGCGCGCCTGAAGCAATCATGGCCATGAGTCTTGTGCTCGCGTTCACGCGGCCAAAGTTCAGACTCCTAGACTGGCGTATCCGCATCACTTGTTGCGGATTCTCAAAGGTTGATATGACCAAGACGATGACATTCCGCTTGCCTGCGGCATTGCTCTTGAGCGCGGCAATGCTGTGCTCTTTTGCCGGGCGCAGCGCGCAAGCGGCGCCGCGGTGGATGGAGGCTCTGGACCGCGGTGCGGTCGCCGTGCCGGCCATCGATGGCGGCGTGCTTGTCAGCTGGCGCCTGCTGGCCAACGATGCGCCGCAGACGGAATTCGATGTCTACCGCGATGGCGGGAAGCTCAATGCCAAGCCCTTGAGCGGCGGCACGAACTTCGTGGACAAGGCCGGTACGCCGCAGTCGACCTATGTCATCAAGACGCGCGTCAACAGCAAGGACGTCGAGGCCAGCCCGCCGGTCAAGGTGTGGGCGCAGGGCTATCTCAGCATCCCCATCCAGCAGCCCGATGGCGGCGTCACGCCCACGGGCCAGGCCTACACCTACACGGCCCACGAGGCCAGCGTGGCCGACCTGGACGGCGACGGTCGCTACGAGATCATCCTGAAGTGGGACCCGACCAACGCCAAGGACAACGCCTTCGACGGCTACACGGGCGCGGTCTACCTGGACGCCTACACGATGGACGGCAAGCGCCTGTGGCGCATCGACCTCGGCAGGAACATCCGCGCCGGCGCGCACTACACGCAGTTCCAGGTGTTCGACTACGACGGCGACGGCCGCGCCGAGCTGGCCGTGCGCACCAGCGACGGCACGGTGGACGGCACCGGCCGGGTGCTGGGTGACCCCAAGGCCGACTGGCGCGAACCCGGCGGCGAGGTGCCGTCGACCGACCGCACCGGCGGCAAGCAGCAGCCCGACGGCACGCTGGTCGCGCCGCTGCAGGGGCGCATCCTGAAGGGCCCGGAATTCCTGACCCTCTTCGACGGCCTGACCGGCAAGGCCCTGGCCAGTGAACCCTACTGGCCGGCGCGCGACCCGCGCACCGATGCACCGACGGCCGCGCAGCTCAAGGAGATCTGGGGCGACGGCTACGGCAACCGTGCTGACCGCTTCCTCGCTGGCACCGCCTATCTGGACGGCGAGCGCCCCAGCATCGTCATGGCGCGCGGCTACTACGCGCGCACAACGCTGGCCGCCTGGGACTGGCGCGACGGCAAGCTGACGAAGCGCTGGACATTCGACAGCGCCGAGCCGGGCAACGAGGCCTTCGGCGGCCAGGGCAATCACCAGCTCAGCGTGGCCGACGTGGACGGCGACGGCAAGGACGAGATCGTCTACGGCTCCATGGTTGTCGATGACAACGGCAAGGGGCTGTGGAGTTCGGGGCTGAGGCACGGCGATGCGATGGCCGTCAGCGACCTGGACCCGACCCACCCGGGCCTGGAGAAGTTCGGCGCCCATGAGGAGGTCGGGCACAACGGCGGCATCGGCGCCGCCATGCTCGATGCGCGCACGGGCAAGGTGCTTTGGAGCACGCTGGCCGACACGGACACAGGCCGCGGCGTCGCGGCGGACATCGACCCGCGCTTCCCCGGTGCCGAGGCCTGGGCCACCAACAAGGATGTGCTCTACACCGCGCAGGGCAAGCCCATCGAAGGGGTCAAGCGGCCCAAGGAGCTGAGCTTCCTGGTCTGGTGGGACGGCGACGACCTGCGCGAACTGTTCGACCGCAACAAGATCAACAAGTGGGACTGGCTGACCGGCAAGTCGCACACGCTGCTGGAGGCGACCGGCGCGCTGCAGACCAGCGGCACGAAGAACGTGCCCGTCGTGTCGGCCGACCTGTTCGGCGACTGGCGTGAGGAAGTGATCTGGCACACGCCCGACGAGAAATTCCTGCGCATCTACACGACGCCTTACCCGACTGACAGGCGGCTCATCACTCTCATGCACGACGCCCAGTACCGCGTCGCCATCGCCTGGCAGAACACGGCCTACAACCAGCCGCCCTACCCGAGCTTCTATCTGGGCGACGGCATGAAGGAACCGGCAGTCCCGCAGGTCGTGGTCCGTGGGCTCAAGCCGGCCGGTGCCGGCAAGCAGTGATCACAGGCAGGCCCTCCCATGAAGCTCGCATCTCTTGCCCTCGCAGCCCTGCTGGTCGCGTCGCTCGCACAGGCCCAGAACCCGCTCAACTTCGGCAAGGACCTGCGCACCGCCGACCCCTCCGGACACGTCTGGAAGGACGGCAGGATGTGGCTCTACACCTCGCACGACGAGGAATGCCAGGCCGACTTCCACATGAAGGACTGGCATGCCTTCTCGTCCACCGACCTCGTGCACTGGACGGCCCACGGCGCCGTGTTGTCGCTCAAGGACCTGAGCTGGGCCGACGACTACGCCTGGGCGCCCGACGCGGCCTACAAGAACGGCAAGTACTACCTCGTCTTCCCCGCCGGCACCGGCGTGAAGGACCGGCAGAACCCCAGCAACAGCACCAAGTGGATGGGCATCGGCATCGCCGAGAGCGATTCGCCCGCCGGCCCCTTCAAGGACATGATCGGCGCGCCGCTGTGGCGCGAGCCCTACGCCAACGACCCCGCCCTCTTCATCGACGACGACGGCCGCGCCTACCTCTATGTGCATGCCGCGGGCGCCGATTACCACGTGGTGGAGATGGCCGACGACATGCGCAGCGTGAAGGGGCCGCTGCAGAAGATGGACATGGGCGGCTACGAGCCCAAGATGGAGGGGCCGTGGGTGTTCAAGCGCAACGGCCTGTATTACTTCACCATGCCCGAGGGCAACCGCACGCTGACCTACTACACGGCCAAGACACCGAAGGGACCCTGGGCTTACCGCGGTGTCTTCATGGAGCCCGAGAACGGCAACAACCACCAGTCCATCGTCGAGTACCAGGGCCGGTGGATCCTGTTCTATCACCGCTGGTTGGACGTGCCCGGCTCGGCCTGCGCGAAGAAGCAGCGCCACGTCGCGGCGGAGTATCTGCACTTCAACGGGGACGGGACCATCCGCAAGGTCGAGCGCACGCGCGAAGGCGTCAGCGACTTCCCCAAGCGCGTGCGCTGACCCCGGTCAGTCGGCGCCGTTGAAGCCTCGCTCGGCCACGCCGCGCCACACCGCCATCGTGCGGGCCGTGCGGCTCGGCGCCTGAGGCACGCGGACCGGCATGAGCCCGTCCATGGCGTGGATGACCCGCGCGAGGAAGGGCAGCGCAAAGAGCAGCGGCTGCGACATCAGCCGCAGGGCGTCGGGCGTGCCGGCTTGGAACTGCAGCAACTGGTGGACGGAGAACGGCAGCGTGTGCACATGCTGCGAGAGCTGCATCAGCAGGGCGCCATGCCAGTCCGCGTCCACGCCGCTCATCTCGCAGCGTTGCGGGGCGTCCAGGTGGAAGTTGGGCAGGTCGCTGCGCCTGAGCCGCAAGCGCAGCACCCCTTGCACATCCGCCGGCAGCGAGGCGAGGAACTCGTGCGTCTCCAGCGCCAGCTGCAGCCGCGCTGCGTCGGCCCGGATGCCCGCAATCGCCGGGTCCGTCGAGCCGAGGCGAGCCAGGACCTTCAGCCGCCCTGTGGCGTCGTGCAGCTCCCACCAGCGAATGCGAAAGCCACGCTCCGCATCCGCGACCGGGTGGCCGGCGATGTACTCGAAGGCGTCGTGCGCGTCGATGACGCACCGGGACAGAGCGCTCATCGATGACAGGTCCCACAGCTCGACCGGCATGGCCTGCGTGGGGTCGGGTGCCAGCCGGCGCAGCGCGATGCAGTGCGCCAGCAGCTTGACGAAGATCTGCTCGCCGTAGCTGGCCTGTGGCGTGCTGGCGGTGATGCCGGACGAGGCTGCTGACACTGCCTTGCCATGCTCCAGCACGGCGTCGAATTCGCGCACCCTGGCCCGGTAGTCATTCCACGTGTTGATCGCTTGCTCCATGCGGGATAAGTTGCCTCGATGAGCCGCAAGGGTAGCGCCCTCTCAGGCCTGAAGCTTCTCGGCCATCCAGCGGGTCGCCAGCGCCGGCCACTGGCCCTGCGTGCCGTCCAGCCCGCGCAGCGCAAAGCCGTGCTCGGCCTGCGGGAAGACATGGGCCTCGACGTCGAGCCGGTGCTGCTGCGCGGCCACGATGAGGTTGAGCGCATGCTGCACCGGCACGATGGCGTCGTGCAGCGCATAGGCCAGGAACACCGGGCAACGCGGCAGGCCGTGCGGCTCGCTCGCGATGCCGATGGGCCAGGCGTCGTAGAAGGCCTGCTTCTCGGGCGGTGCAAAGTCGGGCTTGCCGGCCGGGAACTTGTGGTCGCGGTGGTTGGCGTTCAGGGGCGCGTAGGCGATGACGGCGCCGGCGCACTCGCGCTGGCAGGCCATCACGCCGGCCAGGTGGCCGCCGGAGGACAGGCCCACGTGCAGCAGCGGCAGGGCGGGCAGCGTGGCGAGGTGGTCCAGCGCCAGCAGGCCGTCCTGCAGCGCGATGTCGAAGGGATGACCGTC
The DNA here is from genome assembly GCF_056406315.1 of Roseateles sp. P1_C6. Taxonomy (NCBI): domain Bacteria; kingdom Pseudomonadati; phylum Pseudomonadota; class Betaproteobacteria; order Burkholderiales; family Sphaerotilaceae; genus Roseateles; species Roseateles sp. P1_C6. Next base: position 330,728 of record NZ_JBFUAK010000003.1, read on the forward strand.
CTGGCCGGGCAGGCGGTGCACCAGCACGTAGGCGTCCAGCCCCAGCGTGTTCAGCCACTGCGCGATCTCGACGCCTTCCTTGTCGTGCATCAGCTGCAGGTAGCCGCCGCCGGCGTAGACGAGAGCACGGCCGCGGGCCGGCGTTGGTGACGGATACGCGTGCAGCTCGGCGCGCGTGGGGCGGCGGCAGATGCGGTCGGGCGACGCGCCGGCCAAGACGTTGGGCGCGCCGGCGGACAGGGCGATGACGGTCATTTGGTCTCGGGCCGCGGCAGGCCGAAGTCCGGCATGCCGTCGGCCGTGAAGGCCAGCGGCTGCGCGCGCGTGGCGCGGCCGGTGTCCTTCAGCGGGTCGCCGACGATGTCGCGGTAGTTGCGGGCGTGGAAGACGTTGAGCACCTGGCCGTCCGGCTCGACGAGGAAGCTGTTGTGGCCGGGGCCGTACTGGCTGTTCTCGGGGCTGGTGCTGAACACCGGGCCGGGCGACTTGCGCCAGCTTTTCGCATCCAGCAGGTCGGCGTTCTCGTCGGCCCACAGCAGGCCCAGGCAGTATTCGGCGCCGGTGCCGGCCGCCGAGTAGCTGACGAAGACGCGGCCGCCGTGGACGAGCACGGCCGGTGCCTCGTTGACGATGTGGCGCACCTTCTCCCAGGCGTACTCGGGCTGGCTGATGCGCACCTGCGGGCCCTGCAGCTCGGTCGCGCTCTTCATGCGCGAGATGAAGATGTCGGTGCTGTGGTTCTTCTTGGCCGGGTCGGTCTGCGCCCAGGCCATGTAGCGCTTGCCGCGGTGTTCGAAGACGGTGGCGTCCAGCGTGAAGGTCTCCCACGCGGTCTTGACCTGGCCGCGCTCGGTCCACTCGCCCTGCATGGGGTCGGCCGAGGCGTTCTCCAGCACCCACAGGCGGATCTTCCAGGGTTCTTTGGCCTCGCCAGCGCTGAAGTAGATGAACCAGCGACCGTCCATGACGTGCAGCTCGGGCGCCCAGATGTTGCGGCTCATGGGGCCGCTGTCGTGCTTGCGCCAGACGACCTTGGGCTCGGCCGAGGCCAGGCCGGCGATGCTGCGTGCGCGGCGCAGCTCGATGACGTCGTAGGCCGGCGCCGTGGCCATCAGGTAGTACCAGTCGCCGTGGCGAAGGATCTGCGGGTCGGCACGTTGGGCGACGAGGGGGTTGGGCCAGGGCAGCGGTGCCGGGGCGGGTGCGGCGGGGGCTTGTGCGAGGGCGGGCAGGGCGGGCGCCAGCAGGGCCGCAGCCAGCGCCGTGCGGCGCGAGATCGGGTGAGTCAAGCAGAGGTCTCCATGCGTTGTAGCTTGCCGTCGCGGCGCTCGAAGCGGGCCGTCTCGCCGGCCTTCAGGCGCAGCGGCAGCTTCTGGCCAGCCCAGCGCAGTTCGGTGCTGCCGCCGACGGCGTTCGCAATTGTCAGGGCCTGCACCTCGCGGCCTTGCCAGGTCATCGCCAGCTCGAAGCCACCGCGCGCCCGCAAGCCGCTGATGCTGCCGGTGGGCCAGGCCGAGGGCAGCGCCGGCAGCAGCTCGATACGGCCGCGGTGGCTCTGCAGCAGCATCTCGGCGATGCCGGCCGCGCCGCCGAAGTTGCCGTCGATCTGGAAGGGCGGGTGGGCGTCGAACAGGTTGGGGTAGCTGCGGCTGGGGTGCAGCAGGCGTTGCAGCACCGAATACGCATGCTCGCCGTCCTTCAGACGCGCGAACAGGTTGAGGCGCCAGCCTATGCCCCAGCCGGTGGTGTCGTCGCCGCGGCGCTCCAGCACCTTGCGTGCGGCGACGGCCAGCGCCGGCGTGTCCTCGGGCGTGATCTGGTCCGACGGATAGAGCGCGTACAGGTGCGACACATGGCGGTGCTGCAGCTCGGGTGCCTGCAGGTCCCAGTCCTCCTGCCACTCCTGCAGCTGGCCGGCGGCGCCGATGCGGTCGGGTGGCAGGCGCTCGCGCATGGCCAGGCAGGCGCGCTCGAAGGGGCGGTCGGTGCGCAGCTCGCGCGCGGCCTCGGCACAGTGGGCGAACAGGTCGCGCAGCAGCTGGCTGTCCATCGCCGGGCCGGCGCAGACCGACGAGCCGTGCGGGTGCGCGTTCTCCGGCGAAAGGCTGGGGTTGGTGACCATGAAGCCGCTCTTCGGGTCGCGCACCAGCGTGGCGAGCTGGAACTCGGCGGCGCCCTTCATCAGTGGGTACAGGCGCTTGAGCAGCGCTGGGTCGCGCCGGAACAGCCAGCTCTGCCACAGCGTGTTGACCAGCCACACGCCGCCCATGGGCCACAGGCCCCACTTGGCGCCGTCGGTCGGTGCGGCCACGCGCCAGCCGTCGGTGTTGTGGAAGGCCACCCAGCCCGGCGCGTCGTACATCGCCCGCGCCACCTTGGCGCCGGTGATGGCGAGGTCTTCCACCATCGCGATCAGTGGCTCAATGGTCTCGCCGATGTTGCAGACCTCGGCGGGCCAGTAGTTCATCTCCGTGTTGATGTTGATGGTCCATTTGGACCCCCACGACGGGTTTGTTTTCTCGTTCCACAGCCCTTGCAGATTGGCCGGGAAGCGCGTGCCTGGGCGCGAGCTGGACAGCAGCAGGTAGCGGCCGTACTGCAGGTAGAGCGACGCGAGGCCGGGGTCCTGGCCTTCGGCAAAGCGGGCGATGCGCTCGTCGGTGGGCAGCTTGGCGTTGGGGCCTGCGCCCAGGTCGATGGCAACGCGGCGGAACAGCTGCTGATGGGCTTCGCGGTGGGCCTGGCGCAGTGTGTCGGGGCCGCGCGCGACGGCCGCGGCCAGCGTCGCCTTGTTGGCGACAGCGGGGTCGCCGGAGACGTCGTCGAAGCGCTGGTAGCCGGTGGCGCCGGCGATGAGGATGAAGACTTCGTCCGCGCCCTGCACCTGCAGCCCGCCGTCACGCGCGACGAGCGTGCCGCCGCGCGTGACGACCTGCAGCCGGCATTCGAAGGGCAGCCGGCCTTCGATGCCTTGCTGCGTCGGGCTGGTGCCCGCCACCCACAGCGTGTGGCCGCCTTCACCACCACTGCGCTGCTGGTGCGGCGCCGTCAGCGTGATGTCGGCGCTGATCCATTTCGGCTTGTCGGCGGCCAGCCGCACGACGATGAGCTGGTTGCCGGCGGACGCATAGACCTCTCGCGTCAGCGTCGCGCTGCCGGCGCGGAACTGCGTCGTGGCGACGGCCTCGTCCAGGTCCAGGCCGCGCTCATAGCCGCGCACGCCGTCCAGGCCGGGGAAGACGAGCAGCAGCTCGGCCAGCGGCTGGTAGCTCATCTGCTTCATCGGCTGGCCGAACAGCGTCTCGTTGGCCAGCTTCTCGGCCTCGGCGTAGCGGCCGGCGAAGACCAGCTCGCGCACCTTGGGCAGGCCCTCGCGGGCGAGCGGGTTGGTCGTGTCGTAGGGGCCGCCGGAGAAGAAGCTGCTTTCGTTGAGCTGCAGCCGCTCCGTGTGCGTGCCGCCGAACACCATCGCGCCCAGCCGCCCGTTGCCCACGGGCAGCGCCTGCGTCCACTCGTCGGCCGGGCGGCGGTACCAGAGGCGCAGCGGGTTGGGCGTGGCCGTCTGCGCGTGAGCGGCGGGCAGGGCCAGCAGCGGCGCGCCGAAGCGCAACAGGCCGGCCTGCATCAGTTGCTGCTGCAGCCAGGAGCGGCGCGAGGTGATGGTGGTCATGGCTGGCGATAGAACTCGGCTTCGACGATGGACAAGACGCCGCGCCCGAGGCTGGCGGCGCCGGTGTCGACGATTTTCTGGTTGACCACCTCGGTGTTGGCCGTGGCATTGCCGCCCTTGGCATCGCCGGTCAGCTCGATGCTGACGACCTGGCCGCGCCGGGGCTTGAGCGGCAGCGTCACGTAGCCCAGGCTGCGCTCGGTCAGGCCGCGCCAGACCTCGGTGCCGTCCACGCGGATGACCAACGGGTACTGGCGCTCTCGCCAGCCGCCGAGCTTGAGCGTGATCTCGCTCAGCGTCGCGGCCTCGGCCAGCTTGAAGCGGATGGCACCCTGGCCGGACTCGCTGGTCCACGACGTGCTCTCGTCGTCGTCGACCGCCTTGGCGGCGTCGCCGCTGGTGGCCTCGGCCGAGGCGACCGGCACGGCGATGCGGCTGACGGTGAACGACGGCGCCGCGGGGGTTGCGCCGCGCGTGGACTGCGGCGTGACGCCATCGACGGGGAAGCGCTTGCTCAGCCCGCCGATGACGGCCACCGGCTGCGAGCGCAACTCCAGCGTGGCGGGTGCCAGGCCCGCCGCCTCGGCGCGCAGCTTGATGACGCCGGCCTCCGTCGTGCCGCGCAGCAGCACGCGGTTCACGCCGCCTTCCACCGGCAGCTCCTTCGCCAGCACGAAGTTGGCCGGCCCCTGCGCGATGCCGCCGCGCCATTCAGCCGGGCCGTCGAGCGTGAACTTCACGCTGTCCAGCGCGACGGGGTTGCGTCGGCCATTCACGTCGACGACCTCGACCTGCACCAGCGCCAGGTCCGCGCCGTCGGCCTGCAGGCCTTGCGGATGCGTCTGCACGCTCAGCTTCAGCGCCGCAGGTGCGCCGGCCGTGATGCGCACGTCCTCGCAGACTTGCTTGCCGTCCTTGTCCAGGCCGATGACGCGCAGCTCGCCTGGCTCAAACTTCACGGCTGGGAAATTGAAGACGAAGGGCTCGCTGGCCTCGGCCGCGCCCATTGGCTTGCCGTTCAACGTCAGCAGCACGCGCTGTGCGCTGGAGATGACGGTGACGGTCTTCACCGTGCCCTGCGCGTAGTTCCAGTGGCCCAGCAGGTGCGCACGCGGGCGCTCGAGGTCCACCCAGCCGTCCCACACCACCTGGTGGGCGAAGAAGCCGTCCTTGGGGATGCGCATCGCGTCCACCTCGCCGCTGCGGCGGTAGTTCTCGGCGCCGCGGTGGTGGGTGTTGCTGTCGCTGAAGATGATGTTGACGCCGCCCGACGACACGCGCGTGCCGGTGCCGGGCCGCTCGCGCCAGTAGTCCACCCAGCGGCGCACGTCTTCCAGCGCGTGCGAGTCCTGGTTGCGGTTGTAGGTGGCGGCGCTCTGGCCCTTGTGCTCGGGGCCGTCGCCGTCGCGGTGGAAGGGCGGGCTCAGCTCGTCCCAGAACTTGCGGGCGCCCTCGTCGCGGGAGTACTCCATGGCCCACATGGGGCGGCGCGCGCTCTTGTTGATGTAGAGCATCTCGCCGCCGTACTCGGCCACGTCCTGCAGCGCCCTGGACAGCATCTCGCGGCTGCCCGCCGCGCGGCCGCCGTGCGGGTCGAAGCGGTCGCGCAGCGCGGTCACTTCGCGCATGTGCTCGGCGCTGACGCCGCGGTTGCCCGACTCGTACATGAGGATGCTCGGGCTGTTGCGGAAATAGATCATGGCGTCGCGCATGGCCTCCATGCGCTGCTCCCAGCGCCGGCCGGTCACGTCGGCCTCGGAGTCGCCGGCGGGCATGGCCTGCATCAGGCCGATGCGGTCCAGCGACTCGACGTCCTGCTTCCACGGCGCCGTGTGCATCCAGCGCACGAAGTTGGCGTTGCTGGCCAGCATCTGGCCGTTGCTGTAGTCGCTGAGCCAGGTCGGCACCGACAGGCCGATGGCGGGCCACTCGTTCGACGTGCGCTGCGCGTAGCCCTTGAGCTGGATGACGCGGCCGTTCAGTGTGACCATGCCGTTCGCAAACCCGGTCTGGCGAAAGCCGGTGCGTGTGACGACGTTGTCGATGGGCTTGCCGCCGACGGTCAGCGTCGTCTCCACGTCGTAGAGCGCGCCATGGCCCCAGCTCCAGAACTGCAGGCCCGTGACCGGCGCATGGGCACTGACGGTGGTGGTGGCACCCGCGGCGACGGTTTGCGTCGGCGCCTTGAAGGTGGCGACGACGCGGCCGCTGGTGTCGCGCAGCGTCACGTCGTAGCCGAAGCGCCGCGGCTTGTCATGCTCGTTGCGCACCTGCGCCTCGGCGGTGACGGTGGCCTTGCCCGCCTGGATGTCGAAGCCGGCCGCGTGCACGTAGACGCCGGTGGTGCCGAGGTTGGAGAACAGCGGCAACGTCTGGTAGAGCTTGTCCGTCACGTGCAGCCGCAGGTTCTTGGGCAGGCCGCCATAGTTGGCGTTGAAGTTGCGGTCGGCCCACTGGTAGCGCTGGTTCGTGGCCTGCTCGCGGTAGTCCCAGCGGTTGTCGGTGCGCACGGCGATGAGGTTGTCGCCGGGCTTCACCACCTTGCTGAGGTCGAAGCCGAAGGCGGTGACGCCGTTCTCGTGCAGGCCGATGCGCTGGCCGTTGACCCACACCTCGGCGGCCTGGCGGGCGCCTTCGAACTCGATGAAGACCTTGCGGCCCGCCACGTCGGCCGGCAGCGTGAAGCGCTTGCGATACCAGGCGATGCCGGTGCGGTGGTCGACGATGTCCTGGGCGAAGGCGTCGTCCTCGTTCCAGGCGCGGGGCAGGGTGACGGGCTTCCAGGTTTGGTCGTCGAAGGCGGGCGCTTCGGCGCCGGGGGCGTCGCCGACGTGGAGGCGCCAGCCGGGGTTGAAGTTGTAGACCTCGCGGGCGGCCTGGGCCGAGAGCGCGACGGTCAGACTCGCGAGGAGGGCGGCGATGCTTGGCAGCGTCATGGTGGGGGTGCCGTTGGGTTGTTGGCGAGCGCGGTGCCGGGGCGCAATCACGACTGGGGCCATTGCACAACGGCAATGCATCCATTCATGGCGCGGCCGCACAAAGCGTCTTGGGATCGAATGCTTCAGCAGCAGCCCTTGCAGGCAACCTGATGTGCTGCGCCCGCGCCTCCCGTGCAATCAGGCTGCCGCCGCCAAAGCGTCCATACGCCGGGTCCGCCTGAGCCTGCGCCAGCTGCACAAACCTCGCGCCAGCGGTCTTCAACCGAGCCAGCACCTCCGGCAACGTGACCGCACTGAACGCCCCCATGTGCGTCAGCAGCACCAGTGGAATCGTGCGCCCGTAGACGGCCTTGGACTCCGCCAGCGCCTGCGCGATGCTTGCGTCGACACCGCGAAAGTAATGCGCCGTCATCACCGCGACCGACGCCTCGTCACCCGCCGCCTTGCAGCGCGCATAGGCATCGGTGTAGTCCCAGTCCGAAAACGCCAGGCTCACATCGGCGACCTGATAGCCCCGCCCGCGCAGGAAGGCCAGCGCCGCATCGCGCCGCTCGCCGTCGCCCACCGACAGGTTGGGGTAGCGGAACCAGCGCCAGTCCGTACCCCCCATGTGCTTCTCAACCAAGGGCTCGCCAGCCGCCACGTCGGCGGTCCAGGCCTCCAGCGATGCCGCGCGACCCAGGTTCATGTGGCTGAACGTGTGGTTGCCCAGCGGATGCCCTGCTCGCCGCCAGGCCACAAGCACCGCGTCGCCCTCGGCCTCGGCGCCGCGTGCATTGACGAAGCCCCAGGCCTCGCCCACGCCAAACGTTTTGAACGCGCGCAGATGGGCCTCGGCCACCTCCAGCCGCGTCACGCCCGGCGGCAGCTTGCCGTGTGCCGGGATGTCGTCGACGGTGATGGCGACGTCGAAGGCCTGCGCTGCCGAGGCCACGGCGAGCAGCAGCGTGGCGAGCAGCGTTTTCATGTCGACACCTCGACGGCGTTGCGATGGTCGTGCGCTTGGCCGAGCAGCTTCTCGACCTTGACACGCTTGACCGTCACGCCGCGCACCGGCAGCGCCGCCTCGCCGCGCAGCCGGCTGATGTGCTTGGCCTCGCCGGCCTCCACGTCCGACACGAACAGCCCCTCGATGGGCGTCAGCCGCTTCTCCAGCGTCGGCATCAGCGTGCGCCATTGGTAGAGCACGTCCGTGTCCACGTCCAGCACGCTGCCGGCCAGCTTGTGCGCCTTCACGCGGCGCAGGTGGATGTTGCGCACGAAGCCGCCGCGGCGCTCGTTGGTCTTCACGAACAGCAGGTTGTTCAGCGGCACCTTGTGCGTGCTGGCGCGGTTGTCGACCTCGCAGTCCTCCACCAGCACCTCCGAGATGCCGCCCGCCAGTTCGCTGCCGATGGCCATCAGCTGGTGGCCATTGAGCACCTTGCAGCGGCGCATGACGATGTGGCGGGCCGGCGTGGCCAGCCGCCAGCCGTCGCGCTCGCGGCCGGACTTGACGGAGATCGCATCGTCGCCCTGGTCGAAGGTGCAGTCCTCGATCAGCACGCGCTGGCTCATCTCGGGATCGACGCCGTCGTTGTTGTGGCCGTGCGCGCGGATGCTGATGCCGCGGATGAGCACGTCTTCGCAGAGGAAGGGGTGGACCGTCCAGAAGGGACTGTTGACGATGCGAACGCCTTCCAGGCGCACGCGGCGGCAGCGGTTGAAGTGCAGGAAGGGCGGGCGCAGGTTGGCGCTGCCGTCCGTCATGCGACGCTCTCGGGCCGGCACACCGTCGACCGACATGCGGTACAGCGCCACCAGCGCATCCATGTGCGCCTTGGGCCGTGCGAACCATTGCTGCCAGACCTCCATCTGCGCCTCCAGCGAGCCCGATCCGGTGATCGCGATGTCCTCGCAGTCGTACGCGTAGACCAGCGGCGAATGGATCATGCATTCCAGCCCCTCCCAGCTCGCCAGCACGGCTGGCAGGTAGTCGGCCGGGTCGGGCGAGAAGCGCAGCGTGGCGCCCGCGTCCAGGTGCAGGTTGACGCGGCTCTTCAGGTGCACCGGGCCGGTGGGCCAGCTGCCGGGCGGCACGACGACGATGCCGCCGCCGGCCTCGTGCGCAGCGGCGATGGCTTTCGCGATGGCGGCTGAGGTCAGCGCCTGGCTGTCGACGCTCGCGCCCAGGTCGGTGATGACAAAGCGTGGTCGCCCATCGAACACCGGCAGGCGCAGCGGCGGCATGTCGAAGGGCGTGTTCTCGACCTTCAGCGACTGCGTCGGGAACGCCGTGCCGGCCGTTGCGCAACCCGCCAGACCGGCCGCCGCCGCCAGCACGACGCGGCGGCTCAGCGTCACGACACCAGCCCGGCCGCCTTGGCCGCCTCGTCCAGCGAGTCGGCGATCAGCGCCAGGTTCTGGATGCCGGCCAGCCCCCATTGCGCCGAGTCGTTGGTACTGATGCTGGGCTGTTCGTCCAGCGGCCGGATGACGTCCACGCCGGCAATGCGCCGTGTCGTGCCGCCGCCCTTGAGCGCGCGTGACGCGAAGAACTCGCGCCAGGCACGCAGCGCCAGCGCACGGTCCTTCTCGTGGAAGGCGGCGTAGGCCGTCATGCGCGAGCAGGTGTCCGTCAGGCTGCGGCCGCCGGGGTCTTTGCCCAGCAGCGCGGCGATCTCGTTCTTGGGCGCGTTGTAGTGGCGGCAGTACTCCAGCCAGGCCTTGCGGTAGGCGGGCACGTCCACCAGCGTCAGCAGCTCCGAGCTCATCTCGATGACGCCGAACACGCCGTTCAGGTGCGAGATGGAGACGTTGTCGCCGGGGCCCATGAACTTGCCCGTCTTGGCGTCGTAGGGCGCGCCACCGGCGAACCAGCGGCGCTTCAGGTCGCCGATGCTCTGCATGCCGTTGACGAGCTTGTCGCGCCAGCGTTTGTCGCCGGTGCGCTCCCATTCAGTCAGCCAGGCGGCGATCCACGAGCCCCAGGTGGTGCCGAAGCCGACGCCGGGCAGGCCCGAGGCTTCCGGCGGCGCGGCGCTGCGCGCGAGCTTGCGCGAGATGTCGACCTTGGCGATGTCGGCGTCGGAGTCGAGCAGTTCGCGGATCAGGTCGCCGCAGCGCTCGTCGGCGGTCAGGTAGAAGTAGATGCGGCGGTAGGCGGCGTTGGACACGCGCGGCTGCTTGGACGAGTCGGACCAGTGCTGCACCCCGTGGCGCGTGCCGAAGCCCTTGAACTCACCGAGGTGGTAGACGTCCACCTCGCCGGTGTGCCGCGTCATCGCCTCGGCCAGCCGGAAGATGTCGGCGCGGCCGGTGCGCAGATAGCTCATCCACAGCCACAGGTCGGTCGACAGCTCCGAGTTGTCCCAGGCATAGCCGCCGATGTCGTAGCGCCACATGTGGCGGTCGACGTCGTAGGTGTGCATGACGTCGCCGTAGTTCCAGAAGCCGTACCAGCGGTGCTGCTCGACTTCCTTCAGGTACTGGTTGAGCTGCAGCGCCAGCCGGTCCTCGATGAGCTTGCGGGCTGGCGAGCCGGCCTCGACCAGGTCCCAGTCGCCGAACACGCCGGCAGCATGGATGCGCTGCGGCGTGAGCATCGGCCGCGCCGGGTTGGCGACCTGCTCGGCCATGTCCGAGAACACCTGGTGCGACGGTGTGGCGCCCAGCACCCACAGCTGCAGCTCCGACGTGCGCGCCACGCCGACGGAGTTGTCCCAGCCTGCCTCGTAGTCCTCGTAGGTGATGTTGAGGCCTTCGATCTCCTTCTCGTGCGTGTCCATGTCGCCGCGCGAGCGGTAGGAGCGCATGTCCATGGCCGGGGCGGAGGGCGAGTACAGCCAGGCGGTCACATCGGCGAGTTCGGTCGCCGCGCCGCGCACGTCCAGGCGCACGGGGGCGCGCTGCCAGAAGTCCTTCAGGCCCAGCGCCACGCCGCCCGACGCACCGCCGGCATAGACCAGGCCCTTGGCTCGCGCGCCGCCGTTGGAGTCGATCCAGGCGGGGCCGCCCTGCGTGCGCTTGCGCAGCGTGAAGCCGTCCGCATTGGCCTGCGATAGCGAGAAGTCGCTCCACTCGGGGATCCACTTCAGGCCGTCCTGCACGGGCTTGGCCATGCCGCTCAGCGCGGGCAGCGCCTGGCCGGCAACTTGCGCGTCCTTGTAGGCCTGGCCGGGGTCGCGGCGCAGGCCGGTGACGGGCCGTACGGCCTCGCCCCACACGCCCACGCCTTCGCCGGAGAAGCGGATGTGGCGGTCGTGCGTGGCGTTGGTCATGGGCACCTGCGCCGTCACGCCCAGGCCGGCGATGAAGTCCTTGGCCGGGTCGCCGTCCCAGACGAAGGTGTGGACGATGCGCACGCTCTCGGCGCCGGCGTAGAAGTACAGGCGCACGGAGAAGGGCAGCCAGTCGCGGCCATTGCCTGAGTGGCTGCCGTCGAGCTTGAGCACGGCACGCACCGGGCCCTGCTGCTCGACGGTGACGGTGTTGACCTTGCTGCTGAAGGCCTGGCGCGCGACCTTGCCGTCCAGTTCGGGCTCGGCGCCGTCCTGGCGCAGCGCGATGAGCTTGAGATTCTTCAGCGTGACGCGGCCGGCGCGCGTGGCCTGCTCGATGAGCACGGCGCCGCGCGTGGGCACGGTCCAGGCGAGGTCTCCGGCGGTGATGACGATCTGCGTGGCCGATTGCTTCAAGCTCAACCCGCCCGCTGCGGGTGTGCCGCTTTCGAGCTTCAGCGGGCCCTGCGGCGAGCCGCCGGCCAGCGCATGCGCCGTCCACTTCAGCGAGCCATCGGGCCAGTAGGCCAGCGGCCAGGACTGGACGGCGTGCATGCCGAGCTTGAAGTCCAGCGCCTTGCTCGCCGAGCGCACCTGGCCGCGCGGCCAGGGCACGCCGAAGGTGGCGCCCTCGAAGCGCGACGGCGCGACGCCGTCCAGCCAGCGCAGCGTGGTATCGGCCACAGGTACGGTCGTCGTGGGCAGATTGGCCGTGGCCGCTTGCGCGGTGGGCAGCGACGAGGCGATGGAGGCCAGTGCCGTGGACTGCAGGAAGCCGCGGCGGGAGAAGGGTGACAGCTTCATGGAAACCTTGACGGTTGGATGGAGGTGGCGATCGGTCAGCGCGGCAGGCTGCGGTAGTAATCGGCGAGGAACTCGAAGGCCGCCTTGCGCTGGCCGGTCTCGGAGATCAGCCCCTTGCGGTTCCAGCCGTTCTGGAAGACCGGGTGTTCACGGCGCGGCGAGCGGAAGTCCTTCAGCACCCAGGGCGACAGGCCGCGCAGCGTCGGCACCTTGGCGGCCATGGCCAGCGTGGCGCGGTAGTAGTCGACCTGGAAGTCCTCGCTGAACTTGCGGCGCAGCTGGGCGTCCCTGAAGCCCGCCTGCGCATCGGCGCCGAACTCGCTGAACAGCAGCGGCTTGTCCGCCGGCACGTCCCAGCGCAGCTTGCCCACCGCCTCCAGCGTGTCGTCGCCATACCAGCCGGCATAGGTGTTGACGGCGATGACATCGAGTTCCTTCAGCAGCGGGTCGGCGATGTGGATGGTGTCGCCCTTGCGCTCCACCAGCAGCGCCGCGCTGATGAGGCGGCTCGGGTCGAGCGCGCGCACGGTCTCGGCCAGCGCGGTGTGGAAGCGCGTGCGGTTCTCGGCCACCGGCGTCTCGTTGCCGATGCTCCACAGCACGACGGAGGCGCGGTTGCGGTCGCGGTAGATGGTCTCGGCCTGCATGCGGCGGGCCAGATCCAGTGTGGCCGGGTTGTCCCAGTTCACCGTCCAGTAGACGGGGATCTCGCTCCACACCAGCAGGCCGATCTCGTCGGCCACGCGCAGCATGGTCTCGTTGTGCGGGTAGTGCGACAGGCGCACGTAGTTGCCGTGCAGGCCGTTCTTGACCTCGCCGAGCAGACGGCGTGCGGCGGCCTCGTCGATGCGGCGCGCGGGGTTGGGGCCGATCTCTTCCTCGTGGATGCAGATGCCCTTGAGGAAGATGGGCTGGCCGTTGAGCAGAATCTCGCTGCCGCGCACGGCGATCGTGCGGAAGCCGATGCGGTCGCGCAGCTTGTCGCCGTCGGCTTCAAAGTCCACGTCGTAAAGCGTTGGCGCGTTGGGTGTCCAGCGCTTGAGGCTGGCGGGCGCGGCGACGTCGAAGCGGGCTTCGCCATTGGTGTCGGTGCGGGCCGGGACTGTGAGGTTGAGCCCGGCGATGCGCAGACTGACCGCGCGGTTGGCGGCCTGCGGGCCGTTGAGCTGCAGGCTGCCCACGAGGCGGCCGGCGTCGGTCAGGCGCAGCGTCGCGTCGTCGATGAAGGTGGCGGGCGTCTGGATGAGCTTGACCGGCCGCGTGATGCCGCCGTAGAGATCCCAGTCGGTGATCTCGCCGGGGACGCTGTTGGCGTCGTGCTTGGAGTCCACGCCGACGACGAGGCGGTTGCCTTGTGCGCGCAGCGTGTCGGTCACCTCGACGACGAAGGGCGTGAAGCCACCCTCGTGCCGACCGACTTCCTTGCCGTTCAGGTAGACGTAGGCGCGATAGTTGACGGCCTCGAAGCGCAGGAAGCTGCGCTGGCCGGTCTTCACCGGCGCATCGAAGCGGCGCTGGAACCAGATCAGCCCATCGAAGTAGCGCAGCTCGGGCGTGGCCGAGTTCCATGCGCCGGGGATGTCCATGGCCGGGCCGCGGTCGAGGTCGAATTCGAAGAAGGCCGGGCCGGACTTGGTCTCCTCGGCGGCGACGTCCACATCGCGGTGGCGCTGCATGCGCGACTTGGCGACCCAGCCGTTGATGTCGGTGAAGCCGGTGCGGTACAGGTCCTTGGAATAGGTCCAGCGGCCAGACAGGTCCTGCACATTAGCCCGGGCACCGGTCAGCAGCAGCGGCGGGCGCAGCGCATCGGCGGCGAGAGCGGGCGCGGCGATGAAGGCCAGCAGGCAGAAGAGACGACGGATCATGGTTGCACCTCGATGACGAGCACGGACTTGGCCGGCAGCGTGAGATTCAGAGTGCCGTCCTTGGCTTGCGCCTTGAAGGGCTGGGGCTTGACGCGGTCGGGCGCGTCGAAACGGTTCTCGGCGTCCATGGTCGCGGCGGTCAGTAGCTGGCCGGCCACCGCGCGCACACCCTTGCCGCCCACGGCGAGTTGCAGCGCCAGGTTCTGGTTCGGGTTGGTGTTAGTCAGGCTCAGCAGCAGCTTGCCGTCCGCGCCTTTGGCTGCGCTCGCGCTGACGGCCGGGATGCTGTACTTGCCCAGCTTGTAGTCGGGCACGCCGGTCAGCTGAACTGGCAGCAAGGTCGCATCCATGAAGGGCAGGTGCATCGCAAACGCGTGGTACGTGGGTGTCAGCACCATGCGCTCCTTGTCGGTGATGACCACGGCCTGCAGCACATTGACCATCTGCGCGATGTTGGCCATCTTCACGCGCTCGGCGTGGCGGTGGAAGACATGGAAGTGCAGCGCGGCCAGCACCGCGTCGCGCATGGTGTTGCGCTGCACGAGGAAGCCAGGGTCGGTGCCGGGCTCGGGGTCGTACCAGCTGCCCCATTCGTCGAAGTAGATGGCGAACTTCTTCGTAGGGTCGTTGCGATCCAGGATCTCGCGGTGCCTGGCGAGGTAGACGTCGATGGTCTGCGGCACGGCCAGCGTGGAGATCCATTCTGTCTCGGGGAAGGCGATGGCCGCGCCCTTCTTCGTCCAGTCGCGCGTGGGCAGCGAGTACTGGTGGTGGGTGATGGCGCTCATCTGCTTGATCTCGGCGCTGAGCGTCTCGGTCCAGTGCAGCTCCAGCTCCTGGCCGCCGCTGGCGACGAGCTTGGGCCGGTTGCCCCGCGGTGCCTTGGCAAAGGTGGCCCAGTGCTTGTAGAGGTCGGCGTAATAGCTCGGCTTCATGTTGCCGCCGCAGCCCCAGCTCTCGTTGCCGATGCCCCAGTACTGGATGCGCCAGGGCTTGTCTCGGCCGTTGGCGCGGCGCTCGCGGGCCAGGGCCGTGTCGCCCTCGGCCGTCAGGTACTCCAGCCACTGCGCCATTTCCTGCACGGTGCCCGAGCCGAGGTTGGCGTTGATGTAGACCTCGCTGCCGAGCTGCTCGGCCAGGTCCATGAACTCATGCGTCCCGACCGTGTTGGGCTCGATGACGCCACCCCAGCTGGTGTTGACGCGCGGCGGGCGTTGCGCCTGCGGGCCGATGCCGTCGCGCCAGTGGTATTCGTCGGCAAAGCAGCCGCCCGGCCAGCGCAGCACGGGCACCTTGATGGCCTTCAGTGCGTTGACGACATCGCTGCGCCAGCCGCGCACATTGGGGATCTTGCTGTCCGTGCCGACCCACAGGCCTTCGTAGATGCCGGCGCCGAGGTGTTCGGCGAACTGACCGTAGATCTGGCGGGCGATGACGGGGCCGGGCTTGTCGGCCTGGATGTCCACCTTGACCGGCTCCGCCGCGTGGACAGCAAGCGAGGTGGCGAGGCTGAGGGCGGGGAGCAGGTGCTTCATTGGCAGCGGAGGATCTGGAAGTCTCTGATCTGCAATCGGCTGGCTGTCGTGCGGAGCGCGAAGTAGCCGTGCAGGCGGGGATTGGGATCGGCGCGCGTAAAGACTTCGTTGCTGTCGGCGACCCAGCGCAGGTGAACGGGATCGGCGGCCGTCGGTTGACGCGAAACAATCTCGATGCTGAGCGGTTTGCCGGCATGCAGCCGGGTCTCGCGCGTCATCGGGGCTTCGCCCGTCTCGGCGACGGCCCCGTCAGCAAAGCCAGTTAGCAAGCGGCGCTGGCTGCCGTCGTACAGGCGCAGCCGCGTCGTCGTGTTGCCGTTGGCGCCGAAGCCGGCGTAGTAGGTGGGCAGGGTGTCGTAGCCGCCGAACTTGCCGCTGCGCAGGTAGGGCTCGCTGCCGTCGGCTTCGAGTGCGTTCCAGAACATGTTCAGGTCCGACAGTCGACCGGCGAGCGTGCCCGCCGTGACCGGCGCGGGCAAGGCGACAGCAGTGAAGCGGATGGCGTAGTCGCCGCTCAGCGGCTCGCGCCACCACAGCGACAGGCCGGCGGGCGTGGCGATGTCAAGCACGCCGCCCTGGGCGGTGACGACGGCGCGCGCGTCCTCGGCCTCCAGCCGCCAGCGAGCGAGGCCGGCGCGGAAGTCGTCAGTGGCGACTTGCTCCAGCTTGCGCGGCGCCTCGCACCACGCTGCCGCAAGCAGCGGCAGTGCGAGCGTCAGCCCGCAAAGTGGAAGACGGAGGGCAGTGCCCATTGGCGCGGCTTGTTGTCGGCTTCGACTTCCATCAGCGGGGCCATGTAGTCCCACCAGCGGCGCATGACGGGCAAGGTGGGCAGCTCGTCGATGGGCATGCCCGCCTTGAGTTTGAGCACGGCGAACAGGCTCAGCGTGCTTTCGTCCAGGAAGATGGAGTAGTCATGGATGCCGGCACCGCGCAGCGCCTCGGCCAGGTCGGGCCACAGCTCGTCGTGGCGCTTCTTGTACTCGGCCACCACGCCGGGTTTCAATTGCATCTTGAAGGCGCGAATCTCGTCGCTCATGGGTTTGTCTCCTGATCTTCTAGAGCACGTCCTGCTCGGCCATGGGCAGGTCCGACACGTCACGCCGGCGCAAGCCCGGGTCCAGCCGCTGGCAGTCGGCGGCCAGGCCAGCCAGCTCACAGTGGCCGCCCATCGCGATGGGCGTGCCCAGGCGCAGGCGGCAGTCGGCATCGAAGCGCCAGCCCTGCACGTCCTGCAGATGCCCGCCGCGGTGGGCCTCGATGTCCAGTCCGCTGAAATGGAAGTGGCGCAACGGCGCTTCGGCCATGGCATCCACCTGGAAGGCCACTGCGGCGCCACGGGCGTGCAGGCCGGCGATGCGCACGCCGTCGACCCGTGTGCGGCCTTGCTCGGGTGGCACAGGCTGGGCCAGCGTCAACCAGTGGGGCGGGGCGTTGGGTCTTTCGTGGTCAGGAATGCGCGCCTGGCTGTAGGCGGGGTTCCAGTTCATCGTCGCGCGCAGTGCCACCGGCACGCTGTGCAGGCGCAGGTCACTGATGGACACGTCCTCGATGAAGCCACCGCGCGTGGGTGCGCTCTTGAACAGCAGGCCGACCGGCACGGGGGCATGCACCTCAATGCGCTGCGCCGTGATGCGCCGGAAGCCGCCCGAGGTCTCGCTGCCGAAGGTGAGACCGGCGGCGCCCTCGCGGACGATGCAGTCGGTGATGGTGATGTCTTCACAGGGGCGCGCCACACGCAAGCCGTCGGCGTCGCGGCCGGCCTTCAGGCACAGGGCGTCGTCGTTGACGGCGATGTCGGCGCGGCGGATGGCCACGCGGCGCGAGGAGTCGATGTCGATGCCGTCGGTGGATGGGCCGCGGGCCTCGTCGTTGTTGCGGATGGTGATGCCGTCGACGGTGACGTCCTCGGAATAACAGAGGTGCAGTGTCCAGAAGCCGGAGCGACGCAGCAGCAGGCCTTCGCCGATGTTCACGCGGGCCGCCTCGAAGACCTGCACGAGCCGCGGCCGCTGCGCGTCATAGTCCGACGCCCAGCGCAGGCCGCGCGGCTCGTAGCTGGCGCGCAAGGCCCAGTAGCTGTCCCAGAAGACCTGGCCGTCGCCGTCGATGCAGCCCTCGCCGACGAGGCCGACATCACGCTCGCCGTAGATGTTGACCAACGCCGCCGGCCAGCGCATCTCGATGCCGGCGACGCGCGTGGGCAGGACAGGGTAGTCGGCCAGGTTGCGCGAGCCGAGCAGCGTGGCGCCACGCTCCAGGCGCAGCGTCATGCCACTCTTCAGGAAGAGGGCGCCGGTCAGGTAGACGCCCGGCTTGAGGCTCAGCGTGGCGCGCTTCAGCGCCGCGGCGTCGATGGCGGCCTGCAGCGCCCGCGTGTCGAGCGTGATGCCGTCGCCGCGCGCGCCAAGGGCCTGGGCATCCACCTCAGACGATGCCGCTGCCGGATGCGCCCGCCCTCGGCGGACGCTTGACCGCCGCCTGCTCGCGGTAGCCGCTGGCGCGGTAGGCCGCGACCGGGTCGATGGCGGCACCGCTGCGCAGGCGGGCCATCGCCAGGATGGGGCTCACGTCAGTGCGGAAGGCCTTCTTCAGCGCTTGCGCCGATTGCAGCGCGTCGTTGGCTTCCTGGAAGCCGGCGAGCGCCTTGCGGTCCACCAGCGCGGCCTGCACGAAGGCGCGCTGCACTTCGACGGCGCTGCTCATCAGGCTCTCGATGGGGTCGGTCACGTTATGCGACTGGTCCAGCATGTAGGCCGGCTTGAAGGCTGCACCGTCACGTTCGGCCGCATCCGCCAGCTCGTTGAAGACGAGGAAGAGCTGGAAGGGGTCGATGGAGCCCGAGTCCAGGTCGTCGTCGCCGTACTTGCTGTCGTTGAAGTGGAAGCCGCCGAGCTTGCCGAACTGCGCCAGGCGCGCCACGATCATCTCGATGTTGGTGTTGGGCGCGTGGTGGCCCAGGTCCACCAGGCACTTGGCCTTCTCGCCCAGGGTCTGCGCGGCGGCGAAGCTGGTGCCCCAGTCGGCAATGACGGTGCAGTAGAACGCCGGCTCGAACAGCTTGTGCTCGATGTACATCAGCCAGTCGTCCGGCAGCGCGGCGTAGATGCCCTTGGCGCTGTCCAGATAACGCTCCAGCGAGCCGCGCAGGTTGTGCTGGCCGGGGAAGTTGGCGCCGTCGCCCACCCACACCGTCAGGCCCTTGGAGCCCAGCGTCTTGCCCAGCTCGATGCAGTCGATGTTGTGCGCGACGGCCTGCTCGCGGGCGGCCTGGCTTTGCGCGGTCAGGCTGCCGTACTTGTAGGTGTGGGCCTGGCCGGCCTGGTCCTGGAAGGTGTTGGAGTTGACCGCGTCGAAAGTGAGGCCCAGGCTGTCGGCCTGCTGGCGCAGGGCCTTGGGGTCGCTGGGTTTGTCCCAGGGGAAATGCAGCGACACGGCGGGCGTGACGCGGGTCAGCTGGTGGATGACGGCGCAGTCTTCCAGCTTCTCGGTCACGTCACGCGGCTCGCCCTTGCCGGGGAAGCGTGCGAAGCGCGTACCGCCCGTGCCCACGCCCCAACTGGGCAGGGCCACGGCGAAGGTCTGGGCGGTGGCGGTCAGCGCCTCGATGTCCACGCCGCGGCGGGACAGCATGCCGCCCAGCGCGTCGTAGTCGGCCTGCAGCGTGGCGCGCTGGCCGGCGTTGTGTTGCTCGACCTGGCCGGCGTCGATGATGTTGGTCGTCATGGATGTCTCCTGTACTGCTTTGCCAGTTTGCGCTTAACGCGTGAAGGCGGCAGCATTGCCGGCGTCGACGTTGAGGATGTTGCCCGTGCTCTTGCCGGCCTTGTCACTGGCCAGGAAGTACACCGCTTCGGCGATGTCCTCGGGCAACACGCTGAGCTTGAGCATGCTGCGCTGACGGTAGAACTCTTCGATGTTGTCCGAATCGATCTTGTTCGACGCGGCGCGCTCTTCCTTCCACTTGCCGTCCCAGATGCGCGAGCCACGGATGACGGCGTCGGGGTTGACGACGTTGACGCGCACACCGATGGCAGCACCCTCCAGCGCGATGCAGCGGGCCAGGTGGATTTCGGCCGCCTTGGCCGTGCAGTAGGCCGAAGCGCCGGCCGAAGCGACCAGGCCATTCTTGCTGGCCACGAACACCATGCTGCCGCCAATCTTCTGCTGCTTGAGCAGACGGAAGGCGGCGCGGCTGACGAGGAAGTAGCCGGTGACGAGGATGTTCTGGTTGCGGTTCCAGATTTCCAGCGAGGTGTCTTCCAGCGGCGCGGCGGAGGCGATGCCGGCGTTGGACACGAGGATGTCCAGGCCGCCGAAGCGCAGCGCCGTAGCTGCGATCAGGGCTTCGACTTCGGCCTCGGACGTGATGTCGCCGCGCACGGTGGCCACGGCGTCCTTGCCGCCGACCTTGATCAGCGCCTTGCTGGCTTCTTCGAGTGCTTCGCCGTCGATGTCGGTCAGCATGACGCAGGCGCCTTCCTGCAGCAGCTGGCGGGCCACGGCCTGACCGATGCCGCCGGCACCGCCGGTGACCAGGGCCACGCGGCCGGCCATGCTCTTGGGCTTGGGCATGCGCTGCAGCTTGGCTTCTTCAAGCAGCCAGTACTCGATGTCGAAGGCTTCCTGCTCGGGCAGGCCGACATAGGTGTCCACGCCATTGGCGCCGCGCATCACGTTGATGGCGTTGATGTAGAACTCGCCGGCGATGCGGGCGGTGGCCTTGTCCTTGGCGAAGGACAGCATGCCCACGCCGGGGATCAGGTAGATGATGGGGTTGGCATCACGCACGGCCGGGCTGTTCGGGCGCTTGCAGCGCTCGTGATAGGCACGGTAGTCGGCGCGGTAGGCTTCCAGCGCGTCATCCAGGCCGGCCAGCACGGCGTCGACATCGGGGTTGGCCGGGTCGAAGTCCAGCACCAGCGGGCGGATCTTGGTGCGCAGGAAGTGGTCGGGGCAGGACGTGCCCAGCGCGGCGAGCTTGGCCAGGTCGTTGCTGCTGACGAACTCCAGCACGACGTCGCTGTCGTTGAAGTCGCCCAGCTTGCGTTCGCTGGCGCTGATGCGGCCGCGCAGCGCGGGCATGAGCTTGGCGGCCAGTGCGGCGCGCTGCTCGGCCGGCAGGGTGATGGTCTTGACGCCGCCGAACACCGGCTGCTTGATGTTCTCGGCTAGCCACTGCTCGGCCAGGCGGATCATCTCCAGCGTGATCTCGTAGCAGCTCTTGGCCGTGTCACCCCAGGTGAACAGGCCGTGGCCTTCCAGGATGATGCCCTTGAGGTTGGGCTGCGACGTGGCCAACGCTTCGAGCTTCAGGCCCAGGTCGTAGCCGGGGCGCTGCCAGGGCAGCCAGCCCAGCTGGCCGCCGAAGATGACTTCGGTCAGGCGCTTGCTGTCAGCGCAGGCGGCGATGGCGATGATCGCGTCCGGGTGCATGTGGTCGACATGCGCCTTCGGGATATAGGCGTGCAGGGGGGTATCGATACTCGCGGCACGCGGGTTCAGGTTGAACGTGCAGTGCGGCAGGTAATCCACCATCTCGTCTTCATGTTCCAGGCCGCGATAACGCTTCTTCAGCGCATTCAGCTTGTCCATGTAGAGCGTGGAGAAACCGTCCAGCTTGATGGATCCCAAGTCGCCGCCGGAGCCCTTGACCCACAGCACCTCGACATCCTCGCCGGTCAGGTGGTCGCGCATCTTGACCTTGGCCGAGGTATTGCCGCCGCCGAAATTCGTCACACGCAGGTCCGAGCCCAGCAGATTCGAGCGATAAAGCAGCAGTTCGGGTTCGCTCAATTTTGCTGCGACGGTGTCGTCCCACTTGGAGACGATCGGAGTTTGCGCAGGGGTTTGGGAAATTGCAGTCATCGGCTTGCCTGTATTCAGTGCGTCATTCGTTCGTCCCGGGCCGCATGGGTGGTCAATCTGCGGTCCGGCACCCGGCTTTTGGGGTGAAGCGGGCCGAAGTGTGGGCTCAAACGCTGCCCCATGCGCAGGGCCGGCGCAGTAAATCAAAAGGATGAGCGAATGCCCGGCGGGGCAGCTGATCGCTCACGAAACGCTCAAGGGCATGAGCGTTTCCTGATTGACCCTGTCATGTGATTGACGTAATCTGCATTCGGAACTGTGTTTCACCTCTGGCCGGTCCCCGACGTTGAGCGGTGCCGATCAGGATGAACAGCAGTTCGGCAGCCGGCGCCTACGCTCACCGACTGCAATCAGGCGCCCGGCCTCAGCCGGTCCGCCAAAGGCAAGCGACGCCCGCCCCGCGAATGCAACTGAGGGCTGGGCGACATAACGACGAGACAACGGTCGCCACCGCTTCCGGATGGGCGCCCGATAAAGGTGACTCTCATGATCAATCACAAGCGCCACAAGCGTCTGCTCAAATTGCTGGACGAGCGCGAGCATGCCAGCGTGCAGCAATTGATGGAATGGTTGTCGGCATCTGCCGCCACCGTGCGCCGGGATATTTCCTGGCTGGCCGCGAAAAACCAGTTGACGCGCACCCGTGGTGGCGCTCAAAGGCTGGAGCAAAAGAAAAAGTCCTATACGCTGACCAGCGAGACTTTTCAAAACAACGCCCAGCAACATACTGCCGCCAAACGCGCGATCGCCCGTTATGCGACGTCGATGTGCAATAACGGCGAAACCATCATCATCAATGGTGGCACGACCACCTTCATGATGGCGGAGTTTCTCGTCGAGAAACAGCTGAAGATTCTGACCAATTCCTTCCTGATGGCCGAGCGCCTGCTCGTCACCAGCGACAACGAAATCATCCTGCCCGGCGGCAAGGTCTACCGCGAGCAGAACGTCATCCTGAGCCCGTTCGAGAACGACGTCGCCCAGCACCACTACGCGGCCAAGATGTTCATGGGCGTCTACGGCCTGTCCATCCTGGGCCTGATGGAAGCCGACCCGTTGCTGATCCAGGCCGAGAAGCGCCTCATCGGCCAGGCGGAGGAACTGGTCGTGCTGGTGGACAGCTCCAAGTTCGCACGCAAGGCCGGCCTGGTGCTGTGCGGGCTGAACCGCGTCTCTACCGTCATCACCGACACCGGCGCGTCCGACAGTGCTGTGCAGCTGTTGGAGCACTACGGCGTGCGCGTCATCACCGTGGAGCCTGAAGCCGTGGACCCTCGCGTGGTGGAGGCTTCGGCGCTGAGCTCGCATGACTATGCGGCCGTGCTGGAGTCGGGCTCCTACCACCGGCACGCGGGGCTGGTGTCTTGAGCTCTGGGGTACCGGGCACCGTCGTCCTCGACATCGGCAAGACCAACGCCAAGCTGACCCTCATCGACGCAGCCGGCAAGACGCTGGCTGAGGTGCGCACGCCCAACACCGTGAAGCGCGACGGGCCTTATCCGCACCATGACACCGAGCGCTTATGGGGCTGGATGCTGGGCCAGCTGCGCGAGCTGTCCGCGCTGGCGCACATCCGCGCCATCGTGCCCGTCACGCATGGCGCGACAGCGGCGCTGGTCGACGACGCGGGCCTGGTGCTGCCGGTGCCTGATTACGAGCATGTGCCGGGTGACGCCAGCGATGCAGCGCGCTACGACGCGCTGCGGCCGGGCTTCGACGAAAGCGGCTCGCCGCAGTTGCCGGCGGGGCTGAACCTCGGCCGGCAGCTCGACTGGCTGCAGGCGGGCTACCCGAGCGAGTTCGCGCGCGCCCGGCATGTGCTGATGTATCCGCAGTACTGGGCCTGGCGCCTGTGCGGCGTCGCGGCCAGCGAGGTGACGTCGCTGGGTTGTCATACCGACCTGTGGCGCCCGCGCGAGCGCGCGTGGTCGTCCCTGGTCGAGCGTCATGGCTGGCAGGCGCTGTTCCCGCCGCAGCGCGAAGCCTGGGCGCGGCTGGGCGCGCTGCGTGCCGACGTTGCCGCCGACACCGGCCTGCCGGCCGACTGCGAGATCGCCTGCGGCATCCACGACAGCAATGCGTCGCTGCTGCGCCACCTGCTGACGCTGCAGCAGAGCGGGCCTTGCACGGTGCTCTCCACCGGCACCTGGGTCATCGCAGCCGCGCTGGGTTCGGCGACGCGACCGCTCGTCGAGGCGCAGGACATGCTGGCCAACTGCAACGTGTTTGGTGACGCGGTGCCTTGCATGCGCTTCATGGGCGGGCGCGAGTTCGCGGCCCTCGCGGGCGGCCAGCCGGCCGGCTTCGGGCGCGAGGTGCTGGAGAAGTTGATCGGCCAGCGGACGCTGGCCTTGCCCTGCTTTGCCGAGACCGGTGGGCCGTTCGCGGGCCTGGCCGGTCGCATCGACGGCCCTGCGCCGGCCACGCCCGCCGAGGAAGCCGCGCTGGCAACGCTCTACGTGGTGCTGATGACCGACCACTGCCTGGCGGCGCTGGGCGCCGACGCGCCGGTGGTCGTCGAGGGGGCGTTCACCGCCAACCCGTGGTTTGGCGCGCTGCTGGCGGGCCTGCGTGACGGCCGCGAAGTCATCGTGTCGGATGACGCCAGCGGCACGACCTGCGGCGGCTGGCTGCTGAGCCAGTGGGGCGGTGAGATTGCCATGCCGCGCGAGGCTGCGGTCGCTGCGTTGGACTTGCCGGGATGGCGGGCCTATCGCGACGCCTGGCAGGCCCAGGCCGGCGCGCACTGAGCGCCAACAAAAAGGCCGGCCTCTTGCGAGGCCGGCCTTTTGACTGGTGCGGCTCGGATCAGCCGCGGCGACGACGGCGCATGCCCGCCACGCCCAGGCCAGCCAGCGAGGCCAGCGCCAGCGAGCCCGGCTCGGCCACGGTGAACGCGCGCACGCTGTCGATGGCCGGCACGCTGTAGCCTGCCGTGTCGGTCGCGCTGTCGAAGGCATAGACACGCACTTCCTCGAAGCCCACCGCGTCGCTCAGGCCCAGCACGTCGCCGATGCCGGCCGCGCCCAACGACACGCGGCCGCTGCCGGTCAGCGCGCCGCCCAGCCAGGTCTGCCACATGACGAAGATGCTGGCGTAGCCGGAGTCCACGGCGAACTCGATGCCGTTGAGCCGCGTCGTCGTGCTGCGGATGGACAGGTAGGCGTTGCTGCCGGCGGTCGCGAAGTAGTTGCCCGAGAAGGCTTCGCTGTAGACCTGGCCTGCGCCAAGGTCCACGCAGAACTCGCCCGCGTAGCCGCAGCCGCCGTTGTTGTTGTCCAGGCCCGTGTGCGTGAACTGCAGGCCGCCTTCCAGCCACGGGCTGGTCAGCCCGGCGTTGGCCTCGAAGTCGGCGGCGTAGGTCAGGTGCGCTGCACCCGGCGTGGCGCTGCCGGCGCCGGTGGTCTGCACGACTGCGGCCATGGCCGGCAGGGCGAGCAAGGCGGACAGGAGAGGAGCGAGGGTTCTTTTCATGGTCTTGGCGTTCATTGCGCGGCCACCAGGTCGATGGCGTCGAAGGACAGGGCCGGGCTCAGGAAGCTCGTGCCGGCGGTGCCGCTGACGGTGTTGATGGTCAGCACGTTGGTGCCGACGACCAGTTGCGCGGCCGGGATGTCGAAGCTGTAGGTGCGGTTGAAGCCGCGATAGGTGCCCACCGTGAGGTTGCGCGACACCTTGGGCGGCGCGGCCGGGATGGCGGAGCTCCAGCTGTTCACCGTGACCTGCGGCCTGGCGCCGGCAAAGTCGGCCGTGATGCCGATGCGCAGGCGCAGCGGCGCCGCGTTCTGGCCGCGCTTGAGCGTGAAGCGCACCTGCAGGCCGTTGTTCACGTCCTTCCACTGGTACGGCGGCCATTGCGTCGCGGCGTTGGACTGGCCGATGACGAAGGGGCCCACGTTCCACGACGCCATGCGCACGTCGGACGGGTGCATGAAGGTCAGCTTGTCGCCGTTGATGAACTCCTGCGGCGTGCCGTCCCAGCGGCCGATGCGCCAGAGGGCCGGCGTGGCTTCGGGGTCGGCCGTGATGGCCACCGGGTTCAGCGCGTAGTTGGCGTTGGCGGTGACCGTCACCGAACCCGTCTGCACGGCGAGCTCGCCCTTGTAGACGGTCATCGTGTAGATGCCCGGGATCATGCCGCTGGCCGTGAGGTGGCCGTCCACGGGATCGGCATCGGCCCAGTATTGCGCCTGTGCGTTGGCGAAGCCCACGGTGTAGGGGATGCCCGCGACGCGACCCGTCAGGCCGGCGACGCTGACCGAGCCACGACCCACCGGCGGCACATAGCCGACCAGGCCCACCTGGCCGTACCAGCTGGTGTCCGGCCTTGCCGTCGGGGGCGTGCCGTCGTTGAAGATCATCGTGTACGTGTTCAGCACGTTCAGGCGGAAGGGCTCCGTCTGCGCCTCGCCGTAGTTGACGATGTAGGTCAGCTCGTTGTTCGTGCTGGTGATCTGTTGCAGCAGGCTGCGATAGAAGGGGCCGCTGGAGCCGCCTTCGTTGTTGTCGCGCCAGAACCAGATGCCCGCGCCAGGCCCGCTGCCGCCGACGAACTCCCAGTCCTTCAGGCGACGGTTGGCGTAGTGCTTGGAGCGGGACTGCCCGTAGCGCGAGTCGGTGCTCGGGAAGCCGAACACGTCGCTGGCCTCGATGGCGCCGCTGGTGCCGCGCAGGTCTTCGGCCCAGAAGTTCTCGCCGTTGTAGCTGACCAGGCCGCCGGCCGCGTGGGCCGGGCCGCCGTTGGGCAGCTTGGCGATCGGGATGCGCGCGATGAAGCGCACCAGGCCGTGCACGTCGGGCTGCTCGGTGAAATGCGTGCCCATGTGGATGTTGGACTCGCCTTTCTTGACCACGTAGTAGTGCGTCAGCACGCCGCCCTTGGTGCTGGTGCTGGTGAGCGTGACGCGGATGTAGTCAGTCGCGGTGACCACGCCGCCGTTGGTACTGGCAGCCGGGGTCACCGTGCCATTGGCGCTGACGGCCTCGACCTTCAGACCGACCGCGCTGACGCCGTTGTAGAGCCAGTCGGCCCCGGAATTGAGCTGCGTGCCACGGCTGGGGTCGGCGTACTCCACGCCCTTGTAGACCATGCTGGACAAGTCGCCGATGGCCGTCGTGCTGCTGGCGTCCCAGCCGCGCACCTTGAACACGAGGCCGCCATCGGTGTCGATGACGTACTGCGGCCGCGCCGCGTTGTTGTTGTCGTGGACGGTGGTGATGCTGAAGGCCGCCATCGCGGCCGGTGCCGTCGCGGCGAGCAGGCCTGCGGCCAGCCAGCGCGCCCAGAGTGGGCGCGAGCTTGTCGTGTTCATGAAGTCTCCTGGTTTCGTGTCGTTATTCACGACCGAGGGGTGCTTCCCATCGGCCGGAGCGGACTCTAGGCAGGGCCCTCTCCCGCGTGTACTCAACCGCTTGAGCGTTTCACCGCGGCGTGGCACCGCCGAGGGGCGTGGGGCGCAAGTGATAGCCGCGCGCGATCGTGGGAGCGCTCAACCCGTGTGAATCGCGATCGCTTGCGGGCTTCATCCCCCATCGGAGGGACGCCAACCACGGCCAGCCCCCAAGGTTGCGGCGCATGGCCGCGCCGCCACTGCCTAAGCTGAATCGTCGTCACCCGATATCCGGAGAGTTCCATGGCCTCCACGCCTCACAGCACACGTCGCACCCCAGCCGTCGATGGCGATGCGCAGCCGCTGCGTTATGACTACCACTACTGCAACGTGCGCCCGGGGCTGCCGCCGGTCGTCGGCCCGCAGGTGTTCGGCGAGCGCGCCGCTGCCATCAACACCTTGCGTGACAAGTGGCTGAACGGCACCGAGCTGACGTACTACTTCTACGACCAGCCCAGCGACGGACAGACGGTCATGCTCGCCGACGGCAGCAGCCGCTTCGTGCCCTGGGCCGGTGCCGCGGAGCAGAAGCAGGCCTTGCGCAAGGCGTTCGATGTCTGGGCCAAGCTGGGTCTGGGCGTGCGCTTTCGCGAGGTCGCCAGCCGTGAGCAGGCGACCTTGCGCATCGGCTTCATGGCCGGCGATGGCAGCTGGTCCTACGTCGGGCGGGCGCTGCTGGGCATCGCGGCTGACGAACGCACGATGAACATCGGCTGGGACGTGACCCAGGACCTGGACACGGCCGTCCACGAAATCGGCCACGCGCTGGGTTTCAACCACGAGCACCAGAACCCCTTCTCCGGCATCGTCTGGGACGAGGAGAAGGTCTACGCCGCGCTGGCGGCGCCGCCCAATCGCTGGTCGCGGGAGAAGACCCACTTCAACATCCTGCGCAAGCTGGACGAGTCGACGGTGGAAGGCACGTCCTGGGACCCGGACTCGGTCATGCACTACCCCTTCGGTCCCGGTCTCATCCTGCAGCCGAGCAAGTACCGCGTGGAGCCGTTGCAGCCGGCCGGCGGCCTGTCCGCGCGCGACATCGCGCAGGTGCGCAAGATCTATCCAGCGCAGCCGCCGGTCAACGAGTTCACGGAGCTGGTGCTCGCGGAGTCGCGCCGGCTGCAGATCGCGGCCGGGCAGCAGATCGATCTGCGCGTCAAGCCGCCACGCACGCGCAGCTACCAGCTCGCCACCTTTGGCCAGGCCGATACGCTGCTCGCCTTGTTCGAGGACGTCGCCGGCGCGCTGAA
Organism: Roseateles sp. P1_C6; assembly: GCF_056406315.1. Taxonomy (NCBI): domain Bacteria; kingdom Pseudomonadati; phylum Pseudomonadota; class Betaproteobacteria; order Burkholderiales; family Sphaerotilaceae; genus Roseateles; species Roseateles sp. P1_C6. Next base: position 358,311 of record NZ_JBFUAK010000003.1, read on the forward strand.
GTTCCGTGGTGGGGACGACGACAGTGGCGAGGACCGCAACGCCCAGCTCAAGCTCAGGCTGCAGCGTGGGCGCAGCTACGTGCTGCGCGTGCGCATGTACTACGCGTCGGCCGCGGGAGAGACGGCTGTCATGTGGTGGTGACGCACAGGCGCTGTCAGCGCAGCAAGGCCTGGTAGGTCAGCCCGCGCACGCGCAGGTGCAGCGTCGAGTTGCCCGCGGGCCGCAGCTGCGTCATGAAGAGGATGACCAGCCGCTCCTGCGGGTCCACCGTGTATTGCGGGAAATAGGCACTGCCCCAGCCGAACGCGCCTTCGCTGCCCAGCTCCTTGAAGCCACCGCGCTTGACGTTGACCCAGAAGCCCAGGCCGAAGCCGTCCGCGTCGCCGCGCGATTTGTCGCCCAGGTGGTCGGCCGTCATCAGCTCCACGGTCTTGGGCGCGAGGATGCGCTGGCCGTCCAGCTCGCCCTTGTTGAGCAGCATCTGCAGGAAGCGCGTGTAGTCGCCCGCGGTGGACAGCATGCCCGCGCCGCCGGACAGCAGCTTGCGCGGGCCGTTGACGAAGTCGCTCCTGGCCGACGTCTCCATCAGCTTGAGCTGGCCGCCCTCCAGGCCGTAGACATTGGCCAGGCGTTCCACCTTCTCGGGCGGCACGGCAAAGCCCGTGTCCGGCATGCGCAGCGGGTCGGTGATGCGCTCCTTGATGAACTTGTCCAGCGGCTGGCCGGACACCACCTCCACGAGGCGGCCCAGCACGTCGGTCGCGTAACCGTAGATGAACTGCTCGCCCGGCTGGCTTTGCAAGGGCAGGGCGGCGAATCGGTCGGTCCACTGCGCCAGCGTCTCGTCGTTGCCGACGAGATACCAGTCCGTCAGGCCGGCCGCGGTGTAGGCCGCCTGCGCCGGGCCGGGGCCGTAGCTCATGCCGGCCGTGTGGGTCAGCAGGTCGTGGATGGTCAGCGCGCGGCGCGGCTTCTCGGTGCCACCGCCGGGCAGGGCGACCTTCAGGTTGGCGAAGGCCGGCAGGTAGCGGGCCACCGGGTCCTTCAGCAGGAAGCGGCCTTCCTCGTACAGGATCATGGCCGCCACGGTGGTCAGCGCCTTGGTCATGGACGCGATGCGGAAGATCGTGTCCGTGCGCATGGGCTTGGCGTTCTCGATGTCGCGCTGCCCGTAGGCCTTGAAGACGACCGGCTTGCCGTCGCGCAGCACGGCCATCACGCCGCCGGCGAGCTGCTGCTTGCCGATCTGCTCGTTGATCGCCGCGTCCAGGCGCTGCAGCCGCTCGGGCGAGAAGCCTTGCGCATTGACGGCCGCGGCCTTGGGCGGCGCCGCCGTCGTGGCAGGCGCATGGATCAGCGCGGCGCAGGCCAGCGCCACGGCAAGGACGGTCTTCTTCATCGGCTCAATCGCCCAGCGGTCGCTGTTGGGTGAAGCCGGGGCTGGCCGCGACGCGGAACTGCTCCGGCGCCATCGGCTTGCTGGGCTCGATGGCGCCGAGATCATCGCGCAGCTGCGCCGCCACCGGCACGCGGGCTTCCCTCAGGCCCAGCGCCACCAAACGCGCCAATTGCATGGCGCCGTAGTTGTTGTGGTGGGTGTTGTCGATCTTGCCTGCGTTCAACGGGTGGGCGGCCTTGGAGCGCTCGGGGCCGAGTGCCGCGTAGAGCTGCTGGCTCATCGCATTCAGGTCGATGAAGGCCAGCTTCATGTCCCTGGCCACGGCGCGCGCGGCGTCGGCGTACTCCAGCAGGCTGGGCCTCAGGCGGCCCTGCTCGTCGAAGTTGCGCCGCTCCATGGACGACACGACCACCGGCACGCCGCCGCGCGCCAGGATGCGCTCGGCATGCGTGCGCAGCTCGGCCTGGTAGGTCTCGGCGTTGCCGCTGCCGTCCTTCTGCTGCTTCTGGTCGTTGTGGCCGAACTGCAGCAGCACGGTGTCGCCGGGCCGCATGACCGACAGGATCTTGTCGATGCGCCGGCGCGCCAGCGAGTCGCGGAAGGTCTCGCCAGACTGTGCATGGTTGGCCACGGCCACCGTGGGCTTGAAGAGGGCGGTGAACATCTGGCCCCAGCTGCTGTAGGGCTCGCGGGACTGGTCGGCCACGGTCGAGTCGCCGAGCAGGAAGATGGTGGGCACGCTGACCGGCTCGATGAGCACGCGCCGCAGCGCCGGCCGACTGCCGTTGATCTCCAGCGTGATGCGCTGATCCCAGGCCCAGATCTCGTCCCTGCTTTCGCGCGGCTCCTTGAGCTTGACGACGCCCGCTTCCACGCCCGGCGCGGCGGCGATGCTGGCCGTGCGCACGTTGACGATGAAGCTGCGCGTCTCGGTCGCACCGGCGGGCAGCCGCACGTCATCCAGCATCAACCGGCGCAGCTCCGCCTTGATGGTCGTGTCGCTGGCGGCGGCGCCACCCAGCGTCGCGGTGACGCGGTAGTTGCCCTCGGCGGGCACGTCCACCGTGAAGAAGCTGGGCTGGCCGGCCGCGTTGCGCGGCGCGCCGGGTTCGAAGCCGTGGCCGCGCTCGCGGCTGTAGGTGGGCTCGGGCGTCGTGCTGAGCTCGAAGCTGAGCGCGTTGGCGGCGGGCGGCGGCGACGCGCAGCCGGCCAGGCACAGGGGTGCGCACAGGAGCAAGGGGAGAAGCAAGCGCATGTGTCAGTCCGTCAGGTGTTCGCCGATCAACGCCAGGTTCTTGTCGGCGCGGCGCTCAGGGCCGCGCCTGCAGCGGTTGCAGCGACGAGTCCGCCGCGTGGCCGCTGCCACGGCCCCACAGGCGGTCGTAGGGCCAACCGGTCAGGTCTTCGACGATGCGGCCGCTCTCCGGCGTCTCCGCCTCCGTCGCGCCATTGCGCAGGCGCTCCACCTCGTTGACGAGCACGGCGTGCGTGCCGGCATTGAGGCGGAAGGACCATGACGCCACCAGGCCAAACAGCATCATCAGCAGCGGTCCGCCCACCATCAGTGCGGTGATGGTCTGGATGGCCTCGGCGCTTTGCACGATGACCTCACCCGGCCGCGTCTTGGGCGAGATGTAGCCGCCCAGGTCGATGATCCAGCCGCTGGCGATGATGGCCAGCGACTGCGCCAGCTTGCGCACCAGCGTCATCACGCCGGCAAAGATGCCCTCGCGGCGCTGGCCTGTCACGGCCTCGTCGATGTCGGGCAGGTAGTTGTAGACCGACCAGGGCACGAAGTTCAGCGTGCCGCGGCCCAGGCCGGCCAGCACGATGGGCAGGAACAGCCAGAAGATCAGGGCCGGGCTGAAGCTGTCGCGCGACGGGTCCAGCGCAGTGAACAGGTTGGCGCCCAGCGCCTTGAAACCGGCCTGGAAGCCTTCGGGCGTCGTCAGGAAGAAGCCCAGGTAGAGCAGCAGCGCCGCGCCGAACATCGAGATGGCGATGCGGTAGGCCAGCACGGGTCCGGTGCGGATGACGATCTGGATGGCCACCATGACCGAGATCAGCTGGGCCACGTACATGACCGTCATCAGCTGCGAGATGACGAGCGTCGCGCCCATCAGCACCGTCGCCACGAAGATGGGGAAGGCGGTGTTGAAGATGTCCTGCGACAGGTAGCCGCCCAGGTAGATGGACAGGTGCTGGCGGAAGGCGCGGATCTTCAGCGTGGAGAACAGGTCGCGGAACATCTTGGCCGGGATGGCCAATGCCGCCTTCAGGTTGAAGCCGCCAAAGGTCTGCGACATGACGGCCTGCTCGCGCGTGCCGTAGGGCCGCTCCCAGGTCGTCAGCACGACGATGGTGACGACGACCGAGAAGCTGACGCCGAAGATGGCCGCCATCCAGAAGAAGGTGTCGGGCGAGTCCTTGCCGCCGAAATGGCCAATCAGCAAGGTGGGCAGGTAGGACGCCAGGATGGCCGAGCCCTGCGCAATGATCATGCGCGCGCCGGCGAACTTGGCCTTGCGCTTGTAATCCTTGGTCATCTCCGCTGCCAGCGTTTCCCAGGGGATGAGAAACATCGTGTACAGCAGCTCGAAGAAGATGAAGGCGAACAGGTAGTACCAGAACGTGTGGCCGGCGCGGAAGATCAGCGCGAAGCTGGGCAGCAGCGGGATGGTGATGAGCAGGAAGAGCTTGCGCCGGCCGATCTTGCGGCCCACCCAGGTGTGGCGCAGGTTGTCGGACACGTAGCCGATCAGCGGGCAGGTGATGGCTTCGATCAGCCGCGGCAGCCCCAGGATGAGACCGGCGTCGACCGCGGACAGGCCGCAGAAGGTCGTGAAGAAATAGAACAGCCAGCCGGTGATGACGGCCTGCGCGCCGGCGCCCAGCACGTCGCCCGACCCCCAGCCCCAGTAGTTGATCCAGCCCGGCTCTCTGGCCGCGGGGTGCAGGTTCTTTTGCATGGCGGGCTCAGATGAAGCGCACCAGCAACTCGCCCATCGCCAGCAGCGCCATCGCCTGGCCGAAGGGCATGGACGTCAGCGGGATGTCCTTGTATTCCTGCAGCGTATTGAACACCGGCGTGCCGAAGCTGACCTGCGTCAGCTCGCCCGCGTCGTTGATGTGCTTGCGCACGGCCAGCGCGGCCTTCACGCCGAAAGCCTCGTAGTCCTTGGCGATGTAGCCCTTGCGGACGGCCTTCAGGATGCCGTAGGCAAAGCCGGCCGACGCGGCGGCCTCGTCATACGAGGTCGGGTCGTCCAGCAGCGTGGGCCACAGGCCCGACGGCGACTGGAACTGCGCCAGGGCCTTCACCTGCGCTTCCAGCGTCGAGACCAGGAACTGGCGGAACGCATCACCCTCGGGCAGGTTCAGCAGCTCGATGAACTCGGGGATGACGATGGTGACCCACGAGTTGCCGCGCGCCCACAAGGCATTGGCGAAGTTGTGGCGCCCGTCGAAGGTCCAGCCGTGGAACCACAGGCCGGTCTTGCGGTCGGACAGGTACTTGATGTGGACGAGGAACTGGCGCTTGGCCTCTTCCACGTAGTGCGGCCGGTTCAGCAGCAGGCCGAACTTGGCCAGCGGCAGCACCGACATCATCAGCGTGTCGTCCCACAGCTGCTGGTGGTTCACGCTGTTGTAGACGATGTGCTGGAAGCCGCCTTCCTCGGTGCGCGGCAGCTCGTTGTAGACCCACTCGGCCCAACGGTCGATGTAGGGCAGGAAGCGGCGGTCGCCGGTGCGGTCGAACAGGTAGGCCAGCGTCAGGAAGGGTGCGACCGTGTTGATGTTGCGGCTGGGCATGCCTTCTGCAAAGCGCGCCTCGAACCAGCTCGTCATGATGTCCCAGGCCTTGGGGTCGCCGGTCAGCTCCCAGACCTTGTAGACGCCGTACAAGCCCACGCCATGCGTCCACTCGAAGCCGTTCCAGCCCTTGGTGTCCAGCACGCGGCCGTCGTCCAGGCGCAGCAGGAACTTGCCGTCGCTGTCCTCGATGTTGATCAGGTTGTGGATCAGGCGATCGATGGCGCCGCGGATGTCGTCGCGGTCCGCGCCGAGGTGTGCCGTGTGATGGGCCAGCAGCGGATGGATCTTGGAAGAGTCGACGGGCTTGAGGATCTGGTTGGACATGGTCTTGTCTCGGTGAATTCTTGGCAGTTCAGCGCTGCAGGGTTCGAGGCTGGGGCACGGGCTCCAACGGTACGCCGCCGCGTGCGACGGCCAGCGGCACCAGTCGCACGGTCTCCAGCGCGTTGGCGGCCTGGCCGTCGGTCGTGACGGCCAAGGTCAGCGTGTTCTCGCCGTTCGGGTTCAGGATGCCTGGCGGCAGCACGAAGACGCGCTGCGGGCCGATGTGGGCGATGAACTGGCCCAGGTTCCAGCCGTTGACGAAGATCAGCGCGCGGTTCTCGACCTCGGAGCGCGGCTTGGTGGTGTCACCGAAGGCCAGGCCCAGCTGCACGTCATGGCCGGCGGGCAGGTCTAGCTTGAAGTGGCTGCGCAGCCAGTAGGTGCCCGGGGCGGGCGGTGCGGCGCCGGGTGTCGTCGAGTCCCAGCCTGGCTGCGGTTTGCTGGCATCGATGGGCAGATGCCAGCCCATGCGCTCGCCGTGCAGGCCGCCGCTGTTCATGGGGCCGCGCACAAGGTCGGCGATGTCCTCGCCGCCCTTGTTGCCCTGGATCTTCCAGGCGATGGGCGTGCCGGAGCGCTGGCCACCCCTGGGTGTGATGGACGCGGAAATCAGGCCTCGCGCCTCCTTGTGCACATCGTCGGCAAACAGGTCCCAGTTGTGCGAGTTGTTGCGCACGACGACGGAGATGACATGCTCGCCCGGCGGCAGGTCCTTCAGCAACTGCCGGAAGGTGTCGGTCGTCTCGGGGAAGGGCCGGCCGGTGTCGTGCTCCTGCTGGCCGAGGAATCGCCCGTCCAGCCAGACCTGGATCATCCCGGCGCCACCGCCGCCGAAGAAGAGTTCCAGCTGCAGCGGCTTGGTATCGGCCGTCGTCGTGAAGCGGCCGCGGTACCAGACGTCGCCATGATGGAAGCCGTAGTCACTCATCGCCAGCACCGGCTGGCCCTTGTCGGGCGCGGTGTAGACGTTGGCGGCCGACGCGCCGGCGTCGGTCTTGCGCCAGGCGCTGTCGTCGAACTTGGGATCGGCTTCGAGCGAGTCGAAGCGGCGCATCCACGTCAGCTGCGTCAGGTCGGGCAGACGAACAGCGTCGGGGCCAGGCAGCGCGGCGCGGGCGGTGAGGCTGAAGTCCTGCGCGGCGGTGGCGACGGCCTGGCCGTTGAAGCTCAAGCCGGTGATGCCCTCGGGCACCCAGGCGCGCAGCGTGCTTGGGGCCGTCGTGTCACCGCGCAGTTGCAGCGTCTTGCCGTCGATCGTCGCCGAGCGCACGAGGCCTGGGCTGCGCACCAGCACCGCCTGGCCGCCGGCCTGCAGGCGCCAGAAGGCCTGGCCGGTCTTCTCGTCGGCGACCAGCAGCAGCAGGGGCGCTCGACCCGCGCCGCTGATGAGGATCTCGATGAGGCCTTGATGGGCGTAGTTCAACCGCAGGTCGCCGCTCTTGGCATCCCAGTTCACCTGGGCTTGGCCGCGCAGCAGCTGCACGGTCGGCTTGGACGCGTAGCGCAGCACGGTCTCGCCGTCGTCACCGTTGCGGCCGTAGAACAGCGCCACGTCGCGCGCGCCTTGCTGCAACTGCGCCTGCAGCTCGCTGGTGCTGTAGATCAGGTGCTGGCGCTCCAGCGCATAGCTGGCCAGCAGCAGCTTGGCGTCCTGGCCCGTTAGCGTCAGCTTGCCGGCCTGCGGCACCTGGTAGCTGCCGTCCTTGGTCTGTAGCTTGAAGCCGAAGGCGGCCGTGCCTTCCAGATGGTTGTGCTGCGCCAGCAGCACATGGCTGCCCAGCGCCTTGTTGACGTTGTGGTACAGCCTGACCTTCGCGTTGCCCGGGTCCAGCACCTCGCCCTTGTCCATCTGCGCGAGCACGGGCGTGGCGGCCTGCACGAAGCCGCCCATCTGCTTGAGCACCAGCGCCTTGTCGCGCATGACGCGGGCTTCGCTGATGGGCGAGCCGTAGTCGTAGCTCGTGTAGACGATGGGTCCCGGCTGCCAGCCCCAGCTGGTGCCGCCGAAGGCCATGTAGATGGAGTGGATGGTCAGCGCGTTGATGAGGCTGCTGCCGTAGAACACGCGCTGGTAGCCCGGGCCCTGGCGCTGCGCCGTGCATTCGTAGGTGCCGTTGCTGCCCCAGTAGTCGAACCAGCCCGCGCCGATCTCGGCGACGAAGCCGGGCGTGTTGGGCGAGGCTTGCGAGCCGACCTTGGGGAAGTTCTTGCCGTAGAGGCCCCAGTCCGGCGCCGGTGCGGGCGTGCCGGGCGTGGCGTCCACGCCGCAGACGCCGCCGGGGTAGCCGTCAAAGGCGTAGAGGTCGGTCGGACCGGGGTTGGCAAACGGCGCGGTGGAGTTCTTGGGCGTCCAGTCCGGCAGTCGCGACGCGGCGTTGTGGAACAGCGGCACCGTGATGCCATCGGCCCGCGCCTTGTCCGCCAGGTGCTGCATGTGACGGATGTTCTTGGGGTTCACCGCGAACAGCTCGTTCTCGATCTGGTACGCGATGACGTTGCCGCCGCCATTGGTGGCCTGGTGGCGGGCCAGGATCGCGTTGATCTGCGTCATCCACTCGTCGGCAGCGGCCTGGTACTCGGCCGCGTCGGTGCGCGCCTCGGCGCGCTGGCGCAGCAGCCAGCCGGGGAAACCGCCGGCCGTCAGCTCGGCGTTCACGTACGGACCCATGCGGGCGATGACGTACAGGCCTTCCTCCTCGGCCATCTGGATGGCGCGCTCCATGTTGCGCACGCCGGTGAAGTCGTAATGGCCCGGCTTGGCCGAGTGGTAGCCCCAGCTGAAATAGAACGAGACGGCGTTCAGTCCCGAGGCCTTCATCTTCTGCAGCACGTCGCGCCACAGGCTGGGCGAGGGCAGGCGGAAGGGGTGGAACTCACCGGCGAAGATCATCTCGCGACGGCCGTCGATGATGAGCGAATGGCGGTCCCAGGCGATGGTTCTGGGCTTGGCCTTGGGCGCCGTCGCGCGCTCGATCTGCGCGGTCTCTTCGGAAATGACGGTGAAGTGCCGCACGGTGCCCGACACGCCGCCCAGCTCCTTCTTGGCCGTCCACGTCTGCAGGCCGTCGAAGCTGTCGGAATACCAGTAGCGCTTCGTCATGTAGTCGTCGAAGTAGATGCGCCAGCCTGCTTTGCCGTCCGTGCCCTTGATGGGCACCAGGGCCTGGCCCTCCGACGGGCCGCCCCAGCCGGCCCAGTCGCCGGTCTTCTGGAAGGTCCATGGGCCGTCCAGCGACGGTGCCGTCGCCAGCTCGATGAACTTGGTCGTCTCGTTCTTCGTGAAGGCCACGTAGCGGCCTTCGTGGGGGATGACGAAGGTGTCGATGTAGTTCTTCTCCAGCCCCTGCATGGGCACGGGCTCGCCGAACTTCGTGAAGCCTGCGTCCAGCGCCTTCACGGTGTAGGCACCGAAAGGGCCCTGCGTGCCGGTGGTGGACAGGCTGACGACCAGCTTCAAGCTGCCGTCGCTGTCGCGGAACCATTCCGGCGCCCAGACGTTTTTCACCCCCGGGAGCTTCACGGGCACGTCGGCCACATGCGTCCACGCCTTCAGGTCGGCCGACTTGGCGATGCCGAAGGTCGAACCGTTCCAGTTGGTCGTGTAGGCGACGTAGTAGAGGCCGTCCGCCGCGCGGATGATGGACGGGTCGCGCAGCAGCTCCTTGGCCGGCGTGTAGACCTCCGAGCCCAGCGACGTGAAGTTGATGCCGTCGGCCGAACTGAACAGGCTCAGCGTGTTCTGCGAGGTCGCCATGAAGGCCGACATCAGGTAGGTGCGCTCGGGCTTGACCACCGGGACGGTCGCCGGCGCCGGCGTGCTGACGGCGGTGGGCGCCTGCTGGCCGGGCAGGTCTTGCGCCTGCAAGGCCCCGCACAGCAAAAGCGCCGCCCACCAGATGGCGGAGCGGGGCGACGGAGCAGACGGCAGAGCAGCGTGCATAGCGGACCGGGAGTGCGGGGAGCCTGGATCAGTGTCACCCCGTTCACCGCCACCAAAAAATCAAGCGCGTGCGAGAAAGGCCCCGTCAGGGCCTTGTCGTGGCGGCAGGCGAAAATGCCCGGCTATGTTCAGTTTCTTCAAGAAGACGGCGCCGGCTCCTGCCCCCGCTGAGGCGCCGACCCTGCTGCCCGAGGGCTGGGTCACCAAGCCGGCCAGCCCGCCACCGCCGCCTGCAGCGCCTGCCGCCACGCCCACGCCGGTGGCAGCGCCCGCCGCCGTCCCGGTTGCCGCCCCGCAGACCCCTGCGCCCGTGGTGGCTGCGCCCGCCCGGCCCATGGCCCCGCCACCGCCGACGCCCGAACCGGCCGCTGCACCGCGCCAGAGCTGGATGGAGCGCTTGCGCGCCGGCCTGCGCAAGACCGGCGGCAGCATTGCCGGCGTCTTCAGCGGCACCAAGATCGACGACCAGCTTTACGAGGAGCTGGAAGAGGCGTTGCTGATGGCCGACGCCGGCGTCAAGGCCACGCAGTTCCTGCTCGACGACCTGAAGCGCCGCGTGAAGGACGCCCGTGCCACGGACCCGCAGGCCGTGCGTGCGCTGCTGATCGACGCGCTGGCCGAGCTGCTGGCGCCGCTGGAGCGAAGCCTGGAAGTCGGCCGCTTCACGCCCACCGTGATGATGGTCGTGGGCGTCAACGGTGCCGGCAAGACGACCAGCATCGGCAAGCTGACCCGCCACCTGGCCGAGGCCGACCAGAAGGTCTTGCTGGCCGCGGCCGACACCTTCCGCGCCGCCGCGCGCGAGCAGCTGGGCGTGTGGGCCGACCGCGCCAAGGTCGAGATCATCAGCCAGGAGGGCGGCGACCCGGCCGCGGTGTCCTTCGACGCCGTCAACGCCGGCCGTGCGCGCGGTGCCGACGTGGTCATTGCCGACACGGCGGGCCGCCTGCCCACGCAGATCCACCTGATGGAGGAGCTGAAGAAGATCAAGCGCGTCATCGCCAAGGCGCAAGCCGACGCGCCGCACGAGGTGCTGCTGGTGGTGGACGGCAACACCGGCCAGAACGCGCTGAACCAGGTCAAGGCCTTCGACGAGGCGCTCGGGCTGACGGGCCTCATCGTCACCAAGCTGGACGGCACCGCCAAGGGCGGCGTGCTGGCGGCCATCGCGCGCGAGCGGCCCGTGCCGGTCTACTTCATCGGCGTGGGCGAGAAGCTGGAAGACCTCGAGACCTTCAGCGCCCGCGAATTCGCCCGGGCGCTGCTGGAGTGACCCTCGCGGCCTGAGCACCAAGCCGCGCTCAGACCGGGCGAGGGGCGTCAGCTCAGTGCGCGTGCGGTGTGTCGGCGTAGTAGCCGGCACCGCGCGGCTTCGGGAAAAGCGTGGTGCGCAGGCGCTCGCCATCCTCGCCTTGCCATTCGCGGTCCCACTGCGTGAGTACCAGCTCGGTCGCCCCCAGCACGCGCAGCAAGCGCTCGCGCTTGCGGGCCTGGCGGGGCTGGTCTTCGGGGATGGGCAGCATCACCACCGAGCGCACATAGCCGTGCTCGTCGCACAGCGCGAAGTCAACGGTCAGCAGACCAGTGCGCGACAGCCATTCGCGATAGGAATGCTGGCGCGGCACCCGCACCAGCTTGTGCAGGGGCACATGCGCGAGCAGGAAACCCTTGGGGTGCTCCAGCGCCAGCGCCTGGGCGATGCATTTGTGGGCATGCCGCTCCGAGCTCACCAGCACGCGCGCCGGCGTGGGTGGCCAGCGCATCACGGTGTCGGCCGCGTCGGCGCTCAGGGGGCCGTCCGGTCGGGTCAGGCGGTTCAGCCAGGCGCCCACGGCGCGGGGGAGTTGGAGGTTGAGCATGCGCGACACGCTAGCGGCCGCGACTGCCCTTGGCCATGCCCGGCCGTCCCCTGACCTTGGGACCAAGTGTGAGCACTTGTGTCCCCACCGGGCCGTCCGGCGTCAGTTGCTCGAACTCGGCCTTGATCCAGGCCTCGAAGACCTTCACCGCCGGCGCGCTGCCGCGTGCGGCGCCGCGCAGCAGGCGGTAGCCATAGGCCGAGGGCAGCGGCGCGCAGTCGGCCCGCACGAGGCGCCCTTGCGCCAGGTCCTCGGCCGCCAGCGCGAACGGCACGAGGCCCACGCCCAGGCCCGCCACGGCGGCCTGCACCAGCAACCCGCCGTGGCTGCAGGCGCGTGAGAAGTCCAGGTGGCGGCGAGACGCCAGGCCCTCGCGCGCCAGCAGTCGCTGCCAAGCGTCCAGCCCGCCCTCCTCGTGCAGCAGTGGCTGGCGCAGCAGCCCGGCCAGCGGCACCGGCTTGGCGACAAGCGCCGGGCTGTAGGCGACCACCGATTGCTCGGCATACAGCGGCGGCGCGTCCATCGTGGCCAGCGACTGGTAGCGCAGCGCGAGGTCGCAGCCGCCGCCGTCCAGGTCCGCGAGCTGGTCGCTGGCCTCCACACGCACGTCCGCCGCCGGGTGCGCAGCCGTGAAGCGGTGCAGCCGCGGCACCAGGAACTTCATCGTCAGCGAATGCGTGCTGGACACGCGCACCCTGTGCGGGTCCTGCGTCTCGCGCAGCGCCAGCACCTGGCCGCGCAGCTCACCCAGCATGCGCGTGACGGTTGCCGCGAGCGCCTGGCCGGGCGGCGTGATGGCGACGTGGCGCGGGTGGCGAACGAACAGCGGCAGGCCGAGGGACTGCTCCAGCAGCTTGATCTGCTGGCTCAGGGCGGCCGGCGTCTTGTGCAGCTCGGCCGCAGCGGCGCGGAAGCTGCCGAGGCGGGCGGCCGCCTCGAAGTCCAGCAGGCCGGACAGGCTGGCAAACGGCTTGGGCATGGTGAAGGCTAGGTTTGGCTAATCCTCAGGGTTGGCAATTCTCGCTTTCCACCGGAATGGCCAGAGGGAAGACTGCGCTCCAGGCAATCCAAGGAGCAGTCATGGGTCAAGAAATCCTGGTCATCGGCGGCACGCGCTATTTCGGCATCCGCCTTGTCGAGGCGCTGCTCGCCGCCGGCGAGCGCGTGACCGTCGCGACGCGCGGGCGCACGCCCGACCCCTTCGGCACGCGGGTGCGCCGCATCGCGGTGGACCGCGGCGACGCGATGGCCATGCAGGCCGCCTTCGGCGATGCGCGCTTCGACCTGGTCTACGACCAGATGTGCTACGGCCCGGACGAAGCGGCGCTGGCCGCGCGGCTGTTCGCCGGGCGGGTGGGGCGCTACCTGATGACGTCGACCATCGAGGTCTACGACGCGCTGCATGGCCGGTTGCAGCGGGCGTACCGCGAAGACGATCTCGACCCGGCGCAGGCCGTGGCGCACCCGCCCACCGCCTATGGCGACGGCAAGCGCCGCGCGGAGGCCGCGTTGCTGGCCGCGCCCGGGCTGCCGGCCGCGACGCTGCGCCTGGCCCATGTGCTGGGCGGGCCGGAAGACTTCACCGGCCGGCTGCGCGGCCATGTCGAGGCGGTGCTGCGCGGCGAGACCCTGCGGCATGCGGCAGTGCCGGGCGGAACCTCCTTCATCGATGTGGCCGGCGTCGTCGAGCTGCTGGTCTGGGCCGGCCGCCAGGACTTTCGCGGCCCCCTCAATGTCGCCAGTGCTGGCACGCTGACGGCACCCGGGCTGCGCGCGCGCATCGCCGCACGGCTGGGCAGGGAGGTACGGCTGGCTCCGGGCGACGCAGCGGACGATTTCAACTACGCCGCGCCGCATGCCATGGACACGCGCCGCGCCGCGGTCCTGGGCTGGCGCTTCGGCGCCGTCGACGACTGGCTGGACGCGCTCATCGACACGCATGCCGCCGCGTTGAACGGCGCGGCGGTCAGCGCATGAACGGCATCCAGCACCTCGGCGCCTTCCTGCTGGCCGCGCTGCTCGTCATCGTCGTGCCGGGGCCGGCGACGCTGTATGTGCTGGGCCAGGCGCGCACTGCGGCGCCGCGCGCGCTGCGGGCCGTGGCGGGCCTGGTCGTGGGCGACCTGCTGCTGATCGCGGCGGCCGGGTTGGGTCTGGGCGCGTTGCTGCGCCAGTGGCCGGCGGCGTTGCTGGCCTTGCGCATCGTCGGCGCGGGCTATGTGGCCTGGCTTGGCCTCGCGATGCTGCGCAGCGCGCCGGCCCGCGACGCCGCCCAGGTGCCCCCCGGTGCCGCTTTCGGCCCGGCCCTGCTGCTGACGCTGCTCAACCCCAAGCCCATCCTGTTCTTCGGCGCCTTCTTCCCGCTCTTCCTGGCGTCGGACAGCGACGACTGGCTGGCCGGCTTCCTGCGGCTGGGCCTGCTGTTCGAGCTGATCAACATCGGCTGGTTTGCGCTGCTGATCGCGGCCGCCGTGCGGCTGCGGGCTCGTGCCCCGGCCGGGCCGTGGCTGAACCGCCTGGGTGGCCTGGGCCTGCTCGGCTGCGCGGCCCTGGTGCTGTTCGGCTAGATCACATGCCGGGCAGGCCCTTCATGCCGCCCATGCGCTTCATCATCTTCATCAGGCCGCCGCCCTTCATCTTCTTCATCATCTGCTGCATCTGGTCGAACTGATTCAGCAGGCGGTTGACGTCCTGGATCTGCACGCCTGCGCCGGCCGCGATGCGGCGCTTGCGGCTGGCCTTGCTCTTGCCGTCCATCAACAACGCGGGGTGCGAACGCTCCTTGGCGCTCATCGCGCGCAGGATGCCTTCCATGCGCTTCATGTCCCGCTCGGCGCGGTCCATGTCGGCCTGGCCGGGCTGCTTGCTGCCCATCATGTTCTGCGGCAGCTTGTCCATCAGGCCGCCCAGGCCGCCCATCTTCTTCATCTGCGCGATCTGCTGCAGGAAGTCGTTCAAATCGAAGCCGCTGCCGCTCTTGAGCTTGTCGGCCATGGCCTGCGCCGAGGCCATGTCCACGTTGGCCGTGACCTGTTCGACCAGCGCGACGATGTCGCCCATGCCCAGCACGCGGCCGGCGTGGCGGTCGGCGTCGAACACCTCCAGCCCGTCGATCTTCTCGGACACGCCGGCGAACTTGATCGGCGCGCCGGTGATCTGGCGCACCGACAGCGCCGCGCCACCGCGCGAGTCACCGTCCAGCTTGGTCAGGATGACGCCGGTCAGCGGCAGCGCGTCCTTGAAGGCCTTGGCCGTGTTGACCGCGTCCTGGCCCTGCATCGCGTCGACGACGAACAGCGTCTCGACCGGGTTCAGTACCGCGTGCAAGTCCTTGATCTCGGCCATCAAGGCCTCGTCGATGGCCAGGCGGCCGGCCGTGTCGACCAGCAGCACGTCGATGTAGTGGCGCTTGGCGTAGTCGAGGGCTGCCAGCGCGATGTCGCGCGGCTTCTGCTCGGGCGTGGACTCGAACCACTCCGCGCCGGCCTGGCGCGTGACGGTCTTCAGCTGTTCGATGGCGGCGGGGCGGTAGACGTCGGCGCTGACCGTCAGCACCTTTTTCTTGCGCTTCTCGATCAGGTGCTTGGCCAGCTTGGCCGTCGTCGTCGTCTTGCCGGCGCCCTGCAGGCCGGCCATCAGGATGACGGCGGGCGGCTGGGCGGCCAGGTTGATGTCGGCCACGCCCTCGCCCATGGTCGCGGCGAGTTCCTTGTGCACGACCGAGACCAGCACCTGGCCGGGGTTCAGCGAGCCGACCACTTCCTGGCCCAGCGCCTTCTCCTTGACCCGGGCGATGAAGTCGCGCACGACGGGCAGGGCCACGTCGGCCTCGAGCAGGGCCATGCGCACCTCGCGCAGCATGTCCTGCACGTTGGTCTCGGTGATGCGGGCCTGGCCGCGCATCGTCTTGACAAGGCGACTCAGGCGGTCGGTGAGGTTGGATGCCATCGTTGGGGAGGGTTGAACCGGCAGAACGCACGGAACCCAAAAGTACACTGCAGCCATGAGTTTATCGCCCGCCCCCCTCGCAGACGCCGCCGTCGGCGCTCAAGGCGTCGGACCGGGTCTCGCACTGGCCGTGGCCAGCGTGCTGGCGCTGCTCGGCTACATCTGGGTCGGGCTGCTGCGCGCCCGTGCCGGCGAGCTGGACACAGCCACGCGCCCGCCAGTGCGTTCGGTGCCGCCGATGGCGCTGGCCTGGACCGCGCAATTCATCGCCCTCTATATAGATATCAGCGGCTACGGCCTGGCCACGCCGGGCGCGCGCTTCGGCTTCGCGCCGGCGCTGTCCATGACGACCTGGCTGGTGCTGACGGTGTATCTGATCGAAAGCCGCTTCCTGCCGCTGCACAGCGTGCGCCGCGTGCTGGCCTGGTTGGCGGCGGCGGCCGTGCTGCTGGCGTGGAGCTTCCCCGGCGAGAGCCGGCCGTTGGCCGCCTCGCCTTGGGCGCCGCTGCACTGGGTGCTGGGGCTGGCGTCCTACGGCCTGTTCGGCGTCGCCGTGCTGCATGCGGCGCTGCTGAACCGCGCCGAATCGCAGCTGCGCCGCAAGCAGTCCACGCCCGGCGGGCTGCCGCTGCTGCAGCTGGAGCGGCTGACCTTCCAGTTCGTCGCCGCCGGCGTGGGCGTGCTGTCGCTGGCCATCCTGCTGGGCTGGTGGTTCACGCCGACCTGGCGCTGGGACCACAAGAACCTGCTGGCCGTGCTGGGCTGGCTGGTGTTGACCGGCCTGCTGGTGGGCCGACGCATCTACGGCTGGCGCGGCCGGCGTGCGACGCGCTGGCTGTACGCCGGCGCCGCGCTGCTGCTGCTGTCGTATGCCGGCTCGCGCTTCGTGCTGGAGGTCATCCTGCAGCGCGCGGGCAACGGGGGTGGCGCATGAAGTACCTGCTGCTGTTGCTGCTGCTGGCGGGCTTCTTCTTCGTGCTGGGCCTGAAGCGATCACGGCCGCGCGAACGCGATCCCGAGGCGCCGCCGCCGGCGCCTCCCGCGGCGCGGCCTCAAGCCATGCTGCGCTGTGCCGAGTGCGGCATGCACCTGCCCGCGGACGAGACCTTGCCCGGCAAGGGTGGCGTGTTCTGCAGCGCCGCGCACCGCGCGGGCTTCGAGGCCCGGCAGGGCCAGGGCTGAGCGTGGCGACGACCCGTGGCTGAAGGCGGCTGGTTCGTCGAATCACCGCCGGCCGAGCCGGCCGAGACGAGCGCGGCCTTCGACCGGCTCTACCGCGCGTTTCTCGCCGCGCGCGCGGCGCTGGGCGTGGCGCTGATCGCGGCACAGTTGATCGCCTCCGTGCTGTCGACACCACCGGCGCGCTCGACGTTGGCGCTGAGCGCCTCCTATGCGGTGGCTGCGGTGGCGCTGTGGCTGCTGCCGCAGCTTCGCCGCGGCGCGTCGCCGCGCAGCCTGGCGCGCATCAGCAGCCCGCATTGGTGGAGCGCGATCGGTGTGGACCTGATCCTGTTCGGCGTGTTGCATGCGCTGGACCCCAGCGGCGTGAACTATGGCGCCCTGTTCGTCATGCCGGTGCTGATGGCGGCCGTGCTGAGCCCGCGCATGCTGGCGCTGGCGACGGCGGCCATCGCGACGCTGGGCCTGCTTGGCGCGGCCGCCTGGTCGCTGCTGCTGGGCGTGGACATTGGCATCAAGACCACGCAGGCCGGCCTCGTCGGCAGCGGCCTGTTCGCCGTCAGCCTGCTGGCGGGCGAGCTGAGCGCGCGGCTGGCCCGCGAGGAGAAGGCCGCGCGTGGCAGCCTGGCACTGGCGCGCCAGCAGGAGTCGCTGAACCGCCTCGTCATCGACGAGATGCAGGAGGGGGTGCTCGTCGTCGATCGGCGTGGCCGCGTCCGGGCGATGAACCCGGCGTCGCGCGCGCTGCTGGGTGCCGACAGCGGCGAGTTGAGCTGGCAGCTGCGCGGGCGGCCGGACTGGCAACCGCTGGTGCAGGCGTTGGAGCAGGCTTACGCGAACGGCGGCGGCGGCGCGGGCACCGAGGCCGACGTGATGCTGCCGCTGGACAGTGGCGTCAGCCGCAGCCTGCGCCTGCGCCTGCGTTTCACGCGCCAGCGCGAGGGCAGCGAGGAGTTGTGCGTGCTGTTCGTCGAGGACAACCGCGAGCTGCTGGCACGCACGCGGCAGGAGAAGCTGGCCGCGATGGGCCGCGTGTCGGCTGGCATCGCGCACGAGATCCGCAACCCGCTCGCGGCCATCGCGCAGGCCAATGCGCTGATCGCCGAGGACGTGGCCGGCATGCGCGCCGAACAGCTGACCAAGATGGTCGCGTCCAACGTGCAGCGCCTCAAGCGCCTGGTCGACGACGTGACCGAGGTGGCGCCGGGCATGCAGCCGGACACGCAGCCATTGGATGCCAGCGCCCTCGTGCAGGAGACCTGCAGGGACTGGGCGCATGTCAACGGCGTGGCACCCGGCGCGCAGAGCCGCTTCCAGTTGCAGATCGCCGCGCCCGGGTTGATCGCGCTGTTCGATGCCGAGCATCTGCGCCGTGTGCTCGTCAACCTGCTGGACAACGCGCACCGCCATGCCGAGCCCGGCGCCGGAGCGATCCGCGTCGCACTGGACCGCCGCGGCGAGGCGCTGGACCTGGTCGTGCGCAGCGCCGGCCCGCCGGTGCCGCCTGAGATCGAGCGGCATCTGTTCGAGCCCTTCTTCTCGACGCGCAGCCGCGGCTCGGGCCTGGGCCTCTATATTTGCCGGGAGCTGTGCGAGCGCCATGGCGCCCGCATCGACTACCGCCGTGCCGCCGACGCGGCGGCCAACGAATTCTGTGTGCGCCTGCGCATGCCCGAGTCACGATGAGTAATGCCACGCCTGTGCGCCTGCTGGTGGTCGATGACGAGCCGGACCTGCGCACGCTCTACGAGCTGACCTTGCTGCGCGAGGGCTATGAGATCGACAGCGCCGGCACGGTGGCCGAGGCGCTGGAGCACTTGCAGGCCGCGACCTACAGCGCCGTCATCACCGACATGAAGCTGCCCGATGGCTCGGGCCTGGCGCTGCTGCGCTGGCTGGAGCAGGCCGGCAGACCGGAGAAGGCCGTCGTCATCACGGCCTTCGGCTCGGCCGAGAACGCCGTCGAGGCGCTGAAGGCCGGCGCCTTCGACTACCTGACCAAGCCGGTGGACCTGCGCCAGTTCCGGCTCGTCGTCGGCTCGGCGCTGGGGCGCCAGCCCGCCCAACGCGCGCCGGAACCCGTGCGCACGCCCACGCCGGCCAGCACGGTGTCGGCAACCGCGCTGCGCTTGGTTGGCGAGTCACCGGCCATTCGCTCGGTGCGCGCGCTGATCGACAAGGTGGGCCGCAGCATGGCGCCGGTGCTGGTGCAGGGCGAGTCGGGCACCGGCAAGGAGCTCGTCGCGCGCGCCATCCACGACCATGGCGTGCGCACCGAAGCGCGCTTCGTCGCCGTCAACTGCGGTGCCATCCCCGAGAACCTGCTGGAGGCCGAGTTCTTCGGCTACCGCAAGGGCGCCTTCACCGGCGCGAACGAGGACCGCGAGGGCTTCTTCCAGGCGGCCGACGGCGGCACGCTGTTCCTCGACGAGATCGGTGACCTGCCGCTGGCCATGCAGAGCAAGCTGCTGCGCGTCATTCAGGAGCGCTCGGTGCGGCCCGTCGGTGCGACGGCGGAAACGCCGATCAATGTGCGCATCCTCAGCGCCACGCACAAGGATCTCGGCGCCGAGGTCGCCGCGGGACGCTTCCGCCAGGACTTGTTCTACCGCCTCAACGTCATCCAGATCCGCGTGCCGCCGCTGCGCGAGCGACTGGAGGACCTGGGCCTGATCAGCAACCGCGTGCTGGCGCGCATCGCGCAGGATGCCGGCGTGTCGCCCACGCCGCGGTTGACGGCGGACGCGCTGCAGACGCTGTCGCGGTATGCCTTCCCCGGCAATGTGCGCGAGCTGGAGAACCTGTTGCACCGCGCGCTGGCGTTGGCCGGTGGCGAGTGGATAGACGCCGACGACCTGGGCCTGCCGGACACGCTGCTGGACGAGGGGCGCAGCGAGTCGCAGTTCGCCGCGCTGGAGACGCCTGTGGTGGCCTCGCCGGTGGCGGAGGGGCTGCTGCTGCCGGAGGAGCTGCCCGATGACCTGGCGCGCTATCTCGATGAGGTGGAGCGCGCGATCCTGCTGCGGGCGCTGGAGGCGCACCGCTTCAACCGCACCGCGGCGGCTGCCAGCCTGGGCCTGTCGCTGCGCCAGATCCGCTACCGCATGGCCCGGCTGGCGATCTCGGCCGGCGACGCCTGAGCGACCCCAAAAACCTTCTCGGGATTTGCCCTGCTTGAATCCTGCGCAAGCGGCGCAGCGCAACGACCACGGGCAACGCAGGCCCAGCAACGGCGCGGCCTCGCGGCCCATTGCGGCCCGCCGGCCCAGTGCCCATGCGGGTTGTGTCGCGCGGTGCCCGTATTGATCGGGCCAAGGCCGCGAAGCCGCCGTTTGTGTGTCTGGGGCCGTACGGGGTTTCACACTAGCCGTAGTGCTTGAGAGGTCGGGGCGCCACATATATAGTGTCCTCTCGTGCTATCCTGCTGACCCAGTCGACCCCCCATGACCATCTTCCCGGACGCGCTGTTTGTCGGGGCTAATCGCCCGCAGCGACACACCGGAGAAGCGAGCCGCGATGCCGGCCGAGTCATGGAGCGGCAGGGACGAAATACCTCTTTTGAAGCCCCCCACCGAGCGCGGGCCCACCTCAGGGTGGCAGCCGCGCTTTGGTCTGCAGTTTTTGGATAAAGGATTCCCTCATGCAACAAGCCGTCTCCGGCCAGGCTCCCGCCACCGCCGCACCAGTCGCGTTTGAATCCGACGCGCCCAACGCCACCAGCAGCCAGCCGACGCTGTCGACCTACCAGGCCTACCAGATCATTCGCCGCAACGGCGCCGTGGTCTCGTTCGAGCCGAGCAAGATTGCCGTCGCGCTGATGAAGGCCTTCCTGGCCGTGCATGGCACCAGCGGTGCCGCGTCGGCCAGCGTGCGTGAGACGGTCGAGCAGCTGACCCAGAACGTCGTGCGCGCGCTGCTGCGTTCGCGCCCCAGCGGCGGCACCTTCCACATCGAAGACGTGCAGGACCAGGTCGAACTGGGCCTGATGCGCAGCAGCAACCACGAAGTCGCCCGCGCCTACGTGCTGTACCGCGAGCGCCGCACGCAGGAGCGCTCCGCCCAAGGTGAAGCCAGCCGGGCCGCCGAACCGGCGCTGATGGTGGTGGACCGCGGCGAGCGTCGCCCGCTGGACCTGGGCCAGCTGAAGTCGCTGATCGCCTCGGCCTGCGAGAACCTCGGCGCCGACGTGAAGCCCGACCCCGTGCTGGCCGAGACGCAGCGCAACCTGTACGACGGCGTCGCCATCGACGAGGTCTACAAGGCCGCCATCCTGGCCGCCCGCACGCTGATCGAGAAGGACCCCGGCTACAGCCGCGCCACCGCTCGCCTGCTGCTGCACACCATCCGCCGCGAAATCATCGGCGGTGAAGTGACGCAAGCCGAAATGGCGCAGAAATATGCCGACTACTTCCCCGGCTACATCAAGCGCGGCATCAAGGCCGAGCTGCTGGACGAGAAGCTGGGCCAGTACGACCTGGCCAAGCTGGGCGCCGCGCTGAAGGCCGAACGCGACCTGCAGTTCGACTACCTCGGCCTGCAGACGCTGTACGACCGCTACTTCCTGCACATCGCCGATGAGCGCATCGAGATGCCGCAGGCCTTCTTCATGCGCGTGGCCATGGGCCTGGCGCTGGGCGAGATCGACCGCGAAGCCCGCGCCATCGAGTTCTACGAAGTGCTGTCCAGCTTCGACTTCATGTCCAGCACGCCGACGCTGTTCAACGCCGGCACGCGCCGCTCGCAGCTGTCCAGCTGCTACCTGACGACCGTGGCCGACGACCTCGACGGCATCTACGAGGCGCTGAAAGAGAACGCGCTGCTGAGCAAGTTCGCCGGCGGCCTGGGCAACGACTGGACGCCGGTGCGGGCACTCGGCTCGCACATCAAGGGCACCAACGGCAAGAGCCAGGGTGTCGTGCCTTTCCTGAAGGTGGTCAACGACACGGCCGTCGCCGTGAACCAGGGTGGCAAGCGCAAGGGCGCCGTCTGCGCCTACCTGGAAACCTGGCACCTGGACATCGAAGAGTTCCTGGATCTGCGCAAGAACACCGGCGACGACCGCCGCCGCACGCACGACATGAACACGGCGAACTGGATTCCCGACCTGTTCATGCGCCGCGTCATCGAAGGCGGCGACTGGACGCTGTTCAGCCCCTCCACCTGCCCGGACCTGCACGACAAGTTCGGCAAGGCTTTCGAGGAAGCTTATGTGGGCTATGAGCGCAAGGTCGACAGCGGCGAGCTGAAGCTCTTCAAGCGCATGCCGGCCAAGGACCTGTGGCGCAAGATGCTGTCGATGCTGTTCGAGACGGGCCACCCCTGGATCACGTTCAAGGACGCCTGCAACGTGCGCAGCCCGCAGCAGCATGTCGGCGTCGTGCACTCGTCCAATCTGTGCACCGAGATCACGCTGAACACCAACGACAGCGAGATCGCCGTCTGCAACCTCGGCTCCGTCAACCTGGCCCAGCACATCAAGGATGGCGCCATCGACCAGGTCAAGCTGAAGAAGACGACGCGCACGGCGATGCGCATGCTCGACAACGTCATCGACATCAACTACTACGCCGTCAAGAAGGCGCGCGACTCCAACCTGCGCCACCGCCCGGTCGGCCTGGGCATCATGGGCTTCCAGGACGCGCTGTACCAACTGCGCACGCCGTACGCGTCGCAAGCTGCCGTCGAGTTCGCCGACCGTTCGATGGAAGCCGTCTGCTATCACGCCTACTGGGCGTCGACGGAGCTGGCCGAAGAGCGCGGCCGCTACAGCAGCTACAAGGGCTCGCTGTGGGACCGCGGCATCCTGCCGATCGACTCGCTGGACCTGCTGGCCGAAGCCCGCGGTGGCTACGTCGATGTGGATCGCTCGACGACGCTGGACTGGGACGCACTGCGCGGCCGCATCGCCAGCTTCGGCATGCGCAACAGCAACTGCGTGGCCATCGCGCCGACCGCGACCATCTCCAACATCATCGGCGTGGACGCTTCGATCGAGCCTTGCTTCGGCAACCTGTCGGTCAAGTCCAACCTGTCCGGCGAGTTCACCGTCATCAACGAATCGCTGGTGCGTGACCTGAAGGCGCTGGGCCTGTGGGACGACGTGATGGTCATGGACCTCAAGCACTTCGACGGTTCGCTGCGCCGCATCGACCGCGTGCCCGAGGAGATCAAGGCGCTGTACGCGACGGCCTTCGAAGTCGACACCGTGTGGCTGATCGAAGCCGGCGCGCGCCGCCAGAAGTGGATCGACCAGGCGCAGAGCCTGAACATCTACATGGCCGGCGCATCGGGCAAGAAGCTCGACGAGACCTACAAGCTCGCGTGGCAGCGCGGCCTGAAGACGACCTACTACCTGCGCACCACCAGCGCGACGCAGGCCGAGAAGAGCACGGTCACACGCTCTGGCCAGCTGAACGCGGTGTCCAACAGCACCGCAGCGATGGCCGCGGCACCGGTCGCTCCGGTCGCCGTTGTCGAGCCCGAGCTGCCCGCCACGGACATGAAGTTCTGCGCCATCGACGACCCCGGCTGCGAGGCCTGCCAGTAAATGAAGCAGGGGTGCGTACTTGTATAGACAAGTGCGCACTTCATGTTTTCGATGCCCACGCGCAACAAACTTTGCGCGATTGATGCAAATAGCAGTTGCTAGTCCTTGTTGATTTGCACAAGCACTGCCGATAATTCGAAGTGATAGGAAAGACACCATGCTGGATTGGGACGAAGACCTGAAGTCCACTGATACCCACACCGCGAAGCCTCTCGCGGCCATGCCTTCGGCGACTGCGTCGCGCGAAGCTGCCAGCGTCTCGATCCCCGCTCCCCAGCTGTCCGGCGAACCCACGACCGCGCGTCGCGTGAAGGCTGCCGACAAGCGCATCATCAACGGCCAGACCGACGTCAATCAGCTGGTGCCGTTCAAGTACAAGTGGGCTTGGGAGAAGTACCTCGCCACCTGCGCCAACCACTGGATGCCGCAGGAAGTGAACATGAGCCGCGACATCGCGCTCTGGAAAGATCCCAACGGCCTGACCGAAGACGAGCGTCGCATCATCAAGCGCAACCTCGGCTTCTTCGTCACCGCCGACTCGCTGGCCGCCAACAACATCGTGCTGGGCACCTACCGCCACATCACGGCGCCGGAGGCCCGCCAGTTCCTGCTGCGCCAGGCCTTCGAGGAAGCGATCCACACGCACGCCTACCAGTACATCGTGGAGTCGCTGGGTCTGGACGAGAGCGAGATCTTCAACGCGTACAACGAAGTCCAGTCCATCCGCGACAAGGACGAGTTCCTGATCCCCTTCATCGGCGCGATCATGGACCCGAACTTCAACACGGGCACACCCGAGAACGACCAGACGCTGCTGAAGAGCCTGATCGTCTTCGCCTGCCTGATGGAAGGCATGTTCTTCTACGTCGGCTTCACGCAGATCCTGGCGATGGGCCGCCAGAACAAGATGACCGGTGCGGCAGAGCAGTACCAGTACATCCTGCGCGACGAGTCCATGCACTGCAACTTCGGCATCGACCTGATCAACCAGATCAAGTTGGAGAACCCGCACCTGTGGACGGCCGAGTTCAAGGCCGAGATCAAGGCGCTGTTCCTGAAGGCCGTCGAGCTGGAGTACCGCTACGCCGAGGACACCATGCCGCGCGGCGTCCTGGGCCTCAACGCCTCGATGTTCAAGGGCTATCTGCGCTTCATCGCCAACCGCCGTGCGGTGCAGATCGGCCTGGAAGCCCTGTTCCCTAACGAAGAAAACCCCTTCCCCTGGATGAGCGAGATGATCGACTTGAAGAAGGAACGCAACTTCTTCGAGACCCGTGTCATCGAGTACCAGTCGGGCGGGGCACTGAGCTGGGACTGACGTTCCAGCCGCAACCCGATCAAGCTCAAGCCAATGCAGTCACCGAGCGAAACCCGCATCAACACGCTAGACGTGGCGGGGCTGCATGGCGATCCCATTCACCGTATCGAGGCGTTCCTCCTGAGCGACTCTCGGACGGTGAATAACCGTATCTGCACGGACCGGTCCGTGCGGGACGGTGTCTTTTCCACTTGATCAAGGAGAAAACCATGGCAACTGCAAAGAAAGCTCCGGCCAAGAAGGCCGCCGCTACCCCGGTGAAGAAGGCTGCCGCCAAGAAGGCTGCCCCGGCGAAGAAGGCCGCTCCGGCCAAGAAGGCTGCGCCCGCCAAGAAGGCCGCTCCGGCCAAGAAGGCTGCGCCCGCCAAGAAGGCCGCTCCGGCCAAGAAGGCTGCACCCGCCAAGAAGGCCGCTCCGGCCAAGAAGGCTGCGCCCGCCAAGAAGGCCGCTCCGGCCAAGAAGGCTGCGCCCGCCAAGAAGGCCGCTCCGGCCAAGAAGGCTGCACCCGCCAAGAAGGCCGCTCCGGCCAAGAAGGCTGCTCCGGCGAAGAAGGCCGCTGCCAAGCCGGCCGCCAAGAAGGCTGCTGCGAAGCCTGCCGCCAAGCCTGCCGCCAAGCCTGCCGCGAAGAAGGCTGCTGCCCCCAAGAAGGCTGCTGCCAAGCCCGCCGCCAAGCCTGCTGCGAAGCCTGCCGCTGCGCCGAAGAAGGCTGCCGCCAAGCCTGCCGCTGCGGCCAAGCCTGCCGCTGCTGCTGCCCCGGCTGCCAAGACCGCGCTGAGCCCGCAAGCCGCCTGGCCCTTCCCCACCGGCAACAAGCCCTAAGCGTTTGTCTGAGCGGGCGGTTCCACCGCCCGTTCCCTCACTCGCGAAACCCGGCCCGCTCACGCGGTGCCGGGTTTTTTCTTTTCTGCTTTGGGGGGCGCGACCAGATCCGTACGGCCAGGGATCTGTGGGCCGAGTGCCGGGCCGCTGTAAGCCAGCCGCAGGCGATGTGCTTGCGGCTCGATGCCGTCTCCTAGCGGAACCGACCGCGCGCGCCTGCGTTCAGCAAGGCAAGGCCGGGCGAGGGGCTCACGGCCCTACGGGTAGAAGATGTTGACGCTGTAGCCGCTGACGCGCTGGCCGCCCGTGCTGAAGCTCACCGACAGTGCCTGCTCGGACTCGGCGTTGACCTGCTTGAGCTGCGGGCTCAGGGCCTCCGGGCCAATGACGCGGCGGGCGAAGGGCGCACCGCTGGCGTCGGTGAGGCTCAGCTCGACCCAGGGTGCCGCCACATCCACACCGGTCTTGTTGCGCAGCGACAGATTGAGCTTGTAGCTGCCACCGCTGCCGGCCGGATTCAACGACGTCGCATCGATGCTGAGCGCCTCGATGCGACGCCAGGGCTTGACCTCGCAGCCGAACGCCCCGCACATGGCCTGCAGCGAGGCGCGCAGCGGCGGGTGCAGGGCAGCCAGCGCGTCACGGAAGTGCAGCGCGATCTGCATTGCCAGCAGCACTGCGAGCAGCACCGATGCCAGCCCCAGGGCGAGGCGCACGCCTGGCCGGTTCCAGCGTGCGCTGCTCTGAGCGCGGCGCATGAACTCGGGCATGGCGGTCATCACGGGCGCCGCGGCGGGCTCGGCCGTCATGGGTGGCAGCGGCTCCGACTCGCGCGCCGCGGGCGGCGGCGGTGTGCGGTCGACGTCGATCCAGTGCGGTTCCTGCCGTGCGACGTCGGTGGGCCAGCCGGTCGGCAATGCGTCCGGCTCGGGCTCCGGCTCGGGCGGCGGCATCCACACCGGCGGTGGAGCCGGGGGTGGTGGTGGCGGTGGGGGCGGCGGCGGAGGCGGTTCGATGACCGCGGCCGGCGTGAACGGTGCGGGCCAGGGCGGCGGCGCGTCGCGCTCGATGTCGAACAGCAATTCGCGCGCGTCGAAGATCTCGGCGCAGCGGCCGCAGCGCACCCAGCCGTCGGAGACGCGCAACTGATCCTCGACGATCCGGAAGATCGTGCCGCAGGCGGTGCAGCGCGTCGCGAGGCTCATGCCGCTCGCTGGGCCGTCATCAGGATCCAGCCATCTTCTTCATCGCTGACTTCCAGCGCCAGCCAGGGCGCGTAGGCCGCCTTCAGCTCGTCCGCCTGGCGGGCCAGGATGCCGGCCAGGATCAGGTGCCCACCCGAAGCCACATGCGCGCACAGCAGCGGCGCGAGCAGCTTCAACGGCGTGGCCAGGATGTTGGCGATGACGAGCGGGTACTCGCCCTGGGCCAGGTCGGGCAGGCCGGGGTTCAGCGTGACACCGTTGGCCGCCGCGTTGTCACGCGAGGACGTGACGGCGGCCGGGTCGATGTCGACCGCGTCGATGTCTCGCGCGCCATGCAGCGCCGCGCCGATCGCGAGGATGCCCGAGCCGCAACCGTAGTCCAGCACGCGCGGCCAGGCTTGGGCGTGATTCGCAATCCACCGCAAGCACATGCGTGTCGTCGGGTGTGTGCCGGTGCCAAACGCCAGGCCCGGGTCCAGTCGCATGACGCGCCTGGCCTGCGGCGGCGCCTCGTGCCAGCTCGGCACGATCCAGAACTCGGGCGTGATCTCGACCGGCGCGAACTGGCTTTGCGTCAGGCGCACCCAGTCCTGCTCGGGCACGGCTTGGATGGCCTGCACGTGCACGTCGGCCGCCCAGTCCTGGGCCAGCAGCAGCGTCGCCGCCTTGGTGGCTTCGGGTTCGCTGGGGAACAAGGCCTTGACGACCGAGCGCTCCCAGCCGGGCTTGGGTGCCGGCATGCCCGGCTCGCCGAACAAGGCCTGCTCGGCATCGGTGTCCGCGTCGGCGTCCTCGACGGACACCGCGAGCGCGTCGATCTCCATCAGCGCATCGCTGACGATCTCGACGTCGGCCTCGCGGCAGACCAGGGCCAGCTCGAACAGATTGCTCATCGCTTGTGGGCAGCCATCCAGCTTTCGAGGTAGTGAATCGACGTGCCGCCTTCGATGAACTTGGCGTCCGCCATCAACTCGCGGTGCAGCGGGATGTTGGTCTGTATGCCTTCAACCACCGTCTCGCTGAGTGCGATGCGCATGCGGGCCAGCGCCTGCTCGCGCGTGTCGCCGTGGACGATGATCTTGCCGATCATGGAGTCGTAGTTGGGCGGCACGAAGTAGTTCGTGTAGGCATGCGAGTCCACGCGCACGCCGGGGCCACCGGGCGCGTGCCACATCGTGATGCGGCCGGGCGAGGGGATGAACTTGACCGGGTCTTCCGCGTTGATGCGGCACTCGATGGCATGGCCCTTCAGCTCGATCTGGCGCTGCGTGAACGGCAGCTTCTCGCCCGCGGCGATCTTGATCTGCTGCTGCACGATGTCAATGCCGGTGACCATCTCGGTGACCGGGTGCTCGACCTGCACGCGCGTGTTCATCTCGATGAAGTAGAACTCGCCGTTCTCGTACAGGAACTCGAAGGTGCCGGCGCCGCGGTAACCCATCTTCTTGCAGGCGGCGGCGCAGCGGTCGCCGACCTTCTCGATCGTGCGGCGCGGGATGCCCGGTGCCGGCGCTTCCTCGATGATCTTCTGGTGGCGGCGCTGCATGGAGCAATCGCGCTCGCCCAGCCAGACGGCGTTCTTGAACGTGTCGGCCAGGATCTGGATCTCCACATGGCGCGGGTTCTCGAGGAACTTCTCCATGTAGACCTCGGGATTGCCGAAGGCCGCGCCCGCTTCCGCGCGCGTCGTCTGCACCGCGTGCACCAGCGCGGCTTCGGTGTGCACGACACGCATGCCGCGCCCGCCGCCGCCGCCGGCCGCCTTGATGATGACCGGATAGCCCACCGTGCGGGCGATCTTGATGATCTCCTTGGGGTCTTCGGGCAGCGCGCCTTCGGAGCCGGGCACGCAGGGCACGCCCGCGCGGATCATGGCCTGCTTGGCCGAGACCTTGTCGCCCATCAGGCGGATGGACTCGGGCGTCGGGCCGATGAAGGTGAAGCCGCTGCGCTCCACGCGCTCGGCGAAGTCGGCGTTCTCGGACAGGAAGCCGTAGCCGGGGTGGATGGCCTCGGCGTCGGTCACCTCGGCCGTGGCGATGATGGCCGGCATGCTGAGGTAGCTCTGCGCGGACGGCGCGGGGCCGATGCAGACGGCTTCGTCGGCCAGCTTCACATATTTGGCGTCGCGGTCGGCCTCGGAGTAGACGACGACGGACTTGATGCCGAGTTCGCGACACGCACGTTGGATGCGCAGCGCGATTTCGCCTCGGTTGGCGATGAGGACCTTCTTAAACATCGAGTGGCCTCACTCGATGATGAACAGCGGCTGTCCGAATTCGACGGCCTGGCCGTTCTCGCACAGGATCTTGGTGATCGTGCCGGTCTTGTCGGCCTCGATCTCGTTCATGATCTTCATCGCCTCGATGATGCAGATGGCCTCGCCTTCCTTGATCTGCTGGCCCACGTCGCCGAACGGCTTGGCGTTCGGGCTGGACGCGCGGTAGAAGGTGCCGACCATGGGCGACTTGACGACATGGCCGGTCTCGACGGGCGCGGCTGGTGCGGCGGCGGCGACGGGTGCGGCGACCGAGGCGGCCGCGGTCACGGCGGGCGCGGCCGGAGCGGCGGCGTAGACGGGTTGCATCGCGACGGCGGCAGCCGGGTCGGCCTTGACGATGCGGACCTTGCCATCGGCCTCGGTGATTTCCAGCTCGGAAATGTTGGATTCCGAGACGAGGTCGATCAGGGTTTTGAGCTTGCGCAGGTCCATCATGGCTCCAGGCTGTGTTGTTGTTGTGGGAGAAGAAGAGACGGCGCGCTCAGGCGCCGGCTTCCAACGATTCGAGGGCATGACGCAATGCGAGGCGGTAGCCGCTTGCGCCAAGGCCGCAGATGACGCCGACCGCCAGGTCGCTGAGGTAGCTGTGGTGGCGGAAGGCCTCGCGGCGATGGATGTTCGACAGGTGGACTTCGATGAAGGGCAAGGCCACGCCGGCCAGCGCGTCGCGGATGGCCACGCTGGTGTGGGTGTAGGCCGCCGGATTGATGAGGATGAAGCGCGTGCCATCGCTGCGCGCGGCCTGGATGCGATCGACCAGGGCGCCTTCGTGGTTGCTCTGGAAGCTGACCAGGGTAGCACCCGCTTCTGCGGCGATCGCGCTCAGTTCGGCATCGATCTGGGCCAGGGTCTGCGCGCCGTAGACCTCGGGCTCGCGGGTGCCAAGCAGGTTGAGGTTGGGGCCATGCAGGACGAGAACTTGCATCAAACACGTGCCGGCACGCTGGACACCAGGGTCTAGAGGGCCGCCACTAAATTGAGGAAGGGCGAACTTTAAGCGTTTTGGCGCCGGATTCCCCACCGGATAGGGGTTTTTCTGGGCCGAGGTCGCCCGAACGCCGATTCGGCGCCGGATCGCCTCAGGAGGCAGCCAAAGCGCGCAGGTCTTCCAGCCGGCTGACGCCCATGCGGCGCCAGCTGATCTCGCCGGTCTCGTCGAAGACGACCGAGAACGGCAGGCCGCCGGCCGCATTGCCCAGCTCCCGCACCAGCGACAGACCTTCCGGACCCGCCAGCGCGACGGCGAAGTCCAGCGGCGTCTTCTGCAGGAAGGCCTTGACCGGCTCGGCTTGGTCCACCGCCAGCCCCAGCACCTGCCAACCCTTGGCCTTGGCTTCCTTGTAGAACTGGTTGATCTCCGGCAGCTCCTTCACGCACGGCGGGCACCACGTGGCCCAGAAGTTGACGAGCAGGGGCTTGCCGCGCCAGCGGGCGACGGCGACGTCAGTGCCATCCAGGCCGGGGAAGCGCCTGGCCCAGAAGGCCTGGGCCACGGCCGAGGCAGCCGGTGGGTTCAGGCGCCGCCAGGCGAACGACGCGCCCAAAGCGGCGGCGCCGAGACCGGCGCCGGCCAGCATGAGGCGGCGTGTGACAGGGCTCATTCGGTCTCCAGCAAGGTTTGCAATGCGGCCAGGTCGCCGCGTTCGGCCTGGCCGCGCGCGCCCGGCTTGAGGGCGCCGCGCAGGTCGTCGAAGTCCAGGATGGTCAGGCACAGCGTGACCTGCTCGCCCAAGGCGGGGCAGGGCACGTCGAGGATCAGCATGTCCACCGCCCGGCCTTTGCCGCCCGTCGTCTCGGCCACGTCGAAGCTGACGCCGCGGTCCAGCAGCGCGATCTCGGCCGCCTTGCTGTCGTCGCAGTAGAGCTGCAGGTGCACGTTGGACAGCCGGGTCGCCGTGCCGCGCCAGACGGCGCCGGTCACGTGCGGGCGGAACTCGGCCAGGCGCGCCATCCAGACGGCGGCCAGTTCGCGCAGCTCGCGCAGTTCGGCCGGCTGGGTGTCGGCATGGAAAATGGCGATGTGCTCGCGCACGGCGTCCTCGACCTCGTCGTTGCCCGGCAGCGCGGCGCGCGGTGCGCCCAGGTCGCGGGCGGCGCGCTGCTTGGCGGCGCCCCAGTCCATGCCTTCGTCGACGATGAGGCGGGCGGCGGCGGCGGCGATCTCTTCGCTGATGTCGCTCATGGCACTTGGGCGCTCGTCATGCGGTTGACGATGAGGCCGGCCCGGCCCATCACATAGGCCGACCCCGGCTGGCGCTCGAAGCGCTTGGGCGCCGGCAGCATCACCGCCAGCCGCGCGGCTTCGAAATTGCCCAGGCGCGACACGTCCGTGTGGAAGTAGTGGCGCGCCGCGGCCTGCGCGCCGAACAGGCCTTCGCCCCATTCGACGCTGTTCAGGTATATCTCCAGGATGCGGCGCTTGTCCAGCAGCGCCTCCAGCATCAGCGTGATGATCAGCTCCTGGCCCTTGCGCAGCAGCGTGCGCTCGCCGGACAGGAACAGGTTCTTGGCCAGCTGCTGCGTGATCGTCGAGCCGCCGATGACCTTGGCCACCGGCTTGCCGCGCGCCTCGGCGCGGGCCTGCGCCTTCTCGTTCTTCTTCCAGGCGCCCTTCAACGCGTCCCAGTCGACGCCGCCATGCTCGGCAAAGGAATCGTCCTCGCTGGCGACGACGGCGCGCTTCAGCGTCCTGGGCAGTTGCTCGTCGTCCACCCAGGCCTGCGCCCAGGCGACCTGCTGCTTTTCCTTCAGCAGCCGGATGGCCTCGCTGCGCTGGAAGCTGGTCGATTGCGGCGCGATGAAACGCATCATCAGGATGCGGCCGGCAAACCAGAGCTGCAGGCACAGCGTGGCCAGCACCAGCACGGCGATCAGTCGGCCGATGTGGCGCAGCATCACAGCGCCGCCCTCAACGCCGCCAGCACCGGCGTCGTGTCCGGCCGCACGCCGCGCCAGAAGAAAAAGGCCTCGGCCGCCTGCTCGATGAGCATGCCCAACCCGTCGCGCGGCTCGGCGCCGTGGGCGGCGGCCCAGTCTAGAAAGCCTTGCGCCTTGGGGCCGTACATCATGTCCAGCGCCAGGCTGCCTGGCTTCAGCACGCGGGCGTCCACGGGCGCGGCGGCGCCGGCCAGGCTGGTGCTGGTGGCGTTGACGACGATGTCCTGCGCGGCCGGGGCATCAACCAAGGTGCCGGCAGACAAAGGCACGCCCAGGTGGGCGTGGCTGACGACCAGCGCGTGGGCCTTGTCCACCGTGCGGTTGACGACGGTGATCTGCGCCGGCCCGGCTGCAATCAGGCTGCCCAGCACGCCCGCCGCGGCACCGCCGGCGCCCACCAGCAGCACCTGCAGGCCGGCCAGCGAGCGGCCGGCGTTGCGCTGGATGTCGTTGACCAGCCCGGCGCCATCCGTGTTGTCGCCGGTCCAGCCGCCGGCGTCGAAGCGCAGCGCGTTGACGGCGCCGCCCAACTGCGCGCGTTCGGTGCGCACGGCGGCGAGCGCAAAGGCGTCGAACTTGAACGGCACGGTGATGTTGCAGCCCTTGGCGCCCGCGGCGGCGAAGGCGCGCAGCGTGGCTTCGAAGCCATCCAGCGGCGCCAGCAGCCGCTCGTAGACCAGGCTCTGCCCGGTCTGCTCGGCAAACATCGCGTGAATGGCCGGCGAGCGGCTGTGCTCGACAGGGTTGCCGACCACGGCGTACTTGTCTGTCATGGTTGCCCCGTCAAAGTCGTTTCCAGTCCTTCGTCGCGCGTGAACTTGAAGCGCGACGTGATGACCAGCACCTCGGCGCCGCGCAGCATGTCCTTGCTGAAGTTGCCGAAGGGCGAGGCCGCCTGCACGATGGCGATGGCGCGGCGGTCCAGCGTCGGGTTGCCGCTGGAGGCCACAACCTCGGTCTCGATGACGCGGCCCTTGTGGTCGATGTGGATGTTCATCGTCAGCTCGCCGTACAGCTTCTTGCCGCGCGCTTCCGGGAAGTCGCGCGTGCCGCGCTCCTCGATGCGGCGGCGCAGGCTGTCGTAGTACTGCGCGTAGACGACCTCGCGCGTGGACGGGCTGATGTAGCGCTTGCGCGGCCGCGCGCTTTCCTCATTGACGCGCTTCTCGATCTCGGCCAGCTGGTCCACCAGTTGGCGCCGCTTTTCGGCCTGGGCTCGCTCGGCCTCGTCGGCCTTCTCGCGCTTGGGGTCAGGCGGCGGCAGCAGCGCGATGTCGCGGCGCAGCTGCGTCAGCAGTTGCTGCTGCTGCTCCTGCAGCTGCGTGACCTGCGTGTGCTGCACCTCGGCCGCGTCGCCCACCTCGCTGCGTTTGGCGGGCGGCAGCGGCGACGTCGCCCGGCCGGTCTCCTGGTTGCCGCCGCCGGCCAGGTTGGCCTGGGCCAGCGCCGTGGCCTTGGTCGGCGCCTCGTTGGAGCGCGTGTTGACGAGCACCACCTCCAGTGGCGTGTCCTGGAAGATGCGGTTGAAGGCCTCCGGCGCGGCGATGCGCAGGCTCAGCAGTGCCGCATGCACGCCGAGCGAAAACGCGAGCGCGATCTGCAGCGTGCTCGGGCGGCGCATCTCAGCTCTGGGCGTCGGCCGGCTCGGCCTCGTTGACGTCGATGGCCAGCGCAATCGGCGCCGCGGCGGCCTCGAGATCGTCGTCTTCGGCTTCGGCCTCTTCCGTCGCGACCGGTTCGTCCAGGCGCTCGATCAGCGAGGCATGCACGTCCAGCGTCATCTCGTCCAGACCCGTGATGCGTACCTTCACATGGCTGCCGCGCGGCAGGTTCTCGCAGCCCAGCGCCTTGAAGACCAGCGGCAGGTCGTCTGCCCGCACCAGGCCTTCCTTCATGACGGTCGCGGTCAGCTCGGTGGTGCCGTTCTGCTGCAGCCAGCGCAGCGTCCAGAACCGCTCGATGCCGTTCTGGAAGCCGTTGTAGGCGGCATAAGCCGACTCGAAGCCCGAGATGATGGAGAACAGCTGCGCGTCCTTGGGCTTGAACGGCGCGGCGAGTGCCGCCGTGCGGCCGTGGCGGGCGCAGGCAATGATTTGCCACTGGTTGACCAGGTCCACGTAGCGGCGCAGCGGCGACGTGGCCCAGGTGTATTGCGCCACACCCATGCCGGCGTGCGGCAAGGCCTTCACGCCCATGCGCACCTTGATGCCGGGCGCCAGGCTCGCCTGGCTGCGGTAGATGCCGGGCAGGCCCAGCTCCGCCAGCCAGCCGCCCCAGGCGGAGTTGGCCAGGATCATGGCCTCGGCGACGATCAGGTCCAGTGAGCTGCCGCGGGCGCGCACGCCGATCTCGACGGACTCGCTGCCGTTGGGCGCTTCCATGCGCTCGCCGACGAGGCGGAAGTTGTAGTCGGGCCGGTTGAAGTTCTCCGGCTTGCCGCGCACCACCTCGCGCTGCGCCTTCAGGTGCTTGGCCAGCCGCCAGGTGAAGGCCAGCTCGGGCGCGAAGGCGTAGTCGGCTGGCGCTTCGCCGGACAGCGTCGCGTCGGTGACGATGCCGTCCAGCTTGTCGTGGCGCAGGTTGGCGGCGATGTGCACGCGCTCCAGCTTCGTTTCCCGGGTCTTGATCTCGAACGTGGCCTCGTCCATCGTGAAGTAGATGGACACCGCCGGGCAGTCGCGGCCCTCGATCAGCGTGTAGGCCTGCACGACGTCGTCGGGCAGCATGGTCAGCTTCCAGCCCGGCATGTAGACGGTGGACAGGCGCTCGCGGGCGACCTTGTCGACGGCCGAGTCCGGCGTGATGGCGAGGCCCGGCGCGGCGATGTGCACGCCGAAGGTGACCGTGCCGGTGCCCAGGCCTTGCACCGACAGCGCATCGTCAATCTCGGTGGTCTGCGAGTCGTCGATGGAAAAGGCCTGCGCGGGCGACAGCGCCAGGTCGTCCTTGATCTCCGGCGCCGTCAGCGCCGGGAAGCCGGCACCCTTGGGGAAGTTCTCGAACAGGAAGCGCTTCCAGTGGAACTGGTAGGGGCTGGTGATGGCACCGGCCGACTGCAACAGGTCCAGCGGCGCCTTGTGCGCGAGCTTGCTGGCCTCGACGACAGCTTTGTATTCCGGGCCGTTCTTGTCGGGCTTGAAGAGGATCTTGTAGATCTGGTCCTGGATGGGCGCGGGGCAGGTGCCTGCCGCCAGCTCTTGCGCCCAGCCCTCGATCTGCAGCTGCTGCTGACGCTTGCGCTCGATGCCCAGCAGCGCGGCCTTGACCGTCTCCTCGGGCGCCTTCTTGAACTGACCCTTGCCGGCGCGGCGGAAGTAGTGCGGCGCGTCGAACAGGCGCAGCAGCGCGGCGGCCTGCTGCACGACACCCGCCTTGGCGTCGAAGTAGTCCCGCGCCAGGTCGGCAAAGCCGAACTCGCCTTCAGGCGCGAACTCCCAGGCCAGGTCGAGATCGATGTCGTCGGCCAGCGCGCGGGCTTCGCTCAGCAGCACGGCGGGCGCCGGCTTCTCGAACTTCAGCAGCACATTGGCGGCCTTGACCTTGACTCGCTTGCCCGAGTCCAGCTCGACCTGCAGCGAGGCGTCGGCCTCAGACATCACCCGGCCGGCGTGAAATTTCCCGGCGTCATCAAACAGCGCAAACATAGGAGGGGGATTGTCGCCTCACCCTTCAAGGTGCTTGAGCAGGCCGGGCAGATGGGCTTCGAAGTCCGTGAGGCCATGGTCGCTGCCTTCCAGCACCTCGCCGTCGCAGCCGGCGTAGCGGGCCAGCATCTCGCGCCAGTCCAGCAGCTCGTCGCCCTTGGCGATCAGCGCGTAATAGCGCAGCGGCCGCGTCAGCCGGGCCGGCGGCGCCAGCGCGGCCAGTTCGGCCACATGCTGAGCCGTGAAGTCGAACTTCAGCTCGGGGTCGTGCCAGGCCGTCTGCGGGCCAATGTGGCGCGACAGGTCGCGCGCCGGGTCGACGGCCGGGTTCAGCACCACGGCACGCCAGCCGCGGTGGGCCGGCTGCTCAGCCAGCGCGGTGGCATAGAAGCCCCCGAGCGAGCTGCCGATGACGGCCGCGCCGGAGGCCGGCCAGCCGGCGACCAGGCCGGCCACCAGGGTCATCGCGTCCAGCGGCGATGGCGGCAGCTGCGGGCAGGCGAAGGTCAGGCCGGGCTGAGCGGCGGCCCAGGCGGCCATGCGGCGGGCCTTGGCGGAAACCGGCGACGAGCGGAAACCATGCAGATAGATCAGATGCGTAAGCGCCATGACGGAAGTTTTTGCGTGAATTTATGCAACCCCGCGACGGGGGAGGGCTCCGATTGACGCCAGTGTCGCTGCCCGCCACAGTGACGCCCTTTTCGTTTCCTTCGGACACACCCCATGATCCCGATGTCCCGTACAGCCCTGGCGTCCGCGGCGCTGCTCGTGCTGGCCGCTGCCGCCCAAGCCCAGACCCCGCCCGCGCCGAATGGCGCGGCTTCGGCTGCCGCCGGCGCCGCCTCCGCGCCCGGTGCCTCCCCCGCCCGCCCGCCCGCCGACCCGACCGCGCCCAAGCCCTTCGCCGACATCATCAAGGGCGCCAAGGAGCAGCCCGGCCTGTTCCCGGTCTGGCGCAAGGACGAGAAGGTCTGGATCGAGATCCCCAAGGAAGCCTTCAACAAGCCCTTCCTGTTCAGCGTCAACGTCGCCAACTCCGTCGGCGAGCGCGGCCTGTACGCCAGCCAGATGCTGGGCGACGAGCTGGCCGAATGGCGCCGTGTCGGCAACCAGGTGCAGCTGATCGCGCTGAACACCAAGTTCCGCACCGACAACGCCTCCAGCAAGCTGGCCATCGAGCAGGCCTTCTCGCCCAGCCTGATCGCCGGCGGCCCGGTCGCCAGCGCCGACCACCCGGACCGCAAGTCCGTGCTGGTGGACGCCGGTGCCTTCCTGCTGGGTGACATCCCCGGCTACTCGACGCGCCTGGAGATGGCCTACCGCCTGCCCTACGCGCCCGATCGCGCCAACTCCTTCATCG
The DNA here is from genome assembly GCF_056406315.1 of Roseateles sp. P1_C6. NCBI lineage: Bacteria > Pseudomonadati > Pseudomonadota > Betaproteobacteria > Burkholderiales > Sphaerotilaceae > Roseateles > Roseateles sp. P1_C6. The sequence continues at coordinate 394,887 of NZ_JBFUAK010000003.1, forward strand.
AGTCCAGCCGCGTCGACGCGCAGATCACGACGCTGACCTCGCGCGTGCACTTCGCCACGCCGCGCATCCCCGCGCCGCCGCTGGTGCCGGCCCCCGTGCCCGTGCCGACGCCGCCGCAGGCCACGCCCGACCCGCGCTCGATGTTCTTCAGCTTCGTCTACAGCTTCCGCGCGCTGCCCGAGGCGCCGGCCGCCGTTCGCCATGCCGACCCGCGCCTGGGTCATTTCATGGAGAGCTACAGCGACCTGGGCAATGACCTGAAGGCCAACCCGCGCGTGCACATGATCGCCCGCTGGCGCCTGGAGAAGAAGGACCCGAGCGCGGCGCTGTCCGAGCCGGTGCAGCCCATCACCTACTGGATGGACAAGAACATCCCCACCAAGTACCGCGAGGCCGTCAAGGCCGGCATCGTCGAGTGGAACAAGGCCTTCGAGAAGATCGGCTTCAAGGATGCCGTCGTCGCCAAGCAGCAGCCCGACGACGCCGACTGGGACAACATGGACTCGACGCACGCGTCCATCCGCTGGTTCACCGGCTCGGACGTGGGCTTTGCCATCGGCCCGAGCAACCGTGACCCGCGCACCGGCGAAATCCTGGACGCCGATATCGGCATGAGCGACGTCTTCGGCCGCGGCTCGCGCCGCCTGGCCACGGACGACGTGGTGGGCCAGCACGGCCACGACCACGGCAGCAGCTGGATGGGCGAGCGCAGCCAGACCGCGCTGACCGAGCAGCAGTGTTCCTACATGGCCGACCAGGCCAGCGAGTTCGGCTTCGCGCTGGATTTGCTGGCGCTGCGGGGCGAAGCAGAGGGCATGGACATGAACGGCCCCGAGGCCGAGGCGTTGGCCCAGGCCGTCATCAAGGACGTGGTCATGCACGAGGTCGGCCACACGCTGGGCCTCAAGCACAACTTCAAGTCGTCCACCACCGTCACCCAGGCCCAGCTCAAGGACAAGGCCTGGACCGAGGCGCATGGCATCTCCAACTCGGTGATGGACTACAACGCCTACAACCTGCCGCTGAAGGGCGAGGCCAAGTCCAGCCTGACCAACACCACGCTGGGCGCCTACGACTATTGGGCCATCGAGTACGCCTACAAGCCCATCGCCGCCGACCAGGAAGCCGCGGAACTCGCCAAGATCGCCGCGCGCTCCACCGAGCCGCTGCTGGCCTACGGCGACGACTTCGACCAGGGCGTGGGCGGCCCCTACGACGGCTTCGACCCGCGCACCAACCAGCGCGACCTGGGTGACGACCCGCTGGCCTACGCCAGGAAGCGCCTCAAGCTCAGCCAGGAGCTGTGGGAGCGTGTGCAGACCCGCAAGCCCGAGGCCGGCGAAGACCCGCTGCGCAGCCGCCGCTCGGTGGCCGAGTCCTTCCGCCAACTGGGCATGACGGCCAACAACGTCAGCAAGTACGTCGGCGGCATGCAGGCCGAACGCATCGTGCCGGGCGTCACGCCTGGGCAGGCTTTCAAGCCGGTCGACAACGCGCAGCAACGCGACGCGCTGCGCTTCATCGCCAGCGGCCTGCTGTCCAGCGACTCGTTCAAGTTCCGCCCCGAGTTCCTCGTGACGCAGGGTGTCGACTACAACGAATGGGACCGCGGCCTGCCGCTGTCCATCCCCGACGGCGTCAGTGCGCTGCAGGGTCGCGTGCTGGACCGGCTGATGTCGCCCAACACCGCGCGCCGCCTGATCGAGCAGGGCAGCTACCTGCCCGAGGCGCAGCGCAAGGGCGCGGTGTCGCTGAGCGAGGTCTACGCCACGCTGCAGGGCGCCATCTTCAGCGAGCTGAAGAGCGGCACCGAGATCGACCGCATGCGCCGCAGCCTGCAGCGCGAGTACCTGAAGCGCCTGCAAGCCCAGCTGAACCGCTCGGCCAACGGCGCCACGGTCTATGCCGACGCGTTCTCCATGGCCCGCTACCACGCCAGCCAGCTGGCCAACGAGCTGCGCACGGCATCCAGCAAGCCGGGCCTGTCCGTTGAGACGCGCGCCCACCTGGCCGAGTCGCTGGACCTGCTCAACGGCATGCTGAAGGCAACGATGACGCGCACCTGATCCCGCTGCGCTTCATGCAAGAGGCCGGCAGCGATGCCGGCTTTTTTCTTGTCACTGGCGTGAAGCCCCTCGTCCAAGGAGTACCTTGGCCGGTCTTGCAGACCGCGCCGCGGCTTGCGCCGCAGCCCTTCGGCAGGCACAACGCGCCCACTGGGCGCGCCGTGTCCGGCCTCAGCCCCCGTGGGGACGGCGATGCTTGCCGGCTCAACCGGCAAGCACATCGCCTCAGGCGGGCCGGCTTGGGAGCGGCCCGGCGCTCGGCCCGCAGGTTTCCTGCGTCTACGATAGCCAGCCACGAGGAGGAGCCCATGCCCGACAGCGCGCAATTCAACCAGTTCGGTGCCAAGCACCTGCCGGGCTATCTCGGCATCGTCATCACCCACGTCGAAGGCAGCGAAATCCACGCCGAGCTGGCCGTGCGCCAGGAACTGATGGCGCCCAACGGCTTCCTGCATGCCGGCAGCATCGTCACGCTGGCCGACACCTGCGCCGGCTATGGCTGCGTGGCCAACCTGCCGGAAGGCGCGGTCGGATTCACGACCGTGGAGCTGAAGTCCAACCATCTGGGCACCGCCCGCGAGGGCAGCATCGCCTGCGTGGCCAAGGCCGTGCACCTGGGCCGCACGACACAGGTCTGGGACGCGGTCGTCACGCACAAGGACACCGGCAAGACCATGGCCTTGTTCCGCTGCACGCAGATGGTGCTGTACGGCAAGTGAGGCCGGGTGGGCGCCCCTCGGCCCCGTGGACAGGGGGAGGCTTGTGTCCTTGTCCCACGTTCTAGGGCCAGCCCGGCCCGAGGGGCGCGCGAGACTCGCGCCTCGCTTCCCCGAGGTTTTGCCGATGAATGCCCGCCTGCTGTTCGCTGTTCCCGTCTTCGCGCTGCTCGCCGCTTGCGGCAAGTCGTCCACCTCGCTGGGCGAGGGCGGCTCGGTCATCTCCGGCTCGGCCGGGCCGGCCGGCGCCCACAAGGCCAGCCGCGAGCTGGTGAAGTGCGACGCGCCGGTCGCCACGCTGGCGCTGATCGAGAACCCCAACGGCTACGCCTATTCCAGCAGTTACCAGCTGCCGTCCAGCCCCGTGCCGCTGGTGCGCCTGCTGGCCCAGCAGAGCGGGTGCTTCCGCGTCGTCGACCGCTCGGCGGGCCTGAAGGCCACCGTGCGCGAGCAGGAGCTCAAGGACGCCGGCATCCTGCGCCAGCAGGGCAACACGGTCGCCAAGGGCAAGGGCTATGAGGCCCAGTACAGCCTGACGCCCAGCCTCACCTTCAGCGAGCAGGACGCCGGCCGCCAGATCGGCGGCATCCTGCAGGCCATCCCCTACCTGAACAAGCTGGTCGGCGCGGCCGAGCAGGTTAAGCTCAAACAGGCCCAGGCCGCGCTGCTGCTGACCGACAACGAGACCACCGAGCAGATCGCCGCGGCGACGGGCTCGGTCGAGGTGGCCGACCTGGGCGTGGGCGGCGCCATCGTCGGCAAGCTGGGCGGCGCGGGTGGCGCCGGCTGGAGCAATTCCAACGAGGGCAAGGTCATCGCCGCCGCCTTCATGGATGCGCACAACCAGCTCGTCGCGCAGGTGCGCGAACTGCAGGCCAAGGAACTGCCGCCGGAAGTCGCCAGGCGCAAGACCCAGGGCGGGTGAGCCCGGCCGGCCAGGGCTATGCTGACGCCATGCCCTCGGCCAAGCCCTTCAAGATCCCCGAATCGGTCCTCGTCGTCATCCACACGGCGGACCTGCAGGTGCTGCTGATCGAGCGCGCCGACCACCCCGGCTTCTGGCAGAGCGTGACCGGCTCCAAGGACCGCCTCGACGAGGCGCCGGCCGAGACCGCGCGCCGCGAGGTGCTGGAGGAAACCGGCTTCGACATCGCCGCCGTGGGCGGTGAGCTGCGCGACTGGCACCTCGCCAATGTTTACGAGATTTACCCGCACTGGCGTCACCGCTACGCGCCCGGCGTCACGCGCAACACCGAACACGTCTTCGGCCTACAACTGCCATCGGCGTTGACGCCAAGGCTCGCGCCGCGCGAGCATCTATCGTGGCTGTGGTTGCCCTGGCATGAAGCAGCCGACCGCTGCTTCTCCCCGTCCAACGCCGAGGCGGTGCTGCAACTGCCTCGCTTCAGCGCCGCTACATCGATGCCATGAGATCCGTCGCCCGCCCCACCCCCCACCCGCCCGGCGCCGTGCTGCGCGTGGCGACCTACAACATCCACAAGGGCGTGCGCGGCCTCGGGCCCGCCAAGCGGCTGGAGATCCACAACCTGCAGATGGGCGTCGAGGCGCTGGACGCCGACCTTGTCTGCCTGCAGGAGGTGCGGCTCTTTCACCACCGCGAGGCGGCGCATTTCGACCGCACCTGGTTCGGCTGGCCCGAAAAGGGCCAGGCCGAGTTCCTCGCGCCCGAGGGTTACGAGGTGGCCTACCGGACCAACGCGATCACCAAGGGCGGCGAGCACGGCAACGCGCTGCTGTCGCGCTGGCCCATCGGCGACATCGGCCACCACGACGTGTCCGATCATTCCTTCGAGCAGCGCGGCCTGCTGCATGTGCCGGTGCTGTGGCAGGGCACGCAGGTGCATGTGGTCGTGGCGCATTTCGGCTTGATCCATTCCAGCCGCATGCGCCAGGTCGAGCGGCTCGCGGCCTTCGTGCGCGAGCATGTGCCGTCGGGCGACCCCGTGCTCGTCGCCGGCGACTTCAACGACTGGGGCGAGCGGCTGGACGTGTCCATGCGCGGCCACGGCCTGAAGCGCGCGCAGTCGCCGCACACGCGCGGGCGCGCCGCCACCTTCCCGTCACGCCTGCCGGTGTTCGCGCTGGATCGCGTCTACCTGCGCGGCCTGAAATGCACCGGCGTGCAGGTGCCGCGCGGCCCAACCTGGGCGCGCATGTCCGACCACCTGCCCCTGGTCGTCGAGCTGGCCTTGGAATGAGGCGTCTCGGGTCGCGGCGGCGCGGGCGCTACCAGCCCGTCGACACCGGCTTCGTCGGCGGCAACGAGATCGACCTGCTGCGCGGCGGCGACCAGCTGTTCCCGAGCATGCACGCGGCCATCCTGCGCGCGCGCCGGGAGGTCTGGCTGGCAACCTACATCTTTCATCACGACGCGACCTCGCTGGCCCTGGCCGACGCGCTGCTGGCGGCGGACCGGCGCGGCGTGCGCGTGCGCGTGGTCGTCGACGGCTTCGGCAGCAACGCCAGCCTCGCGGCGCTGCGCGAGCGCTTTGCCGGCAGCGGCGTGGCGCTGGCGGTGTTCCGGCCCATGGACCGCTTGTGGCATTGGTTCCAGCGCGGCCAGCTGCGCCGCCTGCACCAGAAGCTCTGCGTCGTCGACAACGAGCTGGCCTTCGTCGGCGGCATCAACGTCATCGACGACCGCCTGGACATGCGCCATGGCCTCAGTGAGCTGCCGCGGCTGGACTTCGCCGTGCAGGTCGGCGGCGGCCTGGTGGACCTGGTCGCCCACAGCGTGCGCTCGATCTGGTCACGCGCCTGGCTGGGGCGGGACTTTGACGATGCACTGCTGGACTATGTGCCCCTGCGCCGCCGCTTCAGCCTGTGGCTGACCCAGCTCTGGCGTGGCCCGCAGCGTCTGCCCGAGCCGTCGTCGCGCCTGCCGCCCGTCTGCGCCGCCTTCGTGTTGCGCGACAACCTGCGCCGCCGCCGCACCATCGAGCATGCTTATGCCGACGCCATCCGCAACGCGCGCCACAGCGTCGACATCGTCTGTCCCTACTTCTACCCGGGCCAGCGCATCCGCCACGCGCTGCGCGGCGCGGCCGACCGTGGCGTGCGCGTGCGCCTGCTGCTGCAGGGCAAGCTGGACTACCGCATCGCCGGCTGGGCGGCGGAGGCGCTCTACGCCGATCTGCTCCGCCACGGCATCGAGATCTACGAATACACGCCGGCCTTCCTGCACGCCAAGGTTGCCGTCGTCGATGACGACTGGGCCACGGTCGGCAGCTCCAACATCGACCCGCTGTCGCTGCTGGTCAACCTGGAGGCCAACGTCGTCGTGCTGGACCGCAGCTTCGCGACCCGGCTCGCCGCCGAGATCGAAGCCGCGCTGGCCGTGTCCGAGCGTGTCGGCGCCGCTGCAGGCAAGGGCCTGCGCGCGTGGCTGCACCGCGCGGTCGTGGTGTGGTTCGCCTACGTCTTCCTGCGTGTGGCCGGGGCTGCCGGGCGGTACTAGAAAGCCGGCCCCTGCTGTGCCTTCAGCACGCCCGCCTGCACCAGTGCCGCGGCGCGCTCGATGTCGGGCGCCAGGTAGTGGTCGGCCGGGCTGCTGGCGCAGTCGGCGCGCAGCCGCGTGTGCAGCGCCTCCACTGGCGCCGAGCTCTGCAGCGGGCGCAGGAAGTCGATGCCTTGCGCGGCGGCCAGCATCTCGATGGCGACGATGTGGGCCGTGTTGTCCAGCATCGCGTGCAGCCGGCGCGCGGCGAAGGTGGCCATGGAGACATGGTCCTCCTGGTTGGCGCTGGTCGGCAGGCTGTCGACACTGGCCGGGTGGGCCAGGCTCTTGTTCTCGCTGGCCAGCGCCGCGGCCGTCACGTGGGCGATCATGAAGCCGCTGTGCAGGCCGGCGTCGGCCGTCAGGAAGGGCGGCAGGCGCGAGATGCCCGGGTCGATCAGCATCGCGATGCGGCGCTCGGCGATGGCGCCGACCTCGGCGATGGCCAGCGCCAGGTTGTCGGCCGCGAAGGCCACCGGCTCGGCATGGAAGTTGCCGCCCGACAGCATCACGTCGTCGAACACCAGCGGGTTGTCGGTCACCGCATTGGCCTCGCGCACCAGCACCTGGGCGGTGTGGCGCGCCTGGTCCAGGCAGGCGCCCATGACCTGGGGCTGGCAGCGCAGGCAGTACGGGTCTTGCACGCGCTCGTCGCCCTCGCGATGGCTGGCGCGGATCGCGCTGCCGGCCAGTAGCTCGCGGTAGATGCCGGCGACCTCGATCTGCCCGGGCTGGCCGCGCACCTGGTGGATGCGGTCGTCGAACGGGCCGTCACTGCCGCGCGCGGCGTCCAGCGTCATCGCGCCGCTGGCCAGCGCCGTGGCGAACAAACCCTCGAAGCGCAGCAGCGCGTGCAGCGCCAGCGCCGTGCTGGCCTGCGTGCCATTGATCAGCGCCAGGCCCTCTTTGGCGGCCAGCGTCAGCGGCTGCAACTCCAGCCGCGCGAGTTCGTCGCGGGCCGGGATGCGCTTGCCGGCGACCAGCGCCTCGCCTTCGCCCATCAGCGCCAGCGTCAGGTGGGCGAGCGGCGCCAGGTCGCCGCTCGCGCCGACGGAGCCCTGGCAGGGCACGTAGGGGATGAAGCCGGCGTTAAATGCGTCCAGGAGCGCCTGCACGACGTCGCGGCGCACGCCCGAGAAGCCGCGCGCCAGGCTGCCGGCCTTGGTCGCCAGCATCAGCCGCACGACTTCGGGTGACATCGGCGCGCCCACGCCCACCGCGTGGCTGCGGATCAGGTTCAACTGCAGCGCAGCGAGCTGGTCCTTGGCGATGCGCGTGCTGGCCAGCTTGCCGAAGCCGGTGTTGACGCCGTAGACCGGCGCGTCGCCCGCGGCGGCGGCAGCCACCAGCGCGGCGCTCTTGTCGACCGGTGCCCAGTCGTCGAGCTGCAGCTCGGCGCGGCCGGCGGCGATGTCGGCGAGTTGGTCCAGCGTGAGTTGTCCGGGGATGAGTTTCATAGCGAGGGCAGGTTCAGTTCGTTCTTGGTGGCGCAGGCGACGGCCGACTCGTAGCCGGCGTCGGCATGGCGCATGACGCCGGTGGCGGGGTCGTTCCACAGCACGCGCGAGATGCGCTTGGCGGCGGCCTCCGTGCCGTCGCAGACGATGACGACGCCGGAATGCTGGGAGTAGCCCATGCCCACGCCGCCGCCATGGTGCAGCGACACCCAGGTCGCGCCGCCGGCGGTGTTCAGCAGCGCGTTCAGCAGCGGCCAGTCGGACACGGCGTCCGAGCCGTCCTTCATGCCTTCGGTCTCGCGGTTGGGGCTGGCGACGGAGCCGCTGTCCAGATGGTCGCGACCGATGACGATGGGCGCCTTCAGCTCGCCGCGCTTGACCATCTCGTTGAAGGCCAGGCCGGCGAGGTGGCGCTCGCCCAGGCCCAGCCAGCAGATGCGCGCCGGCAGGCCCTGGAAGGCGATGCGCTCGGCGGCCATGTCCAGCCAGCGGTGCAGCGCCTCGTGCATGGGGAACAGCTCCTTGAGCTTGGCGTCGGTCTTGCGGATGTCTTCGGGGTCGCCCGACAGCGCCACCCAGCGGAACGGGCCCTTGCCCTCGCAGAACAGCGGCCGCACATAGGCGGGCACGAAGCCGGGGAAGTCGAAGGCATTGGCCACGCCTTGGTCCTTGGCGACCTGGCGGATGTTGTTGCCGTAGTCCACCGTCGGGATGCCTTGGGCCTTGAACGCCAGCATGGCCTTGACGTGCGTCGCGCAGCCGGCAGCCGCGGCGGCTTTCAGCTCGGCGTGGCGGGCGGGGTCGGCGGCAGCGGCCTTCCATTGCTCGACGCGCCAGCCGGGCGGGCAGTAGCCGTGGATGAGGTCGTGGGCGCTGGTCTGGTCGGTGACGAGATCGGGTTTCACGCCGCGCTTCGCCAGTTCGGGCAGCACCTCGGCGGCATTGCCCAGCAACGCGACGGACACCGCGCGGCCGGCTTCGGTGTGGGCCTTGATGCGGGCCAGCGCGTCGTCCAGGTCGGTGGCTTGCTCGTCCACGTAGCGCGTTTTCAGCCGGAAGTCGATGCGGCTCTGCTGGCACTCGATGTTCAGCGAGCAGAAGCCCGCGAACGTGGCGGCCAGCGGCTGCGCGCCGCCCATGCCGCCCAGGCCGGCAGTCAGCACCCAGCGGCCCTTGGCGACGCCGCCGTAGTGCTGGCGGGCTGCTTCGACAAAGGTCTCGTAGGTGCCCTGCACGATGCCTTGGCTGCCGATGTAGATCCAGCTGCCAGCCGTCATCTGGCCGTACATCATCAGGCCCTTGCGGTCCAGCTCATGGAAGTGCTCCCACGTCGACCAGGCGGGCACGAGGTTGGAGTTGGCCAGCAGCACGCGCGGCGCATCAACATGGGTGCGGAACACGCCCACCGGCTTGCCCGACTGGATCAGCAGCGTCTCGTCGTCACCCAGCTCGCGCAGCGCCTGGCAGATGGCGTCGAAGGCGTCCCAGTTGCGCGCGGCCTTGCCGATGCCGCCGTAAACGACCAGCGCGTCCGGGTTCTCGGCCACGGCGGGGTCGAGGTTGTTCTGCAGCATGCGGTAGGCGGCCTCGGTCAGCCAGCTCTTGCAGCTGAGCTGGGTGCCGGTGGGGGCTTTGACAGGGCGGGGCAGGGCGGTCATGCGGTTCTCCGGAAAGTGGCGCGAACTCTAGTTGTCTATACAAGTCAAGTCAACTAGGATGGCCGCATGTCCCGAGCCGCCGTCAGCCCCGAACCCCAGTACCTCAAGGTCAAGAACCATCTGCGTGAAGGCATCTCCAGCGGCCACTGGGTGGTGGGTGACCTGCTGCCCAGCGAAGGCGCGCTGGTGGGGCAGTTCGAGGTCAGCCGCATGACGGTGAACCGTGCGCTGCGCGAGCTGGTGCAGGAGGGGCTGATCGAGCGCGTGCAAGGCGTGGGCAGCTTCGTCGCGCAGCTGCATCGCATCTCGTCGACGCTGAACGTGCGCGACGTGCACGAGGAGATCGCCGAGCGCGGCGGCAGCCACGAGGCGCGCGTGCATGCGCTGACCCGGGGCAAAGCCACGCCGCAGCAGGCCGCCGAGCTGGGCCTCAAACGCGGCGCGCCGGTCTACCTGAGCCTGATCACGCATCTGGAGAACGGCGTCGTCATCCAGTGCGAGGAACGGGCCGTCAACCCGGCCTGCGCGCCGGACTATCTTTCACAGGATTTCACGCGCATCACGCCGACGCATTACCTGCTGGACGTGGCGCCGCTGTCCGAGGCGCGCTACATGATCGAGGCGGCGCTGCCCGGCGAGGTCGAGGCCAAGCTGCTGGGCATCAACCGGCGCGACCCTTGCCTGGTTGTCAAGCGCATCACCTACAGCCGCGGCGTGGCCGTAACCAGCGTGAAACTGACCCACCCCGGGGTACGTTACCAATTGCAAGGGAGCTTCTCGGCATGACCACCGCAGCCCTGAGCTGCGGAGAATGCGCAGTTGCCCGCAGAGCGGGGCCTAGTGCGAGGTTGAGAACATGAGTTGGAGCAAGGTCAGCGCGGCAGACGTGGATCCGCAGGCCTGGAAGAACAAGGGCGGCATGACGCGCGAGTTGCTCGCCTGGCCGCATGCGCATGACTGGGCGCTGCGCATCAGCGTCGCGCGCGTCGAGCGCGACGGGCCGTTCTCGGCCTTCCCCGGCGTGCACCGCTGGCTGGCCGTGGTCGGCGGCGCGGGGCTGCGCCTGTTCGACTGGCCGCAGAGCCTGGGCGACGAGCCGCTGCGCTTCGATGGCGGCCTGGCGCCCGACGCGGAGCTGATCAAGGGCGAGACCGAGGTCTTCAACGTGATGGAACGGCGCGGCAACCTGGAGGTCGAGCCGGCCAGCCATGTGCTGCTGCCGCGCACGCCCTGGGTGGCGCTGTTCACCGTCGAGGGCGGCCTGTTGGAGCATGGCCACCGCGCGATGCCGCTGGCGCCGCTGACGCTGGCCTGGTGCGAGACGCCGGCCGCGCAGAGCTGCGTGTTCACGGGACCCGACGCGACCAGCAGCCATGCCTGGTGGCTGACCTGGAGCGGCGAGTGAGGGGCGCATGAAGCTCTGGCGCGGGGGCCTTCTGGCCACGCTGGCCGGCGACAGCGGCTGGGGGCTCATCGAGGATGGCGCGCTGCTGGTGGACGACGGCCTGTTGCGCTGGGTCGGGCCGGTGGCGGAGCTGCCGCCGCAAGCCGCTGGCGCGGAGGTCGTGGCGCTGGATGGCGCCCTCGTCACGCCCGGCCTGGTCGACTGCCACACCCACCTGGTCTATGGCGGCAGCCGCGCCCATGAGTTCGAGCAGCGCCTGCATGGCGCCAGCTACGCCGACATCGCCAAGGCCGGCGGCGGCATCCGCTCCACGGTGGCCGCGACGCGCGCCGCCAGCGAGGCCGAGCTGCTGGCCAGCGCGACCAAACGCGCCCAGGCGCTGATGCTTGAGGGCGTGACGACGCTGGAGGTCAAGTCGGGTTACGGCCTGGACGCCGCGACCGAGGCGCGCATGTTGCGCGTCGCACGCCAGCTGACCGGCCTGGGCCTGACCGTGCGCACGACCTATCTCGGTGCTCATGCACTGCCGCCCGAGTTCGCCGATGCCGACGATTACATCGCCGCCGTCTGCCTGTGGCTGCCGGACCTGGTCGAGGCGGGCCTCGTCGATGCGGTGGACGCCTTCTGCGAGCACATCGCCTTCAGCCCGGCCCAGGTCGCCCGAGTGTTCGACGCCGCCCGGCGGCTGGGCCTGCCCGTCAAGCTGCATGCCGAGCAGTTGAGCGACCAGGGCGGTGCCCAGCTCGCGGCCAGTCACCAGGCGCTGTCCTGCGACCACCTCGAGTTCCTCAGCCCCGCCGGCGTGCAGGCCATGGCCCAGGCCGGCACGGTGGCCGTGCTGCTGCCCGGCGCCTTCTATGCGCTGCGCGAAACCATGCTGCCGCCCATTGCCGCGCTGCGCGAGGCCGGCGTGCCCATCGCCATCGCCACCGACCACAACCCCGGCAGCTCGCCCACGCTGTCGCCGCTGCTGATGCTGAACATGGCCTGCGTGCTGTTCCGGTTGACGCCCGAGGAAGCGCTGCGCGGCCTGACCGTCAACGGCGCCCGCGCGCTGGGCCTGGCGGACCGCGGCCAGCTCGTGGCCGGCCAGCGGGCGGACTTCTGCATCTGGGATAGCGCCCACCCGCGCGAGCTGGCAGCATGCTTTGGGCATAACCCGCTGACAAAGCGGGTGTTTCAGGGAGAAGCATGAGCGTCTATCGTCTTCAGCAGGGCCAGGCGCCGCTGCTGATCAGCCTGCCGCATGTCGGCACCGAGATCCCGCCGGAGATCGCCGAACGCCTGGTGCCGCGCGCGCTGATCAGCGAGGACAGCGACTGGCATCTGGAACGCCTGTACCGGCCGCTGGCCGAGCAGCTCGGCGCCAGCCTCATCGTGCCGCGCTACAGCCGCTACGTCGTCGACCTGAACCGGCCGCCCGACGACCAGCCGCTGTATCCGGGCGCTGCCGGCGGCACCGGCCTGGTGCCCACGCGCTTCTTCACCGACGACCCGCTGTACGTCGACGGTGCCGAACCCGACGCGGCCGGCATCGCCGCGCGACGCGAGGCCTATTGGCAGCCGTATCACCAGGCACTGGCGGCCGAGCTGGCGCGGCTGCGCGAGCTGCACGGCCACGCGCTGCTGTTCGACGGCCACAGCATCCGCTCCGAACTGCCCTGGCTGTTCGAGGGCGAGCTGCCGGCGCTGAACCTCGGCACGGCGGACGGCGCGTCCTGCGCGCCGATCATCACCGAGCGGCTGGGCGCGCTGCTGGCCGGCCAGCAGCGGTTCAGCCAGGTCATCAACGGCCGCTTCAAGGGCGGCTACATCACGCGCCACTACGGCCAGCCGCAAGGCGGCGTGCACGCCGTGCAGCTGGAGATGTGCCAGCGCTGCTACATGGACGAGGCGCTGGACCCGCGGTCTGCCTATGACGAAGCCGGCGCCGCGCAGGTGGCGCCGCTGATCGAACAGATGTTGAAAGAGATGCTGGCATGGCGGCCCTGAAAAAACTGCACGCGCCCCTGGCCTGGATCGATGGCCGCTGGCAGCGCGACGTGCTGCTGACCGTGGACGCCAGCGGCCACTGGTCCGATATCGCCGTCAACCTGCCCGCGCCGCCCGACGCCGAGAAGCTGGCCGGGCCGGTCATCCCCAGCCTCGTCAACGCGCACAGCCATGCGTTCCAGCGCGCCTTCGTGGGCCTGGCCGAGCGGCGCGAGGCCGGCCAGGACGACTTCTGGAGCTGGCGCGACCGCATGTACTCGCTGGCGCTGCGCATCTCGCCGCAGCAGCTGCGCGCGGTGGCCAGCCAGCTGTACGGCGAGATGCTGCGCGGCGGCTACACGCAGGTCTGCGAGTTTCACTACCTGCACCATGCGGCCGAGGGCCAGGCCTTCGACGACGAGCTGGACATGGCCTGGGCGCTGGCCGCGGCCGCCGAGGACGTGGGCATCGGCCTGACGCTGCTGCCCGTGGTCTACACGCGCAGCGGCTTCGACGCCGCCGGCCTGCGGCCTGACCAGCACCGCTTCGCCGCCGATGCCGACTGGGCCTGGCGGGCCTGCCAGCGCGTGATGGCCGCCGGCCTGCCGCGCGTGAACGCCGGCGTGGCCTTGCACTCGCTGCGCGGCGCGGCGCCGGCCGACATCCTGCGGCTGCGCGAACTCGTCGGCGCGGCCGACCTGCCCATCCACATCCACATCGCCGAGCAGACCGCCGAGGTGGCCGACTGCCTGGCCGCCACGGCCAAGCGCCCGCTGCAGTGGCTGGCCGACGCGGGTCATCTGGACCCGCGCTGGCAGCTGGTGCACGCCACCCATGCCGAGCCCGCCGAGATCGAGGCCGTGGCGCTCAGCGGCGCGGGCATCGTCATCTGCCCGGGCACCGAGGCCAACCTCGGCGACGGCCTGGCCGACCTGCCGCGCTGGCTGTCCAACGGCGTGCCGCTGACGGTGGGCTCGGACAGCCAGGTCACGCGCGGCTGGGTGGAGGAGCTGCGCTGGCTGGAGTACGGCCAGCGCCTGGCCTTGCGCCAGCGCAACATCGCCTCTGCACCGGGCAGCCAGCCGTCCAGCGCGGCGCGGCTGTTCGACGCGGCCGTGGCGGGCGGCGCCCGTGCGGCCGGCTTTGCGGCCTGGGGCCTGACGCCCGGCGCCCGTGCCGACGCGCTGGTGCTGAACCGCGACGCCGACGCGCTGCGCGGCCTGCCCGACGAGGCGCTGCTGGACGCCGTCGTCTTCGGCAGCAACGGTTCGCCCTGGCAATCGGTCTGGGTGGCCGGCCGCGCGCGGCCCTGGCGGGCGCCGCAGCGCGTGGGCGACGCCTTCGAGGCGGCCATGCGCGAGCTGTGGCAGCCGGACGGGGACCTGCAAGGCTGAGGCTTGGCGAGGCCCCTGCAAAGGACTAGTCTCCCGCCATCAACCCGGAGGGGGATGGCGATGAAGCTCAGCGATTTCACGATCAGGGCGCGGCTTCTTGCGCTCGCCGCCCTCGCGGTGGTGGCCATGCTCGTCGTCGGCCTGCAGGGCCTGCGCAGCCTGTCCCAGTCCAAGGCGGAGTTTGTCCACTACGTGGACAACGACGTCGAGACCTTGACGCAGCTGGCCGGCATACGCGCCGGCGTCGGCAACCTGCGCCGCTATGAAAAAGACCTGCTGATCAACCTGGCCGACGCCAAGGCCGTAGAGCGCTATCGCAAGGATTGGAACGAGACCTTCGACAAGGTCTCGATCAGCCTGGACAAGATCGGCAAGCTCGACATCCCGGACGACGTGAAGCGCATGCCGGCGGAGCTGCTGAAGGCGCTGCAGGACTACCGCGGCGGCTTCAGTGGCATCCTGGAGCGGGTCGCCAAGGGCGAGTTCGCCGACACGGCCACCGCCAACCAGGCGATGGAACCGGTCAAGGGCCCGGTGCGGGCGTTGGACAAGTCGCTGGCCGAGATGACCGAGAAGGTCGACCAGCACTCGGCCCGGCAGGTCGCGCTGCTGGACGAGCACGAGAAGGACATCCGCCTGAACCTGACGCTGGTCGTCATCGCCGCGGTGCTGCTGCTGGCGGGCTACACGGTGGTCAACATCCGCTCCATCCTCGCGCCGCTGGCCTATGCGGTGAAGACGGCTGAGCGCATCGCTGGCCAGGACCTCAGCCAGCCGGTGCGCGTGGATGGCCGTGACGAGACGGCGGCCGTCATGCGCGGCGTGCAGGGCATGCAGGACTCGCTGGCCAAGGTCGTCTCCGGCGTGCGCCTCAGCACGGACAGCATCGCCAATGCGTCGCGCGAGGTGGCCGTCGGCAGCCAGGACCTGAGCAACCGCACCGAGCAGGCCGCGTCCAACCTGCAGGAGACGGCCTCGGCGATGGAGGAGCTGACCGCCAGCGTCACGCACAACGCCGAGTCAGCCCGCCAGGCCAACCAGCTGGCCGGCGACGCCGCCGAGGTGGCGCGCCGCGGCGGCGCGGTGGTGGACGAGGTCGTGCAGACCATGGGGCGCATCAGTGCGTCGTCGGCCAAGATCGCCGACATCATCTCGGTCATCGACGGCATCGCCTTCCAGACCAACATCCTGGCGCTCAATGCAGCCGTGGAGGCCGCGCGCGCGGGCGAGCAGGGGCGTGGCTTCGCCGTCGTCGCCAGCGAGGTGCGCACGCTGGCGCAGCGCTCGGCCGAGGCCGCCAAGGAGATCAAGGCGCTGATCACGCGCAGCGGCGAGAACGTCGACAGTGGCGCGGCCCTGGTGTCCCAGGCCGGCGGCACGATGAAGGAAATCATCGAGTCGATTGCACGGGTCAGCGCCATCGTCTCCGAGATCAGCCATGCCACCGGCGAGCAGAGCACGGGCATCGGCCAGATCGGCCAGGCCATCGCGGGCCTGGACCAGATGACGCAGCAGAACGCCGCGCTGGTGGAGGAATCCGCCGCGGCCGCGGTCAGCCTGCAGCAGCAGGCCGACGAGCTGGCGCGCTCGGTGTCGATCTTCAGGCTGAGCTGAGCGCGCGGTTCAAGGCATCGGCGGGCCGCAGCGCGCCGACGTCGATGCCGCGCCAGTTGCGCAGCTCCAGGTGGCTGTAGCCACGCAGCACCGCGTCCTCGGTCTGCAGCAGCGCCTGCGCAACGGCGGCCATCGCGGCCTCGGCGGCGCGCATGGCACCGTCGTCGATCTTCAGCGCCACGCCCAGGCCCAGCGCCGGCAGCGCCGCGCAGTAGACGCCCTCGGCGCCGATCTTGCAGAACAGCCGCTCGCCGTAGGCCTGCATGACGCGTGTGTCGAAGCGGTCCGTGCCGCCCACCATGAAGGGCGCCGCGGCCACAGCCTGGCGCAGCCGGCGTGCCGCGCGGGCGTGGCCGTCAGACAGCCCCTGGCCCGTGCCGCAGCGGGCGAAGGCCAGCGCGAGCGAGCGCAGTGGCAGCGCGAAGGTCGGGATCGAGCAGCCGTCGATGCCGCGCGGGGCCTGCTCGACGTCCACGCCGCTCGCGGCCGACAGCGCGGCGGACACCTCGCGCATGACCGGGTGCTCGGCCGCCACATAGCCGCGCACGAACTCGGCGGGCTCGGCGCCGGCATCGCGCGCCATCAGGCAGGCCACGCAGACAAAGCCGCTGTGCTTGCCCGAGCAGTTGTTGTGCAGCGGGCCGGCCACCTCGCCGCGCGCCAGCATGCCGCGCAGCACGGGTTCGCGGCTGGGCCATTGCGTGCCGCATTCCAGTGCGCCGGCGTCCAGCCCCAGCTTGGTCAGCACGCCCGCGGCGGTGGCCACATGCTCGGGCTCGCCGCTGTGCGAGGCGCAGGCCAGCGCCAGTTCGGCGTCACTCAGGCCAAAGGCCTCGGCCGCGCCGCTGGCCACTAGCGGCAGCGCCTGCAGCAGCTTGACGGCCGAGCGCGGGAAGATGGGGCGGTCGATGTCGCCCAGCGCCGTGTGCACGGCGCCCGCGGCGTCGACGATGGCCAGTGCGCCGGCGTGGCGCGATTCGACGGCGCTGCCGCGCAGCACTTCGATGAGGACGGGGTTCATGCCGCCAGTCTAGGCCGGTAGAACTGCAGGCCCAGCGACGCGGCGAACACGACCAGCCCGCCCACGGACAGCGCCGCCCCCACCCAGCCCAGCGACGCCCAGCCCCAGCCCGCCGCGATGGCCGCGCCACCCAGCGCCGCGCCCAGTGCGTTGGCGACGTTGAAGGCCGAGTGGTTGAGCGCCGCGGCCAGCGTCTGCGCGTCGCCGGCCACGTCCATCAGCCGGATCTGCAGCGCCGGGCCCAGGGCCACGACGCAGCCCAGGCCGAACACGGCGAGCAGCGCCGTCGGCACCTGCTGGGCCAATGTGCCAAAGCTCGCCAGCAGCAGCGCCGAGTACAGCAGCGTGCCGGCAATGGTGGGCAGCAGCGCGCGGTCGGCCAGGCGGGCGCCGAACAGGTTGCCGGCGATGCAGCCCAGGCCGAACAGCGCCAGCGCCGGCGGCACCAGCGCGAGCGGCAGCCCGCTGACCTCGACCAGCGTGGGCTTGATGTAGCTGAACACGCAGAACATGCCGCCAAAGCCGATGCCGGCCACGCCCAGCGTCAGCCAGACTTGCGGACGTGCCAGCGCGCCCAGCTCGCGCAGCGGGCTGGCACCGGCGGCGGCGGGCAGGGCCGGCAGCGCCCGGCGGATCAGCACGGCCGCCAGCAGCGCGATGGCGCCGACGAAGACGAAGGCGGCGCGCCAGCCGAACTGCTGGCCCAGCCAGGCCGCCAGCGGCACGCCGGCCAGCGTGGCCGTGGCCAGTCCCATCATGACCAGGCCCACGGCACGCGCGCGCTGGCCGGGCGGCGACAGCGCGGCCGCCACCAGCGCCGCGACGCCGAAATAGGTGCCATGCGGCAGGCCACAGGCCAGCCGCGTCAGCCCGACGGCAAAGGCGCCGGGCGCGATCGCGGTCGCGAAGTTGGCGGCGGCATAGAACACCATCAGCGCCATCAGCAGCGCACGGCGCGCCCAGCCGGCGGTGAGCACGGCCAGCAGCGGCGCGCCAACGGCCACGCCCAGTGCGTAGGCGCTGATCAGGCCGCCGGCGGCGTGCACGCTGATGCCGACGTCGCTGGCGACTTCGGGCAGCAGGCCCATGATGACGAATTCGCCGGTGCCGATGGCAAAGCCACCGACGCCCAGGGCCAGCAAGGCATGGGTGGCGTTGACGGGGGGAACGGTTGGGGGAGCAGACATGCCCGCACCATACGGGCTTGGCGATGGCCCGATAAGCTGGCCGGGCATGCCAGCAGCTTGAAGCCGCGCTTCAAGATGGGCGTCAGTCCACGTGGACGCGGTTGCGGCCGGTGCGCTTGGCGGCGTAGAGCGCGTGGTCGGCGCGGGCGAGCAAGCTGTCGGCCTGCAGCGGCGGCAGGCCGCCGGCGATGCCGACGCTGATGCGCACCAGCAGGCCGGGCGTGATGGCGGCCCAGTCGTGCTCGACCACGGCCAGGCGCAGGCGCTCGCAGATCTCGGCCGCCTGCTGCGGCGCGATGCCCACCAGCACGGCCATGAACTCCTCGCCGCCGATGCGGGCCATCAGGTCGGCGCTGCGCAGGCGGTGGCGCAGCAGCTGGGCGAGCTGCTGCAGCACGGCGTCGCCCACCGCGTGGCCGTGGGTGTCGTTGATCTTCTTGAAATGATCCACGTCCAGCGCCGCCACGCTGATGACCTGGCCGCCCATCTGTGCGCCCTGCACCAGCAGCGGCAGCGCGAACTCGGCGTGCCGCCGGTTGTGCAGGCCGGTCAGCACGTCCTCGTGCGCGGCCCGGTCCAGCGCCATCGCATGCTCGCGCAGGCGCTGCTGTTCGTTCTCCAGATGAGTCGCGCGGGCGCGCTCGCGGCGGGCGTCGGCCACGGCGCTGTCGGCGCGCGCCTGGGCCTGCTCGACCTGGTCGCGGATCAGGATGACCTCGGTCTGCAGCACCAGGTTGTCGCGGCGGATCTGGCGGTCCAGGCCGCCGAGTTCCTCCAGCCAGCCCAGCGCCTCGCGGTACTGGCCGCAGGCTTTGTGCGTCTCGTACAGCGCGCGGATCAGCAGGCGGCGCAGCTTGGGCGGCGGCTCCACGGCCGCGCTGAGCAGCGCCTCCAGGATGCGCGCGGCCTGCACGGGTTCGCCCTTCAGGCGCAGGAAGATCGCGCGCTGGGCGTCGGCCTCGACGGCCAGCGTGCGGTAGCCATGGTCGTGCGCGAGGTGACCGAACTCGTTGAGCAGCGGCAGCGCGGTGTCCAGCTGGCCGCCGGCCAGCTCCGCGTTGACGAGGTTGGACACGGCCACCGCGACCTGGAAGGGGCTGCCCGAGCGGCGCGCCAGGTCGGTGGCCTGCTGGGCCGTGCGGCGCGCGTGCGTGACGGCCTCGGCCAGCGCGGTGGCATCGCCCAGCGCCTGGGCCTCCTCGGCGCGGCGTAGCCAGAAATAGGCCAGGTTGTTCTGGCAGGAAAACAGCACCTCGGGCGCGTCGGTGCGCAACGCGATCTCCAGCGCCTGTTCGGCCGAGGCGCAGGCCTGCACCGGGTTTTCCAGGCTGGAGTAGGCAATGGCCACGCGGTTCAGCGCCCAGGCCTCGCGCACCGCGTGGCCGGCACGGCGCGCGGCGGCCAGCGCCCGCATGCCGGTCTCCAGCGCCTCGCGGCCCATCAGCAGCTGGCCGTAGACATAGGCCTGGGTGGTCAGTGCGTCGGCCAGCAGCGCGTCGTCGCCCAGGCGCTCGGCCAGCCCCAGGGCCTCGGTGGCGCAGCGCGCGCTCGCCGTCAGCCGGCCCAGGCGCGGGTATTGGTGGGCCAGCAAGGCCAGCGTTTCGGCACGCCGGCGCAACTGCGTGAACGGGCAATTGAGCAGCAGGTGCTCCAGCGTGTCGCTGGAGGCCTGGTAGTCCCCGGCTGCCGCGCGCAGACGCTGCGCGATGACCGCCCGATCAAAGGCCTCGGGGTCGAAACCGTTGTCGTCGGCGGGCAGAGTGGGGAGATCGAGCAGGGCTGACATCGAAGCGGCTGATTTTGCCTACCCCCAGAATGCCGGCCATGCATGACGCCGCCATTTTCGGGATCGACTTCACGAGTGCGCCCCGCCGCAGCAAGCCCATTTGCGTCGCCGAAGGGCGGCGGCACGGCGCCGTCGTCCGCCTGACCGGGTTGACAGCGCTGGACAGCCTGGAGGCTTTTTCCGTCTGGCTGGCCCGGCCGGGGCCTTGGGTGGCCGGTTTCGACCTGCCTTTCGGCCTGCCGCGCGAGCTGGTCGAACAGCTGGGCTGGCCCACCGACTACGCCGCGCTGATGGCCCACTACGCCGGGCTGAGCCGGGTGGAGATCCGTGACCGCTTCGCGGCCTTCTGCGATGCGCGGCCGGCCGGCGCCAAGTTTGCCCACCGGGCCTGTGACGGCCCGGCTGGCGCGAGCCCGAGCATGAAATGGGTCAACCCGCCGGTGGCCTGGATGCTGCATGCCGGCGTGCCGCGGCTGATCGCGGCGGGCGTTCATCTGCCGGGGCTGCTGGCCGGCGACCCGGGGCGTGTTGCGCTGGAGGCCTACCCCGGGCTGCTGGCGCGCGAGCTGATTGGCCGGCGCTCCTACAAGAGCGACACCAAGGCCGCGCAGACGCCCGAGCGGCTGATCGCGCGCAAGGACGTCGTCGACGCGCTGGAGCAGGGCCGCACGCGGCTGGGCCTGCGGCTCAAGTTGAGCCACGCCCAGCGCGATGAGCTGGTGGCCGACGCGAGCGGCGACAGCCTGGATGCCGTGCTGGCGCTGCTGCAGGCCGGCTGGGCGGCGGCACAACCGGGCTATGGCTGGCCGCAGGGCGTGGACGCGCTGGAGGGCTGGATCGTCAGTGCGTGATCGCCACGCTGGCCAGCCCCGAGGCCGGTAGCGGGCTCGCGACCTGGAGCGTGCTGACGTAGCGCAGCGGCAGCGTGACGCGGGTGGTGCGGCCGGCGGTAGCGCAGGGTTGCATCGCCATCGCGCCGCCCAGCAGGCTGCAGAGCCGCCTGACGATGGACAGGCCTATGCCTTCACCCGAGCTCGCGGTGGCCGGCGGCGGCCCGCCCGGCGCGGCAGGGCCGGCGTCGCCGACCTCGAAGTACCAATGCCCGGCCTCGGCCGCGTCACAGGGGCCGCAGGTCAGCACGACGCCGCCGGCCCGCGTGTACTGCAGCGCGTTGAGCACGAGGTTCTGGGCGATGCGCGACAGCAGCAGCGGATCGCCCTCCGCCGCCAGGCTGGCGGGGCCCTTGAACTCGAGCGTGAGGCCGCGCGAACGGGCCAGCACGCGCAGGTTGTCGCAGCTCTGGCCGAGCGCGACCGCGACGTTGAGGCCGCAGATGGCCGGGCGTTCCTGCTGCGCATCCAGGCGGGCCAGGTCGGCCAGGCCGTTCAGCAGCTCGCCCAGGCCGGCCACGTTGCGGTCCAGCACGGCCATCAGCTCGGAGCGGCGCGCGTGGCCGGAACTGGTCTGCAGCAGGGCCGTGACGTTGCTGACCACGCCCAGCTTGCCGCGCAGGTCATGGACGGCCTGGCGCCACAGCGCGCAGGCCGGTTCGCCAGCGTCGTGCCCGCCGGGTGCGGTTTCCCCAGTCAAGCCCCCTCGTGTGGCGTCGCAGCGGCCGAAGGCGGCGGGCATCGGTGTGAGCAGCAGCGGCGCCGACGTGGCGGGCACCATCGTCTCGAAGGGGGTGTACTGCGGGGACATGGCGGCAACCTGAAGCGTCGATGCGGCGAGCGTCATCGAAGCAGCTGCGGGCGTCGGTGCGTTGTCGCACACGCCGGGGGTGTGCCGCCGCAGCCGCGCTACTTCCTGCGCGGAGCGACCGACACGGTGGCGGCCGTGCGCACGGTCGCCTCGGGCGCGACCGGGGCTACGGGCACCGGCGCCTTCTTGGGCTTCTTCGCTTCCTTGTTGCCGTGTTGACCTTTGGACATGGGGGCTTTCGTTGACTGGACCACAGAGCGAGCAAGCACCTGCCAGATGCGCTGCACGCTTGTAGACCGTCGGCCCGCCGTCATCCGTGCGGCAACGCACGGATGACGGCGCTTGATCGCAGCGGTTCAGTCCTTGAGCCCGCGCATCCAGAGCTTGCCGGCGGCCTCGAACATCGTCGGGCCGTCCAGCGCCGCAGCCTCTCTGGCGAGCGTGAGCCATTCCAGCGTGTCGTGGTGGCTGCCCGGGATCAGCTCGGTGGAGCGCTCGGTCACGAGCCAGGCGTGCAGCTTCGCGTACAGCTCGGGATGGCGTTCACGCGTCCAGGCCAGGCCCACGAGGTCGCCAAAGCCCTCCTCGCGACGGGTCGAGCGCATTTCCAGCCAGGCCCGCTGCAGGTCGGGCGCCAGCCCGGCCGGCGCTTGCGCGGCGACGAAACCGGCCGGAACGTCGTACCAGGCGCCGTCGAGGTATCGGCGGCAATGGCCCAGCTCATGGGCGGCCATCAGCTCCAGCGTGACGCCGAGCAGCGCGGGGTCTATGGTGTCCAGCTGGCGCCGCACCTGCGGATTGCCGCGCATGGACAGCACCAGCTTGCAGCGGCCGTCGACGAAGCCCAGCGCCATCGGCGCGGCGCCGGGCGTGTCTTGCGGCTGCACAACCAGGTCCAGCGGCAGCGCCAGGGCCTGGCGCGCATGGCTGACAACGGGCCAGATGCCTTGCAGCCAGCGCGTTTCCAGCGGCGTCAGGTCGGTGGCGTGAGCCGTCTGCGACAACGCGCCGGACAGCAGGGCGAGGAGGGTGAACAGGCGACGCAGCACGGCAGATACTTCCTTTGAAGCATCTTCGGACGAGACCCCGCGGGTCTTGACATGGCAGCGGCGGGCTTGTGTGAACTATGCGGGCGAAACCCGCGCGGGCTGGGGGCCTCAGCGCAGGCCGACCTGGCCCTTCCAGGAATTCAGGATCTTGGACCGGTCCCAGGCCCGCCCGGCCTTCATCGTCCAGGCGACGTTGGGCAACGCAGGCTTGGCCGCGTCCAGCGGCGCCTCGAAGGCGACCAGGTCGGCGCGCAGGCCGGTCGCGATGCGGCCGATGTCGGCGGTGCGGCCCAGGTAGGTCGCGCCGTTGGCGGTCATGACCTTGACGGTCGCGGCCGGGTCGAAGCCGGCCTCGCGCAGCAGCTCGAACTGGCGCAGCGACGACCACCCCGGGATGACGCCGCCGTAGCCCGTCGGGTCGGTGCCGGCGACCAGCAGGCCACCGGCGTCATGGAACTGCTTCTCCCAGGCCATGTCCTTGGGCAGCACGCGGCCGTAGGCGTTGGGCCCGCCGCGCTGGATGGCCGTGTAGCGCATCACGTACTGCTCGCGCAGCTGCGGCATCAGCAGGTCCAACGCCGCAGCCGGGGCCATGGGGCGGCCGTGGGAGAAGGTCTCGAAGATGGTCAGCGTGGACGTGAGCGCCACCTTGCGCTCGATGAGCTGGCGCTGCAGCGCCGCCATGCGCGGGTCGTCCAGCGCCAGCGCGTCCAGCGAGCGTGGCACCGCGTCGCCCGCCGGGCAGGCGTCGGGCTGCTTGCCGTCGACGAAGTCGCTGGACGCGAAGAAGCCGTGCTCCAGGTTATCGATGCCCAGCGCGGCGGCCTCGGCATAGGTCACGCCGCACAGGTGGGCCGTGACCTTGGCCTGGCGGTCGTGCGCAGCTGTGACGATGGCGCCCAGCTGCTCGCGCGTCAGGTGCATGTAGCCTTTGTACGAGGTGGCGCCGACGTCGGCCCAGTAGCCGACCTGGCGCACGGCGTCTTCCGCGTTCTGCAGGCGCGGCACCTGGGCGACGAAGGCCTGGATGCCGTTCAGGAAGGGTGCCGTCACGTCCATGTCCGGCCCCGGCGCGGTGCCGGCCTTGATGTCCTTCCAGGTGTTCAGGTCGGCATAGGGGCTCATGCTGCCGGCCGTGCGCATCGTCGTCACGCCGCCGGCCAGGTAGAGCAGCGGGAAGCTCTGGAAGAAGGCGCCGTAGCTGCCGCGCTCGGTTGGGTAGAACAGGTGCTCGTGCAGCAGCACGAAGCCGGGCATCAGCGCGCCGCCGGCCAGATCCTTGACCAGCGCGCCGGCGGGGGCCTTCAGCTCGGCGTCGGGCTTGACGTCGGCGATGCGGCCGTCGCGGATCAGCACGCTCATGTGCTCGCGCGGCGCGCGGCCCGTGCCGTCGAACAGCTGGGCGTTGCGCAGCAGCGTGACGGGAGCGTGGAAGAGGGTGTAGCGCTCGGTGTCGTTGCCGGGCTGGGCGCGGGCCAGCGAGGCCGTCAGCGCGAGAGTGGCGAGAGCGGCGATGGGCAGCGTGTGTCGGTGCATGCTTCATCCTCGCACGGCGTCGGCACCGCGGTGGCACGGCGCTTGCACCCGGACCGGGCATGCAAGCCGCCGCCGACCCCGCCCGCCGCCTGGCGTTGCTGCTGGAAAGCACGGGTGAAGGCATCTTCGGCGTCGACATGGCCGGCGCGTGCACCTTCGTGAATCGCGCCGCCTGCGACATGCTGGGCTGGCGCACCGAAGAGGTGCTTGGCCGCAACATGCACCAGCTCATCCACCACTCGCACGCGGACGGCCGGCACTACCCGGAGTGCGACTGCCCGATCTTCAACGCCTTCCGCCGCGGCGAGCCCTGCCGCATCGACGACGAGGTGATCTGGCGCGCCGACGGCAGCGCCTTCCCGGCCGAGTACTCCAGCTACCCGATGCTGCAGGACGGCGTCGTGCAGGGCGCGGTGGCCACCTTCGTCGACATCACGGTGCGCAAGCGCGCGCAGGAGGTGCAGCGGGCCAGCCATGACGAGCTGGAGCGGCGCGTGGCCGAGCGCACCGCGCAGCTGCGCGAGCTGTCCCACCACCTGGAGGCCGTGCGCGAGACCGAGCGCAAGCGCATCGCCCGCGAGATCCACGACGAACTGGGCTCGCTGCTGGTGGCGCTGAAGATGGACCTGGACTGGCTGGCCCGCCGCGTGGGCGACGCCGCGCAGCGCGAGGCCATGGTGGGCAAGTGCCAGCGCATGGGCGGGCTGGTGGACACGGCGGTGGACGCGGTCGGCCGCATCATGACGGACCTGCGCCCCAGCATCCTCGACCACCAGGGCCTGTGGGCCGCGCTGGAATGGCAGGCGCAGGAGTTCCAGCTGGCCGGCAGCGACGAGCGCGCGGTCGATTTCAAGATGCACGTGGCGGCCGACGTGGCGCCGCCGGAGGGCGGGCTGCCCATCGCGGTGTTCCGCATCTTCCAGGAGGTGTTGTCCAACATCGCCCGGCACGCCAAGGCGCGCAAGGTGGCCATCCGCATCGACGTGGACGCGCCGCCGGCGCCGGTGCTGTACCTGCAGGTGCGCGACGACGGCGTGGGTGCCGCGCCCGAGGCGCTGAACGACGCCCGCAGCTACGGCGTGTTGGGCATGCGCGAGCGGGCGGGGCACTTCGGTGGGCGG
The DNA here is from genome assembly GCF_056406315.1 of Roseateles sp. P1_C6. NCBI lineage: Bacteria > Pseudomonadati > Pseudomonadota > Betaproteobacteria > Burkholderiales > Sphaerotilaceae > Roseateles > Roseateles sp. P1_C6. Next base: position 420,086 of record NZ_JBFUAK010000003.1, read on the forward strand.
CTGGGCATTGAAAGCGTTCCTGGTCGAGGCACGACGGTGCGACTGGTGATGCCGCTAGAGCAGACATGATTCGCGTCCTCATCTGCGACGACCACCTGATCGTCCGCCAGGGCATCAAGCAGGTGCTGGCCGAGGCCGAGGACCTGCGCGTGGTCGGTGAGGCGGCGAACGGGCCGGACGCGATCCAGCAGGTGAGGGCTGGCGAGGTCGACGTCGTGCTGCTGGACATCGCCATGCCGCAGCGCGACGGGCTGGACATCCTGAAGGCGCTGAAGTCCGAGTTCCCCAGGCTGCCGGTGCTGATGCTGTCCACCTACCCCGACCGCCAGTACGCCGTGCGCAGCCTCAAGCTCGGCGCGGCCGGCTACCTGAACAAGAGCGCGGACAGCGAGCAGATGATCGACGCCGTGCGCAGCGTGGCGCGCGGCAAACTCTTCATCACGCCCAGCGTGGCCGAGCAGCTGGCCGGTGCGGTGGGCGCGGGCAGTGGCCGGCGAGCGGATGATGAGCAGCCGCTGCACGAGCGGCTGTCGCACCGGGAGCATCAGGTCTTCCAACTGCTGGCTGCCGGTCGCAGCGTGGGCGAGATCGCCGAGCAGCTGGTGCTGTCGCCCAACACGGTGTCCACCTATCGCGCGCGGGTGCTGGAGAAGATCGGCGTGCGCAACGACGTGGAACTGGCGCTGTTCGCGGTGCGCACGGCGCAGGCGGGCGCCGCGGGATAGCTGCACTTGCACAGATGCAGAACCGCCGCTGATCCCCGCGCGGTACATTGCCGCCCGCATGCACCATGGCGCCGGCTGGCGCAGAGGAAGAACAGAGATGAGCGTCGATCAAACCCAGCAAATCGCCCTAGCCTTCACCACCGCTCGTGCCACCGGCCGCGCCATTGACGGCTATCCGGGCACGCCGCCCGCGACGCTGGCCGAGGCCTACGCGATCCAGGCCGCCGCGATCGCGCGCTGGCCCGATGCGGTCAAGGGCTGGAAGGTTGCCCGCGTGAACCCGGCCTTCGCCACGCAGTTCCCCGAGGAGCGGCTGATCGGCCCCGCGTTCGCCCCCAATGTGCACCACGTCGAGCCGGGCGGCACGGCGACCTGCCCCGTGTTCGAAGGCGGCTTCGCGGCCGTCGAGGCGGAAGTCGTCATCGTCGTCGCGGCGGATTCGCCGGCGGGCAAGAGCGACTGGACGGCCGAGACCGTGCTGCCGCTCGTCAAGTCCATGCACATCGGCGTCGAAGTCGCCAGCAGCCCGCTCGCGACGTTGAACGACATCGGCCCCGGCGCCGTCATCTCCGACTTCGGCAACAACTGGGGCGTCGTCGTCGGCGCCGAGATCGCCAACTGGCGCGAGCTGGAAACCATCGACGTCGAGACCTTCATCGATGGCCAGCCGGTGGGCACCGGCAAGGTTGCCATCAAGCCCGGGCCGCTGGGCGCGCTGGCCTTCACGCTGAACAAGCGCGCGCAGCAGGGCCAGATCCTGCGCGCCGGCGACGTCATCTCGACCGGCATGATCACCGGCGTGCACGACATCCGCATCGGTCAGCAGTCGCGGCATGTGTTTGCCGGAGTCGGCGAAGTGCAGGTGCAGATCGCGCGAGCGACCGCCGTCGCTGCCTGACCCAGCGCCGCCGGGATGACTGTTGCCTTCGCCAACGGCGGCTTCAGGCTGGTCAATCTTCAGGCAACGTGGCGAAGGCACCTGAAGAAGGCGTTGATGGTCAGCCGGCCCGAGTCCTCGCGGTAGGCCGCCAGCGGCGCGCGGCCGACATCGCCAGAATGGAAGATGCCGCCGTCATAGAAGATGGCACGGTTCCACTTTGCCGGCACGCGGCCGATGACCTCGAAGAAGCGGTTGCTCTCGGTCATGTAGCCCTGCGGGATGTCGTATTTGTCACCGAAGACGGCGGGGTCCAGCGTGTTGGCGTCGCGCCAGAACTGAGCCGTGTCGGCAAGGGACATCGATGAGCGAAAGAACACCGTGCCGCCCAGCGCTGCGTCCCGGAACAGATAGTGAACGAATGCGGCAACCATCTCGCCGGCCGGCAGGCCCGCATCGTCCCGATGGCAGACACGCTGGCGGGCGTCCAGCGTCATCACATCCTGAATGACACGGCTGAAGCGGGCATACATGCCGAGAAAGGCCCTGGCGCCCAGGCGCGCGCGCATTTGCTGCTCGAAGAAGTTGCGCAGTTCGCCGGATACGCCATCGGGCACGCTCAGCTGGGGCCCGGGATAAGGATGGCCCGGGACAGCCTTGAACTGGCCCGCCATCGCGCGCGCCAGCGCCACGAGCGCCTCGGGGTCCCGTACGAAATCGTCGATGACGAAGACCCTGGCGCCGCCGTCCAGTGCCACCGTTTCAAGACGCGCTGCGCGGTTGATCTGCAAGGACGGTGCCGCGGCCGCGCGTCCCATATTGGACTGCGGTGCCATCCCCGGTGCGCCACGCTCGGCAACGATGCGCAGATCATCTTGCTGGAAAGCGTCGGGCGGTTGCAGCATGTTCAGGTCAAGGCCGGTGGTCGACGACGCCTAACGTCGCCGTTGCGGGAATCATGACCTGGAAATGTTTCTCAAATGCGTCCGCTTTCGCTGCCAATCAGACGTTGCGTCAGCCCTGCGGCATCTGCGACGTGTCCATGAACATGACTTCCCAGACGTGGCCGTCCACGTCCTCGAAGCTGCGGCCATACATGAAGCCGTGGTCTTGCACCGAGTTCACGTCCGGCTTGCCGCCATTCGTACCTGCGGCCTGGACCATGGTGTCGACAGCCTGGCGGTTGTCGGCACTCAGGCACAGCATGACTTCGCTCACCGCATGGGCGTCGGCGATGGGCTTCATCGTGAAGGTGGCCCACTTGGCATGCGTCAGCAGCATCACGTAGATGGTGTCGGAGACCACCATGCAGGCGGCGGTGTCGTCGGAGAACTGGGGGTTGTTGACGGCGCCGATGGCTTCGTAGAAGGACTTGGCCTTGCCGAGGTCGGCGACCGGCAGGTTGACGAAGATTTGCTTGGGCATTGGGGGCTTTCAGGGTGGGGTTGCCTGGGAATGGTCAGGCGTTGTCCAGGGAGGCCAGCAGCTCGTCCAGCCGCTCGACGGTGGACGCGAGGCCCTGCTGCAGGCCCATGTCGATGACCTTCTGCACGTCTTCGGGTGAGCGGTACAGGATGGCCGTCGTCACCAGGGTGCGCTTGGGTGCGGCTTCGGTGAAGGAGACGTCCCAGTGGGCGCGGGGCATGTCGGGGTTGACGGCGCCGGTCGCGTCGCTGAAGGCGTCCTGCGCTTCGTAGCCGTCGATGGGCGTGATGCGCACATAGTCCAGCCGGCTCCAGTAGGACTCGCCCTCGGGCGTGACCATCGCGTAGTGCCAGTGGCCGCCTTCACGGAAGTCCATGTGCTTCGTCTGCGTGGTGAGCGGCTTGGGCGCGAACCATTGGTCCAGCAGCTCGCGCTTGGTGTGGCAGTCCCACACGAGCTGGCGGCGGGCGGCGAACTCGCGCTTCACCGTGATGGTGCTTCGCTCGCGGTCCACGAGGAAGTCGAATTGAAGGTTAGGTTTCAAGGGTGTCATCTCCACTCAGTTTGGCCAGCAGGCCTTCAAGGTTGTCGAAGCGGCTTTCCCACATCGCGCGCTGCTCATCGAACCAGCGCTCCGCGGCCGCGAGCTTGCGGCGTTCGAGCGTGCAGGTACGGATGCGGCCGACCTTGCGGGAACGGATGAGCCCGCTGTCCTCCAGCACGCCCACGTGTTTCAGGAACGATGGCAGGGCCATGGGGAATGGCTCCGCCAGCTCGCTCACGGTGGCCGGCCCGCGGCCCAGCCGTTGCAGAACGGCCCGGCGCGTCGGGTCAGACAGGGCATGGAAAACAGCATCCAGCGCCAGATTATTGTTAGCCATAAAGCTAAGTTTAGCAAGCGTGAATGGGCGCCGCAACCGGGTGGCCATGCTGGCGTTCGGCTGCGCCTTGATCGCCGCGTGCAAGCATCGTCAGTCATCCAGCACCTGACACTGGCCGGTTAGGACGAGTCCGCCGTTTGCTGACCCCTGCTCTCGGGCGCTCGAGTTCACGCCCGACGACCGCGCTCGACTGGAAGCGCCGCGTGCATATGCTCGGCCCGCATCCTGTGGTCCGCGCAAGCATGGCCGTGGTGGCCGGTGCCTAGCGCGGCCGCACCGAATCGCTGAGGTTGGTGTCGGGGTGGTAATGCTGGAAGGCGCGCCAGGCGGCGCCGGACCGGCCGATGCGCTCCAGCATCTCCAGCGCCTGCTTGCGGTCGGCGTCGCTCAGCGACGAACTGCGGCTCACATAGGCGCCGCTCTCGCCCCAGGCCAGTTCATCCACGGGTTCGGCATGCAGCCGATCGATCCAGGCGCTCAGCTTCGGCGTGGCCCGCAATGCGCCCGTGACCGCCGTGGGCGTGATCACGGCCACATCGGCGATGCCGGCGTCCAGCGTGCGGGCCAATGACAGGGGATCGGCGGACTCCACCAACCGGCCCTCCGCCGCCAGCTGCTTGACCAGGGACTGGTAGCGCCCGTCATAGTCGTAGCCGCGCACCACCGCCACCCGCAGCTCGCGATGCTCCAGCAACTCAGCCACGCTACGCGCCGGCAGCTGGCGTGACCGCAGCGACAGCAGCACGGCACGGCTGCGGATCATGGGCACGAAGATGCCGTGCGCGTCGCGGCGCGCCGAGCGCCGGGCCGGCAGCAGCATGTCCGCCTGGCCGGTCTCGAACAGCATCTCCTGGCGTGAGCGTGGCACGACCTGGAATTCCATCGTGCAACCCGTCTTCGCGATCTCGGCGCGCAGCAGATCGGGATAGATGCCACCCACCTCGCCATCGTTGACCGTGACCGCAAGGCCGATGGGCGCCACCGGCACCCGCAACGCCCGCAAGCAGTCGGCCTGCGCCAGGAAGGGCATGCAACTCAGCAGCAGCGACGCGAGGGTATGAGCCGGGAGATTCACCATTCAAGTCAAGGCTTGCGCAAGCCAACTCGTCGTGATGGCCATGGTAGCGCTGCGCGACCAGGAGACACGAGCATGACCGTCAAACGCATGGACAACGTCGGCATCGTCGTCGCCGACCTTGACGGGGCCATCGCCTTCTTCGCCGAACTGGGCCTCACGCTCGAAGGCCGCGCGCCCATCGAGGGCACGTGGGCCGACGGCGTCACGGGTCTCACCGGCCAGCGCGTGGAGATCGCCATGCTGCGCACGCCCGACGGCCACAGCCGGCTGGAGCTGTCGCGCTTCGACTCGCCGCCCATCGCCGCCGACCACCGCACCGCCCCGGTCAACGCGCGGGGCTACGTGCGCGTCATGTTCGCGGTGGAGGACTTGAACCGACACGCTCGCCCGCATCTACAAGCTCGGCGCCACGCTGGTGGGCCAGGTGGTGGATTACGAAAGCATCTACCGCCTTTGCGACATCCGGGGGCCGGAGGGCATCCTGATCGGGCTGGTGGAGCAACTGGTTCAGCAGGTGGGGCGGGAGGATCCGATGAAGCAGGGGCGTTGAGGGCTCGTGACCCGCATCGCCCGCGCGCCAGGATTTCCCGCGTAGTTCCAGCCCTACAAGAAGTTGCCAGCCACCACGATTCCGAGACGACCCGCGGCTTCCTAGAGTCGCTCCCATCTTGAGGAGCACTCGATGAGCCACGATCCCTACGATGCCGGCCGGCCGCTGCTGATGCACTGCGCCTGCGGCCGCCACGCCAGCACCGCCGAGCATGCCGCAGCCGAGCTGAGGGCCCGCAGCGAAACGGCGGACTTCGAGGCCGAGTCGGCCAGCTTCGTCGAGGCCACGCTGGTGAAGGCGTTGTTTCCGCAGGACGCGCTGCGCCGCCGCTTCCTGAGGGCCGTTGGTCGCAACACGGCGATGGCCGCCATCGGCAGCGTGCTGCCCATCGCCAGCCTGCAGGCGATGGCCCAGGACACCAAGGGCGCGCCGGAGAAGAAGGACCTGAAGATCGGCTTCATCCCCATCACCTGCGCCACGCCGCTGATCATGGCCCACCCTCTCGGCTTCTATGCCAAGCAGGGGCTGAACGTGGAGGTCGTGAAGACGGCGGGCTGGGCGTTGATCCGCGACAAGATGATCAACAAGGAGTACGACGCCACGCACTTCCTGTCGCCGATGCCGCTGGCCATCAGCCTGGGCCTGGGCGCGCCGGCCACGGCCATGAATGTGGCCACCATCCAGAACACCAACGGCCAGGCCATCACGCTGAGCGTCAAGCACAAGGACAAGCGCGACCCGGCGAGCTGGAAGGGCTTCAAGTTCGCCGTGCCCTTCGAGTACTCGATGCACAACTTCCTGCTGCGCTACTACGTGGCGGAGGCGGGGCTGGACCCGGACCGTGACATCCAGATCCGCGTCGTGCCGCCGCCCGAGATGGTGGCCAACCTGCGTGCCGGCAACATCGACGGCTTCCTGGGCCCGGACCCGTTCAACCAGCGCGCCGTGTACGAGGAGGTGGGCTTCATCCACCTGCTGACCAAGGAGCTGTGGAACGGCCACCCCTGCTGCGCCTTCGGCACGAGCAGCGAGTTCATCCAGAAGAACCCCAACACCTTCATCGCGCTGTACCGCGCGGTGCTGACGGCCGCGGCCATGGCCCGCGAAGCGCGCAACCGCGAACTGATCGCCAAGGTCATCGCACCACAGGCCTACCTGAACCAGCCGGAGACCGTCATCGCCCAGGTGCTGACGGGCAAGTTCGCCGACGGCCTGGGCAACGTGAAGGTCGTGCCGGACCGTGCCGACTTCGACCCCATGCCCTGGCAGAGCATGGCCGTGTGGATGCTCACGCAGATGAAGCGCTGGGGCTACCTGAAGGGCGACGTGAACTACCAGCAGATCGCCGAGAAGGTGTTCCTGCTGACCGACGCGAGAAAGCAAATGAAGGCGCTGGACATGGTGGTGCCGGACGACAAGGCCGGCGGCTATCCGAAGTTCAAGGTCATGGGCAAGGAGTTCGACCCCGCCAAGCCGCAGGCCTACATCGACAGCTTCGCCATCAAGCGCGCCTGACATGCAGCGCTCGCTGAACTTCCGCGCCGGCCTGCTGTCGCTGCTGCTGCTGGCCTGCCTGCTGGGCCTTTGGCACCTGGCCACGCTGGGCGGCAGTGCCAGCGCCGCGCCCACGGCCGCGATGACGCCCGAGCAGATCGAGTACGCCAAGCTGATGGGCAAGCCGGTGGACGCGACGCCGGTGGCGGCCAAGAGCGGCTTCCCGACGCTGGCGCAGATGGGCCGCACGGTGGCCCATCACCTGGCCGAGCCTTTCTACGACCGCGGCCCCAACGACAAGGGGCTTGGCCTGCAGCTGGCCTACTCGCTGGGCCGGGTGGGCCTGGGCTATCTGCTGGCCGCGCTGGGCGCGATCCCGCTGGGCTTCGTCATCGGCATGAGCCCGCTCATCCACCGCGCGCTGGACCCGTTCATCCAGGTGCTCAAGCCCATCTCGCCGCTGGCCTGGATGCCGCTGGCGCTCTACACGATCAAGGACTCGGCCGCGAGCGGCATCTTCGTCATCTTCATCTGCAGCCTGTGGCCGATGCTGATCAACACCGCCTTCGGCGTGGCCGGCGTGCGGCGCGAGTGGCTGAACGTCGCGCGCACGTTGGAGGTGAGCCCGCTGCGCCGTGCCTTCGAGGTCATTCTGCCGGCGGCGGCGCCCACCATCCTGACCGGCATGCGCATCAGCATGGGCATCGCCTGGCTGGTCATCGTCGCGGCCGAGATGCTGGTGGGTGGCACGGGCATCGGCTACTTCGTCTGGAACGAGTGGAACAACCTCAGCCTGCCCAACGTCATCTTCGCCATCCTCGTCATCGGCCTGGTCGGCATGGCGCTGGACCTGCTGTTCGCCCGCGCCCAGAAGGCGGTGACCTATGTCGACTGAGCTCGTGCAAGTGCAAGGCCTGGCCAAGCGATATGGGGACGCGACCGTCTTCGACAACGTCAACTTCACGCTGACCGAGGGCGAGTTCGTCTGCATCATCGGCCACAGCGGCTGCGGCAAGACGACCATCCTCAACGTGCTGGCGGGGCTGGAGCAGGCGAGCGAAGGCCATGTCTTCATGGCCCGGCGCGAGGTGAATGCGCCGGGGCTGGAGCGCGGCGTCGTCTTCCAGGGCCATGCGCTGATGCCCTGGCTCACCGTGCGCCAGAACATCGCGTTTGCGGTGCGCAGCAAGTGGCCCGATTGGAAGCGCGCCGAGGTCGATGCGCAGGTCGAGAAGTACGTCGCTCTCGTCGGTCTGACGCCCGCACTGGACAAGAAGCCCAGCCAGCTGTCCGGCGGCATGAAGCAGCGCGTGGGCATCGCGCGCGCCTTCGCCATCGAGCCGCGCATGCTGCTGCTGGACGAGCCCTTCGGCGCGCTGGACGCGCTGACGCGCGGCACCATCCAGGATGAGCTGCTGAAGATCTGCGCCGCCACGCGCCAGACCGTCTTCATGATCACGCATGACGTCGACGAGGCCATCCTGCTCGCCGACCGCATCTTGCTGATGGCCAACGGCCCGCAGGCGCGCGTGGCGGAGATCGTCGTCAACACGATGCCGCGCGACCGGCAGCGCGCCACGCTGCACCACGACCCGCAGTTCTATCGCATCCGCAACCACCTCGTCGACTTCCTCGTCGAGCGCAGCGCCACGCTGTCCCACGGCCGCGCGCCGGAGCAGCCGCCGGAAGTGCGGCCCCGTCTCACGCAGACCGCGGAAGTCTTTGCCCTCGAACCTTCAACCCACACCACCCTCAGGAGCCAAGCATGAGCCGCCTCGAAGTCACCGAAAAGATCATTGCCACCAAGGTCGCCAAAGGCATCAAGTGGGCCGACGTCGCCACCGACATCGGCCTCAGCAAGGAGTGGGTCACCGCCGGCTGCCTGGGCCAGATGACCTTCAACGACGAGCAGGCCGCCAAGCTGGCCAAGCACTTCGATCTGACCGAGGCCGAGGCGCAGTGGCTCAAGGTCGTCCCCTACAAGGGCAGCCTGCCGACCTCCGTGCCGACCGACCCGCTGATCTACCGCTTCTACGAGCTGATCAGCGTCTACGGCACGACCTTCAAGGAGCTGATCCATGAAGAGTTCGGCGACGGCATCATGAGCGCCATCGACTTCAAGATGGACTTGCAGCGCGAGCCCCACGCGGCTGGCGACCGCGTCAGCATCGTCATGAGCGGCAAGTTCCTGCCCTACAAGACCTACTGAGCATGAAGCCGCCGCTGCCTCCGTTCACGGCCGAGTCGGCCACGCAGAAGGTGCGCCTGGCCGAAGATGCCTGGAACAGCCGCGACCCCGACCGCGTCGTGGGCGTCTACACGGACGACACGGTCTGGCGCAACCGCGCGGAGTTCCCGGTCGGGCGCGAGCAGGTGCATGGGTTTCTCGTGCGCAAGTGGGCGCGCGAGCTGGACTACCGGCTCATCAAGGAGTTGTGGGCCTTCAGCGATGACCGTATCGCCGTGCGCTTCGCCTACGAGTGGCACGACGACTCGGGCCACTGGTACAGAAGCTACGGCAACGAGAACTGGGCCTTCACCGCCGAGGGCTTGATGCGCCGCCGCCTTGCCAGCATCAACGACCTGCCCATCGCGGCGGCGGACCGGCTCTTCTTCTGGCCGCTGGGGCGGCGGCCCGACGATCACCCTGGCCTGAGCGAGCTGGGGCTCTGAGCGCCTACTTGCGCATCAGGGTTGATTTGCCGTCTGCCCCAGGCAGGGCAAGCTCACTTCCTCATCAATGTGCTCTTGCCAAACAGGGATTCGATGAGATCGACTGCGACCAGCGCCGTGCGGTTCTTCTCGTCCAGCGCCGGGTTCAGCTCCATCAGGTCCATGGACGCCAAGCGGCCCGTGTCGGCAATCATCTCCATGCACAGGTGGGCCTCGCGGTAGGTGGGGCCGCCGCCGACCGTGGTGCCCACGCCGGGCGCCATCACGGGGTCCAGGAAGTCGACGTCGAAGCTGACGTGCAGGTGGGTGTTGTCGTCCAGCGTGGCGAGGGCCAGCTCCATCGTGTGGCGCATGCCCATCTCATCGATGAAGCGCATGTCGAAGACTTCCAGGTCCTGTTCATGCACGAAGCGGCGCTCGCCCTCGTCGACGCTGCGGATGCCGATCTGGCGCATCCACTTGGGGCTGATGGCGGGCACGTGGCCGCCGATCTCGATGAGCTCCTGCGGGCCGAAGCCGCACAGCGCCGCCACCGGCATGCCGTGGATGTTGCCGCTGGGCGTCAGCTCGCTGGTGTTGAAGTCGGCGTGCGCGTCCAGCCAGAGGATGCGCAGCTTCTTGCCCGTGTCGCGGCAGTGTCGGGCCACGGCGCTGATGGAGCCCAGCCCCAGGCAGTGGTCGCCGCCCAGCAGGATGGGCATGCGGCCGGTCTTCAGCTCGGCATAGACCGCCTCGTGCACCGTGCGGTTCCAGGTGACGACCTCGTTCAGGTGGCGGTAGCCGTCGGTCGGCGGCAGCCAGGGGTTGGCGGGGCCGTTGAGGTTGCCGCGGTCGACGACATCCACGCCGCGGGCACGCAGCGCCTCGGCCAGCCCGGCCACGCGCATGGCTTCGGGGCCCATGCTGGCGCCGCGGGCGCCGGCGCCGATGTCGGTGGGCGCGCCGATGAGGGAGACGTTTCTGAGCTTGGTCATGGCGTGTGGATGCTTGAAAGTTCGGGTTCGGCCTCGAGCACGGCCCAGGCTTCCTCGGCGGTCTCGACGTAGTGGAAGAGCTTCTCGTCGCCGGGGCTGATCATCCCCGTCTCCAGCAGCAGCTCGATGTTCAGCAGCTTGGTCCAGAACTCGCGCCCGAACAGCAGGATGGGGCGGCGGCGGCTCTTGCGCGTCTGGATCAGCGTCAGGGTCTCGAAGAGTTCGTCCAGCGTGCCGAAGCCGCCGGGGAAACAGACCAGGGCCACGGCGCGCATCAGGAAGTGCATCTTGCGCAGGCCGAAGTAGTGGAAGCGGAAGCACAGCTCCGGCGTGATGTAGGGATTGGGGTACTGCTCGTGCGGCAGCACGATGTTCAGGCCCACGCTCTTGCCGCCCACTTCGTAGGCGCCGCGGTTGCCGGCTTCCATGATGCCGGGGCCGCCACCGGTGGCGATGACGACGGGCCGGCCGCGCTGGGTGCATTCCACGGTGGCGATCTGCGCGAAGCGGCGTGCCTCCTCGTAGTAGCGGCTCATGTCCAGCTTGTTGCGCGCGATGCGCAGCGCCGTCTCGTCGCCGCCGGCCTCGGCCGCGCTCATCAGCGCCTGGGCCGCGTCGGCCGACAGGATGCGCGCGCTGCCGAAGATGACGATGGTGGACTTCACGCCCTGCTCGTTCTGCACCAGCTCGGGCTTCATCAGCTCCAGCTGCATGCGCACCGGCCGCATGTCCTGGCGCAGCAGGAAGCTCTCGTCCTTGAAGGCCAGCTCATAGGCGCTGCCCGGGCCGTCGTAGTCGGGATGGGGCTGCAGCGTGCGGCACTCTTCCTTGGCGGTCGGGAAGTTGCGCGTCGGGACGTCGGTAGGCTTCATGGGCGAGAGGATTGTGGGCAGGTCAGGGCCGAATTTTCCGCCCCATTCGAGAGCATTCGCGGGATTTCATGCGCCTAGCGGGCGGCTGCAGACCGAGCAATCGGGGTCGCGCTGCATGGCGATCTCGCTCCACTGCATGCGCCGGCCATCCAGCATCAGCAGCCGCCCGGTCAAGGGCTCGCCGATGCCGGCCAGCAGCTTGAGCGCCTCGGCCGCCTGCATGCTGCCGACGATGCCCACCAGCGGCGCGAACACGCCCATGGTCGCGCAGGCCACGTCCTCGAAGCCGGATTCGGGCGGGAACAGGCAGGCGTAGCACGGCTGCTGGCCCGAGCGGCTGTCGTAGACGCTGATCTGGCCGTCAAAGCCGATGGCCGCACCCGACACCAGGGGCCTGGCATGGCGCACGCAGGCGGCATTGACGAGGTGGCGGGTCGCGAAGTTGTCCGTGCAGTCGATGACGACGTCGACGCGCGGCACTTCGGCGTCGAGCAGCGCGGCGTCGGCCTTCTGCGCCAGGGTCCGCACCTGCACGCCGGGGTTCAGCGCGGCCATGCGCGCAGCCGCGGACTCGACCTTGGGCCGGTCCAGGCTGCTCATGTCGTGCGCGATCTGGCGCTGCAAGTTGGTCAGCGACACGGCATCGTGGTCCACCAGCGTGATGCGGCCCATGCCGGCGGAGGCCAGGTACAGCGCCACCGGCGAGCCCAGGCCGCCGGCACCGATGACCAGGGCCTTGGCGTCGAGCAGGCGCTGCTGGCCCTCGATGCCGATCTCGTCGAGCAGCAGATGGCGGGAATAGCGCAGCAGATCGTCGTCGGTCATGTGGGAGAGGATAAATCTGGCCACAAGGGCTCGGCCATGCTGCGCCGCATCGCCTCGATGAAATAGCGCAGCCGGGCGCTCGGCGCCGGCGGGTTCGGGTAGAGCAGCTGCACCGGCAGCGACTCGCCGCGCCAGCGCGGCAGCAACTGCACAAGGCGGCCGTCGGCGATGTCCTGGCGCACCGACCAGCCCGACAGCAGTGCCGCGCCCAGACCCAGGCGCGCGGCCTCGCGCGTCGCGTAGAGGCTGTCGGTCGCGAACACGGGCACGATGGCCAGGCGGTGGCGTGCACCGTCGTCACGCCTGAGACGCAGTTCCTGGCGGTAGAAGGTGGACAGCGCCAGCCACGGCAGCTCGGCCAGCGCCTCGGGCTCGCGCAGCGTGCGGCCCTTCAGCAGCGAGGGTGCGGCCACCAGCACGCGCGACACCTTGGCCAGCGGGATGGCGACGACGGCGCCCTCGGCCTTGCCGCCGACGCGGATGGCGCAGTCCAGCCCTTGCTCGACGAAGTTGGGCGGTGCGTCGTTCAGCAGCCAGTCCACGCGCAGCCGCGGCGCGGCCCGCAGCGCCCGCACCAGCGGCTCGACCAGATGCTCCTGGCCGAAGGCATGTGGCACCTGCACGCGCAGCAGGCCCTCGGGCAGGGCGGGCGTCGCGCGCAGCGAGTGCTCGAAGCTCTCCCATTCAATGGCCAGCGCCTTCGCGCGCTCGAAGGCGCACTGGCCCGTCGCGGTCAGGCGCAGCGCGTGCGTGGAGCGCTGCACCAGCGGCTGGCCCAGCTGGCGCTCCAGCGCCTGCAGCCGTCGGCTGACGGTGGGCTGCGTCGTGCCCAGCTGGCGCGCGGCGGCCGACAGGCTGCCGGCCTCGACGATGCGGATGAAGGTCTGCATCAGCTGCAGGCGGTCGGACGTGGTGCTCATGCGCCAAGCGTATGGCAGTCAGTCGGGCTCTGCGTCTAGCGGGGTTTGTCGCGCATGGCCACACTGCGGGCGCTATGAAGTCCATTCCCGCCATCACCCCGCTCAGCCCCGCGCTGACGCTGCTGCTCGCAACGGCCACCGGCCTGGCCGTCGCCTCCATCTACTACGTGCAACCGCTGCTGGGCCTGCTGTCCGATCAGTTCGGCGTGGGCAGCGCGGCCATCGGCCTGCTGCCCACGCTGACCCAGCTGGGCTATGGCGCGGCCATCCTGCTGCTGTCGCCGCTGGGTGACCGCTTCGACCGTCGACGCATCATCGTCGTCAAGGCCGCGGCGCTGGTGGCGGCGCTGGCCTTCGCCGCGCTGGCGCCCGGTTTTGCGGCGCTGTGCATGGCCAGTGTGGCCATCGGTCTGGCGGCCACGCTCGCGCAGGACCTGGTGCCGGCCGCCGCGACGCTGGCGCCTGAGGCCGAGCGCGGCAAACGGGTCGGCCAGGTCATGACGGGGCTGCTGCTGGGCATCCTGTTGTCGCGCGTGGCCAGCGGTGCGCTGGCGGCCGTGGCCGGTTGGCGGGCCGTCTATGCGGTGGCGGCCGTCGCCGTGGCAGCGCTGATCCCGCTGCTGTGGCGCAGCCTGCCGCGCTTCGTGCCGGCCACGTCGGCCGGCTATGGCTCGCTGCTGATGTCCATGGCCGGGCTCTGGGCCAGGCATGCGCCGCTGCGGCGCGCGGCGCTGACGCAGGGGCTGCTGAGCGTGGCCTTCAGCTCGTTCTGGTCCACGCTGGCCCTGGTGCTGGCCGGGCCGGACTTCGGCCAGGGCAGCGCGGTCGCGGGGGCCTTCGGCCTGGCCGGCGCGGCCGGCGCGCTGGCCGCGCCGCTGGCTGGCGGCATCGCCGACAAGCGCGGGCCGCAGGCGGTCATCCGCGTCGCGGCGCTGCTGGTGTTCCTTGCGTTCGCCGTGCAGGCCGTGGCGCCGGCATCGCTGTGGCTGCTGGTGGCGGTAGCTGTCGTCTTCGACCTCGGCGTGCAGGCCGCGCTGGTCTCGCACCAGAGCGTCATCTACAGCCTCGACCCGGCCTCGCGCAGCCGGCTCAATGCGGTACTGGTCAGCTCGATGTTCGTCGGCATGGCCAGCGGCGCGGCGCTGGGCTCGACCTTGCTGGCGTCCTTCGGCTGGCGGGCGGTGCCCACGCTGGGCGCGGTGGCGGCGCTGGGCGCCTTGGCCATTGCCCGGCGGGGCTGAGGGCGTCCCGGTCAGCGGGGCGATTCTTCTGCCATGCCAATGCCGTTGAACAGCGTGTCGACCAACTGCTCCGCCAATGGCAGCGACAGCGGCCGGTGGCCCACCAGCAGCCGGAAGAACAACGGCCCGTAGATCATGTCCAGCGCGACGTCGATGTCGATGCCGGAGCGGATCTCGCGCGCCGCCATGGCGCGCTCGATGAGCTGGCGGCCGGCCTCCCGGCTCTTCAGGATCACCTGGTTGCGAAAGGCCTTGGCCAGCTCGCTGTCGGGGTCGGCGGAGGCCATGGTCAACGTGATCTGGCGCCCGCGCGGCGTGGCGAAGGTGCCGATGACGCCTGCCAGGTGCGCCCGCAGGCCGGCCCGCACGGAGTTCGCCCGCGAGACCGGCTCGTCCGAGGCCGGATGCGCCATGAATGCGGCCATCGCCAGGTCTTGCGCATTGATCCAGGTCCGGTAGATCGTCGGCTTGCTCACACCCGATTCGGCCGCCACGCGCTCTATCGTCAGCCGGCTCAAACCCTCCTCGATCAGGATGCGGTAGGCGGTCGCCAGCGCCAGACGGCGCGCTTCCTCGCTGGGCGGGCGGCCGGGCTTGCGCGGGGGCTTCGGAGGGGATGCTTGACTCATTACGTGACGTATCGTAATCTAATTGCAAGTTGCCGGAGGATTCATCATGCCCGCAGTCGCAGCCTCACCGTCCAGCCTGTCGCCCTACCTCGTGGTCCGGGATGCGCAGGCCGCCATCGACTTCTACATCCAGGCCTTTGGCGCCACGCTGGATTTCAAGCTGCTGGACCCGGCCGACGGCCGCATCGGCCACGCCGAAATGCTGTTCGGCACCACGCGGGTCCTCATTGCCGATGAGTATCCCGACTTCGGTGCCGTCGGGCCCGAGGCGATAGGTGGCTCCCCCGTCAAGCTCCACCTGGACGTGGCCGACGCCGACCTGGCTGTCGCCAACGCCGTGCGGCATGGCGCCAGCGTGCTTCGCGCCGTCAAGCTCGAGTTCCACGGCCATCGCACCGGCCTCATCGCCGACCCGTTCGGCTACAGCTGGTTCATCGCGAGCAAGGCAGAGGACGTCAGCGCCGAGGAAATGCAGCGCCGCTGGGATGCGATGGCCGCCGGGAGCCCGTCATGACGGCCGTCGGCGAGGTCCTCAAGACCTTCCAGGCCATCGAGGACCGCTTCAACGACGCGATGGTCAGCAACGACGTGCAGCGCATCGCGCGATGCATCGCGGACGACTGGACGCTGGTCACGCCGGAGAAGGGCCCGATCACGCGCGAGGCCATCCTGCACGCCATCAGCAGCGGCATGCTGACGCACGACTCGATGACCAAGCAGGTGGTGCGCGCCAGCGTGTACGGCGACATGGCGGTCGTCACCGGGCGCGGCAGCAACACCGGCACCTTCCGGGGTGCGCCCATCAGCGCCGATGAATGGATCACCGACGTCTACCGTCTCGCGCAGGGCCAATGGCGTTGCGTGCTGACCCACCTGACGCCCGCCAGCTTAGCGGGCGGCGCGACGGCCGCGCTGCGCCGGACAAAAAAAGCGGGCCTCTTGCGAGGCCCGTGTGCTTGAAACGTGGAGCTACGGCTTATTCGGTCTTCGCTTCGGCCTTGCGTTCCAGCGCCGTCTTGGACGCAATGACGGGCTTGCCCTTGAGCTGGTTCAGGGCCTGGAGCAGCGGGAAGTCCTCGGCCGAGCCGAACTCGGGCAGCGGCTTGGGAGGTTCGGCGCGCTTGGCGTACTCGGCTTCCAGCTTGGCGCGGGCTTCCTCGCGGGCCTTCTGGCGGGCTTCGTTCTCTTCCGGGCCGTTGGCGAGGTGCTTCTCGAGGTCGGCTTCCCGGGTGCGCAGCGCAGCGAAGACATTGCCTTCGGCGGTCTCGTCCAGCATGACGTCGGGGACGATGCCCTTGGCCTGGATGGAGCGGCCGCTCGGCGTGTAGTAGCGCGCGGTGGTGATCTTCAGCGCCGTTTCCGGGCCCAGCTGGCGCACGGTCTGCACCGAGCCCTTGCCGAAGGTCTGCGCACCCATGACGGTGGCGCGGTGGTGGTCTTGCAGCGCGCCGGCGACGATCTCGCTGGCGCTGGCCGAGCCTTCGTTGACAAGCACCACCAGCGGCACGTTCTTCAGTGCGGCGGGCAGGCGCTTGATCGGGTCATCGCTGCTGCGACGGCGGTAGTCGTCGGGGTTGGCCTTGTAGCTGGCCTTGGACTCGGCGATCTGGCCGTTGGTCGACACGACCTCGACGTCCTTGGGCAGGAAGGCCGCCGAGATGGCCACGGCGCCGTCGAGCAGGCCGCCCGGGTCGTTGCGCAGGTCCAGCACCAGGCCCTTCAGCTGGGGTTCCTGCTTGTAGATCTCTTCGAGCTTCTTGGCGAAGTCGTCGACCGTGCGGTCCTGGAACTGGCTGACGCGCAGCCAGGCATAGCCGGGCTCCACGACCTTGGCGCGCACGCTCTGGACCTTGATCTCCTCGCGCACGATGGTCACGGGGAAGGTGCGGTTCTCGGTCTTGCGATAGATGCTCAGCGAGACCTTGGTGGCCGGGTCGCCGCGCATCTTCTTGACGGCCTGGTCGATGGTCATGCCGCGCACGGCCGTGTCATCGATGCGGCTGATCAGGTCGCCGCTCTTCAGGCCGGCGCGGAAGGCGGGCGAGCCTTCGATGGGGGAGACGATCTTGACCAGGCCGTCTTCCATGCCGATCTCGATGCCGACGCCGACGAATTTGCCGGACGTGCCTTCACGGAATTCCTTGAAGGTTTTCTTGTCGAAAAACTGGGAGTGCGGGTCCAGGCCGGAGACCATGCCGCCTATCGCGTCGTTGATCAGTTTCTTCTCGTCGACCGCTTCGACGTACTCGGCCTTGACGAGGCCGAAGACGGCAGCCAGCTGCTGCATTTCGTCCAGCGGCAGCGGGGAGAGGCTGCTGCGCGCATTGGCCTGCAGTTGCATCGTCGTGAGCGCACCTGCAACGGCCCCGAGGGCGACCCAACCGGCAACTTTCAGTTTGGAGCTCATGTAGGCGAGTCCTTTGATCAACATGATCCTGTCGAAACAGCTTGACAGGTGCCCCGAGTGTAGCCGGGGGGCCTGAAACGGGCCGTCGATTTACCCGACAGAAACCCTTCAAATCGGCGTCGGAGTGAAGGAATGCGCGAGCGTTACCTGTCTGAAGTCATGCGTAACCAAGTGCGCCCAGCGGCAACCCGGTCAGCAGCGCAGTTTCTGCCCCGCCAGCGAGCAGGTGGCCAGCGGCTGCCCCAGCGCGTTGAAGGCCTGCAGCTGCCAGCCCTCGGGCGTGGCCGTCAGCAGCGACAGGCCGAACTCGCTGTGGCTCTGGAAGGTCTCCAGGCGGGCACCGGGCAGCGGTTCAGCCTTCAGCGCCGCGGCCGCGTTGATGCGGCCCGACGCGGCCGAGCCGCCGTTGCCGATGACCAGGGTGGCGGGCTGGTTGCTGGCGAAGCCCAGCACCTGGTGGATGTGCAGGTGGCCGTGGATGGTGGCCTGCACGCCCGGTGGGAACAGGCGGCCCGGCGTGGCGTCCTGCAGCAGCGGCGTGAGCCCCGAGCGGGTCGTGCCGGGCGCGCCCGTGAGGCTGGGGCTGAAGGCGAGGCTGGGGTGGTGGCTCAGGAACAGGCTTTGCGCGCGGTGGCGCGACAGCTCGGCGACCCGGTCCAGCTGCTGGCGCCAGCGCGTCCAGGCCGGTGAGTTGACGGGCGGCGCGGCGCTGCCGACCTCGGCGGAGTCGAAGACGATGAGCTGGCTGCGCGGCGACAGCGGCACGGCGAACGGGGCCGTGAAATCGCCTTCATTCACGCCGGCCGCCTCGGGCGCGCAGGCGCGGGCGGCGCCGGTCTCGGCGTCCAGGTAGCGCAGCCAACCCTGGCCGGCGCGGGAGCAGGCCTCGTGGTTGCCGCGCACGAAGACCCAGGGCGCGGCGGCCAGCAGCGCCTTGGCCGGCTGGAAGAAGTCGGCCTGCCAGGTGTCGTCACCGTAGCCCCAGGGGCTGTTGGCGCAGGCCGCCATGCCGGCAGGGCAGGCGCTTTCGCGGTAGTGGTAGTCGCCGACGTGGATGACCAGGTCGGGCTTGAGCGCCAGCGCCTGGGCCAGCACGCGCGGGAACGGCCAGCCGAAGGCATCGTTGCAGGGCTGGAAGTCGCGGTCCGACGCCTTCAGCCGGCAGCCGGTGTCGCCGATGACGACGATGCGGCGCGCCTCGGCGGCCGGGGCCCGCAGCGTGACGGCGTCGACCTGCACGCTGGACGCGCCCGCCGGCCAGGCGGCCTCGCAGGCTCGCAGCGTGAAGCTCGTGGGCTTGTTCTCGGGCTGCTTGTTGCCGGGCGGCGGTGGTTCGTCGCCGGGGGCGCTGCGCTCCAGCATCGGCGAGCCGCCGCCGGCCCAGTGCAGCGTCGGGCAGGTCGCCTCGGCGGTGAGCGCGCGCACGGCCCAGGCCGGGCCGGCCACGGCCTGCACCCAGGCCTGTTGCAGCCCCGGCGTGGTGCGCGCCTGCGGCGGGAGTGGCGGGGCGGCGCAGCCGGCGAGCAGCGCGGCGAGCAACAGGGAAAGCGCACGAGCGGTCATGAAGCGATCAAGGTGGTGAGCGGCGGGAGATTAGCGTCGCCGCGGCCTTTGTGGGCCTGTAGATTGCCGCCATCCCCACTTCGTTGCCCGCCATGCCCGCCCTGCGCCGCCTTGTCACCTTGCTTGCGCTGGCTTGCGCGTCGACGGCCTTTGCGGCCCAGATCGGCGTCATCCCGCCGGCCCAGCCGCTGACGGCGGCGCGCGTGGCGGCGCTGCCAGCCGCCGAGCGCGCCGTCTGGGCCGACTACCTGGCCCGCTCGGACGCCCAGCGCGCGGCCGACCGGTCAGCGCTGGCGGCCGAGCGCAAGGGCCTGGCCACCTGGCCTGCGCCGCCGGCTGGTGGCAACGGCGAGGCCAGCATGCCGCTGGACAAGCCCGGCGACTGGTATGCCGGCGAGGCCGCGCAGGCGGTGGCGCGCAACATCCTGAGCTACCAGACGCCGGCCGGCGGCTGGGGCAAGAACCAGCCGCGCGACACGCCGCCACGCCAGCCCGGCCAGGCCTATGTGGCCGACAACAGCCCCAAGAAGCCCGCCGTGGCCGGCGACTTCGACCGCGCCGAGGACGCGCAGTGGAGCTATGTCGGCACCATCGACAACGACGCGACCATCACCGAGATCCGCTTTCTGGCCCGGGTGGCGGCGGCCCAGCCGGGTGCGGCCGGCGAGGTCTACCGCCAGGCGGCACAGCGCGGCGTGGCCTATCTGCTGGCGGCGCAATTCCCCAACGGCGGCTGGCCGCAGGTGTGGCCGCTGCAGGGCGGCTACCACGATGCCATCACGCTGAACGACAACGCGCTGGTCGAAGTGGCCGAGCTGATGGGTGCCATCGCCCGCGGCGAGGCGGATCTGGGCTTTCTGCCCGCGGCGCAACGCGCGGCGGCCGGCGCCGCGGAGGCCAGGGCCGTGCAACTGCTGCTGGCCACGCAGATCCGCGTCGACGGCAAGCTCACGCTGTGGGCGCAGCAGCACGACGCGCTGACGCTGGCGCCGGTGTCGGCGCGCAACTACGAGCCGCCCGCGCTGAGCAGTGGCGAGAGCGCCAAGGCGCTGGCCTTCCTGATGAGCCTGCCGCGGCCGTCGCCGACCGTCGTCGCGGCCGTGCGCGCCGGCGTCGCCACGCTGCGGGCCATCGCCGTGCAGGACCGCGCCTTCGTCAAGACCGACGACGGGCGCCGGTTGGTGGTGCAGCCCGGTGCTGGCCCGCTGTGGGCGCGCTACTACGACGCCGTGACGCTCAAGCCCGTGTTCGGCGACCGTGACAAGAGCCTGCACGACGACGTCAACGACATCAGCCTGGAGCGCCGCAACGGCTATGCCTGGTGGGGCAACTGGCCGTTGAAGACGCTGGCGGCCTACGACGCCTGGGTCGTCAAGCTGCCTTCCTGAGCTCGAAGCGCCTGATGTCGCCGACGACGAACAGGTAGCAGCAGACGGCGACCAGCGCGTTCGCCGCGACGAACACCAGCGCCGCGTTGAACGAGCCCGTGCCCTTGATCAGGTAGCCGATGACGATGGGCGTCGTGATGCCGGCCGTGTTGCCGAAGGTGTTGAACAGCGCGCCGGACAAGCCCGAGATTTCCTTGGGCGAGGTGTCCGACACGACGGCCCAGCCTAAAGCGCCCAGTCCCTTGCCGAAGAAGGCCAGCGACATGATGGCGACGACGACCATGGCGCTGTCGACGTAATTGCACAGGATCATGCTGGTGCTCAGCAGCATGCCGATGACGATGGGTGTCTTGCGGGCAAAGGTCAGGCTCTTGCCTCGGCGCAGCAGGCCGTCGGAGATCAGCCCGCCCAGCACGCCGCCGGCAAAGCCGCAGATGGCCGGCAGCGCGGCGACGAAGCCGGCGTTCAGGATGGACATGCCGCGTTCCTTGACGAGGTAGACCGGGAACCAGGTCAGGAAGAAGTAGGTCAGCGTCGTGATGCAGTACTGGCCCACGTAGACGCCCATCAGCATGCGGTTGCTCAGCAGCTGCTTGATGTAGTTCAGCTTGGGGGTCTCGGCGCCGAAGCTGCGGCTTTGCGTGCCCGGCTGGTCCATGTTCACCAGCGCGCCGCCGGCCGCGATGTGGTCCAGCTCCGCCTGGTTGACGCCCGGGTGGGTCTTGGGCGTGTAGACGGTCTTCAGCCAGACGGCGCTCAGCGCGATGCCCAGCAGGCCCATGACGACGAACACGGCCGGCCAGCCGTAGCTGTGCGTGATCCAGCCCATCAGCGGCGCAAACAGCACGGTGGCGAAATACTGCGCCGAGTTGAAGATGGCCGAGGCCGTGCCGCGCTCGGCGGCCGGGAACCAGGACGCGACGATGCGGCCGTTGGCGGGGAAGGACGGCGCCTCCGCCGCGCCGACGAGAAAGCGCAGCGCGAACAGCGTCACCACGGCAGTGCCGGCCGTCGCCGTCAAGAACGTGATGCCGCCCTGCAGCAATGTGAAGATGGACCAAAGCAGGATGCTGGCCGCATAGACCTTCTTGGAGCCGAAGCGGTCCAGCAGCCAGCCGCCCGGCAGCTGGGCGATGACGTAGGACCAGCCGAAAGCCGAGAAGATGAAGCCCATGGTCACCGCGTCGATGCCCAGGTCCTTGGACAGCGCCGGGCCGGCGATGGACAGCGTGGCGCGGTCCGCGTAGTTGATGGTCGTGACGATGAAGAGCATCGCCAGGATGGCGAAGCGCTTCTTGGTGCGGGTGGCGCTGCTGGACGCGGCGCCCAGCGTGGCGGTGGCGGTGTTCATCGGTGTCTCCGGGAATGCAGCGGCCCCGCCTTCTTGCGGGCGGGTGTGCCGGAACTGAGGGATCAGGCGAAGGTGTAGGCGGTCTTCACCGTGGTGTAGAACTCGGCCGCGTGGCGGCCCTGTTCGCGCGGGCCGTAGCTGGACCCCTTGCGGCCGCCGAAGGGCACGTGGTAGTCCACGCCCGCCGTCGGCAGGTTGACCATCACCATGCCGGCCTGCGAGTGGCGCTTGAAGTGCGTGGCGTGCTTCAGCGACGTCGTCGCGATGCCGGCGGCCAGGCCGAACGGCGTGTCGTTGGAGAGCGCCAGCGCGTGCTCGTAGTCGCGGGCGCGCAGCACGCTCGTGACGGGGCCGAAGACCTCTTCACGGTTGATGCGCATCTCGGGCGTGGTGTCGGTGATCAGCGCCGGCGTCAGGTAGAAGCCCGGTGCGCCGGCGGTGTTGTGCTCGATGCGCTCGCCACCAAAGGCCAGCCGGCCGCCTTCGGATTGGGCGATGCCGACGTAGGCCTGGTCCTGGCTGAGCTGGCTCTGGTCCACGACGGGACCGATGTCGGTGCCGGCCTTGCGGGCATCGTCGACCTTCAGCGTCTTCATCTTCTCGACCATCGCGGCGACGAAGCGGTCGTGGATGCCTTCGGTGACGATCAGGCGTGACGAGGCCGTGCAGCGCTGGCCGGTGGAGAAGAAGCCGCTGTTGACGGCCGCATTCACCGCCACGCCCAGGTCGGCGTCGTCCAGCACGATCATGGGGTTCTTGCCGCCCATCTCGAGCTGGAACTTGGCCATGCGCGCCACGGCGGCCGCAGCGACCTTCTGGCCGGTGGCGACCGAGCCGGTGAAGCTGATGGCGGCCACGCGCGGGTCGTTCAGCAGCTTCTCGCCGACCACCGAGCCGCGGCCCATGACCAGGTTGAACACGCCGGCCGGCAGGCCCGAGCGCGACAGGATCTCCGCCAGCGCCCAGGCCGAACCGGGCACCAGGTCGGCCGGCTTGAAGACGACGCAGTTGCCGTAGGCCAGCGCCGGCGCGATCTTCCAGGCGGGAATCGCGATGGGGAAGTTCCAAGGCGTGATGAGGCCCACGACGCCGATGGGCTCGCGCGTGACCTCGACACCCACGCCGGGGCGCACCGAGGGCAGGCTCTCGCCGCCCGGGCGCAGCGCCTCGCCGGCGAAGAACTTGAAGATGTTGCCGGCACGCTGGACCTCGCCGATGGCCTCGGGCAGCGTCTTGCCCTCTTCGCGCGCCAGCAGGTCGCCCAGCTCGGCGCGGCGGGCCAGGATCTCGGTGCCGACGGCGTCCAGGATGTCGAAACGCTGCTGCGGCGTGGACAGGCTCCAGGCCGGGAAGGCGGCGGCGGCGGCCGTGATGGCCAGCTCGGTCTGCGCGGCATCGGCCTGGGCGTATTCGCCGACCAGGTCGCGGGTGTCCGACGGGTTGATGTTGCGCGAGGCGTGGGGACCTTCGATCCAGGCGCCGGCGATGTAGTTCGGTTTCATGGGAACTCCACGATGAAGAAAAGGAAGGGCGGAACGGACGCCGCCAGCTGGGCCTCAGCGAGGCCCACCGCGGCCGAGGTCATGACTCCCTCGAACGCGCCGCCATCAAGTTGCCGACCAGCAGCAGGCGGGGTGCGGTCATGTCAGTCGAGTTTGACACCGCCCTTGGCGACCACCTGGGCCCAGCGCTTGCGCTCGGCGTCGAAGAAGCTGGTGAACTCAGCCGTCGTCATGGTGCGGACCTCGGCGCCCTGCGAGACCAGGCGCTCGCGCACCTCGGGCGAACGGATGATCTCGGTCAGCACGGCGTTGAGCTTGGCGACCACGGCCGGCGGCATGCTGGCCGGCGCCAGCACGCCCTGCCATGTGCCGGACTCGAAGCCCTTGAGGCCCTGCTCGGCGACGGTGGGCACGTTGGCCAGCAGCGGCACACGCGTGCCCTTGGACACCGCCAGCACCTTGAGCTTGCCGGACTGCACATGGGGCAGGGTGGCCAGCATGCCGTTCATCGTGACCTCGGTCTGGCCGGCAATCGTGTCGGCCACCGACTGCGCGCCGCCCTTGTAGGGGATGTAGGTCCACTTCGCGCCGCTGGCCTGCTCGACAGCGACACCGGCCAGGTGGGGCGCGCTGCCCAGCGCCGTGACGGCGAAGTTCAACGGCCGGGTCTTCGACAGTGCCACCAGTTCGCCGAGGTTGTTGGCCGGCACGCCGGGATGGACGACCAGCAGGTGAGGCGAATAGGCCAGCATGGTCACGCCGCGCAGGTCCTTGGACGGATCGAAGGGCAGCTTGGTGTAGACCGAGGGGGCGATGGCCAGCGCGCCGACGTCGCACAGCAGCAGCGTGTGGCCATCGGTGGACTTGGCGACCGCGTCCGCGCCCATGTTGCCGCTGGCGCCCGGGCGGTTGTCGACGATGACGTTCTGCTTCAGCGCCGCGCCCAGTTGGGTGCTGATGGCGCGGGCGATGATGTCCGACGAACCACCTGGGGGGTAGGGCACGACGAGCTTGATGGGGCCTGTCGGCCAGGCGGCAGGCGCCGGCGCCGCCGTGGCCGCGGTAGCCAGGGTGGACAGGGTCAGGCTGGCCAGCAGGGCCAGGCCGAAGCGGGAGCGTTTGATCATGGGAAGGTCTCCGTGGGGCGCCGATCCTTCAGGACCGGCGCGGCTTCAGCGCACCATGCAGGGACGCTTGTTGTCGAAGGTCCAGCCAGGGATCAGATATTGCATCGCGATGGCGTCGTCGCGTGCGCCCAGGCCATATTGCTTGTAGAGCGCATGCGCCTTCTCGACCTCGGCCATGTCCAGCTCGACGCCAAGCCCTGGTTTTGCTGGGACTTTCACGTGGCCGCCAACGATCTGCAGCGGCTCCTTCGTCAGGCGCTGGCCGTCCTGCCAGATCCAGTGCGTGTCGATGGCCGTGACCTTGCCCGGCGCGGCGGCGCCGACGTGGGTGAACATGGCCAGCGAGATGTCGAAGTGGTTGTTCGAGTGGCTGCCCCAGGTCAGGCCCCAGTCGCGGCAGGTCTGCGCCACGCGCACCGAGCCGGCCATGGTCCAGAAATGCGGGTCGGCCAGTGGGATGTCCACACTCTGCAGCGACAGCGCGTGGCTGAGCTGGCGCCAGTCGGTGGCGACCATGTTGGTGGCCGTGGGCAGGCCGGTGGCGCGGCGGAACTCGGCCATGACCTCGCGGCCCGAGAAGCCGTCCTCGGCACCGCAGGGGTCTTCGGCATAGGCCAGCACGCCCTTCATGTCGCGCATCAGCCGGATCGCGTCCTTCAGCAGCCAGCCGCCATTCGGGTCCAGCGTCACGCGGGCGTCGGGGAAGCGCTCGTGCAGCGCGCGGATGGCCTCGACCTCTTCGTCGCCGCGCAGCACGCCGCCCTTGAGCTTGAAGTCGTTGAAACCGTAGCGTTCGCGCGCGGCCTCGGCGAGCTTGACGACAGCCTCGGGCGTCAGCGCGACCTCGTGGCGCAGGCGGCTCCAGGCGTTGTCGGCATCGGGTTCGCTGTTGTAGGGCAAGTCGGTTTTCTTGCGGTCGCCGACGTAGAACAGGTAGCCCAGCATCTCGACCGCGTCGCGCTGCTGGCCTTCGCCCAGCAACGCCGCGACCGGCACGCCCAGGTGCTGGCCCAGCAGGTCCAGGAAGGCGGACTCGATGGCCGTTGCGGCGTGGATGGTGGTGCGCAGGTCGAAGGTCTGCAGGCCGCGGCCGCCGGCGTCGCGGTCGGCGAAGCTCTGGCTGACCTTCTGCAGCAACGCCTGGTGCGAGCCGATGGGCTGGCCGACGACCAGCTGGCGGGCATCCTCCAACGTCTGGCGGATCTTCTCGCCGCCCGGTACCTCGCCCACGCCGGTGTGGCCGGCGCTGTCGGTCAGGATCAGGATGTTGCGGGTGAAGAAGGGCGCATGCGCGCCGCTGAGGTTGAGCAGCATGCCGTCGCGCCCGGCGACGGGCACGACGCGCAACTCCTTGATGACGGGAGTGGAGTTCATGGAGAGATTCAATCTGCCGTGATCTTGCGGTCCTCGATGACCTTCTTCCAGCGCGCGAACTCGCTGGCCTGGAAGGCGGTGAACTGGTCGGGTGTGTTGGCGACGATCTCGAAGCCCTGCTCCAGGAGCTTGGGCTTCACGTCCGGCGCGTTCAGCGTCTTGACGATGCCGGCGTAGAGCTTTTGCTTGATGTCCGCCGGCAAGCCCTTGGGCGCGGCCACGGCTTGCCAGGAGTAGACCTGCAAGCCCTTGATGCCCAGCTCGTCCATGGTCTGCACGTCGGGCAGCACGGGCGAACGCGCGGCGCTGGTGATGCTCAGCGCGCGCAGCTTGCCGGCCTTGATCTGCGGCAGCGCGGTGTTGATGTTCATGAAGCTGGCATCCACCTGGTTGCCCAGCAGGTCGGTCATGACCGGGCCGCCGCCCTTGTAGGGGATGTGCAGGCCGGTGGTGCCCGTCTGCTGCCAGAACAGCTCGGCCGTGATGTGGTCGCTGGAACCGTTGCCGCTGGAAGCGAAGCTCATCTTGCCGGGGTTGGCCTTCTCGTACGCGAGCACGTCGGCCATGCTCTTGTGCGCCGACGCGGCGGGCACGACCAGCACGTTGGGCGCCTGCACGGCGACGCTGATGTAGTCCAGGTCCTTGGTCGGGTCGTAGGCGATGTTCTTCAGCAGGTGCGGGCCGATGACCAGCGGGCCCAGCGACGTGACGAGGATGGTGTAGCCGTCCGGCGCGGCGCGCTTGACGGCCGTGGTGCCGATGGTGCCGCCCGCGCCGCCGCGGTTGTCGATGACGAAGCTGGTGCCCAGCTGCTCCTGCAGCTTCGCACCCAGCAGGCGCGCGATGGCGTCGGTGGAGCCGCCGGGCGGGAAAGGCACGAGCAGCGTCACCGGCTTGGCGGGCCAGGCCTGGCCCACGGCAGCGGTGGCGGCAGCGGCGCCCAGCAGCAGGACGGTCAGCAGATTCTTCATGGGGTGTCTCCGGGTTGTTCTGTGTTGTTGGCTTATTGCGGGCCGAGCTTGGAGATCAGCGCACCGAGCTGGTCGACCTCGGCGGCCGCCAGGTCGGACAGCGGCGGGCGCACCGGGCCGGCCGTGTGGCCGACCAGCGTGGCGCCGGCCTTCACGATGGACACGGCATAGCCCTCGCCCTTGTTGCGCAGCGCCACGTAGGGGATGAAGAAATCGCGCACCAGGCGGTCGGTCGTCGCCGTGTCGTTGGCGGCATGGGCGTTGTAGAACTCCATGGCCGTCTTGGGGATGAAGTTGAAGACGGCCGACGAGTAGACCGGGCAGCCCATGGCCTTGTAGGCACCGGCGAACAGCTCGGCCGTGGGCAGGCCGCCCAGGTAGGCGAAGCGGTCACCCAGCGTCTGGCGGATGGAGACGAACTTCTCGATGTCGCCCAGGCCGTCCTTGAAGCCGATCAGGTTGGGGCAGCGGTCGGCCAGCACCTGCAGCGACGCGGGCGTCAGCTTGCAGGCGCCGCGGTTGTAGACGACGACGCCGAACTTGACGCTCTTGCAGACGGCCTCGACGTGAGCGATCAGGCCTTCCTGGCTGGCTTCGGTCAGGTAGTGGGGCAGCAGCAGCACGCCTTGCGCGCCCAGGCGCTCGGCCTCCTGCGCGTACTGGATGGCGACGCGGGTGCCGCCGCCGGCACCGGCCAGGATGGGCGTGCGGCCGCGGCAGGTGTCCAGCGCCACCTTGATGACGTCGCTGTACTCGCCCGGCTCCAGCGAGAAGAACTCACCCGTGCCGCCGGCCGCAAAAAGCGCCGACGCGCCGTAGGGCTGCAACCACTCCAGCCGATCGGCGTAGGCCTTGGGCGCGAAGTTCAGCTGCGCGTCGAAGTCGGTCAGCGGGAAGGACAGCAGGCCGGCTTCGAGGACGGCTTTGAGTTCTTGGGGCGACATGGGCGGGTCTCCGTGGATGTTGGGGTGACGGGCGGCTCGACGCCGGGCGGCATCGAATCTTCAAGTTGTAGGTCATCGTACAACTGCAGTCAAATCCGACGAGACTAGGGATAACCCGCGATGCGGGGTGTCTTTACGCGCGGCTCAGGCCGCCTCGGCTTGAGCGCGACGGCGCCGTTCGCGGCTGTTGCTGAGGTGGGTGCGCATCGCGGCGCGCGCCGATTCGGCGTCCTGGCTGGTGATCGCGTCGAGGATGCTTTCGTGCTCGGCGTTCACGCGGCGCATGTAAGCCAGCCGCTCCGCACTGATGTCTGCCCCCTTCTCGCTGCGCGCTGTCCCGCCAAGCGGGCGCTGAGCCCCTTCGGGCGGCTGCGCGGGGCTCATGTCCGCCACCGGCTCCAGCCGGGCGCGCGGAATGATCTGGGCGCCCAGCGTCGCCATCAGCTCGGCGAAATGGCTGTTCTGCGTCGCCCGGGCAATCTCCAGGTGGAACTGGAAGTCGGCCGCGACCGAGTCCGCGCCGGCTTCCACCGCGGCAATGACGGCATCCAGCGCCCTGCGCAGGGCGACGAGGTTGTCGGAAGTGCGCCGCTGGGCGGCCAGGCCCGCGGCCTCGGTCTCCAGGCCGATGCGCAGTTCCAGCACGGCGATGACGTCTTGCAGCGTGCTGAACTGTTCCGGTGTGATCTTGAACGACGGCGCATCACCCGGGCCGATGACGAAGGTGCCGATGCCGTGCCGCGTCTCCACCAGCCCGGCCGCCTGCAGCTTGGAGATGGCCTCGCGCACGACGGTGCGGCTGACCTCGAACTCGCCCATGATGGCCGCCTCGGTGGGCAGCTTGTCGCCCGGCTGCAGCTGGCCGGCGCGGATGCGGTCTCCGAGCGAATCGACCAGTTCGAGGGCCAGCGTGCGGGGCCGGCGGCGGGCCGACGGCAGGTAAGGGGCGTGCATTCGCGGGTTTTCCCGGAGTTTTGAAACGGTCGCGACGTCTAAAGTGACGGAAGTTGTACGACAACTAGACGACGTACGACATCAACTGTAGCTCCGCCTCGGCTTCTCATGACTGCTGTTTCCCCCCGTCCGCCCCTGACGCTGCGCATGCGCGCCGAGGACAACGTCGCCATCGTCGCCAACGACGGCGGCCTGCCCGAGGGCACGCGGCTGCCAGACGGCGTGCCCGGCGCCGGCCTGGTGCTGCGGGACAAGGTGCCGCAAGGCCACAAGGTCGCGCTGCGCGACATCGCCGAGGGCGAGGTGGTGCTGCGCTACGCGGTGCCCATCGGCTATGCGCTGAAAGCCATCCCCGCCGGCAGCTGGGTGCATGAGCGCCTGCTGCAGATGCCCGCCGCCCGCGCGCTGGAGGGCCTGCCCATCGCCACCGTGAAGCCGCCCTTGGCCGAACCGCTGGACGGCTACACCTTCGAGGGCTATCGCAACAAGGACGGCTCGGTGGGCACGCGCAACATCCTGGCCATCACGACGACGGTGCAATGCGTGGCCGGCGTCGTCGCGCACGCCGTCGCGCGCATCAAGGCCGAGCTGCTGCCGCGCTACCCCAACGTGGACGACGTCATCGGCCTGGAGCACAGCTACGGCTGCGGTGTGGCCATCGACGCGCCGGACGCAGTCATCCCCATCCGCACGCTGAAGAACATCTCGCTGAACCCCAACTTCGGCGGCGAGGTCATGGTCGTCAGCCTGGGCTGCGAGAAGCTGCAGCCCGCGCGGCTGCTGCCGCCGGGCTCCTTCCCCATCACCGACGAGCGCGACCCGGCCAGCGGCCCCGAGACCATCTGCCTGCAGGACGACGCGCATGTGGGCTTCATGTCCATGCTGGACGACATCGTCAACAGCGCCAAGCCGCATCTGCAGCGCCTGAACGCCCGCCGTCGCGAGACGGTGCCTGCAGCTGAGCTGGTCGTCGGCGTGCAGTGCGGCGGCAGCGACGCCTTCTCCGGCGTGACGGCCAACCCGGCCGTGGGCTTCTGCGCCGACCTGCTGGTTCGCGCCGGTGCCACCATCATGTTCAGCGAGAACACGGAGGTGCGAGACGCCGTCGAGCAGCTGACCAGCCGCGCCGCCACGCCCGAGGTGGCCGACGCCATCATTCGCGAACTCGGCTGGTACGACCGCTACCTGGACCGCGGCCGTGTCGACCGCTCGGCCAACACCACGCCCGGCAACAAGGCCGGCGGGCTGTCCAACATCGCCGAGAAGGCCATGGGCTCCATCATCAAGAGCGGCAGCTCGGCCATCTCGCACGTGCTGGCCCCCGGCGACAAGCTGCGGCGCGACCAGCGCGGCCTGGTCTACGCCGCCACGCCGGCCAGCGACTTCATCTGCGGCACGCTGCAGCTGGCCGCCGGCATGAACCTGCACATCTTCACCACCGGCCGCGGCACGCCCTATGGCCTGGCCGAATGCCCGGTCGTCAAGGTCGCCACGCGCAGCGACCTGGCGCGCCGCTGGCACGACCTGATGGACGTCAACGCCGGCAAGATCGCCGACGGCGAGGCCAGCATCGAGGAAACCGGCTGGGACATGTTCCGCCTGCTGCTGGACGTGGCCAGCGGCCGCAGGAAGACCTGGGCCGAGCACTGGAAGCTGCACAACAGCCTGGTGCTGTTCAACCCGGCGCCGGTGACCTGAGAGGCTAGGCCGCCTTCTTTCGGGCCGCACTCTTTTTGGCGGGCGTCTTGCGGGCTGACGCAGGTGCCTTGCCGCCCAGGCTCTTGCGCAGCAGTTCGGTCAGGTCGACGACGTTGTCGCTGCCGGCCTCGGGCGCGTCCTCGAACGGCTGCACGGTGGCCTTGTCCCCGGCCTTGGCCTTGCGCTGCACCAGCGCGCGGATGGCGGTCGTGAAGTCGTCCTTGAACTGCTGCGGCTTGAAGGCGGCCGTCATCTGCGCGATGAGCTGCTGCGCCATCTTCAGCTCGGCCGGCTTCAGGCTGTTGGCCGCCGCACCGGGCTTGGGCAGGTCCAGCGCGTCGGCCGAGCGGATCTCGCTGGCCCAGCGCAGCGTGCCCAGCATCAGCGCCGGCCCCGCCGGGATCAGCGCCGCCAGGTGTTCCTTGTTGTGCAGCACGAAGCGGGCGATGCCGATGACGCCGGCCTTGGCCAGCGCCTCGCGCAGCAGCGCGTAGACGCGGTGCGCCCGACCGTCGGGCGCCAGGTAGTACGGCTTCTCGATGTAGACGAAGGACACGTCCGCGGCCTTCACGAAAGTCTCGATCTGGATGGTCTGCGTGCGCTTGGGATAGGCGCTCCTGATCTCGTCGTCGGACAGCACGACGTAGTCGTCGCCCTGCAACTTCACGCCCTTGACGATGTGCTCCCGCGCAATCTCCTTGCCGGTGCGCTTGTTGATGCGCTTGTAGCCCACCGGGTCCATGCTGCGCTTGTCCAGCCAGTCGAAGTCCACCTCCTGCTCCTCGGTGGCCGAATGCAGCGACACCGGCACGTGGACGAGGCCGAAGGAGATCGCGCCCTTCCAGATGGCGCGCGGGCCGGCCTGGGGTTTGTCGTCCGCCATGCTCATCACCCGACGCGCCAGATGGCGCCGACCGCGACCGCCGCCACGGTGGGCTTGGGCGTCTTTTCCGGCTTGGGCAAGGGCGGTGGCGGCACCTCCTTGCGGCAGGCCGTCAGCAGGGCGACGGCCATCAGCGCCGCTGACATCACCTGCACGAATCGCTGCTGAGGGGGCATGGCTTACTCCTGATGCGCTCGCCGCACTATCGATCGCGTGGCCGCGCCAGGCGATCGGTGCGGCGGACGTCTGCGTGTAGGCGCCGGCTGACCGGGCCGGCAGCCACGCCAAGGCCTGCAGGCCGGCAGCGCGGCTTCCGCTTGTCCGATACGCGGCGCCGACCGGGGCCGACATCCCGTGCGCCGCCGCACGCCCATCATGGCCTCATCAACCGACGAGATTCGCCACCATGAACTCCCGCCTGATCGCTTCGCTGCTCTGTCTCGGTCTGACCGGCCTGGCCCAGGCGCAGACGCAGACCGTGAGTGTCACCGGTGGCTCGACGCTCGCCGGGCAGGCGATGACGCTGTCCACCCCCGACCCCGAGCTGAACTGGCGCGACCCGCAATGGCTGGCCCGTCAGCGCGAGCATTCCCGCTGGCGCTACCAGATCGGCCTGGAGCAGCAGCTGCGCTCGCCCGTGCAGTTGGGTCCGCAGGCCGCCGTGCGCGAGGCGCTGTGGGCGGGCGTCAGCTACGACCTGACGACGCGGCTGCGCGGTGGCGTGGAAGTGCCGGTGTGGCAGCGCGACACCGGCTGGGCGTCGCGCATGGCTTTCGAGCGGCCGAAGACCGATGGCGTGGCCGGCCTGCGCGGTGCGTTCTCTTACAAGCTGGGGTCGCAGAGCCGCCTGATGCTGCGACCGCAGGCCCGCCGCGTGATGCTGGCCTATTCGGCCACCTGGTGAACGCTGGCGGCGCGCCTGCTCAGGGCAGGCCGAGATAGAGGTACGTCGCGCTGTGGCCCGACTTGGCGCGGCCGTAGGCCAGGTAGATCGGCCCCAGTGGCGTGTCCGCCGCCAGGAACAGCGCGTTGCTGCGCAGCGTCCCTTGCGCGACCGCGCCGGGGCCTTCATTGATGCGGCCGGCTTCTGCCGACACGCCGAGATAGACGCCGTCCAGCAGCCCGGGCGTGGCGATGCGCCGTGTGTAGACGATGCGCCCCATGGCCATCTTGGTGCCGATGAATTCGCCGCTGCGGTAGCCCGACAGGCGCAGGAAGCCGCCCAGCTGCACCAGCTCGTAACCCGGCAATTCGTCGCCGCTGACCGGCTGGGCGCCGAAGAAGGCGGCACGCAGCGAGTGCGGGCCCGACGAGATGGCGCCCTGCAGCGCCAGCTGCACCTTGGCGTAGCTGTCCTTCGCGCCCAGGCTGTCGTGGGCCAGGAAGTAGTTCAGGTCCATCGCCACGCCGTTGCGCGGGAAACGCAGGCTGTCCAGCGTGTCCACGCGCAGCCGCGCCACGTAGCCGCCCACGTCGGTGGTGGGGATCAGCTCCTTGCCGGAGATCACGCCGGTGTCGGTGCCCAGGCGCACGCGGCCGCGTCGCAGGCCGGTCCGCAGCTCCGCGGTATTGGCCAGCGCCACGCCCACATCGGCGCCGAGCATGAACTCCTCGCGGTTGAAGCGCGAAAAACGTTGGCCGTTGGCATACAGGTCGAAGGGCTCGCGCCGCACTTCGCCGTGCAGGTTGGCGAACAGCTGCTGGCCGGCGTTCAGCGGCTGGTGCCACTCGCTGCGCAGGCGGTCGATGCGGCCGATCTGCAAGTCGTTGCGCCATTCGCCGCCCAGGCGGTTCATCCAGGTCTGGCGGTGGCTCAGCAGCAGGTTGAAGTAGGAGTTGCCGGCAAAGTCGCTCGCCAGGCCCAGGCCGGCGCGCAGGTAGTGCGGGCCCCAGGACTTCTCGGTCACGTCGGTGACGAGCGCGTGGCCGCCATCAGCGCGGTCGACCAGGTGGTAGCTGACATGCTCGAAGTCGCCGCTGCTGTAGATGCGCTTCATGTCGGCGTCGGCCTTGGCCGCGTCGAACGGCTGGCCGGCCTGCAGCTGCATCGCGCCGAGCACGGTGTCGGGGTTGACGCGCTGCACGCCCACGATGCGCACCTCGTCCACCTTGGGGCTGTACTGCAGGCGGCCGGCATGCTGCTGCAACTGCAGCGCCGCGTAGGCCTCCGGCGCGATGCGGTAGCGCTGCAATTGCGCGGCCACGGCGCGTGCGGCCTGCTCGCCGGCCGTGGCGGCCTCCAGCATGCGGTCGAAGTCGGCCGTGCCCAGCGTGCCCAGCTCGGGCGTGATCAGCACGTCGTCCGGCGTCAGCTCCGACAGCGACTGGTTGACGTTCTTGTTGGTGAGGATGCGCACCATCTGATCGGACACCGACAGCAGCGACACCAGCTGCTGGCGTTGCAGCATGGGCGTGCCGATGTTGACGGCGATCACCACCTGCGCGCCCAGGCTGCGCGCCACGTCCACCGGCAGGTTGCGGCTGACGCCACCGTCCACCAGCAGCCGGCCCGAGATCTCGACCGGGTTGACGATGGCCGGCAGCGCCATGCTGGCGCGCACCGCCGAGGCCAGGTTGCCCTGGTCCAGCACGACCATCTCGGCCGTCGCCACATCGGTGGCCACGGCGCGGAAGGGGATGGGCAGGCGGTCGAAGCGCTCGTGATGCTGGCGCGCGGTCAGCCGGCGCAGCACGGCCTCCAGTGACACGCCCGACACGGCCCCCTTGGGCAGCGCCAGGCCTGCGGCATTGATGCCCACCTCGGGGCCGATGAAGTTGAAGGCGTCGTCGTCCTTGCGCCGCACCGGCAGGTCCGTGCGTGACACGTCATGGAACAGCAGGGCCGTGCCCAGCGGCCGCACCTCGGCCTCGATCTCGGGCAGCGACATGCCGCTGGCATAGGCCGCACCGATGATGGCGCCGGCGCTGGTGCCCACGACGACGTCCACCGGCACCTGCAGCTCCTGCAGCACCTTCAGCACGCCCAGGTGCGCACCACCGCGCGCGCCGCCACCCGAGAGCACCAGGCCGATGCGCGGGCGGGCCTGCGCGGCCGCCGGTCCCGCCGCCTGCACCTGCGCGGCAGCGGGCAGCGCCGCCAGGCACAGCAGCCCCGCGGCGATGAGGGTGAGTGCCCGGCGCGGCTTCAGAAGCCCAGCTCGACGAACAGCTGCGGGCCGGTGAACTTGTAGTCCACGTTGCCCTTGATCTTGCTGTTGTCCGAGCGCAGCTTGTAGTCGACGTAGCGCACGCCGCCGCCCACCGCCGCGTTGGGCGTGAAGCGGTACACCACGTTGGCCTGGCCGTTGAGCAGGCGCCCGTCGTAGCCCTTGTGCTTCAGGGCGAAGAAGTCGGCGCGCCACCCCAGCATCCAGCTCGGGGCGAACACCCAGGCGCCGTAGGCCCCGGCCGTCGGCAGCGGGACGGTGGCGGTCTTCTCGTCGCGCCGCACGGTCGCCGGCGCGCCGGCGACGCTGAGGGTGCTCTGCAGCGACATGTCGAACTTGGTGACGTGCACGCCGCCCACGGCCCCCACTTCCAACGTCGGCGAGCGCACGAACGAGTAACCCACGCTGGCCCGGCCCACGTCCGAACGCAGGTGCGTGTCCAGCAGCGCCAGCACCGGGAACGTGGTGTCGTCGAACTTGATGTCCTTGTCCAGCTGCCCGCTGCCGCTGCGGTTGAGCTTGAAGTACTCGAACTCGAGGCGCCAGTTCTCCGCGAACCGCACGCCCAGGTTCAGCGCCGGCAAGGTCTTCTTGTCGGACATGCCGTAGCGCTCGAACTCGAACTCGGTGCCCTTGGCGCTGAGGCCGGGGTCGTCGATGCGTACGCGGGTGCTGAGATCGGCCCGGAAGGACTCGACGCGCAGCCACATGGACTGGTCCAGCGTGTCCGTACCAGCCGCCTGCGCCTGGCCCCCCAGGACGGCAGCGCCAGCCAGCACCAGGCGACCACAGCGCCAAGGCGCGAATGACTTCTTCATATGTTCAGCTCCCTGAAAAATGCGCCGCACGTTAGCGCAGGCGGCGCGGATTTTGTACCCTCCTGTTTGAAGCGAGCCGGCAGTTGCTAACTGGCTTGTCGCCGGGCCTGGCCCTCGCTATCCTGCCGCGCACTTCACCAGGGAGATCGCCGTTGCAGCAAGTACGACGGGTGGCGTGGGTGGCGGTGCTGTTTCTCGCAGCCGCTTTCGTGTCGCGCGGCCTGGGCCAAGCGGCAACGCAGTCGGTGCCGGTGTGGCTGGGCAGCGGCATCACGTTTGCCGTCTTGCTCGTGAGCGCGCGCTGGCTCTGGCCGGCCACGCTGGTGGGTGCGGCGCTCGCCGCCGCGATCTGGGGCGTCGTCGCGCACGGCCTTGGTGCAACAGGCACGCTGGCCTTTGCTGCCATCGAAGTCGTCAGCATTGGCCTGGGTGCGTGGGTCGCCACGCTGGGCCGGCAAGACCCCGAGGCACCGGCCGGCGCGGCGCTGCTGGTGGCCGGCGCGCTGCTGGCGGCCGTGTTGGGCGGCCTGCTGGCCGTGCCGTTCTGGCACTGGCAGCGCCCGGCGACCCAGCCCTTGGCCGAATGGCTGGCCTGGACCTGCTCCACCGGGCTTGGCCTGCTGCTGATCGCGCCGGTGGCCGTGGCCTACCGCGGCTTCAAGGTGAAGCGCTCGGGCGGCATGCCGATGGCGCAGTTCGTCCAGGGCGGCCTGGCCTTCGCGGCATTCGTGCTCGCGGTGGGCGTGGTGTTCGGCGACCAGGCCGTCCAGCGGTTCGGATCGCTGGCCGCGACGCTGGCCTACCTGCCCATGCCCTTCCTGATGCTCGCCGCGCTGTTGTGGGGCCCGCGCGGCGGCACGGTGGCCACGCTGCTCGGCTCGCTGTGGATGGTGGCGCGCACGGCGGCGGGCGGCGGGCCTTTCCCAGTGAACGAGGACTTCCCCGGCGAAGCGGTCATCGAGGTGCAGGGCTTCGTCGCCATCTGGGCCATCGTGCTGCTGGCGGCGCGGGCCTTGTCGGAGAGCCGTGGCATCGCGCTGGCGCAGGCGCATGCCTGGCGGTTGCGCTACGAGCGCACGCTGCACGCGGTGGGCGTGGCGGCGGTGGAATACGACGCCGTCACCGGCCGCGCCACCTGGGGCCAAGGTGCCGCCGCGGTGCTGGGGGCGGCTGTCACCGAGATCAACAGCGTTGACCAGTGGCTGGACCGCATCGACCCCGCCGAGCGCGGCCTGGTGCAGGCACAGTGGGCGGCCGTGGCACGCGGTGATGCGGCCAGCAGCGAGCAGACCTACGCGCTGCGCCTGGCCGACGGCCGCGTGCAGCGCGTGCACGAGCGGCTGGCCGGCGTGCGCGGCGGCGACGGCCTGGTGGAGCAGGTGGCCGGCCTGCTGAGCCTGGCGGCCGCGGAGCCGGCGCGTGTCTGAGCCCGCCGTCTTCCTGATCCACGGCCTGGGCGGCACGCAGTACGACCTCGGGTCCATGCACAAGCGGCTGAAGAACGCCGGCTTCGTCACCTACTCCATCACGCTGCCCGGCCACGGCGGCAAGCCCGAAGACCTGGTCGGCGTGCGCGCTGAGGACTGGCTGGAGGCGGTGCGCGTGAAGTACCGCGAGATCATCGACCAGCACGAGGTGGTGCACGTGATGGGCATGTGCATGGGCGCGCTGCTGTCCGTCGAAACCTGCAAGCGCGAGCGCCATGCCAAAGGGCGGCTGGTGGCGCTGGCGCCGCCGGTGTTCATCGACGGCTGGTCCACGCCCTGGTACCGCGGCCTGCGGCCGCTGGTCTATCGCATCCCGGGCCTGGCCAATCGCATGAAGGTCACGGAAGAGGAGCCCTACGGCATCAAGAACGAACAGCTGCGGGCCATCGTGCGCGCCAAGTTCGAGCGCGGCGATGCCTTCGCCTACAGCTGGGTGCCGCTGGCCTGCATCCGCGAGGTGGACCGGCTGCGCGGCTTCGTCATGAAGGGGCTGGACAAGATCCCCTGCCCGACGCTGGTCATCCACGCCCGCGAGGACGAACTGACCAGCCTGCGTTCGGCCAACTTCCTGGTGCAGCGCATCGGCGCCGGCAAGCGCGCGGGCCAGGCACGCATGGTGGTGCTGGAGAACAGCTACCACCTCATCTGCGTCGACAACGACAAGGAGTTGCTGGCGCAGCGCGTGCTGGAGTTCTTCGGCGCCTCCGACACGCTGGGCGTCATCAATGACGACCCGCGCATGTCCGCGCAGGACATGGCCCAGCTGCTGGCAGCCGCCCAGGCCGACCTCGAACGTGGCGATGCCGACGCGCTGTACGAGCGCGGCATCCCCGACTTCGCCTGGTTCCAGCCGGGCGCCAACCGCAGCACCGGCATCTTCCGCGGCGCCAAGGGCCTGGCGCGGCTGAAGGCCTGGGCGGGCGAGGGCGTGGCCTTCACCGCGTTCGGCACGCCGGTCTTCAACGCCGGCATGGTGGCGCTGCCGGCCACGCTGCGCGCGGGCGCGCTGGCCTCGCATGGCGTGCTGGCCTTGTCGATGCGCAACGGGCGGCTGCTGGAGATGCGCTGGTTCCCCGACGAGGTCGCGCTGGAGGATGCCCATTTCGGCGGCGAGCCCATCCCCGACGGCCCCAGTCCCGCCGAGAAGGCCTTCGAGGCTGCTGCGGCGCTGTCCAAGACGCTGGGCCGCACGCCGCCCGAGGCGACGCTGCTGGACCTCTACGCCCTGTACAAGCAGGGCAGCCTCGGCGACGCGGCGGGCGCACGCCCCGGCGCGCTGGACGTCGTGGGCCGTGCCAAGTACGACGCCTGGGCGGCCCGCCGCGGCGCCAGCCGCGAGCAGGCCATGGCCGACTACGTGACGCTGGTCAACCAGCTCAAGGCCGCCGACGCGCAGCCGGCATGAGGGGCATCAGGCTGCATTGGCTGTTGGCTGCGTTCTGGCTGGTGGTGGTGGCTGGGCCGGCGTGGGCGCAGAGCGCGCCGGGGCCTGCGGCCTCGGCGCCGGCTGCGGCGGCCGAGGACGACCGGCTGTCCGGCCTGATCGGTGCGCTCGACACGCTGGAGCGGCTGCGCCTGCAGGCCAGCCGGGCGGCCGAGCGCGCCCAGGGCGCGCTGGGGCTGGACAGCGAGCTGGCGCAGGCCGAGGCGCGCTTTGCGGAGCTGGCCGGCCACGCCGGCGGCGACGGCGCGACGACGGCCACGCAGGAGCAGCTGCTCGATCTCGACGATGACCTTCGCCTGGCCCGCAGCCAGGCCGAGCTGCGGCTGAGCCAGCTGCGCGACGTCACACAGGCGCTGGAGGCCGTGCTGCAGCAGCTGCGCGAAGAGGCCCGGCACTGGCAGGTGCGCGCCGCCCAGGCGCAGTCGCTGCAGGCCGCTGGTGACCTGGTCGAGCGGCTGCGGCTGGCGCAGGGCGAGCTGGCGACGCAGACGCAGCGCCTGCTGCCACTGCGGGACCGGCTGCTGTCGCTGCTGGACCGGGCGACGCAGTTGCGCACGCGCATGGCGCTGCTGCACGAAGACCTGTTGGCGCGCCGCCAGCGCATCGGCGAGACGCTGCGGGGCGTCGAGCAGGAGCCGCTGTGGCGCCTGCTGGGCCAGCCGCACTGGGAGACGCAGGCATTGCGCAACGAGCGCAGGCTGCAGTGGCACGCCGTGGGCACTTACCTGTGGGCGCACGCCGCGCTGCTGCTGCTGGGCAGCCTGCTGACCATGCTGGCGTGCTCGCTGGTCATCGCAGCCACGCGCGATGCGCTGCGCAAAGACCCGGCGGCCACGCGCAACCCCTTGCGCCAGACGCTGCTGGTGCTGCAACACCGGCACTGGGTGGCGATGCTGCTGGGCCTGATGGCCGTCGCCGTGCTGGCGCCCGAGGGCGGTCCCATCGCGTTCTACGACTTCGGCGGGCTGCTGGTGCCCATCCCCGCGGCGGTGCTGGTGCTGGCCGTGCTGGGGCCGGGCATGCGCACCGTCGTCTGCGCGCTGACGGCGGCGGTGCTGCTGTCGCCGTTTCGCTCACTGCTGGAGCTGGACCCGCTGGCCGACCGGTTGAAGACGCTGCTGCAACTGCTGCTGGTGGGCGGCGCGCTGGGCTGGGAGCTGGCGCGCGGCTATCTGCCGCAGACCTTCCCGCTGCGCCTGCGCGGGCTGCTGCGCCAGGCCGGCTTCGGGGTGCTGGCCGTGCTGGTGCTGGCGCTGTATGCCACGGTGGTCGGCCACGTGGGCCTGGCGCGCACGCTGCGCAACGGCGTGCTGGGCACGCTGGGCGCGGTCATGGTGTGCTTCGCGCTGTACCACGCGCTGCTGGGCGTCGGCATGGGCCTGCTGCGCACGCCGCTGCTGGCCGACTCGCTGCTGGTGCGCCACCGCCGGGCCACGCTGGACCGCGCGCTGGACCTGGGGCTGCGAACGCTGGCCGTGCTGGGCGTAGGGCTCTCGGCGATCAACGGCTTCGGCTTCGGCGACGACCTGCCGCGCTGGCTCGATGCCCTGCAGGGCGCGCACATCGTCATCGGCAGCGCCAGCCTGCCCATCGCCGCCGTGCTGTCGGCCGGCATCGTGCTGCTGGCCACCGCCGCGGCCGTGTGGCTGCTGCGGCTGCTGCTGGACGACGGTGTGCTGCCGCGCCTGTCGCTCAAGCCCGGCGTGTCCTTCGCCGTCTCCACGCTGGTGCGCTACACGGTGGGCGTCATCGGCTTCCTGCTGGCGCTGGCCGCGGCGGGCATAGACCTGGGCAAGGTCACGCTGCTGGCCGGCGCCATCGGCGTGGGCGTGGGCCTGGGCCTGCAGAACATCATCACCAACTTCATCTCGGGCATCATGCTGCTGATCGAGCAGCCCATCCACGTCGGCGACCTGATCGACGTCAACGGCGTCGTCGGCAACGTGCGGCGCATTGGCATCCGGGCCAGCGTGATCCGCACCTCGCAGGGCGCCGACGTCATCGTGCCCAACGGCGACCTGCTGTCGCGCCAGGTCATCAACTGGACCTTCCGCGACCGCGGCCGCCGCGTCGACATCGAGATCGGTGTCGGCTACGGCAGCGACACGGCGCAGGTGGCCGAGCTGCTGCGCACCACCGCGCAGCAGCATGCCCTCGTGCTGGCCGACCCCCCGCCGCAGGTGCTGCTGCTGGACTTCGGCCCGGATGCGCTGAGGTTCCGCCTCGCGGCCTGGGTGGCCGACGTGGACAGCGCGCTGTCGGTCGGCGGCGAGCTGCGCGCACTGCTGCCGCAGCGGCTCGGCGACGCGGGCATCAAGCTGCCGCTGCCGCAGCGTGAGGTGTGGTTGCACCCCGCCGACGACAAGGCCTGAGGCCCTGCCGCGTACTTACTGGCCCGCGCGCACCAGCCTCAGCACGCGGTTGCCCGCGCTGCCCGACAGGCCCACGTTGCCGTCCGTGAAGTCCACGTACCAGACGAAGCCCGCCACCGTTGCCGGCGACGAGGTCCAGGCGCTGGCGTTGGGCGTGCCGGGGAAGCGGCTGCGCTGGATGGCCGGGCTGCTGCAGCGCCAGTTGACCAGCGAGGCCAGCTCGTTGCGGTTGGGCAGGCGCCAGTCGTTGTAGGTCTTGCCCGCGCCGGCTGCGTCGGCGTTGACGGCGGTGGCGCGCGCCAGGGCGGCCGAGAAGCTGGCGTGCGTCGTCGCGGTGCCGGTGGCGCAGCTGGCGCCGGACAGGCCGTCCACGCATTGCTGCCACATCAGCCCTGTGCGCGTGTCGCTGACGGTGCCGTTGCCGTGGTCGGTGTAGCGCGGCGCGGTCGCGTTGTCGCAGTCGGCATCGGTCGCGGCCGTGCCGGCGATGATGCGGGCGGCGAACGGCTTGGCCAGGGGGTTGGTGGCGGACTCGAACGCCACCGCACCGGAGCCGAAGTCCACCACCCAGTTGGCGCGCGTGTCGGCGGCGTAGGCGGTGGCGGTCCACGCCGGCACCGGCGCCGTCGTGCCCAGCTTGGGGTCCAGGCGGGCGCCGGTCGTCAGGCCGGCGTCGACCAGGCTGATCAGCTCGGCGGCCGTCGGCAGGCGCCAGTCGGTGCGGCCGCAGCGCGCTGCGGCGTTGGCGGCGTCGACCAGCGTCTGCGCCGTGGCCAGGTTGACGGCCGCGGCCGTGGTGGCCTCCCAGAACAGGCCGGTGACCTGATCTTGCACGCAGGCGCCACCGTTCGTCGCGGCGAATGAGAAGCCGACGCGGCCATCCGCGCTGTCGTTGGTCAGCGCGCTGGCATCACGGCCGGCCGCGCCATCCTGGCCGGCCAGGTCGGTGGCCGAACAGGCGACCAGCGCGTTGGCGCTGTTCAGGCATTGCGTGGCGCCGGTGTCGTTCAGGCCACCGGCGAAGTTGTTCAGGATGAGCACGCGGTTGGTCGTCGTGCGGCCTTCCAGCTCGGTCGTGATGTCCAGCCGCTCGTTGGGCTCGAAGCTGGTGTTGGCGCAGGTCGTGATCGGCACGGTCACGCTGCTGGCGCCCGCGGGCACGCTGATGGTGGAGCGCGTCGCGGTGATGTAGTCCACGCCGACGCTGTTGCAGCGGTCGCCGCCGGTGGCGTCGCCGGTCACGGTGCCGGTGTTGACGGTCGAGTAGACGATGTCCACCGGGCCGGTGGCGCCGGCGGCGAGGTTGATCTTGACGCTCAGCGACGTGCCGGCCACGACGGGGTCGACGCTGACCGTCAGCGGGCCCTTGGGCGTGGGCGCGGGCGGCGGTGTCGTGCCGCCGCCCCCACCGCCACCACCACCGCAACCGCTGAGCAGCGCAGCGCCCAGCAAGCCGAGCAACCAGGGGTTGCGCATCATGGCCCGGCCGGCAGGGGCGGGCGGG
The DNA here is from genome assembly GCF_056406315.1 of Roseateles sp. P1_C6. Lineage (NCBI taxonomy): Bacteria > Pseudomonadati > Pseudomonadota > Betaproteobacteria > Burkholderiales > Sphaerotilaceae > Roseateles > Roseateles sp. P1_C6. Next base: position 462,204 of record NZ_JBFUAK010000003.1, read on the forward strand.
GCCATCAGCGGCAGGGGCGGGCGCGGGATGTTCATCGTCATGACGTTCTCCTGACGGGTTCGGGCGATGTTTGGGGCAGCACCGGCGTGCTGCCGGCGAAGGAAAGTTGCAACTTGAGCTGGTGCTCGCGCTGCGCCTGGGCATGCAGCGCCCGCGCCTGCTGGCGGGCCATCTGCCAGCGTAGCAGCGCCAGCGTGACATTCAGCAGCCGCGGCGCGCTGGCGGGCAAGACCCGGCACAGCGCGCGCACCGGCGCGGCCAGCGGTCCCAGCGCCTGCTGCACCCAGCGCGCATCGGCATGCAGCAGCAGGCGGGCGCTGACGTCCGCATCGGCGGCGACGTCCATCACGCGGGCGATGAACTGGCCTTCCGCGCGCCGGCTGTCCAGCGGCTCGGTGAACAGGATCTCGATGCGCCGCGCCGGCGCGCGGCCGTCGGCCTCGGCGCGCTCGCGCAGCTGGTGCAGCGCGCGTTGCGGGCCCAGGCCGGCCAGCACCCAGGCCTCGGTCTTGGCGCCGGGCAGCTCGGCAAAGCGCGCAGCTGCGGTCAGCTGGCGCAGCACGAACAGGCGATGCACGTCGGGCGGCGCGCCGAACGCGGCCTGCACGCGGGCCTGCCAGTCGGCCTCGTCGCGGCAGGTTTGCAGCGTGACGGCGGTCAGCGTGGCGGCGGACGTGGGGTCCGCGACCAGGCCGTGCTGGCGCCACAGCGCGGCCTCCAGCCCGTGCAGGTCGGCGGCGGCGCCGGCCAGGCGGTGGGCGCTGCCGGCCAGGCCCAGCACGCTGGCGCGCTCGGTGGCGCGGGTGATGGGGCTGAGCTGCACGCCGGCGCGGGCCTGGATGGCCTGCGTCAGCTGCGGCAGCAGGCCACGGTCGGGCAGCGCCTGGCCGATGGCGTCGTCCAGGTGCACCTGCGCGTTGGTCAACGTGTAGTGGCGGCCGGGCTGCAGCAGATCGCGCACGACCAGCGCCTGGCGCAGCAGCCATTCGGCGCGCTCGGGCTGGCGCCACAGCGGCGGCAGCGCGGCGATCAGCTCGCCCGCGAGCGCGGCGCCGGCGGCCGTCCAGGCCAGGCCCTGCTCGGTGCTGAGCGTGTAGTGGTGGGCAGGGTCCAACTGCTCGGCGATGTCGCGGCTGCGCTGGATGGCTTCGCCCAGCGCCGTGCTGTCGTCGGGCACGGACAGCAGCACCGGGTTGACGGCGTCGTCGAACAGCACGCGGTCCAGCTCGTCGACCAGCAGCGCGAACAGGCCGCGCGTGACGAGCAGGCCCGCGCCGGTCTCGCCGTGCAGGCGCGACTCCAGCCGCTGCGCATCGCCGCTGCCGCGCTCGCGGCGGTCGCGCGTCAGGTCGGCCGTGAAGCGGCGCGCCGGCACGATGACGACGCCGGCCGCATAGGCGCGGCGCAGCAGCGTGCCGCTGGCGTCGGACCCGGCGGGCGCGGCGTCGAGTTCGATCTGCTGGAACAGCGGCAGCAGGCTGCGGCTGGCCTGCGCGGCGGCCTCGTCGTCGGCCGTCATCAGCACGCAGGGCCGCCCGCACGACGCCCACGCCGCGGCGGCCAGCGCCAGCGCCTGGTGACGCTGGCTGGCGCGCGGCAGCGCGGTGGCGCCGCCCAGCACCAGGCGGCAGGCCGCGTCCAGCACGGCGGCGTCGAAGCGCCAGGCCGTCTGCGCGGCGGCAAGCGCCTGGGCGAGGGCGGCCTGTTCGGCGGCGGCGTCCTCGCGGTTCAGCGCGCGCCGCAAGGCCTGGCCGGCCGTGCGCAGGCAGGCCGCGGCATCGAAGACATGGGGCAGGGCGGCGTCAACGGCGGCGCGCAGCGCAGCGATGCGGGCCGCGCGCTCGGCCGGCCGCGGCGCGAAGCCGCGCGTGGGCTGGGCCTGCTCCCGTGGCGGGAACCAGGGCGGGCTGAGCGTGGCGCTGCTGTTCATCGCTTCACAGCCCGTAGCGGTGTTGCAGCAGCTGCTGCAGGCCGGCCCACAGGCGGCTGCCCAGCGGCTTGGCCGCCACGGGCAGGCGCAGCACGCCGCTCATGCCGTGCAGGCCCAGGTCGGCCGGCAGGCCGCCAGGCGCGAACTCGGCCTGGATCTCGAAGAAGGCCTCGGCTGCCGTCGTGCCGGTGCTGTCGTCGGGGCGGATCGCCACGTCGCCGCCACCGCCAAAGCCCAGCGACGGCGACATCAGCCGCTGGCGCTGGTAGGGCACCATGCGCAGGCTGGCCAGGCCCAGCGCCTCGCCGCGGCGGCCGGCCAGGCGCAGCTGCGATTGCGCGGCCGGCGGCAGCGTCGTCAGCTCGGCGGCGTCCGCCTGCGGCAGCACGGCGGCGAAGCGCAGCGCGCTGCGGTCGACGACCTCGCCGACCGGCTGGGCGCGGTCCACCCAGGCGTCCAGGCGTTCGTGCAATGCGGGCGCCACCCACTCGCCGTCCTGCGGTGCGCGCACCTCCAGCGAGGCGAGCAGCTTTTCGGTCTCGGCACGGCGCGCCGTCAGCGCGTCCAGCCGCGCCTGCAGCGGGCCGATCTCGGCCGGCGTGCCGCTCAGCGCCAGGCCCAGCTGGGCGCGCGTCTCGGCGATCTGGCCTTGCACCAGGTCCAGCTGCAGCGCCAGCTCGGGGTTGTCGAAGCGGGCCAGCAGCTCACCCTTCTTGACGCGCTGGCCGTGGCGCACCGCCAGCTCCTGCAGCCGGGCGGGGGTCTGCAGGTAGATGGGGCTGCTCTGGCGCGCCTCCAGCACGCCGGGCAGGCGCAGCGCATGCGGTAGCGGCAGCACGAACAACAGCAGCCAGGCCACCAGCACCATGCCGCCCGTCGCCGCGAAAGCGCGTGCGCGCAGCGTGCCCGGCGCGACGCGCAGCCAGCTCCACAGCTTGGACGCCGGCATCAGCACCATCGTGATGAAGGTGGTGATGGCCATGATGACGCCGACGCCGAACCATTGGTCGGTCACGTAGGCCAGCACCCCCAGCGTGACGATCCAGCGATAGACGAAGGCCAGCGCGCCGTAGACGGTGAACCAGATGCGTTCGTGGCGGTCCTGCGCCGGCTCGGGGTGGCTGCGCTGGCCGAACAGCCAGCGCGCGCCGTAGTGCAGCCACTGCGCCTGCGCCTTCTGGTAGAGATTGGGCATCTCCGTCAGGTCGCTGAGGATGTAGTACGCGTCGTAGCGCAGCAGCGGGTTGCCGTTGAAGATCAGGCTGGACAGCGAGCCGACGATCATCACGTTGAAGGCCATGCTGTGCACGGTGCCGTCGGCCGTGGCCGCCCAGACGACACAGGCGAGTGCGGCGAGGAAGACCTCGGCCAGCATGCCGGCCGCGCCCACGTAGGCGCGCTGCCACTTGTTGCGCAGGCCCCAGCTGGCCGACGCGTCCACATAGGGCAGTGGCGCCAGCACCAGCACCATGACGCCGAAGGTCGGCACCTGGCCGCCGTAGCGCTTGCAGACGAAGGCGTGGGCCAGCTCGTGCACGACCTTGACCAGCGTCGTCGCGAGGTACAGCCAGGGCAGGTTGGACAGCGACAGCAAGCCTTCGCTGCCGTTGCTGATCGCGCCGCCGTGCTCGAAGGCGGTCGCGCCGCCCCAGCAGACCGCCGCCAGCCACACCAGCCCGGCGACGCGGCCGGTGCAGGCGCGGATGAAAGGCAGCATGCGGTCCAGCCACTTGTCCAGGCCGAACAGCGGGAAGCGCCAGTACATGAACGACAGCAGCCGGCCGATGAACTCGCGCGAGCGCTGGCGCTGCAGCCGCTCCGAGATCGCGTCGGCATGCGGCTGCTCGCGAAAGAACAGCAGGCTGGACAGGTGCAGCTGCGACAGAAGCCTCACGACCTCGTCCTGGCCGGGCGTGCCCTCGGGGTGACGGCGGGCCAGGTCTTGCCAGATGGCGTCGACGGTGCGCTCGCCGTCCAGCGCACGCAGGAATTCGTAGGCCTGCGGCGTGACGCGGAAGAAGCGGTGCGAGTAACCGTCCTCCAGCAGCACCCAGGCCTGGCCACGGTAACGCTGGGCCTGCGCCTCGACAGTGGGCAGCAGCGCGACGCGGGCCTGCGCGACCTGGTACCAGCTATCGGAGAGCGTGCCTTGCGTCATCGCGCATCACCACCAGAGCCACAGCCGCAGCTGGTCAACGAGGCGATGCGTCAGCACCCAGATGATGCGGCGCGGCCCGGCGTCGATGCGGGCGTTGCCGCTCATGCCCGGTTTCCACCACGGCGCCGGCGGCGACAGCAGCTCGGCACGGACCATGAACTGGTTGCCCTCCTGGCCCTTGATCTGCGCCACCGGGATGACCGCCAGCACGCGCAGCGGGATCTTCTCGTCCGGCCGCGTCATCAGGCTCAGCTCGCCACGCGCGCCGGCCTGCAGCTGCGCCGCGTCGCGCTCGGGCACCTGCAGCGTCGCGTACAGCTTCTCGACGCGGGCGATGCGGTAGAGCTTGTCGCCCTTGCGCACCGGCGCGCCTTGCAGCTCGCGCTTCTCGCCTTCGACGATGACGCCGTCGAACGGCGCGCGGTTGGCGGCCAGGTCGACCAGCTCCTGCGTGCGTGCCAGCCGCGCCTGCGCCTGGGCCGTGCGCGCGTTGCCCACCTCGGACTCGGCCAGCGCGCCGGCCGCGCGGGCCTTGTCGGCCTCGGCGGTGTAGCGCTGCACCTCGGCGCGGGCGTCGGCAACTTGGTTCTGCAGGTCACGCACGTCCAGCTGCGCGAGCAGCTCGCCTTCCTTGACGTTCTGGCCGGCGCTGACCAGGGCTTCCTCGACGCGCCCGTCGAACTGCGCCGACAGGATGCGTGTGCTGTCGGTGGCCAGCTGGGCGCTGGCGCCGACGCGGTAGTCCCAGTCGACGAAGAGGGCGATCACCAGCGCGATGGCCGCCAGGCCGCTGCCGAGCTTGAGCCCCAGGTGCTGCGGCCCCAGCCACAGCCGTGCGCGGCGGCGCAGCTCGTCCTGGGCGCGCAGCATCAGCGGGCGCTGCTGCCAATGCAGGCTTTCCAGCCAGGGCAGGGCCACACGCAGGGCCAGTCGCAGGCGCGCGAGCTGGTCGGCCGGCAGCGCCTCGCCGTCGAAGACCATCAGCAGCGCCGCGCGCGGCGCGCTGTGCCCGCTGGTCAGCGGCAGCGACGCCAGGCTGACATCACCCAGCGACTGCTGCAGCAGCCGGTGCGCGGGCAGCGCCAGCGGCGCGGTGGCGTCGACCTCGGCCAGCGCGGTGCCGGCCTCGGCCGAGGCGGCGACCGCGTCCAGGCGCACGCCTTCGTCATGATCCAGTGCTTCGTCCAGCGCGCCTTCGGTCAACACGACGGCGTGCGCGAAGCGGTCCAGCTTGTCGCGGTGGCTCAGCGCCACCAGGCGCACGGCGGCGCCGGCCTCGGCACGCCAGCCCAGCGCCACCTGCTGCGCGCCCAGCGTGCTGGCCAGCGCGTTGACCAGTGCCAGCGTGGCCGGCTCGAAGCCGTCGTGGCGTTGCGCGAACAGCACCGCATCCAGCAGCGGCGCCCAGGTCAGCAGCGGCGCGTCCGTGGATGGCGCGGTGGCGGGCACCTCGCCCGGTGCCGGCAGGTCGGCCACCAGCTGTGCGCGCAGCACCAGCTCGTTCAGGTGCGGCCGCTCGCGGTCGGGCAGGCACAGCAGCCAGACGTCGTTGGCGGCGCGCTCGGGGCGCACGGCCACCAGCCATTGCGTCGTGCCCAGCGCCGAGCGCTGCGGCAGGCTGGCGAAGCCCTGCGTGCGGGCGCGCTGCGCCAACGCGAGCAGGTCGGCCGAGAAGTCGGCGCGCAGCGGGTCCGGCGCCGGGTCGCTGGCGCCGGCTTCGTCCTGGACTTCGGCGCGCAGCTGCCAGCCAGCCTCCAGCTCGGTCAACCACCAGCCCTGCTGCGCGCGCATCAGCCGCGCCAGCGCCGCGACCACCTGGGCCGCGTAGTCCGCCTGCCCGCTGGCGCCGCGCAGCGCGTGCAGCGCCAGCACCAGCTCGCGGGCGCTGTAGCTCGGCAACGCGGTGACCACGCCCGGCGCGTTCATTTCGTGGCGCCTCCGTCCAGCTTGAGGATGCCCTTGCTGCCCGGGGCGATGCGCCCACCCGTGTTGGTGAAGCGCACGCGCACCTCCACGAGGCCGCTGGCGGCATCGGTCGCCGGCGAGATGAAGCTGACGTTGCCGTTCACCGTCTCGCCGCCCTCGATGGCGATGGGCAGCGCCTGGCCGTCCTTGAGCTTGCGCGCGGCCGCGGCCGGCACGTTGGCGCGCAGGTGCAGCACCGACGCGTCCACCAGCTCCACCAGTGTGTCGCCGGGCTTGGCCCATTCGCCCACGTCGATGCCGACCTTGGTGACGACGCCGGCCACCGGCGCGAGCAAGCGGCGCTGCTGGCGGTCGGTCTCGGCCAGCTGCATCTCCAGCTTCTCGCGGCCTTTCTGCGTCTGCAGCTGCGCCAGGCGCCCGCGCGTGGCGATGAAGTCCAGCTCGTTGCGGGCGGCGTCCTCGCGGCTGATGGCGCCGCGCGTGGCGGCCAGCTTGCGCGCGTCCTCGGCCAGCGGCTGCACGACCTTGAGGCGCTCCTCGGTCGCGCGCACCTCGCTCATGTCCTCGTACTGCGTGCGGCGGCGCTGTTCCTCCAGCGCCTGGGCACGCTCGTCCAGCAGGATCAGCGCCTGGCCGGCGCCCACCTTCTGGCCGGGCTCGACGGCCACCTTGGCGACGACGCCGGTGACCGGCAGGCTCAAGCTCAGCTTGTGGCGGGCGTGGACGATGCCGACGTAGTCCGCTGCCAGTGCGGGACCGGCGAGCAGCGTGATGAAGAGAAGGACAGGGGCTTTCATTCGTCGATGCGCACGTCGTTGGCGGACAAGAGGCTGCCGTCCACCAGTTGAAGAGCCACGCGGGCCAGCGCCCAACGGCTGCTGCCGTCGATGAGGCGCATGCGGGCGTCCAGCACGTCGGCCTGCAGGCGCAGCAGGCGGTTGCGCGGCGCGGCGCCGCTGGCGAACTGCTCGCGCACGCTGGCCTCGAGCTGCTGGCGGGCGGCCAGCTCCTCGCGCAGCTGCGTCAGCTCGCCGTCCAGTTCCGCCAGCTGTGCGGCGCGGTTGAAGTAGTCGCTGGCCAGCGCCTGGCGCACGGAATGCACTTCCAGCGCCGACTGCTCCACGCGCAGCTGCTGCGCGCGGTACTCGGCCTGGGCGCGGCGGTCGCCACCGATGGGCACTTCCACCGCGACGCCGATCGTCCAGTCGGGGTTGCGGCCCTGCGTGGCTTTCTGAGCCGCGTCCAGCGGGCCATAGGTCAGGCTGTTGCTGCTGTAGCTGGCCTGCACATCCAGCGCCGGCAGCTTCTTGCTGTAGGCCAGGCGCAGGCGGGCGTCGGCCTGCTCGCGCTTGAGCTGGGCCATGCGCAGTGGGGGCCACGCGGCCTCCACGTCGGGCAGTCGTTCGGCCAGTGCGGCGAGCTGCGTGGACGGGGGCGGCGTGTCCAGGCTGGGCTCGGCCAGTGCCCAGCCGCCGTCCTGCGGCGGCAGGTCCAGCAGCACGCGCACCTTGGCCTCGGCCTCGAACAGCGCCTGCTGGCCGCGCGCCAGCTCGGCGCGGCGGGCGGACAGCACGGCCTGAGCCTCGTCCAGCGCGCCGGGCGCCAGCCGGCCGCCGTCGACGCGCGTGCGCACGTCGTCGACCGTTTCGCGGGCGTTGTCCAGCGCGTCGCGGCGCAGCGCCTGCGTCGCGCGGGCCCGCCACAGCTGCCAGTAGGTTGACAGCGCGTCACTGCCGATGCGCAGCGCCTGCTGGCGGAATTGCCAGACGCCGATCTCGCGCTCGACGCGGGCCACGCGCAGGTCGGTCTCGACCACGTCGCGCCCCGCGCCGCGCAGCAGCGGCTGGCGCATGGACAGCACCAGCGCGCCGACGCTTTCGGAGTCGCCCTGGGCAAAGCTGGCCGAACCGATGACGTTGCTGCGCCGCTGCGTGCTGCGCCAGGCCAGCGCCACCTCGGCGCCGGTGGGCGCCTTCACGCGCACGCCGGTCTCGCCGCCCAGCACCTGCTCGTCCAGCCGCGTGATGCCGCCCAGCGCGGCCGTCAGCCGTTCCTCGACGGTGCGCTGGCGGTTGCGCCCCTCGCGGCGCAGGTTGGCGTAGGCGACGGGCATGTAGAGCCCGGTCTCGGCCTCGGCCGCCTGCTCGGACACGCGCGACTGCAGCCGGGCGTACAACACCTCGGCGTTCTGCGCCAGCGCCAGCTGGGCCAGCGTCTTCGCGTCCAGCCGCACGGGCCGCTGCGCCGGCGCCTTCGGCGGCGGCACATAGGGCTCGTAGCGGATGGGAGCCGGCGCGAAGTCGCGCGGGTATTCCGCCTCGCTGGTGTCGATGGCCGCCAGCGCCGACGGGGCCGGCCCGGCACAGGCCGCCGCCGCGACCGCCGCGCCGAGGGCATGGCGCCAGGCCGCGGCGCGTCGTCGCATCAGGAGGCCTTCGGCGCGATGCGCTTGTCCTTGAGCTGCATCAGCCGTTCGATCTGGGCCAGCGACATCAGCTGCGCGTAGATGGCCGGCAGGTAGCGCTTGGTGCGCAGCTCGACGAACTTGTCGTTGGACAGGTTGTTCAGGCGCTCTTCGTTGACCACCCAGCAGCCGGCGATGTTCTTCTCGCGGTCGCCTTCACGCACGCGCATCTGCAGCGGCGTGAACATGTTCAGCTCGGCCAGCGTCTTGGCGAACTCCAGCGTGATCTGGTCCATCTGCTGCAGCTCGGCCAGGTAGCGCTTGACGTTCTCGATGACCTGCGTGGGCTCGCCCTTGTCGTCGAACAACGCGCTGCCTTCGGTCTCGCTGACCAGGCTGCTGGCCTCGTCGATGCAGATGGTGAAGTGACCCTCGGTGCCGCTGCCGGCCAGCGCGAAGGGGTAGCGGCGGATGATGGCGGGGATGTAGCTCGCCTCCCACTTGCCGCCTTCGCTGATGAACAGGTTCTCGCCGGCGTCCAGGCCCAGCAGCGTGACCGGGCGGAAGGCGTCCTTCTCCTTGTCCTCGACGAAGACGATGGGGTAGACGGCCGCGGCGCGGGCGAACTCGTGCATCGTCAGGTAGGCGATGTGGAAGTCCTTCGCGAAACCGAAACCCGTGATCTCCTTGATGCGGGTGCGGGCGTGACGTTCACGGTTGACGGGGACCACTTTCTCGAACATCGCAAATCCTTCTGACGCGTTTTTCAATCGGCGGGACAGGGGCAGACGCCGCGACCTGCGACCCGCCGCGCAAGCTGTTTCTCAGTATCGGTGAAGGCCCTTGCGCACCGGACACAGGAAAGTCCTAGGGCGCCGGCTGTCGCAATGCCGCGCGCAATAGCGTCTGCGGTTGTGGGGTCTCCTCAACCCCCGGAAGCGGGTGTGAAAAACGCGCACTTCTTGCTGAAAACTCTCATGGGATTGACACCCGCCTTCTATATGCTCGCCCGCATGTCCGCCGCCCTTCATGCCCCCCTCGTCAGCGCTGTGATCAGCGCCGGGGCCGAGGGCCGGGCGTCGTGAGCACGATGGTCGGTCTGGCTCGCGCGATGCGCGATGCCTACAAGCTGGAGGCGTTGGAGCCGCGCGTGCTGCTGTCGGCCGACCCGGTGCTGGGTGCGGCGCATGCGGTGGTCATGCAGCCGGTCGACCCCTACGCGCAATCACTGGACGGCGCCTACGACCCGGCCGACGCGCTGGCCGACCACCCGGGTCATTTCGCTCATGCCACGCTGCCGGACGGCTGGCAGACCTGGGCGCCGAGCGCGCCCGAGGCTTCGTCCGCCGGCAGCCAGACCTTCGCCGTCGACGCGCGCGCCTTCGACGCCGGCCATGCACAGACGGCCAGCGGCTTCATGGCCGGCACGCTGAGCGTGCCACTGGACCACGCGGCCAACGACCCCGAGGTGCTGAATCTCAGCAGCGCGACGACGTTCTCGCATGCGCTGGCCGTTGTGAACCCGGGCGGCGCGCAGGCCGTCACGCAGACGACCGAACCCTCGCTGACGCTGGGTGTCGGCGACACCTTCGAGGTGGAGATCGACAGCACCGGCGCCGTCGACTTCGTCGATGTCAGCGGCCTGGCCACGCTGAACGGCACGCTCAAGGTCAGCCTGATCGGCGGCGCGTCGCCGACCGACGGCCAGACCTTCAAGTTCCTGCATTACGACCAGCTGTCCGGCAGCTTCGCCGAGGGCGAGGGCCTGGTCAGCGTCGGCAATGGCCTGTACTTCGAGATCCATCACGACGCGGCCGCGAAGGAGCTCAGCCTCATCGCGCACCGGCTCGACGCTCCCAGCACCTTTGCGGTCAACCTGCTGTACGCCGCGGCCGGCAGCAATGGCCAGGCGCTGGCCGACCAGGCGGGCGAGTGGTTCAACGCGGGTTATTTCGCTCGCAACCAGGCCTACAGCTTCGGCGGCACGCTGGACCTGGGCCAGGGCGTCAAGCTGTCCGGTACGCTGGCCGCCAGCTACACGCAGAACGTGCTGCTCAGCGACGGCAGCGGCACGCACAGCTACGACGTCTGGCAGATTGGCCTGGACGACGCCAGTGGCTACCTGGGCCTGAACTCGGCGGATGCCAGCAAGCCCGGCGTCACCTTCAGCCAGATCGACGCGGCAGTCGTGCTGCTGGACGGTCAAGGCGCCAATGCGGCCGGCTGGCTGCTGGCCAAGGGCGCGGCCGGTGGCATTGGCCTGCAAGGCGTCAGCGGCCTGACGCTGAGCGCCAGCAACCTGTCGCTGGAATTCAGCCTGGGCTTGGGCCAGCTGAACGGCGCGGCCAACCACGCGGGCATCGACCTCTCCAGCCAGCCGCAGGGCCTGCTGGTCGGCGGCAACCTGGTCAATTTCAACGGTGACGGCCACCTGGGCGATTTCGCGTCCATGAGCGGCACCGGCCAACTGGCCTATGGCCCGGTCACGCTGAGCGGTTCGCTGGGCCTGGCGGTATCGGCCGGCTCGCTGACGGCCATCGGCGACCACATCGAGGCCCGGCTGACGACGGGCAGCTTCGCGGCCGGCGTGACCGACGCCAGCTTCGGCGCGCTGATGACTTCGGGGGGCGGCCTGGCCATGGAGGCCAGCGGCGGCTTCCATCTGTCCGGCGGCGGCTTTGCCAGCGTGTCGGCCACGTCGGCGCTGCTGCGCCTGAACCTCAGCGGCGCCGACCAGACCGGCCATGTGCTGACGGCCGGCGCGCTCAGCCACACCTTCGGCACGCTGCCGGCCAGCAGCACGCCGACGGTCGACATCCGCGGCCTGCAGGCCAGCATCGGCGACACCTTCAGCCTCAGCGGCGACTTCGCCTTCGGCCGCGACGCCAACACCGGCGGCATGGACTTGATCGCCGCCAACGCCGGCTTCCAACTGGTCGCGGGCAGCTTCAAGGCCGGCGTCAGCGGCGCCCAGGTCGCCGTGGCGATGAGCGCCTCGGGTGGCGGTGTCGAGCTGGTCGAGGCCAGCGGCGCGGCCTTCCTGCAGCTGGGCAGCGATGTGTCAGCCAGCGCGTCCTCCGCCGCACTGCGCTGGAATGCGACGGCCGGCGACGCCAGCGGCCGCGTGCTGGCCGTCGGCAACGCCGGCTACACCTTCGGCGCCGGCTTCACGGCCGGCCTGCAGCAGGTCAGCCTGACCGGCGCCGCCCTGACGGTGGGTGACTTCTTCAGCGCCGGCGGCAACCTGGCGCTGGAGCGCAGCAGCGCCACCGTGCTGCTGGCCGCCGACAACACCAGCACCGCCGGCGTCGACGAGGCCACGGCCGGCGTGCTGGTCGACTGCTTCCTGCTCGGCGGCCATGGCCTCTCGGCCAGCGCCGGGGTGCCTGGCGGCCCGGGCCTGGCGCTGGCCGGCGTCGACTTCGCGCTGGCGCTGATGAGCGCGCGCAGCGACCCGACCCGCCACTGGACCAGCCTGCAGGCCAGCGCCGCAACGGCCGGCTTCAGCGGCCTGCCAGGCATCACGCTGACGGGCAGCAATCTGTCGGTCAGCGTCAACCAGGCCAGCAACGTCAACGACTCGGTCGTCGACTACGGTGCCACCCGCACGGTGCTGGCCGTGCCGACCGGCGCCGGCAGTTTCACGCTGGACATGGCCGGCTCGCGCGGCCGGCTGCTGCAGGCCTCCGGCACGGTCACCTTCGACATCTACGAATTCGTCCGCTTCAACGGCAGCCTGGCGCTGACGCGCAGCGACCAGGCCGTCACGCTGGCCGGCGGCGAGGTCGTGCAGACGCGGCTGCTGACGGTGGGCGCCAGCGGCGTCAGCGGCTTTGCCGGCATGAACGCCGGCCAGGCCAGCGCGATGGGCCTGAACCTCAGCGGCCTGGACCTGGCGCTGGCGGTGTTCGCCGACCGCAACAACGCCGCGCGCAGCTGGACCAGCCTGCAGGCCAGCGCGGCGTCGGTCGGCCTCATCGGCATCGACGGCGTCACGCTGACCGGCAGCAACCTCGCGCTGAGCGTCAACCAGGCGACCGCCGTCAATGACGCGGTGGTCGACTACGGCGCGACGGCGTTGACCGTGGCGACCGGCGGCCCCGGCATCACGCTGAACATGGCCGGCGGCGACGGCCGGCTGCTGAAGGCCAGCGGCACGCTGGCGCTGGGCCTGTTCGATTTCTTCAGCGCCAGCGGCAGCCTCGCCATCGAGCGCCGCGACACCAGCCTGCAGCTGGCCGACGGCAGCACGGTGCAGACCCGGCTGCTGGCCATTGGCGGCAGTGGCATCAACGGCTTTGCCGGCAACAACGGCGGCTCGGCCAGCAAGGTCGGCCTGGAGCTGACCAACCTGAATTTCGCGCTGGCGCTGCAGAGCAGCAAGGCCAGCCCGGCGCGCAGCTGGACCAGCCTGCAGGCCAATGTCGCCAGCGTCGCCTTGGTGGGCATCGACGGGCTGACGCTGTCGGGCAGCAACCTGGGCGTGCGCATCAACCAGGCCAGCCAGCTGAACGACGCGGTGGCCGACTACGCGGCGCAGAACCTGGTCGTCGCCACCGGCAGCAGCAGCTCGCTGACGCTCAACGAGGCCGGCAGCGAAGGCGAGATGCTGAAGGCCAGCGGCACGCTGTCACTGGACGCCTTCGGCTTCGTGCAGCTGGGCGGCAATTTCGCGCTGGAAAGCAAGGACTCGACGCTGCTGCTGGCTGACGGCAGCACCATGCAGACCCGCCTGCTGACGGTGGGCGGCAGCGGCATCAACGGCTTTGCCGGCAACAACGGCAACTCCGCCGACCGCGTGGGCCTGACGCTGACCGGCGCCGAGTTCGCGCTGGCGCTGCAGAGCAGCAAGGCCACGCCGACGCGCAGCTGGACCAGCCTGCAGGCCGGCGTCAACAGCGTCGCGCTGGTGGGCATCGACGGCCTGACGCTGGCGGGCAGCAACCTGTCCATCAAGCTCAACCAGGCCAAGGCGCTGAACGACGTGGTCGCCGATTACGCGACGCAGAACCTGGTCGTCGCCACCGGCCCGGCCGACACGCTGACGCTGGACATGGCGGGCAGCGAGGGCAAGCTGCTGAAGGCCAGCGGCACGCTGGCGCTTGACGCTTTCGGCTTCGTGCAACTGGGCGGCAATTTCGCCATCGAGAGCAAGGACGCGTCGGTCGTGCTGGCCGATGGCAGCACCGTGCAGACCCGCCTGCTGACGGTGGGTGGCAGCAACATCAAAGGCTTTGCCGGCAACAACGGCAACTCGGCGGATCGCGTCGGCCTGACGCTGACCGGCGCCGAGTTCGCGTTGGCGCTGCAGTCCAGCAAGGCCACGCCCACGCGCAGCTGGACCAGCCTGCAAGCCAGCGTCGCCAATGTCGCGCTGGTGGGCATCGACGGGCTGACGCTGTCGGGCAGCAACCTGTCCATCAAGCTCAACCAGGCCAAGGCGCTGAACGACGTGGTCGCGGACTACGCAGCCCAGGCCCTGGTCGTCGCCACCGGCCCGGCCGACACGCTGACGCTGGACATGGCCGGCAGCGACGGCAAGCTGCTGAAGGCCAGCGGCAACCTGGCGCTGGACGCCTTCGGTTTCGTGCAGCTCAGCGGTGGCTTTGCCATCGAGAGCAAGGATTCGACGCTGGTCCTCGCCGACGGGTCGACCGTGCAGACGCGCCTGCTGGCGATCGGCGGCGCCGGCATCAACGGCTTTGCCGGCAACAACGGCAATTCGGCCGACAAGCTGGGCCTGAGCCTGACCAACGCCGAGTTCGCGCTGGCGCTGCAGTCCAGCAAGGCCACGCCCACGCGCAGCTGGACCAGCCTGCAGGCCAGCGTCGACAGCGTCGCGCTGGTGGGCATCAATGGCCTCACGTTGGCTGGCAACAACCTCAGCATCAAGCTCAACCAGGCCAAGCAGCTGAACGATTCGGTCGCCGACTACGCGGCCCAGAACCTCGTCGTCACGACCGGCCCGGCCAACACGCTGACGCTGGACATGGCCGGCGCCGACGGCAAGCTGCTGAAGGCCAGCGGCAACCTGGTGCTGGACGCCTTCGGCTTCGTGCAGCTGTCGGGCGGCTTCGCCATCGAGAGCAAGGATTCGACGCTGATCCTGGCCGACGGCTCGACGGTGCAGACCCGCCTGCTGACCGTCGGCGGCAGCAACATCAACGGGTTCGCCGGCAACAACGGCAACTCCGCCGACCGCGTGGGCCTGACGCTGACCGGCGCCGAGTTCGGCCTGGCGCTGCAGAGCAGCAAGGCCACGCCGGCGCGCAGCTGGACGAGTCTGCAGGCCAATGCCAACAGCGTGGCCCTGGTCGGCATCGACGGCCTGACGCTGTCCGGCACCAACCTGGCCATCAAGCTGAACCAGGCCGGCCAGCTCGCCGACCCGGTGGCCGACTACGCCGCGCAGAACCTGGTCGTCGCCACCGGCCCCGCCGACACGCTGACGCTGGACATGGCCGGTGCCGACGGCAAGATGTTGAAGGCCAGCGGCCACCTGACGCTGGACGCCTTCGGCTTCGTGCAGCTGGACGGCAGCTTCGCCATCGAGAGCAAGGATTCCACGCTGGTGCTGGCCGACGGCAGCACCGTGCAGACCCGCCTGCTGACGGTGGGCGGCAGCGGCATCAGCGGCTTTGCCGGCAACAACGGCAACTCGGCCGACCGCGTCGGCCTGACGCTCAGCGGTGCCGAGTTCGCGCTGGCGCTGCAGTCCAGCAAGGCCACGCCCGCACGCGGCTGGACGACGCTGCAGGCCAGCGTCGGCAGCGTCGCGTTGGTCGGCATCGACGGCCTCACGCTGGCGGGCAGCAATCTCAGCATCCAGGTCAACCAGGCCAAGCAGCTCAACGACGCGGTGGCCGACTACGCGGCGCAGAACCTCACGGTCGCGACCGGCTCGGCCGACACGCTGACGCTGGACGTCGCCGGCAGCGACGGCAAGCTGCTGCGCGCCAGCGGCAACCTGCAGCTGGACGCGTTCGGCTTCGTGCAGGTCAGTGGCGGCTTCGCCATCGAGAGCAAGGACTCGACGGTCGTGCTGGCCGACGGCAGCACGGTGCAGACCCGGCTGTTGACGGTGGGCGGCGCGGGCATCAACGGCTTTGCCGGCATCAACGGCAACTCGGCCGAGCGCGTGGGCCTGGCGCTGACCAACCTCGAATTCGCGCTGGCGATGCAGTCCAGCAAGGCCACGCCGACGCGCAGCTGGACCAGCCTGCAGGCCAGTGCCGGCAGCGTGGGGCTGGTCGGCATCGACGGCCTGACGCTGACCGGCAGCGACCTCGCGCTGCGCATCAACCAGGCCAAGGCGCTGAACGACAAGGTCGTCGACTATGCGGCGCAGAACCTCGTCGTCGCCACCGGCCCCGGCAACACGCTGACGCTGGACATGGCCGGCAGCGAGGGCAAGGTCCTGAAGGCCAGCGGCACGCTGACGCTGGACGCCTTCGGCTTCTTCCAGGTCAGCGGCGGCTTCGCCATCGAGCAGCGCGACCAGGCGGTCACGCTGTCCGCCGCGACCAACGCGCAAGGTGTGCAGACCGCCACGCCCGCCACCGTCAACGCCCGTCTGCTGACCATTGGCGCCAGCAACGTGCGCGCGTTCGCCGGCATCAACGGCGGCACGGCCGACCAAGTCGGCCTGGAATTGACCGGCGCCAACTTCGGTCTGGCGCTGATCAGCGAAGTGGGTGGCGCCGCGCCGCGCAAGTGGACGTCGCTGGAAGCCACCGCCCAGCAGATCGCCCTGGTTGGCATGCCCGACGGCCTGACGCTGCAGGCCAACGACATCAAGGTGCAGGTCAACCGCGCGTCGCAGGTCGTGCCGGTCGGCGCCAAGCCCGCGGTCGTCGACTACGCCAGCGGTGCGACCGCGATGACCGTCGCCACCGGCCCGGCCAGTGGCATCACGTTCGACATGCCGGGCGCCAACGGTCCGATGCTGAGCGCCACCGGCACGCTGACGCTGGACGCCTTCGGCTTCGTGCAGGTCTCGGGTGGCTTCGCCGTCGAGAAGCGCAGCACCACGCTGTCGCTGGCCGCCACGCGCACGCTGCCGGCGCAGGACATCGCCGTCGACGTGCTGACCTTCGGTCTGGACAACGTCACGGTGTTCGCCGGTGTCAACGGCGGCACCGCCGATGCGGCCGGCCTGCAGATTGCTGGCGTGGACCTGGCGCTGGCGCTGATCAGCTCGCAGGCCGAACCCGGCCGCAAATGGACGGCGCTGCAAGCGAACGCAACGTCGGCCGGCTTTGTGGGCCTGTCCGACCTGCTGCCCACGGTGCGCAACCTCAGCATCGAGCTGAACCAGGCCAGCCGCGCCAACGACCGCGTCATCGACTTCGCCGCCGCGCCGCTGACCGTGCTCATCGGCCCCGGCCAGACGGCCGACATCACGCTGGACGGCAGCGCCGGCGAGCTGGTGCGCGTCGAAGGCGACATCACGCTGCAGCTGTTCGACTTCGCCTACCTGTCGGGCCGCATCGGCTTCGAGAAGTACAGCCCCACCGCGCCCATCACGCTGGCCACCGCCGCCGGCCTGCCGCAACAGGTCACAGCCACCTCCATGCTGGCCATCACCGGCCAGGGCGTCAGCGTCTTTGTCGGCTATGCGGACGGCGGCTTCGACACCAGCAAGACGCCCGACCAGCAGGCCGGCAACCTCTACGGTTTCGGCGTCAGCAGCGCGGACTTCGGCCTGCTCATCGCCAAGGCCGGCGGCCAGTCGTACACGGCGGCCAAGGCCAACCTCGCGCACGTCGCCGTCTACGGCTTCGACCCCAACGACTTCGAGCTCAGCGCCAGCGACCTGCAGCTGGAGATCAACCGCGCCGACGCCAGCGGCCGCAGCATCGACTTCGTGCGCAGCTTCGGTGCCGGTGGCCTGGCGCTGGGCTCGGCGGGCGCCATCGCGCTGGACTTCCGCGGCGGCGACCGCATCGGCGTCTACGCCCGCGAGGCGGTGCTGAAGGTCTCGGACTTCATCTACTTCCGCGGCGCCATCGGCTTCCAGAAGGCCGACTTCGGCAACACGCTGCGTGCCGGCAACGGCCTCACGCCGGTGCTGGGCGCCAAGGGCTTCTCCATCGCCGGCAGCGGCATCGACGCCTTCGTCGGCTATGCGGACGGCGGCATCGACGCGAGCAAGTCCTTCGCCGACCAGGCCGGCAGCCTGTACGGCTTCGGCGTGCAAGGCCTGAGCTTCGGCTTCTTGAGCGTCAAGGACCAGGCTGGCAAGACCTACCGCGCGCTGCGCGCCGACGCGAGCAACGTGGCCATCTACGGCGTCGACGCCAGCGACTTCCAGCTCAGCGCGACCGACGTCCACATCGAATACAACAGCGCCTCGCCGGGCGTGGGCGGCCTCATCACGCCGCTGAACTTCGCCGGCAGCCGCGCGCTGGACCTGCCCACCGGCGCCGACCCGGTCACGCTGAACTTCTCCGGCGAGCGGCTGATGCTGTCCGCCGCGCAGGCGACGCTGGCGATCTCGGACTTCGTGCTCATCCAGGGCAGCTTCGCCTTCCAGAAAGCCAGCTTCACGGGCCTGCGCAACACGCTGGGCCTGCCGCTGCTGAACGCGCGCGGCTTCACGGTCGGCGCCAGCAATGTCGACGTCTTCATCGGCTATGCCGACGGTGGCCTGGACCGCACGCGTCGCTTCCAGGACCAGACCAGCCAGCTCTACGGCCTGGGCGTGCAAGGCGTGGACATCGGCCTGCTGATGGCCAACGCCGGCGGCATCAAGTACACGGCGCTGAAGGCCCACGCGGATGCCATCGGCGTCTACGGTTTCGACCCCAAGGACTTCGAGCTGTCGGCCAACGGTGTCGACATCGAGCTGAACACGGCCACCGGCATCGCCCGGCCCATCGACTTCACGGCCGGCGGCAGCAGCGGCTTCAGCGTGCCTACCGGCGGCGCGCCGGTGGTGCTGGACATGTCCGGCAGCGTCATCGCCGCCAGCCTGACCGACGCGCGGCTGACCATCAGTCAGTTCGTGCACATCGACGGCAACTTCGCCTTCCGCAAGGCCGACGACGTCAGGTTGACCGTCAAGGCGCCGCTGGGCGTCAGCATCGCCGACGTGAAGATGCGCGCCATCGAGATCGGCGCCAGCGACGTGCACGCCTTCGTGGGCGTGGGCGGCGACAGCACGAACCCGAACGCCATCGGCCTGGTCGTCGACGACTTCGACTTCGCGCTGGGCCTGTACAAGGCCATGCCCGATGTGCTGAACCCGGCCGCCAACATCGTCGTCGGCACCAAGTTCACCGCACTCAAGGCTTCGGCCCGGCAGATCGGTTTCGTCGGCTTCGACCAGTTCATCGAGTTCTCGCTGAACGACGCACTGGTCGACGTCAACATCAGCAGCAACCCGCTCTACGTCATCGACTTCGCGGCCGGCGGCGGCCATGCCATCGCCACCGGCGGCACGCCCATCATGCTGGATGCCGGCAACCGCCTCATCAGCGCGACGGTGGGCCAGGCCAAGGCCAGCGTGGCGGGCATCGTCAGCCTGTCGGGCGGCTTCACCTTCCAGAAGCAGACGGTCGACGGCGTCAACTTCAACGCCGTGGGCCTGAACGTCGAGATCCCGGCCGACGTGCTGGTTGTCGCCGGCAAGAACGTCAACGCCTTTGCCGGCATCAACGGCCCCTATCGCCGCGACACCAACGGCGACGGTGTCATCGACGCGAGCGACACGCCCAACGACGACGCCATCGGCTTCGCCATCGACAACCTGGACTTCGCGCTGGCGATGCTGACGCCCACGCTGGGCGCCGGCATCACGCTGCCGGGCAAGTTCTACGCCTTCACGGCCAGCGCTGGTCTGGCCGGCCTGGTCGGCACCGACCCGTATCTCACGCTGCAGGCCACCGACGTCAAGCTGGGCTTCAACGGCGCATTCCTGGGCAAGTACCCGGTGCCCAGCGCCTACGTGGACTTCAGCAAGCTGCCCGGTGGCGGCCTGGCCATCCCCATCGGCAGCGACGCCAACGCGTTCAAGATCGACTTCGACAGCAACTCGCTGCGCATCGCGATGACGGCGACGCTGGGCGTGTTCGACCTGTTCTCGGTCACGACCTCGTTCGACTTCGACTTTGAACTCCCGTCCACCGGCCAGCTGATCCCGACCATCAGCCTGAAGAAGCTCACGAGCTTCCTGCCCGACAAGCTGCCGGGCTTCGATTTCCTCGACGGCGCGCTGGACTTCCTGAAGAACCTCGAGCTGTCCATCGGCTTCGATCCCAGCCTCGGCCTGACGCTGTTCGGCTCGGTCGAGCTGCCGAACCTGAACATCAACATCGCCAACTTCGTCCACATCCATGGCGATTTCAGGTTGAACCTGGGCGAGACCTTCACCGCCGACATGTACACCGGCCTGCCGGCCGAGCTGTCGCTGATCGAGCAGCTGCTGCCGGCCGGCCAGGCGACGCAGATCCTGCAAGGCCTGCGCGCCATCGGCGGCCTTTCCAGCGACTACTCGCGGCTGTCCAACGTCACCTTCAAGGGCCTGAGCTTCGGCGCGTCCGACGTCGACGTCTTCATCGGCGTCGGCAACCCCGACTTCACGAAGCCGCTGTCCAGCCAGGACGGCCTGATCGGTTTCGGCCTGCAGGACGTCGACCTGGGCCTGGGCGTCTTCAAGGCCGACCTGCCGAGCTTCTTCAACGCGCAGAACTTCCTGTCGCTGCAGCTGCATGCCCAGGAAATCGGCACCTACGGCTTTGGCAACATCCTGACCATCCGCGCCAGCGACGTGACGCTGGAAGTGCAGAACGGTGGCAAGCTGTTCGGCGGCCTGATGCGCTCGACGGCGGACTATTCCAGCATCCGCACCGTCGACGCCGGCGGCGTCACGCGCATCGGCTACGAGATCAAGACCGGCGGCACGCCGGTGCGGCTGACGCTGCGTGGCAACGACCTGATCGGCATCGACATCGGCCTGGCCGAGATCGCCGTCGCCGACTTCCTGTTCCTGCGCGGCTCGCTGGCCTTCCGCCAGGGCGACATCTTCAACGTCGCCATCGACATGGGCGGCCTGCGCCCGCTGCTGGAGAGCCTGGGCGTCAACGGCGACAGCCTGCCGCTGCAGGTCTCGGCGATGACGCTGGGCGGCTCGCACCTGAGCGGCTTTGCCGGCGTGGGCGGCCCATACCGCTACGGCGTCGACGCCAACAACGACGGCCTGCTGGACAAGATCAACGACAACGCCGTGGGCGTGGCGCTGGACGACGTCGACTTCGGCCTGGCCATCATGACGCCGGCCGTCGGCAAGGCCATCCCGGGCCTGGAGCAGTATTCACCGCGCTTCGTCACGGCCAAGGCCTCGGTGGGCTTTGCCGGCCTGGTCGGCATCGATCACAACATCCTGGACGTGCGCGCCGAGGATGTCGAAGTCAACATCAACAGCTTCTACGTGCCGTCCATCCCGGCACCGGTGCAGGCCGCCATCCAGCTGTTCGGCCCGCCGGCCATCAACTACCAGCTGAGCCCCTCGTTCAAGGACTACACCGAGGACAAGAACGGCAACGGCCAGCTCGACACCGGCGAAGACAGCAACCGCGACGGCCGCCTCAACGCCCACGGCTTCGCGCTGCCGGCCGGCGGCGGCAACAGCGTCTTCATCGACTTCACCGGCGACCTGGTGCAGGCCAAGATCGGCTACGCGTCCATCAACCTGGCCGGCTTCGTGCAGATCTCGGCGTCGATGGCCTTCACCAAGCGCGGGTCGGAGCGCGTCACGCTGGACAACGGCGAGGAGACCACGGTCACGACGCTGGCCATCGGCATCAACGACGGCTTCGGCTTCATCGGCGTCGGCGGCTACTGGCGCGACAGCAATGGCGACGGCCGCATCACCGAGACCGACAGCCCCGACACCTCGGCCGTCGGCTTCGCGATCAACGACCTCGACGTGGGCCTCATCGTCGCCAAGGAACTGGTCATCACGGCGCAGGGCGCGTCGGTGGGTGTCTACCTCGCGGCCCAGGCCAAGGTCACGGAGATCGGCCTGGTCGGCGTGCCCGACGTGACCTTCCATGCCGAGAACCTGCAGCTGGAACTGAACACCGGCGTGCGCATCCAGATCGGCACGTCGCAGTTCACGCAGGACACCTCGGGCGCGGTGACGCTGGGCGGCGGTGTCAGCCTGACCGGCGCCTTCACCGTCATCGACTTCTCGCGTGCCAACTGGAAGAACAGCCAGGGCGTCATCTCCCCCGGCTACGCCATCGAGACGGGCAACCCCGACGAACCCATCGTGCTGCTCTATAACGAGCAGTTCCTGCGCTTGTTCGGCGAGGCCGAGATCGACGTCTTCGGCCTGGTCAACATGACGGGCGTGTTCGACGTGCGCGCCAGTGCCAGCCAGGGCATCTCCGTCTTCGTCGACGTGCAGGCCCGCATCGGCACGGCCAGCGCGCCGCTGTTCACGACGCACGCGACCGGCCTGCTGGTCATCCGTGACGGCATCGCGATGCGCCTGAACCTGTCGGCCAACCTCGACTTCGGCGCCGTCGCCAAGTTGCATGCCGAGCTTGAGCTGAACATGAACAGCTTCGGCCAGGAGATCGTCTACAACGTGCCGGACGAGTTCCTCGACAAGGTCGACTTCCCGGTCTACACCATCCCCGCCACGCCGCCCGGCAAGCCCAACTGGACCGGCCCCTACATGGCGCTGACGGGCAACGGCTCGCTGGACCTGCTTGACGGCCTGCTGGACCTGCGCGGCGACTTCAGCGTCATCATCTCCACCAGCGGCGTTGAGATGGCCGTCACGGCCACGCTGGACCTGCCGGTGCTGCAGCCGCTGCAGGTCACCGGCACGCTGGGCATCGTCGCCGGCGGCATCTACGGCAGCCTGGAAGTGGGCGGCAGTGGCGCCGACTCCAAGATCATCGACGGCGGCGGCGTGTTCGACGTCAGCGGCCGCTTCCTGCTGCAGATCAACACCACGAGCCAGACCCAGCAGGTGCGCGGCCGCGACGCGAGCGGCAACGTCTTCAACGCGCAAGGCCAGCCGGTCATCGTCAACGTCGCGCCGCAGCTGCTGCGCCTGTCGGGCTCGGCTGCCATCCACGTCGGCCCGATCACGCTGTCCGGCGGCATGGACTTGCTGATCGACAGCCACGGCCTGCAGGCCAGCGGCAACGTCACGCTGGACCTGGGCGATTTCGGCGAGCTGGCCTTTGCGCTCGATGCCGCCTTCGGCACCGACGCCAGCAACTCGCCGTTCTTTGCATTGCGCGTGCAGACCACGCTGGAGTTCGGCATCTCGGTGCTGAACATCAAGGCCAATGCGCTGCTGCAGATCAACACCAGCAGCAACGACTACACGACGCTGTCCGGCCACACCATCGCCGGCGACACGATGTTCGACCTCAGCCTCAACGGCAAGTTGAAGCTGCTGGCCTTCGACATCGACTTCGGTGGCCGCATCAGCATCGTCAACGACGTCTTCAAGCTGGAGTTCAACGGCCACCTGAACTTCTTCAATGCGCTGACGGTCGACGTGGGCGGCTTCGTCTCCAGCGACGGCCAGTGGGAAGTCCACGGCAGCGCCGAGATCGACATCCACCTCGGCCCGCTGCACTTCAACGCCGGCATGAGCGTGGCGCTGTCGAGCCGGCCGCGCTTCTTCGCCGAGGCGCATGGCTCGCTGGACTTCGAGATCGACCTGGGCATCTTCGGCAGCATCGACTTCACGATCGCCGGCTTCGATGCGCAGATCGACATCACGCCCGCCGCGGCCTATGTCGCGGCGCGCGTGCGCGTCATGGGCATCAGCGTCGGCGGCAGCTACAAGTGGAGCTTCGGCTCGCCGCCCGACATCAGCCACCTGGCGTCCGACGGCACGCTGTACCTGCATGCCGGTGACGCGTCCGGCCGCTACGGCAGCGGCACGCTGTACGACGACATCACCAACGAGGCCTTCAGCGTCGACCAGGACGGCGGCACCATCACCGTGCGCTCGCTGGGCGAGACCGACACCTACGCCGCCGGCAGCGTCCGCAAGATCGTCTACTACGGCGGCAAGGGCAATGACAGCCTGTTCATCGGCACCAGCGTCGCGGCGCTGCTGGACGTGGACGGCGGCCTGGGCAACGACGCCTTCGTCATCATGGGCGGTGCGGCCGGCAGCGTCGTGCGCGGCAGCGCGGGCAAGGACGAGTTCTCCAGCGGGCCCGAGAACGGCGTCAGCTTCTTCGGCGGCGACGGCGACGACAAGTTCATCGGCGGCGACGGTGCCGAGACCATCGACATGGGTGCGGGCAACAACCGCATCTGGGGCAATGGCGGCAACGACGTCATCAACATCGGCGCCGGCGAGAACGTCGTCGACGCCGGCGGTGGCGACGACCTGATCCGCATCGCCGTCGGCGGCGGCAAGCTGACGCTGGACGGCGGCGCCG
Organism: Roseateles sp. P1_C6; assembly: GCF_056406315.1. Lineage (NCBI taxonomy): Bacteria > Pseudomonadati > Pseudomonadota > Betaproteobacteria > Burkholderiales > Sphaerotilaceae > Roseateles > Roseateles sp. P1_C6. Next base: position 486,047 of record NZ_JBFUAK010000003.1, read on the forward strand.
GCAACGATCGCCTGGTCGTCGCGCCGTTCACCAGCAACGCGCCGCTGCAGATCAAGGACCACGAGGTCTTGATCGCCGCCTCGGCCGGCAGCCGCCAGATCGTCTTCAACGAGAGCCTGGAACGCGTCGAGCTGACCGACCAGAACGCCACCAGCACCGTGCTGTCCAACCCGACGGGCGCCAGCTGGGGCCGCAGCGATCTGGTCATCGACGCCGCCGGTGTGCTGGACGTGACCAACGCGCGCATCGTCGCGCCGCAGGGCTTGTTCAGCGTCAGCGCGGCCGGCGTGCGCGGCGTGCTGAACACCCAGCTGGCCGAGCTGTCGGTGCTGAACCGCGGCACCGGCGCGGCGGACACCGTCGACATCGTCGTGCGCGAGGTCGACAGCCTGCAGATCGTCAGCGACGGCCGCGCCGAAGGCGGGCTGGTGGCCAAGTCCGGCGGCATCGACGTGGACCTGGCCGGCCGCGAGGCGCTGTTCGACCATGTCAGCGGCCGCGTGCTGGCCGGCGGTGCCGGTCGCGAGCTGCGCCTGATCGCCGACGACATCGACCTGCAGGCCGGCAACGACAGCGTCATCGGCAGCGGCCGGCTGACCCTGCGCAGCCACGCGGTCGACCAGAACTACCGCATCGGCAGCGCCGGCCAGAGCGAGTACGGCAACGATCGCTCGTTCGGCCAGACCGGCGCGATGGAACTCAGCGAGCGCGATGTCTCCGCGCTGGCCAACGGCTATTCGGTCATCGACATCGGCCACACGGCGCCGGGCGTCGTCATGCGCGTCGGCGACCTGAACAACGGCACCGTCTACGGCAAGGCCTTCTCCGCGCGGCTGGACGACGTGGCCCAGCTGCAGGCCGACTGGATCATCGTCCAGGGCGACGTGCAGTCCACGGAAGGCCTGAGCCTGCAGTCGCGCCTGCTCGAGATCCGCCGCCAGAACGTCAATGCGCCGGACGGCGGGCCCAGCTCGGGCCTGAGCGCCGTCGACCTGACGCTGAATGTCGCCGAGCAGGTCGTCGTCTCCGGCTGGCTGCGCGCCCAGCGCAACCTGACGATGAACGTGCTGGCGAGCACCGGCGCCGGCGCCTTCATCGGCTATGGCGACGGCCCCAACAGCATCTCCACGGACAAGGGCGCCGAGATCAGCGTCGCCCAGGCCGGCGGCAGCTTGAGCCTGCGCGGCAGCGGCTCCGTCGTCATCGCCAGCGCCGTGCAGGCCCTGGCCGCCAACTCCACGCTGCGCATCGAGGCCGGCAGCAAGCTGCAGCTGGGCGAGGGCGCGCTGGTGTCGGCGTCGCTGGGCGGCTCGCTGGTCAGCCTGAACGCCGGCCAGAAGGTGCATCTGCTCAGCGGCAGCGCCGTGCTGGGCGGCGCCACCTTCGCCAGCGACGGCCGCACGCCGCTGCTGACCGGCAGCGGCACGCGTGTCGAGATCAACACCCCGGGCGAGCTGCTGCTGGGCGGCTCGCTGACAACGGCGGCCAGCGCCGTCTTCAACGTTGGCGAGGTGAGCAGCACGCAGGCCGACTACTTCGACACGCTGCCGGGCATCACGCTCGCCAGCACGGCCGACGCGGCGACCATCGCCGCCATCCTGTCGGGCCTCGCCGCCGGCAACCTGTCGCCCGAGCTGCTGTCGCTGCTGGCCAGCCAGAACCTGACGCTGGGCTCCTCGCACGCGGTCGCCGTGGGCGACTACACGCCCTTTGGCGAGCTCAGCAAGGAGGCCCAGGCCGCCGTTGCCGCCAGCCTCGGTTACCAGGTGCTGGAGCACGGCGCCTTCTTCCGCGCCACGACCAACACGATGCGCGAGCAGCTGGTCGTCGGCCACGCCGTCAGCTACGACCCCGCCGCCGTCAACTGGGGCGCCGCTGACGCACCGGCCGCCGGCACGGCCTTCGAGTCGCTCAGCACCGCCCAGCAGGCCGCCGTGGCCGCGCACTTGGGCTACACGATGTATGCCCAGCCGGCCTACTACAGCGCCACCGCCGGGTTGCGCGCCGGTTTCATCGAAGGGCTCTCGGCCGACTACGACAACGCGACCATCGGCTGGGCCGCCGCCGGCGTGGCCGCGCCCAGCGGCGACCCCGGCTTCGCGCAGCTCAGCGCCGCGCAGCGCATGGCCGTCGTCGACCAGCTCGGCTACCGCCTGGATTACTACGCCATCCCAGCCGCGCAATGGTCCAGCCAGCCGCTGGACTACGCCGCCATCCCACGCGCGACCTGGATCGAGTACTTCACCGGCAACTACGCGCTGCTGGTGGATGCCGACCTGTGGGGCGCCGCCGGCAAGCCCGACATCGCGACGCCCTACGAGCTGCTGAGCGCCGCGCAGCAGGCCGTCGTCGACAGCGCCATCGAGTTCGTGCCCACCCAGGGTACGGGCTACGCGCAGCTGACGCCCGACCAGCGCAGCCTGGTCGACCAGCTGCTGCGCCCGGCCGAGGATGCGCAGTTCAAGGACCTGACGGCCGCTCAGAAGGCGACCGTCATCACCTACATCCAGGCCGGCGACGCGGCGGGCAAGCCGGCGCAGTTCTTCAACTACGAGGCCGCGGCGAGCAAGCGCCTGGTCACCGGCTTCAGGGAAGGCGTCGTCACCGACTACCGCAACGACCAGATCGACTGGGGCAGCGCCGGTGCCCCGGCCGCCGGCACGGCGTTCGCGTCACTGACCGCGGCCCAGCAGCGCATCGTCGCGCACAGCCTGGGCTACGAGCGCGCCGACGGCGAGAGCTTCTTCAAGGCCGACGCGCCGGCCAGCGACCGCTGGGTCAGCGGCTTCACGGCCGGCGGCGCCGATGTCGACTACGCGCAGATCGACTGGGGCGGCGCCATCAAGCCGGATGCCGGCACCAGCTTTGGCGAGTTGAGCCTGGCGCAACGCGCCGTCGTGCTGACCGGCCTGGGCTATGCCGAGGTGCAGCGCGAGGTCTACGTGAACCGCAGCGCCGCCGACGGCCACCAGGTGCTGGCGACGCTGACGGACGGCGCGGACTACCAGTTCGCCAACATCGCCTGGGGCGGCGTCGCGCCGGCACTGGCCGGCACCGCCTTCGTCGACATGACGGTGGAGCAGCAGGACCGCGTGCTCGCCAGCAACGGCTACAGCCGCTGGCAGGGCGAGGTGTTCGCCAAGACCGCGGGTGCGCCGGAGTACCGCACCAGCCTGGACTTCGACCGCGACGCCATCGTCTGGTCCGCCGTCGCCATCCCCAACGCCGGCCAGGCCTTTGCCAGCCTCGACGCGCAGCAGCAGGCCCGCGTGCTTGCGCAGACGGGCTTCACGCCCTACAGCGACGCCGGCCTGGTCTTCTACAAGGCCGACGCGGCCGACGGCCTGAAGCTGCGCACCAGCTTCGCTCAGGGCCAGGACTACAGCAACGCCGCGGCCGGTGTGTCGCACGCGACGCGCTGGGTGCTGGACGACGGTGCCGGCCACCGCTACATCGCCTACGCCTACGACGCCAATGGCGACGGCGTGGCCGAAGAGCTGCGCGTGCTGGACCCGCATCCGCTGTTCGGCCAGCGCGGCGCCGGCTTCCTGCTGACGGGCACGATCACGACGCTGCAGGCCAATGCCGACCTGAACGTCAACACCCGCGACGACATCATCGTCCAGGGCAACATCAACCTGCTGGGCAACGGCTCCGACCTGACGCTGGCCTCCGACCGCTGGGTCTACTGGCAAGGCCAGGCCGAGATCCACGGCAACATCAGCCTGACCGGCCGCGGCGCGCCGGAAGCCGGCAAGCCAGGCGAGGGCACCAGCGTCTACGTGCACGCCAGCTCCACGCTGAACGCGCTGGCCGCTGGCGCCAGCATCACCGTCAGCGGCGCCCGCGATGTCGAACTGCACGGCGCGCTGGTCGCCGGCGGCGAGATCACGCCCAGCGGCGTGCAGTGGCTGGGGCCGGACTCGCGCATCAGCGTCACCGCTGGCGAGCGCATCGATATCGACACGGCACTGACGGCGGCTCGCGCCGTCACGCTCACGACCACCGGTGCGCCCGGCGCCGACGACGCCGGCTACGGCCTGGTCATCACGTCGGCCGGCGGCATCAGCGTGCCGGGCCTGACCAGCAACGCCAGCGGCGGCCAGGTCACCATCAACACGGCCGGTGCGATCAGCATCGCCGGCAACATCCTGTCCGGCGCGACGGCCAGCCAGACCTTCGGCGCCAACGGCCGCCTGATCAGCGAGAACTTCGACTGGTCCGACGAACCGTCCAAGGTCAGCATCACGGCCGGCGGCCAGCTGTGGCTGGGCGGCATGGTGCGTGCGGCATCGGGCAACCTGGTCGAGGTCGGCGCCACCATCCGCGCCGGTCAGTCGGTGCTGCTCAGCGGCGGCGTGTCCACCGACGGCCTGAGCCTGCGCCTGCCGGGTGCGGCCCGCGTCGTCGTCCACGACGAGGCCGGTCGCATCGACCTGCGCGCAGTCGGCGCCGCCAACCTCGATGGCCAGCTCGTCGCCGGCGGCGACATCGAGGACGTGCAGGACCGCGACGGCTTCAACCTGGGTTCGCGCGTCAAGACCTTCGGCGGCAACTCGGTCATCACCGTCGAGGCCGGTGGCGCCGTGCGCCTGACGCGTGACCTGCAGGCCGGCCGCACGCTGGATGTGCGTGGCGGTGTGCCAGGCGCGGCCGACCCGAGCGACCCGTTCGCCGGCTACGGCCTGCTGCTGGGCGGCACCGTGCAGCTCAGCACCTGGCAGGAAGACAGCACGATCGCGCTGTCCGCCGCCGGCAAGCTGGGCGTGCTGGTGCCGGCCTGGACGCAGGAGCTGCAGGCCGCGGGCTTTGCCGAGCTGGCCAGTGGCCGCCTCAGCGAAGACGCGTCGTTCACGATCAATTTCGATGCGGGCGGCTATACCGTCACTGGCACCGTCACCGTTCGCGCGCTCGACACGGTCGACAACACCGGCATTGCCGGACTGCGACAGGACGTGGAGAACGCGCTGGCCGGGGCGGCCCTGGTCGTCACTCGGTCGCCGACCGGCACGCCGGCGGTGGGCAGCACGCTGGGCATCACCGCCAGCCAGCTGCAGGTGCGCCTGGACGACGGCCACCTGGTGCTGACCAGCACGACCGCGCAGCCCTTCACTGTCGGCGCCGCAGCCGGCTCGGACCGCCTGGGCTTCACGCAGGCCAGTGCCACGTCCAGCCGCCCGTACGCGGTGGATGCCAGCGCGACGGGCTCGGTCATCAAGATCGGCCGCGAGAACGCGCCGACTGGCGAAATCATCGTCGCCGGCTCGCTGCGCGCGCACACGGCCATCGAGCTGAATGCCGGCACCAGCAGCAGCGGCAACGCGCAGGTCACGTTCGCACCCACGGCCCGCGTCGAGACGCTGTCCGGCGGCATGCGCTTCTCGCCCACGGGCGCGGCCGCGCTGAACGGCGAGTTCATCGCCCGCGGCGCCGGCGCCGACATCACGATCAATGCGCACGACACGCTGGAGCTGCGCGGCAGCTTCACGGCCCAGCGCGACATCATCATCAAGGCCGGTACCACCGAGCATGCCGGCGAGCTGAGCCTGCACACCTTCAGCAGCAGCGTGCTGAACACGCAGGACGTCGGCAGCCGCATCCTGATCTCCGGTGTCAATGACGTGCTGATCGGCAGCACCATCGGCACGACCAGCCCCGGCCTGGCCCAGCTGGACGTGCGCTCGACGAAGGGCACGCTGACCGTGGGCGAGGTAGTCAGCGCCACGCAGACGGCGGGTCGCCTGGAGACCGCGGGCCTGATCACGCTCAGCGGGGTCGATGTCGACATCGTCGGCGTCGTGCACAGCACCGGCGCCACGGCGGCGGCCTACGACGACGAAATCAGCGTGCTGGCCCAGCGCGACCTGCGCCTGCACGGCGAGTTCCAGGTGGCGGGCTCCATGCGCGCCATCGCCGGCCGCGACCTGTTCGCGTGGAACACCATCGTCTCGGCACAGGCCAGCGAGCAGCGTCTCATCCTCGGCGCCACGCGCAACCTTGAACTCGGCAGCCTGAACGGCCGCAGCGGCGGCCTGGTGCTGGAAGCCGACAGCCTGCTGCAGCTGAGCGCTGGCGGCAACTTCGTGCTGGCCGCCGATGCACAGGCCTACACCAGCGGCGTCAGCAGCCGCCTGCAGCTGCTGGCGCCGACGCTGACGCTGCTGGGCACGCTGCGCGCCGGCGGCGACTACACCGGCGGTGCTGGCGCCGGCTGGCAGTACACGGGTGGCGGTGCGACGCTGTCGGTCACGGCGCTGCAAGGCATCACGCTGGGCAACCTGGCGACCGGTGCCGGCGGTGAGCTGACGTCGACCGGTGTGCTGCTGATCCAGAGCGGCTCCGATGCCACCGGCCGAGGCTTCGCCAGCTCCGCGAACAGCACCGTCCGCGTCGACGCGGCCCAGGGCACGGCACCCGGCGTCACCGCACCCGGCCTGATCCGTATCCAGAGCGACGGCGACCTGTCGCTGGACGGCGGCATCAGCGCGCTGGACGTCGGCGCCGACGTGCAGATCCAGTCGCGCTCGCGCATCGACGTGAAGGGCCTGGTGCATGCCAGCGATCGCGTCGAGCTGATCGGCGGCACCGACGACAGCCGCATCGCCATCCGCGTCGACGTGCAGAGCAACGGCCGCACCGGCGCGCTGGAAACCGACCTGGACGGCTCCATCGTGCTGGCGGCCATCGACTCCATCGTCATCGAAGGCGTCGTGGGCCAATACGACCTGGGCGGCCAGGGCAGCACGGCGCTGGTGGACATCCAGTCGGTCGCCGGCGACGTCATCCTGCGGCGCGACATCAACGTCCGCAAGGACGTCGTCATGACCGGCCGCGACCTTGCCGCTCAGGCGGGCAGCCACATCTTCGCGCTGTCGGCCACGTCCACGGTCTACCTGGAAGGCCGCAACAGCATCACGGTCTCGCAGGGCCAGACGGTGCCCACGGCCGTCAACCCCGCCATCGTGCAAGCCGGGCGCCTGGTGCATTTCGCGGCGCCCGCGGTCACGCTGGACGGCTTCGTGCAGGCCACGCAGGCCAACGGCCGCGTGCTGGTGTCGGCCGAACGCCAGGTGCTGATCGGCGGCAGCGTGTTCTCCACCGGCGACATCGAGGTGCATGCCGGCGTCGACCTGGCGCTGGGCCGCACGGCGCTCGAAGGCAGCATCCTGAAGACCGACCTGCAGGGCGGCGACATCCTCATCCACGGCCAGGGCTTGCTGTCCGCCGGCGGCGTCGTCAAGCTGATGGCCGGAGGCGACGTGACGCTGGACGCCGACGCGGCGCTGAACGCCGACCGCAGCCTGACCGTGCAGATCGTGCGCACCGTCTCCGAGACGGTGGACAAGATCATCAGCTACCGCAAGGAAGAGGCCGGCCAGATCAGCGTGCCCGAGGTCGTGCTGACGCCCACCGTGCTGACGCAGCAGATCGGTACCGAACTCGTGCCCGTGGGCCGCGAGTACCTGACGATGGATGTCACGCTGGCCCAGGTCGGCTACTTCAACCCGACGAGCAACGCGTTCGCCGAGTACCTCGTCGAGGGCCGCGACTACTTCAACCAGCGCCCGGCCAGCAACCCGAACAACGTGCCGGTGGTCGACTGGAGCAAGGCCGGCAGCGAGCAGAACCCCGGCGGCACCGTCACGATGCAGCCCACGGCCTTCGGCGGCAACAACTACAAGACCTTCGCCGACCTGAACGACACCGAGCGCTGGGCCGTGCTGAACGCCACCGGCTTCAAGCCGCTCTACGACTTCGCCTACGCCAATGCGCAGAACCACAAGACGCTCAACGGCGTGACCACGGTCACCGGCACGACGCCGACCTGGGACCAGGGCAACGCCACGCAGCGCCGCATCTTTTTCGTCGACGTGGCCGGCTGGCGCGACAAGTACGTCTACATGCCGGTCGGCGCGCAGGAGGACATCCTGTCGCTGGCGTCGGTCGGCGCGACGAAGTACCTGGGCGGCTCCGACCCGTTCGTGAATGCCCAAAACCCGGGCCACGGCGCGGTCATCGACGTCAGCGCCGACGGCAACAACACGGCCAGCGGCAACCAGGGTGGTGCCAGCAATTGGGGCGTGAATGCCGGCACCAACAGCGGCGAACTGGTGGGCTATACCCGCGAGACCGCGCAGGTGCTGTACTCGCAGATCGCCTCCGTCTTCCAGAACAGCGGCGTCGGCGACTGGAACATCGGCGACACGGACGGTGCCGGTCGCTGGGGCGTCAGCCTGTTCACCGGTGGCACGGCCGCCAAGAAGATCTACGACCTGGTCAACACGGGCTTCGGCGGCGCCAACGCGCTGGCCGACGCGTCGCTGGACCGCATGCCCGTCTGGGCGGTGAACCCGAGCACCCCGAACGACTACACCGACAACGTCTCCGGCGGCCGCGGCACGAACTACATCAATTCGAGCGCCAACTGGTACACGGCGCTGACGCAGGACACCGCGTCCATCACGACCGACTCGGCCTATTACGCCACCACCAAGGTCGTCGGCGGCTCGCAGGGCGCGTACTTCAACTTCAAGTTGTGGGTCGACGGCATCGGCAGCTGGGGCGCCGACTTCAGCACCTACAACGGCGGCGCCAACGACCCGGACATCCGCAACACCTATTTCAACGGCCTGCCGCCGCCGTTCAACTACGGCTTCCACGACTACGCCAGCGCCATCAGCATCGGCTCTGCCTACCTGGTGCAGCTGATCCAACACGTCAATTACGGCGGCGCATGGACCAACTTCACCGCCGACGACGGCTGGCTGGGCGACAACACCGTCGGCAACGACAACGTCTCGTCCTACCGGGCCTGGGGCAAGGTCTACGAGAACTTCTACAACTACGTCTACAACTGGACCAGCACCGACAAGGCCGTCTATGACCGGCGCGAGCAGCACCAGTACACGCTGACGACGCAGGCCCAGGACATCCTGGACCAGCGCCCCATCTACCAGACCACGACGACGATGGTGCCCACCGTCGTCAACAAGCTCGTCACGGTCTGGAAGGACGTGCCCGTCACGACGACCGAGACCCAGCTGCGCACCGAGGTGGTCACGCAGACGCTGTCGGCCGCGCTGGCTGGCGCCAACGCCTCCATCAGCGGCGGCTCGGTCCTCGTCGATGCCGGCAATGCCGTGCGCCTGTCAGGCCATCTGACGGCGTCGACGTCGATGGAAGTCAACGCCGGCGGCGAGCTGGCCCTGCACGGCAACGACCACGCCGGCAAGGCGCTCGCGGTCGAGCTGGATGCCAACGACCTGCGCCTGCATGCGGGCGTCACGCTGCGCCTGGACAACTCGGCCGTGCTGTCGGGCACTGCCGGCGTCAACGCCGCCAGCGTGCAACTGACCAGCGATGGCGACCTGCTGATGGCGGGCCGCATCCAGGGTGCGTCGCTGGGCCATGTCGAACTGCAGGCGCTGGGCGACGTGACCCTGAGCGGCGGCGGTAGCGAGACGCTGGGCAACCAGACGGGTGTGCGCGGTGGCGGCATCACGGCCGCCAGCATCACCATCAGTGCCGGCCATCTGGAGCGCGACGGCGGCGGTTTCGTCACCTACGGCATCGGCAGCGGCAGCATCAACGTCAGCGAGGGCACGACGCTGTACGCCACGGGCGGCGACCTGACGCTGTCCTCCGGCGAGTTCGCCGGCACCATCCGCCTGGGCGGCAGCGAGCTGCATGCCAGCGCGGCCATCGACCTGTCGGCGGCCGCCGGCCAGATCCTGCAATCCTCCATCGGCAGCGGCGCCAATGTCGTGATCAGCGGGGTGCTGACCGCCGACGTGCTGCGCGCCACGGCCGAGGCCGGCATCGTGCTGGCCACCGACGTGAACCGCGTCGAGAGCGCCGTGCTGACCGGCGAAGGCAACATCGAACTGGCCAACCAGCGCGCGCTGGTGCTGACCCATGTCACGGCGGCCGACGGCTTCATCAGCATCAAGGCCTTCGGCGACATCACGGCCACCCGCGTCGAGACGCTGGGCAGCACCGACCGCAACGACATCAGCCTGCGCAGCCTGTTGCGCGACGGTGCCACCAGCCGCGCCAGCATCCTGGTGGGCGACGTCACGGCCGGCGTGCGCGGCGACGTGCTGCTGGACGCCCAGGGCAAGCTGCTCAAGATCTCCAGCAGTTCGCGCATCACGGCCGACGAACTGGTGCTGCTGGCCGGCTCGCGGCTGGACCAGGCCAGCGACCGCGGCGCCGTCGACCTGAACCTGCTGGTCAACAGCGTGTCGGTCACGACCCGCGGTGTCGGCGACGTGACGCTGGCCCAGGGCGCGCACCGCCTGACGGTTGCCAACTCGTCGGTGGCCGACGGCAGTTTCACGCTGACGGCCGGCGGCCTCGTCGACCTGGCCAAGCTGGTCGTCGCGTCCAACCGCGCGGCCTCCGACATCAGCGTGACGGCCCAGGGCGACGTGCTGGTGCGCGAGGTGTCGGCCGGCCTCTATCTGGAGCGCCTGGCCGACGCGCCGGTCGTGCGCAATGCGCAGGGCCAGGTCATCGCCATGTCGGGCTACAGCTCCGGCGGGAACATCAGCATCACGTCCATCGCCGGCGGCATCAGCGAGAACTTCGTCGACGACGCGCCCGACCTCGTCGCCAACGTGCTGACGCTGCGCGCCGCCACCGGCATCACCGGCCTGGAGATCGCGGCCAACACGCTGGACGCCGACACCACCGGTGGCGACATCCTGCTGGCCGACTTCGACGGCGTCGCCGAGACCTCGCCGGGCCTCACGGTCGCACGCGCCACGACGGCACTGAACGCCGGCACGCGCGTCGACATCAGCGTGACCGGCAGCGATGCGTCGCGCGTCAACCGCAGCGGCATCGAGGGCGACCTGCGCGTGACGGCCACCGGCTGGGTGCGCGGCGACAACATCCGCCTGGCCAGCACGACCGACAGCGTCTTCGTCCTCGCGCCCACCACTGGCGGCCGCTCGACGGACTACGGCCAGAGCCAGTCCGAGTCGCTGCACTACACGCGCGGCGTCGCCTTCGTCGCCGCGCACACCTTGCAGCTGAACCGCTTCTACAGCGGCCCCGAGCGCACCGAATACCGTGCCGGCGACTACTTCTCGTTTGCCGACCAGGGTAGCAACCGCCGCCTGCTGCCGACCAGCATCACGTCGGACACGCTGATCCTGGAAAGCGGCAGCACGCTGAGCCTGAACGGCACGCTGAGCGCCAACCGCCACCTGGAGCTGGTGTCCGGCCAGGACGTCATCCTGCGTGGCCAGGTGCTGGTCAAGGGCCAGTACTACAACGGCACGAACGCCGGCTCGGCCATCGACGAACTCGTCATCACGGCGCGCGGCCTGACGTCGTCGACCAAGTCCATCAACATCAACAACGCCAACGGCCTGAACGACCGTTTCATCGAAGCCGGCACCGACGCCAACCACGACGGCCTCGTCGACGGCACCAGCATCATCATCCTGGGTGTCGACTACAACGGCGACGGCGTGTTGAACAGCAACCTGCTCACCGACGTCATCGACGAGGCCAACGTCGTCACGCCGACGGGCCACATTGACCTGCAGCTGGCCGCCTTGCCGGTCACCCACCTCGAATTGCGCGCCGCGCGCGACGTGCGCGTCGATGTGACGGCAGGCTTGAGCCTGGCCGGGTTCGTCGGTGGCCTCATGGGCTTCAACCCGGCGGCCAATGTGCGCCTGGACGTCAGCGGCACGCTGCAGCTCAAGAGCGGCATCGTCAGCGCCGGCAACGACCTCATCGTGCGCGCCGGCGCCGTGTCGTCGGACGGTGCCTCCGTCTTCATCGCCAGCAGCCTGGACGTCGAGACCACCGGCAGCGTCGCCGCCAATGCGCTGGCCATCCAGCTCAACACCTTCACCCAGCATCTGCGCGCGGTCAGCAACGGCGTGGGCGGCATCAGCGTGAAGGAAGCCGGCGCCATCACCATCGAACAGGTGGAGGCCCGCGACGGCAGCATCCTCATCGACGCCGGTGGCGACGTGTCGGTGCGCAGCATCCTGAACTACGCCGACGGCGATGACATCACCGTCAAGTCCGGCGGCAATCTGCTCATCGACCGCATTGAGGCCGGCTTCGCCGTCGGCGCCCGCAAGACCGGCGGCATCGTCAGCGTCGACTCGCTGGGCACGATCAAGGAGTGGCAGGCGCTGGGCCGCACGGCCGACGGCCAGCTCGACGGCACCAGCGCCTACGACCAGAGCGCCGCCGAGCTCTACGGCTACCAGGTCAAGCTCTACAACAACGCCGTCGTCGCCTACAAGCAGCTGGTCGGCAGCGGCGATGCCGGGACGACCGACGAGATCGAGATCCGCATGGTCGCCGGCGGCGCCATCACCCGCGACGTCAGCCACATCGGCGAGACCGGCGCGGCCCAGGGCAGCGGCAGCATCCGCAGCATCACGCCCGTCGAACTGGCGCCGCCCGGCGTCGACCGCGCGCAGATCAGCAAGATCGACTTCGGCGGCGCGCTGCTGGCCGGCGACCGTTACGTCGTCTACCTCGCGGGCACCCCCTTCTCGTCGGTGCTGCAGGGCTCGGGCAACAACGCGCCGACCAGCGTGGAGTTCGAGGCCTTGCTGACCGACCTGGAAACCCAGATCGAGGCCCAGGGCTACACCGTCGACGTCGACGTGACCCTGGGCACGCTGGTGGTCACGCGCAACACGGTCAACAGCAGCTTCACCGCGTCGGCCGCGGTCACGCATGACTTGTTCACCGCCTTCGGCACCAGCGTGCTGCAGGACGGCAGCGTGCCGACGCAGTCGGCCACCGCCGCGCTGCCGCAGATCAGCCAGGTGAAGTTCGACGCCACCGCGTCACCCGCCGCGGGCGACGTGTTCACCATCGACGTCTCCTTCGTCAACGGCAGCGGCGACACGATCAGCGCCACCTACCGCATCGTGGCCGGCGCCTCGCCGAGCTGGTCCGGCGTGCTGACCGCGCTGCGCGACGCCGTCAACGCCGACACCGGCCTGCCCGTCACCGCCAGTCTGTCGGCCGGCAGCGATGCGCTGGTGCTGACCGGCGACGCGGTCAACAAGACCTTCACCGTCTCCAACGTCGCGGCTCGCCATGAGACCGTGGACGACGGCAGCACGCCCGTCACGGCCGCCGGCATCAGCCAGGCGCAGCGCAGCCAGCTGTGGCTGGACACCAGCATCGGCCTGGACAGCTTCAAGACCTTCAGCGTCCATGTCGGCGGCGCGCTCTACACGGCCAAGGTCGGCGACGTCGCCGGTGGCACGACGGTCACGGCCGGCAACTACGCCAGCCTGGTCAAGGTGCTGGCCTCTGGCATCGACGGCAACAGCCTCGTCAACGCGGCCGAGCGCGTCATCGACGGCAGCGCCATCACCAGCCCCGACGGCAAGACCTACACCCTCAACATCGGCAGCGAGACCTATACCTACACCGGTGTCGCCGGCGACGACGCGTCCACCGTCATCGACGGCCTGGTGCGCAAGATCAACGCAGACACCACGCCCACCTACACGGCGCTGGCCCAGGGCACGACGCTGCTGCTCGTCACGGGCGCCAGCGGTGCCACGGCGATCACGCACAGCTACTCCGGCAGCGGTGGCGACGGTCTGACGGTCGACCCGGCGGACGGCGTGATCTGGCTGGTGGGGCAGGCCGCCAACCAGGCCTTCAGCTTCGGCACGTTCTCCGTGACCGACACGCCGACGACGGCCAAGACCGTCAATGGCGCGGACGCTGGCAATGGCAACAGCCCGCCGGCGGTGGCGCAGAAGTCCACCGTCACCTTCTCGTCCAGCCCACTGGCCGGCGCGACCTATCGCGTCGACATCGGCGGCCGGCCCTACCAGTGGGTGGCCGACGGCACACCCACGCAGACGGAGATGAACAACGCGCTGGTCGCCGCCATCCAGGCCGATGGCGCCAGCGGTGCCAACGCCGTGGTGACGGCCGCCATCGTCGGCGGCAACGTCGAGCTGACGGCCAAGACCCCCGGCGCCGCGGGCTTCGCTGTCGCGATCACGGCCGCCACGTTGTCGCCCACGACCGACACGCCAACCGCGACGCAGGTGCAGGCGCCGGGTGCCAGCGCCAAGCAGCAGACCGACATCGACTTCTCGGCCACGCCGCTGGCGCTGACGACCTACTCCTTCGTCATCGACGGCCGCAGCTACAGCATCACCAGCGACGCGACGCCCACGCGCAGCGAGCTGCAGCAGGCGCTGGTCACCGCCGTCACCAACGACAGCGGTGCGGTCGTCGGCGCCGCCATCCACGGCAACTCGGTGCGCTTGACGGCCGACAGTGACAACGACCCCTTCGACGTCACCGTCAACCCCGCCTTCCATGTCGCGGCGTCGGTCAACCTGGTCAGCGCCGGCAGCAACGCCACGCAGGTCAGCCGCATCGTCTTCGCGGACAACACGCTGACCGTTGGCGACAAGATCAGTTTCAGCCTTGGTGGCGAGGCGTTCAGCTACACCGTGCAGGCCAACCTGACGACCTGGCCGGACGTGCTGGACGGCATTCGCGACGCCGTCAATGCCTTCAACGCCGACAACGCGGCCCACCCCGGTTTCGCGATCACGGCCTCGGCCATCGACGGCACGGCACGCTCCATCACCTTCACGGCCGACGCGGCCAATGCGGGCTTTGGCATCACCGACGTGCAGGTGCTCGACAGCCGCCAGGTCGCCTCGGCCGGCGCATCGGGCAGCGCCAGCGACCTGCAGCTGGCCGGCAGCCTGACGCCGCAGCACAGCCGCATCGATTTCAGCGGCTCGGTCGCGTCGGGCACCGTCGTCACCGTCACCGCCAACACCGTCTACACCGTCACGGCCGGCCAGAATGGCGTGGGCACGACCTGGCCTGCCGTCATCGACGCGCTGGTCACGCTGATCGACGGCGGCGGCGTCATCAACGCCAGCCGCGTCGGCAACTCGCTGGACCTGCTCGCGCTGAGCAACAACACCCCGTTCGCGGCCGGCGCGGCAGTGCGCAGCGGCGATGCGCTGCGCAACCTGCCGTACACGGGCGACGGCGTCGTCATCATCCCCACGCGCACGTCGCTGGGTGACATGAACATCAGCGCCACGCACGACCTCTTCATCGTGCGCCTGCCGGTCAACCCGGCCGAGAACATCACGCTGAGCGCGGGCCACGCCCTGGTCGTCGTCGACGAGTTCGACCTCGGCACGACGGGCACGCTGACCGTCACCGCCGGCGACAGCATCACGCTCGGCAAGGAAGTGAAGGCCGGCACGCTGACGGCCACCGCCGGCAACGACCTGAGCCTGCTGACCCGTGTCAGCGACATGACGATCACGCTGAACGGCGCCAGCAGCGACCTGACGCTGCAGCAGACCGGCGCGCTGCATATCGACGTGCTGACGCTGGCCGGCGGCGACATCGACATCGAGGCCACCGGCACCATCACCATCGACAGCATCGTCGGCAGCGTCGGCAACATCCGCATCACGTCCACCGGCGGCAGCATCATCATCGGTGGCAGCGCCGCGACGACGGCCTCCTCGCACCAGGTCGTGCTGCGCGCGGCCGGCAGCGTCGACGTCGTGCTGGATGCCACCGAGCTGGACGTGCAGGCCAGCGGCAGCATCAAGGTGCACGAGCAGGACGCGCTGCTCGTCAACCAGCTGGACAGCGGCGGCGGCGCCATCGACGTGCAGGCCGGCGGCAACCTCGACCTGCGCGCCGCGGTGGCGACGCTGGGCAGCGCGGCGGTTCGCCTGGTCTCCACGGCGGGCGACATCACGGCCACCCAGGCCATCAGCGCCGTCACCGGCAGCGTCACCGTCGAGGCCGCGGGCCTGCTGGACCTGGGTGCCCAGGCCGACGTGACGACCCAGGGCGGCAACGTGAAGCTGTGGGCCACCAACGGCCTGATGGACCTGACGGCCGAGACCTATGTCGACGCCGGCGCGGGCGCCATCGAGCTGCACGCCGGCGGCAGGATCACACTGGGCAAGCTGCGCAGTGACTCGCACAGCGACCTGGTCGTCTGGGCCGGCGGCGTCGTCGACGGTGGCGAAGGCGACACCGACATCATCGCGGCCGATGCGCGCCTGTCCATCACGTCGCACGGCGGCATCGGCACGCAGGCCAACCCGATCGAGATCCAGGTCGCCAAGCTGCTGCTGGTCAACACGGCCAGCGGCGACATTGCGCTGGAAGAGGTCGACGGCGTCGAGATCGAAGGCATCTCGCAGGCCACGGCCGGCAGCGTCAACATCACCACGCGCGCCGGGCGCATCGACGTCAGCGGCGCCATCACGGGCGCCGACATCGGCAACGCCTCGGCCATCCCGGGCATCACCCTGTACGCCGGCGGCGGCGCCATCAACGTCGGCGCGGCCATCACCTCGGGCGGCCGCGCGGTCAACCTCGTCGCCGAGAGCGGCGACCTGACGCTGGCGGCCGGCATCAAGGCCGACAAGGCCAGCGGCACCGGCGGCACCATCACGCTGCGCGCCGTGGAGGGCTCCATCCTTGAAGCCGACAGCGCCTCGCCTTGGCTGCGCGAAGGCGGTGGCTACACGAGCGGCGCCTTCGAGGGTGAGCTCGAATGGCTGCTGACGCACGGCCGCTTCCAGGTCGACGCCGCCACCGGCGCTGTCACCGCCGACCGCCTGACCGCGGCCGAAGCCGCCCAGCACGGTGTCAGCAACGGCACCGCGCTGCGCCAGGCTGGCGGCGCCTACCTGCAAAGCGCCGGCGGCCGCGTCGTGCTGTCGGCGCTGCACGGCATCGGCGAGGCCGTGGACGGCATGCGCTACAGCCCGCTGGCCATCTACGTCAGCGCGGCCAGCATCAATGCCGGCAGCACCAGCCGCGAGAACGTGTCGGTCGTCGCCAGCGGCGCGATCAGCATCGGCGGTGGTGGCGCGGCCGGCTCGCGCGCCGGTTCCACCGACGTCATCAGCCTGGCCGGCAAGCAGACGCTGTCCAGCAACGTTGACGCCAATGGCGAGAACATCGACATCGCCGCCGACGACCTCGACATCCTGGCCGACGTGCGCAGCGCCGGCGCCGAACTGCGCTTCCGCTCCATCGCGCCGGACCGCCAGATCGTGCTGGGCCAGGCGCTCGCCAGCGGCGACTACATGCTGCTGGCCGGCAGCGAGCTGAACCGCCTGAAGGACGGCTTCTCTCGCATCGTCTTCGGCTCGGAAGGCTCGTCCAACGCCATCATGGTGACGGGCGCGCAGGTCGAGATGAAGGACGACCTGGTCTTCTACACCAACGGCGAGGGCGGCCACGTCGGCATCAGCGCCAACCTGATCGCACCGTCGCTGACCATCTTCGGCTCGGGTGACACGACGACGCTGTCCGGCGACGCGACCGCGACCACCGGCGACATCCTCATCAACGACTCGGTGCGCATCTCCGGCAGCCGCGTGCTGACGGCGCTGGACGGCGGCATCACGCTGGGCGGCAGCAACCTGCACTACCTGGGCGGCGACAGCACCGCCACGCGCGACACGCTGACGCTGGACGCCCGCAACGGCAACGTCCACGTCAGCGGCCGCATCGGCGGCGGCGAGGAAGCCAGCGACCTGCTGAACGCGCTGACGGTGCTGAACGCGCAGGACGTCGTCTTCGACCAGGACATCACCGTCGACGGCGACCTCGTCATCCAGGCCAGCGGCGTCGTCACTTTCTCCGGCTCCATCACGCTGCTCAATGGCGGCAGCCTGACCATCCTGGGCGCCAACCACATCGTCATGAAGGGCAGCGTCGTGCTGTCCGGCGTGAACGCGGGCCACGCGGGCGATGTCGTGCTGGAAGGCGACGAGATCGACCTGCGCATGAGCGAGGCCCAGTTCGTCGGCCACGGCCTGCTGACGCTGCGCCCGACCACCCTCTCGCAGTCCATCGCCATCGCCTCGCCCACCGGCGTCGGCAGCGCCGGCGTGCTCAACCTCGACGTGGCCGAGCTGCGCACGCTGGCAGACGGCTTCGCCGGCATCGTCATCGGCCACGAGGACGGCGGCCATGCGCTGGCCAGCGCCGGCGCCGTCAGCATCGGCGCACGCGGCGACGTCGACAGCCTGACGTTGAGCGATAGCCTGACCGTCTATGGCGCCACCATCGCCGTGACCGACTACAGCGACGCCACGGCCGTGCTGCGCCTGGGCGGCAACAGCCACCTGACGCTTGACGCCAGCAACCTCATCACGCTCTCCAACGAGATCGAGGCCCACAGCATCACGCTGGTGGCCGGCGCGTCGGGCGTGCGCCAGGTCGACACGGCCGCCGACGGCCTGCTCGGCGAGGCGCTGCGCGCGGTGGACCTGGTCGTGTCGTCCACCGGCGGCGTGTCGCTGAACTCGCTGGAAGTGCACAGCCTGGACGTCGTCAACAGCGGCACCGGCGGCATCGGCCTGACGATCAACGCTGCGCGCGACAGCTTCAACGTCGGCCAGAACCTCGTCGACGGCAGCGTGGGCATCCAGCGCCTGGCCCAGCTCAGCAGCACCGAAAGCGGCGCCATCGAGCTGGCCAGCCTGGGCGGCGATGTGACCGTGCTGGCGGCCGGCAGCGGCGTGTCCACGGTCGGCGGCGGCTCCATCAGCCTCAAGGCCAGCGGCGTCAACAACGGCGTGGCTGCCGCGCTGCGCGTGCAGCAGCTGGTCACGGCCGTCAGCGGCCAGATCTCCATGGAAGCCGCCGGCCTGCTGGCCACCAGTGGTGCCGGCCGCATCGCCCCGACCGGCAATGCCGTCATCAGCCTGACCGCCGGCGGCGACCTGCAGCTGGGCGCCGACCTGACGACGCTGGGCGGCCTCGTCACGCTGACGGCCGGCGCAGGCCTGCAGATGGCCGATGGCGTGGTCGTCAGTTCGCTGGGCGGTGGCGCCCAGGATGCGCGCCGTGTCGTGGCCGATGCCGCCGGCGACGTGCATGTCTCCATCATCTCGGCTACCTCGTCCATCGTCCTCAACAGCGCCAGCGGCGCCCTCGTCGACGGCCTGAGCGGCGACGCCGCCAACCTGCGCACCGACGCGCTGCGCCTGTCCGCCGGCACGGCCATCGGCTCGGCTGCCGCACCGCTGCGCACCGACGTCGCCAGCCTGGCCGCCAGCGTCACCGCCAGCACCGACGGCCTCTACATCGCCGAAGCCAATGGCCTGCACCTGGCCAGCGGCGGCCTCAGCCTGGCCGGCGCCAGCGGCGCACTGCAGCTCAGCGTCGCCAGCGGCGACCTGCTGATCGACCAGTCCATCAGCAACAACGCCAGCGCCGGCGGCGACATCCGCCTGACCGCGCTGGGCAGCAATGCCAACCTGACCATCGCCGGTCTCGTGGCGACGGACACCGGCGCCGTGCAACTGCAGGCCGCGGCCGACATCACGCTGGCCGCCCACAGCCGCGTGCAGACCAAGTCGCTGGCCGCGCCGCTGGACCTGTCCGCCGGCGCCCGCCTGGTCATGGCCGCCGACGCCCGCCTGGTCACCGCCGGCGGCAACCAGCGCCTCGTCGCGGCCAGCAGCGTGCTGCTGGGCCAGGTCTCGGCCGGCGCCGGCGTCGTCGCCATCAGCACGGCCGGCAGCATCAGCGATGCCGATGTCAGTGGTGGCAGCCAGACCGTCAACATCGCCGCCGGCGGTGTGCAGCTCAGCGCCGGCACCAGCGTCGGCAGCGGCGGCAACGCCATCGAGACCTCGATCAACACGCTGGCCGTGCGCGCCGCGGCCGGTGGTGTCTTCGTCGCCGAAGGCAACGGCCTGGAAGTCGGCAGCGTCGCGGCCGTCGGCGCCAGCGGCGCGATGGCCGGTGCCCAGGGCAGCGGCAGCATCGTCATCACCAGCGGCAACACGCACGAAGGCCGCCTGACGATCAACCAGGACGTCATCGCCACCGGCAATGGCAATGTGCTGATCGCCGTCAACACCGCGGCGCTGGCCCAGCCCAGCCTGCAGCTCAACGCCACCGTCGATGCCGGCAGCGGCGCGCTGTCGGTCATCGTGCAGGGCAGCATCGCCCAGGCCGCCGGCGGCCTGCTTGTCACGCGCGGCGGCACGGTCGATGTGCGCGCCGTGGGCGGCAGCCTGACGCAGGCCGACGGTGCGCAGATCAGCAGCGGTGGCGGCAACGTGCGACTGCAGTCCGACGGCGACATGACCGTGGCGCTGGTCGATGCCGGCAGCGGCGCCGTCAGCCTGGTCAGCGGCGGCAAGATCCTCGACGCCGACAGCAACGGCTCGGCCGACGTCGTCGCCGGCAGCGTGCGCCTGCAGGCCGGCGACGCCATCGGCGCCAGCGGCAACGCGCTGGATGTGCAAGCCGCCAGCGTGGCGGCCCAGGCCGGCGCGGCCGTGAACATCGCCAGCGGTGGCAACCTCGTCATCGGCAACAGCGGCGCCATCAGCGTCGGGGCCGTGCAGACCGATGGCAGCGTCAACGCGGCCGCCTTCACCGACGCCGCGCTGTCCGGTGTCACCGCCAACGGCGACCTGCAACTGCGCGCCGGCCAGAACATCGTCATGGGCGACGCCGAGCGCATCACGGCCGGCGGCAACCTGGTCCTCGTGGCCGGCGGCAATGTCGCGCTGGGCGACCTGCGCACGCCGGGCGCGGCGGTCATCGTCGCTGGCGGCAATGTCACCGATGGCGATGCGGCCGTTGACGTGAGCGCCGCCTCGCTGCTGCTGAAGGCTGGCGGCGCGGCCGGCACGGCCAGCGCGCCCATCGAGATCGCCGTCGGTCAGCTGGCCGCCAGCGCCGCCAGCCTGAACGTCGTGCAGACCGGCTCGCTGCAGATCGGCTCGCTGAGCGCCAGCCTGGCGGTCGATGGTGCCGCGGCGCAAACGTTGCAACTCAGCGGCCTCAGCACCCAAGGCGGCAGCCTGGGCCTCGCCGTCGCCGGTGGCAGCCTGGTGATGAGCGCGGGCAGCGCGGTCACCAGCCAGGGCGGCGCCATCCAGATCTCGGCCAGCGGCGACATCAGCGTCAGCCAGGTCGATGCGCGCGGCGCCGCCGGCGCAGGCCCGGCCAGCGTGGCCGTCACCGCGGGCGGCCAGCTCGGCGTCGCCGCCGGCGCGCCGGCCGTGCAGCTGCTGGGCAGCAGCGCCAGCCTGGCTGCCGGCAGCGGCATCATCGGCATGCACACCGACGTTGCCACGCTGCAGCTCGCCGCGGCCGGCCCGGTCAGCCTGAGCAACGTCGGCGACCTGACGCTGACGCAGGCCAGCGTCGCCAGCGACAGCCTGATGCTGGCCAGCGGCGGCACGCTGACGCTGAACGCCGACGTCAGCACCACGGCCGGCGCCGTCAGCCTCGCTGCGGCGCAGGACCTCATCGTCAACGGCCGCCTGTCCAGCGCCGCCAGCCTCGAAGCCCAGGCCGGCCGCGACATCGTCTTCGCCAGCAGCGCCACGGCCGACGCCGTCGCCGCGCTGCGCCTGGCGGCCGGCCGCGACCTGCAGCTCGGCGCCCTCAGCAGCCTGCGCGCCGTGTCGCTGATCGCCGGCGGCAGCATCCTCGGCGCGGCGGCCGACCGCATCGACGTGACGGCCCCGGTGCTGCGCCTGTCGGCCGGCGGCGGCATCGGTCGTGACACGGCCAACGCCGCCGACCGCCTGCAGACCCGTGTCGACACCGTGTCGGCGCGCGCCGGCAGCGGCGGCATCTGGATCCTGGAAGCCGACGCCGTCACCGTCGGCGACGTGGCTGTCAGCGTCACGCGCCTGGATGCCAGTGGCCAGGCCAGCACGGTGGTGGACGCGGCGCAGAGTGATCTGCTCACCACCGCCAACGGCAGCATCGGCCTGCGCACGCTGGCCGGCGGCATCGTGCTGAACGACGGCAGTGCGCCCAGCAACGGCGTGGCCGTGAAGGCCGACGGCAGCGGCAAGGTCAGCCTGCAGGCGCAAGGCCCCGGTGCCGTGCTGGGCGTGCCGGCACAGACCATTTCCCAGGACGGCGACGTCGTGCTGGACAGCAACCTCGCGCTGCAAGGCGGCCTCGTCGTCAACGCCGGCCAGGGTGGCGCCGCCGGTGACGGTGCGATCACGCTGACCGGCGCCATCGACGGGCAGGCCGGCGGCGCACCCGACACGCTGACGCTGCATGCCGACGGCGCGGTGAACGTGCTCGGCGCCGTGGGCAGCCAGACGGCGCTGGCAGGCCTGGCCATCGACGGCGCGACCGACGTCAGCTTCGCCTCGACGGTCCACCTGACCGGCGACCTGAGCATCCACGCCAGCGGCACCGTCGAGTTCCACGGCGACCTGGTGCTGGACGGCGGCAGCCTGCACATCATCGGCGCGACGCGCGTCGTGCTGAACGGCGTCGTCATCTCCGGCGGCGACATCGTGCTGAGCGCCGACGCGTTGACGCTGAACGGCGCGCTGACATCCAGTGGCGGCGCCTTCAACCTGCAGGCCACGACCGCGGGCCTGCCTCTCACGCTGGCCGAGAGCGGCGACGGTCTGCTGCTCAGCGCGTCGACACTGGCCCAGCTGCATGGCTTCGGCGCCGTGTCGCTGACCACCAGCGGCGCCGTCAACGTGGCCACCGACACGCTGAGCGCGCTGGCCGCCGGCAGCCTGGACATCACCGGCAGCAGCTTCAGCTTGGCCGGCGGCAGCGCCAACCTGCAGTTCACGGATCACGTCGCGCTGCACGCCAGCGGCGACGTCGCGATGAGCGGCCGTACCGCGCTGACCGCGGCCGGCGTGGACTTCAGCATCGACAGCCGTGGCGCGCTGAAGATGGCCCCGGGCTCGCTGGTCATGACCAACGGCGGCGACGTCACCGCCATCGCCGACGCCGGCATCACGCTGGGCCGCGTCGAAGCCGGCAGCGGCGGCGTGCTGCTGCAGGCACTGACCGGCCACATCGTCGACGCCGACAACGACGAGAGCGTCAACGTGCACGCAGCCTGGCTGTCCGTGCGCGGCCATGGCCCGGCGCTGGCGCCTGGCAGCTCCACCACGGCCGCCGCCATCGACGTGCAGGTCGACCGCCTGGACGCCGACGACCAGCGCGGCCTGATGCTGCGCGACACCGGCGCCGACGGCCGCACCCGCTTCAACCTGCTCGACAACGGCGTGCTCTACCAGCAGGTCGTCGCCGACGGCAGCCCGCTGCGCGGCTCCACGGCGCCCATCGCCCCGGGCGCCAGCGGCAGCAGCGCGGCCGACGTGACCGCCCACATGGCCGCCTGGCTGCAGGCGCTGCGGCCGCTGTCCGAATTGCGTCAGGGCTCGCTGCTGGACGGCCCGGCCCGCCACGCGCTGTCGGCGCTGACCGCCACCGCCGGTGACGACGTGCCGCACGACAGCGCCGCCAGCGTCTACCTGGCCACGCTGACGACGGCCCCCGAAGCCGCGGTCGGCGCCACCGCCGGCGGCGCGGCGCTGGACCTGCTGTCGGACGCGTCCTTCGGCCTCTCGCAAAGCCTGGAGCGCGCCTGGCTGCTCGGCAGCGGCTCGCAGCAACCGGCGGCCAGCGGCCTGCAAAGCTCGGTCGATACTGCCTTCGATGTCTGGGAGGAGAGCCTGGCCCTCTGACAGCGATCAGGTGGGCGGCTTGCCTCATCAAAAAAGGAACACCTTGTGAAAGCCCGCTCCCTGCTGCCGCGCCGTTGGCGCGAGGCCCTGAGCCCTACCGCCGAGGCTGCGGCCACGTTGTCGCCCCGACGCAGTGCCCGCGCCTGGAGCCTGGAAGCGCTGGAGCCGCGCGTGCTGCTGTCGGCCGACCCGGTGCTGGGGGCCGTGCAACTGGCCATGCTGCCGGATGGCGGCGGTCAGGCCGACCTGCTGGACGATGCCTATTCCGCTGCCAGCGCGGGGCCGACCATGCATGCGCTGGCCATCATCAACAACCCCGGCCAGACCTCCAGCATCAGTGGCAGCAACACGGGCCTGACCTATCCGCTCGGGTCGTTGAAGGTCACCGGCACGGCGTCGATCCAGGAGACGGGCAACATCGTCCTCGGCGTCGCGAACCACGGCGACTTCCTGTCGGGGGACAGCTCGACGCTCAGCCCGGGCGTGCTGGACAACCTGACGCTCACTTCGACCTCCGGCAACGTCACCATCAACGCCGAGATCAATGTCGGCGCCAATGACACCGATTCGCTGTCCAGCCTGACGGTGTTGCAGGCCAACAATGTCAGCTTCAAGGAAGCAGTCAGCATCAAGGGCACGCTGGAGATCCACGCCACCGGCACGGTGACGTTCGACAAGCCCGTCGCGCTGTCGGAGGGCGGCAGCCTGAAGATCTACGGCGCCAGCGCCATCTATTTCGCGACGACATCGCGCCTGGACCTGACCACCCCCAACGGCGGCACGCCCGGCGACCTGCTGCTGCAGGCCGATGACATCACGCTGCTGGTGCCCGCCAACCGCATCACCGGCAGTGGCAGCGCCACCATCATGCCGACGACGGCAGGCTACGGCATGGCGCTGTTCTCAGCGCCTGGCGTGCATGCGGGCTCGCTGTCACTCGACAACACGGCGATGGGCACCTTCGCCTCGTCGTTCACCAGCTTCAGCTTCGGCCGTGAGACCGCGGGCCATGCGGCCGCAAGCAGCGGCCCGGTCTGGCTGGGCGGCACGGCGGACAGCAACCCGCTGCCCTGGGACGCCATCAAGGTCTACGGCAGTGCGATCCAGGTCGACGACCTCAGCGCCTCGTCGGATTGGCTGCGCGTGGACACCGGCAGCACGTTGACGCTGGATGCGGTCGGCAACGTGTCTCTCTACAACGAGCTCGACGCGCAGGCCGTCCATCTCTACTCGGCCAGCGGCCAGATCAAGCAGTTCGACAGCGTCGTCGACGGCGCGCAGCGCACCAACGAGCCGCTGCGGGCCTACGACCTGGTGGCTCAGGCCGCCAACGGCGTCAGCCTGACCAGCCTGGAGGTCAAGACGGCCGACGTCGTCAACACCGGCCAGGGCGACATCGCGCTGGTGCAGAACCTCGCACGCGGCAACACCACCTTCCTGACCGACATCAGCGGCGACATCAGCGTCACCCACCTCGCGCAGACGGCGGTGAGCGGCGCCAATGGCATTTCGCTGCTGACCAAGGGCGGCGGTATCACGCTGGCGGCCGGCGCGGGCATCAGCCTCGGCGGCACGGGCGCGCTGTCACTGACGGCGCAGGGCACGGGCTCGGACATCAGCCTGCTGGCGCCCGTCAGCCTCGTCAGCGGCGCGGCCACGTTCAATGCGGTCGACAGCTTCACGACCAATGCCTCGGCGCCCATCAACGCCAGCGGCGCCTCGGCCGTCAGCATCACCTCCGGCACAGGCGCGCTGACGCTGCATGCGGCCGTCACGACGGTGGGTGGCAGTCTGGCGCTGAACAGTGGCGCTGCGCTGGACCTCAGCGGCATCACGCTGGACGCCGGCCCCAGCGGCGTCATCGCGCTGCAGTCGGTGGGCGACCTGAGCATCGGCATCGTGCAGGCCGCGAGCAGCATCACGCTGACGTCCACGACCGGCGCCATCGTCGACGCGTTGGCGGGCGACACGGCCAACCTGCGTGGCGAGGCCGCGGCGGTCACGCTGACGGCGGCGAATGGCGTCGGCACCGGCAGCGCGCCGCTGCACACGGCCATCGGCAGCCTGACCGCGACGGTCAGCGGCAGCAGCGGCGGCATCTTCATTGCCGAGGACACGGCGCTGACCATCGCGGCCGGCGGGCTGACCACGGCTGGCGGTGGTGCCATCGTTGTGCGAAACGCGCTGGCCGACATGACCGTGATCGGCTCTGTGCATACGAACGGCGCGAGCGGTTTCGGCCACATCCTGCTGGAAGCCATGTCCGGCGCCCTGGTGGTACAGGGCGACGTGGTTGCCCAAGGCGGCAGCATCAGCCTGCTCGCCAGTACGGCGCTGACCGTCACAGGCCCCGAGGTCCGCAGCCGTTCGGCCGGGCAGACGCTGAACCTGCGCGGCGTCAACAGCCTCACGCTGGGCGCCACGACGCTGCTCGCGACGGTCAACGCGGATCAGGGTTTGCACGGCGGCGGCGGGGTGGTCCTGGGCAGCATCGACGCCGGTTCCGGCACGGTCAGCGTCACCGCTGGCGCGGTCACGGTGGCCTCGCCGTCGGCCAGCATCACCGCAGGCAGCCTGACGGTGTCGGCGGGCAACGGCGGCATCGGCACCGGGGCGGCACCTCTGCAACTGAAAGTCGACCACCTGGCGGCCAGTGGCACGGGCAGCGTTGTGTTGAACGAGCTTGACGACATCACTGTCAGCTACATCAACCTGGCGTCGGTCAAAGCGGTCGATGCGACAGGCGCCGCGACGCTGGTGCCCTCCAGTGGAGCCTTGTCGGGCATGCTGGCAGCGGGAGGCAATCTGGTGCTGAATGCCGGCGGCACGATCACGGTGAACACCTCGACCAGCGCGACGGGCAATCTGCGATTGAGCGCCGGTGCGGCCCTCAGCATCTGGAACGGCATCGGTGGTGGCCAGGTCAGCCTGCTGGCCGGCGGCCCCATCACGCATGCGGCCCCCAGCAGTGTGAGCACGTCCGGAGGCGAGCTCGACGAGCAGGCTGGCGGTGCGGTGACCATGGACTATGCGGCCCCAGTCAGCAGCAACGGCGGGCGGCTGCGCATCCAGAGTGGCGGCGTGCTGACCCTGGGCCAGCTCAACGCCGGCAGCGGCGAGGCCTGGGTGCAAGGCACGCGCATCGCTTCCTACGGCGTCAACGGGGTGACCAACCTGACCGCGGGCGCTGCCCGCCTCATTGCCACTGGCACGGGCAGTGGCGATGGCCTTGGCAGCAACATGGGCACGCTGGTGCTGTCGGTGCAGCGGTTGGCCGCGCAGTCGGCCGGCGCGGGCGGGGTCTATCTGAACGAAGCCGATGGGGTCATCGTGGACAACATCGCCGCGACCGCGGGCAGCCGCGTGCAAGCCGATGGCAGCACGACAGCTCTTGCGGCCGACGCAGCACTGAGCGGCCTGACGAGCGCGGCCGGTCTGGTGTTGACCGTCGGTGGCGACGTCGGCGTGCTGGGCGCCATCAGCGCGCAGGGCACGAGGCTGTCTTCCGCGGGTGATCTGAGCCTGCAGGCGGGACTTGTCACCGGCGGCGCGCTGAGCCTGGAGGCCCTTCGCGACCTGCTCGTGCAAGGCGGCATCACCGGCAGTGCCGGCATTGATCTGCTGGCCGGGCGTGACATCCTGATGACCTCGGGCGTGTCGGCCACGGCCCAGGGGGCCTCGCTTCTGACGGCTGGGCGCGACGTGCGCGTGGCCGGCATCGATGTAGGCGGCAGCAAGGCGCTGACGATCACCGCCGGTGGCAGCCTGCGCGATGCTGACACAGCCGGCGACAGCACGGTCAACCTGAAGGCTGGCAAACTGGTGCTGATCGCCACTGCCGGCATCGGCCAGGCCGGCAATGCAGTTGAAACGACGGCGACCTATCTCGGCGCCAGCGGAGGGGGCGGGCTCTTCATCGACGAGAGCGATGCGCTCGTCATCAACGGCGCGCTGAGCACCAGCTTCGGCACGGTGCAGCGCGTGTTTGTCGACGGCAGCATCGCCACGCTTGGCGTGACCGAAGTACAGGGACTGAACACTGGCAATTCAGCACTGGTACTGCGACTGCTTGGCGGCGCGCTGACGGTGGATGCCGGCGTGCAGAGCCAGGGCGGCAATGTGCGGCTAGAGGCCAGCGGCGCCGTCACATTGAACGCGGCCGTGGCCAGTGGCGGCGGCGCATTGAGCGTCATTGCCGGCGGCGCCGTGCAGCAGGCGCAGGCCGGCAGCATCACGAGCGGCGGTGGCAGCGTGGACGTGCAGGCCGCAGGCGCCTGGGCCATGGCCCAGGGCAGCCGTGTTGCCAGTGGCGGCGGCACGCTGCGGGTGGCGGCGACCGGGGCGCTCGCGTTGGCACAGCTCGACGCCGGCAGTGGCGCGATGAGTGTGACGGCCAGCCAGGTCAAGGATTTGGTGGGTGACCCAACCGATGTCGACCTGATCGCATCCAGCTTGATGCTGCGCACCACCGGCACGACAGCGACTGCTGGCGTGGGCACCGGCAGTGACGCCGTGGAGACGGCCGTGCAGCGCCTGGCCGTGGACGCGGCGGGCGGTGGCGTGTTCCTCGCCCAGACCGGCGATCTGGTCATCGACAGCCTGGCCAGCTTCGGCGGCACGCGTGTGCAACTGGACGGCACGACGAGCCAGGTTGGTGTCGTTGACGCGCCGCTCCTGGGTCTGCGCAGCAGCGCTGCCTTGATTGTGCGCGGCAGTGGCAGCCTTGCCCTGACCGCCGCGACCAGTGCCACCGGCGCAGTGCTGCTGAGCAGCGCAGGGGACCTCAGCATTGGCGCGATGCTCACCAGCACGACAGCCGCGTTGTCCCTGAACGCCGGTCGCGACCTGCTGCTCAATGGCACCGTCAGCAGTTTCGGTAGCACGCGCAGCCTCGACCTCGTCGCCGCGCGCGACATCACGCAGGGGCAGGGCGCCAGTGCACAAACGGCCAACGGCGTCATCGCGCTGCAGGCCGGCCGCGACATCACGCTGGAAACGCTGAACGCCGGCACCGCCGGCGCGGCAGTCATCGCCGGTGGCGCCATCGTCGACGGCGATGCGGCCGGCGATGCGGAGGTCGACATCACGGCCAGCGCGCTGCGCCTGACGGCCGGCGGTGCGGTGGGCACCGCGGCCAACGCGCTGGAGACGACGCTCACGAGCCTGAGCGTCAGCGCGGCCTCGCTGTCCCTGGCGCAGAGCCAGGGGCTGACGGTGGACCGCGTGACGACCAGCCTGCAGCGCATTGCCGCCGACGGCAGCACGCAGGGCCTGGACCTCGGCGCCCAGGAAGACCTGGTCACGACCAGCGGCGCGCTGCTGCTGACCATCAACAGCGGCGACCTGACGATCAACGGCGGCACGGCCAGCCTGGAGCAGGCCGTCAATGCGGGCGGCGCGCTGCTGCTGCGCGCGGTGACCGGCGGCGTGGCCATCAAGGCCGGCCTCACGGCCGCGGGCAACACCAGCCTGCGGGCTGGTGGCGAGCTGAGCTTCACGGCCAGCGGCGACGTGACGCTGGCCGGCGCCGGCAGCCTCGATGCCGAGGCCGGCGCGTCCCTCACGATGGCGGACGGCAGCGTCATCGCCAGCGGCAGCGGCTCGCTGCGTCTGGCGGCCACCGTCAATCTCAGTGTCGGCGCGCTGCAAACCGGTGGGGACGTCAGCCTGCTGGCCCGCAACATCACGGATGCCGGTGGTGCCGAAACTGACGTGACGGCGCGCGCGCTGCGCGTCGTGACGACGGGCACGGGCACGACGCAGGGCTTCGGCACAGGCAACGCGCCATTGCAACTGCAGGTGGGCACGCTGGCGGCCAGCGTGGCCGGCACGGGCGCGGGCGGCTTCTTTGCGCGTGAGGCCGATGCATTGGCCATCGACACGGTCAGCGTGTCCGTCGCGCGCGTCGCGGCCGATGGCTCGCAGGCGACGCTGGCCGACGCGGCCTTGTCCGATGTGGTGTCCGGCGGCAACGTCGTCCTCGTGGCCGGCGGCACGCTCAGCCTGGCGGACGGCGGCAATGCCGACGGCTTCGCGCTGCAGTCCGGCGGCAATGTGCTGCTGGATGCTGGCGGCGACATGAACGTCGGCGCGGCGCTGCGCAGCACGGCCGGCGCGATCAGCCTGCTGGCCACCGGCGGCATGAGCCTGGGCGCCGACGTGGCCATCACGCGCACGGGCCGCACGCTCGATGTGCAGGCGGGTGGCGCCGTGAGCATGGCCGCGACGACCGACCTGACGACGGTGGACTCCGCCATCCGCGTGCAGGCTGGCGGCGATCTGACGGTCGGCGGCATCGCAGCGGGCCTGGGCCAGGTGTCGCTGATCTCCACCGGCGGCAGCATCGCTGCGGCGGCGGGCCACAGCGGTACGGAAGTCAGCGCGGCCTGGCTGCGGCTGGTGGCGGCGGGGGGCGTCGGCAGCAACAGCGACCGCCTCGAGACCGCCGTGCAACGCGTCAGTGCGCGCGCGGCCGGCGGCGGCATCTGGCTGCAGGAGGCCGACATCATCACCATCGGCGACGTGGCCGTGTCGGTGAAACGCGTCAGCGCGCAGGCGACGACGGGCACGTCCATCGACGACGCGACGCAGTCCGACCTCATCACGACCGGCGGCAACGGCAGCATCGCGCTGGCGACCACCAATGGCAGCATCACCTTTGCCGACGGCACGGCGCCGCAGGACGGCCGCAGCGTCACGGCTGACGGCACGGGCAGCGTGTTGCTGAAGGCCGGCGGCGCGGGCGCGGTGTTGAACGCGCCGGCCGGCGCCATCGTGCAGCAAGGCCCGGTCAGCATCGACAGCGGCCTGAAGTTCGACGGTGCCGTCAGCATCACCGGCGGCCAGGGCGGCGCGCGTGGCGACGGCCCCATCACCATCAGCGGTGCCATCGACGGCACGGCCGGCGGCGCGGCCGACCAGCTGGTCGTCACCAGCGACGGTGCCGACGTCGTCT
Organism: Roseateles sp. P1_C6; assembly: GCF_056406315.1. Taxonomy (NCBI): domain Bacteria; kingdom Pseudomonadati; phylum Pseudomonadota; class Betaproteobacteria; order Burkholderiales; family Sphaerotilaceae; genus Roseateles; species Roseateles sp. P1_C6. Next base: position 516,527 of record NZ_JBFUAK010000003.1, read on the forward strand.
TCGGTGGCGCCATCGGCGCGACCGAGCGCCTGGGCGGCCTGGCCATCAACGACGCGCGCAACGTGCGCTTCGACCAGGATGTGAAGCTGGCCGGCGACCTGACGCTGCAGGCGGCGGGCAAGGTCGAGTTCAAGGGTCTGCTGGACCTCAGCAGCGGCAGCCTCAACATCGTCGGCGCGACCGAGCTGGTCATCGGCAACGTCGTCATCACGAGCGGCAATGCGGTCATCCGCGTCGACGCGCTGACGCTGTCGGGCCTCATCAGCGGCAGTGCGGCGGCGCGGCTGGAAGTGGCCGGCGCCGGCACGGCCAGCGGCGTGACGGTCGGCACCGCCACCGGCTCGGGCCTGGGCCTGAGTGGTGCGCAACTGGCGGCGTTGCAAGGCTTCGGCACGGTGCAGATCGGCCGCGTCGACCAGGGAGCCACCACCGTCGACATAGCCACGTTGAACAGCCTCGTCACGCCGCACCTGAGCCTGGCGGGCGGCAGCCTCAGCCTGCAAGGTGGGGTCACCGGCCCGAACGCCGGCGTGCAGCTGTTGGACCTGGCAGCCGGGCAGGACTTGACGCTGGCCGGCACGCTGGCGCTGGCCGCGGCGGGCGCCGACGTGCATGCCACGGCCGGCGGTGCGCTGCGCATGGCGACGGATGGGGTGCTCGCCACGCAGGCCGGTGACGTGCAGCTGCAGGCCGGTGGCGACCTGCGGGTCGGGCGCATCGACACGCGCGGTGCGGGCGGTGCCACGGCAGCCGTCGTGCTGGCGTCGACGACGGGCACCATCAGCGAGGCCAATGGCGATGCGGCGGCCGACATCTACGCCGACCTGCTGACGCTGCGTGGCCGCGGGCCGGCACTGGCCGGCGGTGCGTCCGAGACGCCAGCGGCGCTCGACGTGCAGGCCAACAAGCTGGACGTCGACGCGCCCAGCGGGGTCATCTTGCGCGACAGCGGCACGAATGGCCACACGGCCTTCAACCTGCTGGACGGCGGACAGATCTACCAGCAGCTGGTGGCGCTGGGCGCGCCGGCGCGGCAGGCCAGCGTGGCGGCCGCCCCCGGCGGGCAGCCCTCGGCCGCTGCTGCCGATGCCTGGGCCTGGCTGAACACGGCGCGGCCGCTGCAGGAGTTCCGCGACACGACGCTGGCCGCCGCGCTGGCGCCGACGATGTCGACGCTGCTGGCGGCCACGTCGCTGCGCGAGCCGGCGCCGGTGTTCGACGCCGATCCGGCGCCGCTGCTGCCCAGCCAGCTGGCGTCCTGGCTCGGCCTGGATGCGGCCACGGTGGCGGTCGATGCGCCCGCGACCGACAGCGCGCGCTTTCGCGTCTGGTCCGAAGAGCTGATGCTCTAGGACAGGGCCGGCTGCGTCAGGCGGTAGCCGGCCAGCGCGGCGGCACCGATCGCGATCGCATCGGCGCCGAAGCGGGACACGCGCAGCGTCGGCGCGGACAGGCGTGCCGCCTGGGCGTACTCCTGCAGCGTCGCGCGCACCGGCGCCAGCAGCGCGTCGCCCCATGCCACCGCGGGGCCGCCCAGCACGATGCAGGCCGGGTCGTACGCGGCGGCCAGGTTCTGCAGCAGCACGCCCAGGTACTGCCCAGCCTTGGCCACGGCGGCCGCGGCTTGCGCGTCGCCGGCCAGGTCGTCCTGCTGCAGCAGCGCACGGCTGCCGATCAGCGCTTCCGCACAGCCGCGACGGCCGCAGGAGCAGCGCGGGCCGTCGACCTGCAGCACCATGTGGCCGACCTCGCCGGCAAGGCCGCGCGCGCCCGTCAGCAACCGGCCGCCCACGATGAGGCCCGCGCCGACACCTTCGCCGACCAAGACCAGCAGCAGCGGGTCGGCCGTGGGCGAAGGGTTGAACTCGCTCTCGCCCAAAGCGGCGACATCGGCGTCGTTCTGCATGAAGACGGACACACCGGACAGCGGCGTGCCGCGCAGCGCCGCCCGCAGCAGGGCACCGAAAGGCACATGGTGCCAGTGGAGGTGGGGCGCGAAGACGAGCTGGTCGTGGGTCTGGTCCACGCCGCCGGGCAGGCCCACGCCGATGCCGATGATGCGCTGCGCGTCGCCGCGCCGGGCTGCCACGGCCAGCAGCGTGCGGGTCAGCAGCTGGATGCAGGCCTCGACCTCCAGGCCGGTGTCGTAGCTGGCACTCCGCGCGGCCAGGACCTCGCCCGTCAGCGAGGTCAGCACCACGCGCACATGGCCGATGCCCACTTGAGCGCCCAGCAGCAGCAGTCGCGTGGGGTCGATGAACAGCGGCGTCGGGCGGCGGCCCAGGTCGCCGGTGGCGACGACGTCGCGCTCCACCAGCCAGCCCTCGTCGAGCAGCTCGCGCGACAGGGCGCTGACCGTCGACTTGGTCAGGCCCAGCGCCTGGGCCAGGTCCACGCGCGACAGGCCGGGCCGCACGCGCAGCTGGCGGATCAGCGCCATGCGGTTGTTGTGCTTGAGCTGGGCCTGGCTGCTGCCGCCGGTTTTCATCAACATGGCCTTCACCGGCCTTGGCTGGCGCGCCAGGCGGCGAACGCGCCGGCGACGTCCGCGTCGGTCGGCGGGTACAGGCCCAGCACGCTGCGGCCGGCGAGCACCTGGGCCTGCACGAAGTCCTCGAAGACCGTCATCTCGACGGCCTCGGTGGCAATCTCGTCGGCGATGTGCGCGGGGATGACGATGACGCCCTCGGCATCACCCACGACGATGTCGCCGGGGAACACCGGCGCGTCACCGCAGCCGATGGGCTCGTTGATGGCGATGGCCTGGTGCAGCGTCAGGTTGGTGGGGGCGCTGGGGCGCTGGTGGTAGGCGGGGAAGGGGTACTTGGCGATGTCGGGGCTGTCGCGGAAGCCGCCGTCGGTGACGACGCCGGCCACGCCGCGCACCATCAGCCTCGCGACGAGGATGCCGCCGGCCGATGCGGCACGCGCATCCTTGCGGCTGTCGATGACCAGCACGGCGCCCGCGGGGCATTCCTCGACCGCCTTGCGCTGCGGGTGGCTGCGGTCCTGGAACACGGCGATGGTGTTCAGGTCCTCGCGCGCCGGCATGTAGCGCAGCGTGTAGGCCGGGCCCACCATGTTGGGCAGGCCAGGGTTCAGCGGGCGAACGTCCTGAATGAACTGACTGCGCAGGCCGCGCTTGAACAGGGCAGTGCACAGCGTGGCGGTGCTGACGCCCATCAACTTGTTGCGGGTGTCTGGGTTCATGGCGGGTCTCAATAGATGACCGGCTCGGGCACGGGCGCACCGAAGCTGGTTTCGAGGAAGTCGAAGTCGCAGCCCTCGTGGGCCTGCAGGATGTGGCGGCCGAACATCCAGCCGTAGCCGCGTTCGTAGCGGGCGGGCGGCGGTGTCCACGCGGCGCGGCGGGCGGCCAGTTCCGCGTCGCTGACTTCGAGGTGGATGCTGCGGGCCGGCACGTCGACGCTGATGCGGTCGCCCGTCTTCACCAGCGCCAGCGGTCCGCCGACGAAGGCTTCGGGGCTGCAGTGCAGCAGGCAGCCGCCGTAGCTGGTGCCGCTCATGCGGGCGTCCGACAGCCGCAGCATGTCGGTCACGCCGGCCTTCAGCAGCTTGGTCGGGATGGGCAGCATGCCCCACTCCGGCATGCCGGCGCCCTTGGGGCCGGCGTTGCGCAGCACCAGGATGTCGTCGCCGGTCACGTCCAGGTCCGGGTCGTCGACGGCGGCCTTCAGCTGCGGATAGTCGTCGAACACCACCGCGCGGCCGGTGTGCCGCAGCAGGTGCGGCGCGACGGCACTGGGCTTGATGACCACGCCGTCCGGGGCGAGGTTGCCGCGCAGCACGGCCAGCGCCCCTTCGGCGTAGATGGGGTTGTCCAGCGGGCGGATGACGTCGTCGTTGAAGACCTCCGCGCCGTCGATGTTCTCGCCCACGGTGCGGCCGTTGACGGTGCGTGCGCCCAGGTCAAGCTTGGCCGCCATGACCTTCATCAGCGCCGGCAGCCCACCGGCGTAGAAGAAGTCCTCCATCAGGTAGGCGTCGCCGCTGGGGCGGATGTTGGCGATGACGCCCACATGCCGGCTGGCCGCATCGAAGTCGTCCAAAGTGACCGGCAGCCCCGCGCGGCGGCTGATGGCGACGAGATGGATGATGGCGTTGGTGCTGCAGCCCATGGCCATCGCGACGGCGATGCCATTGGCAAAGCTGCCGGCGCTGAGCATCCTGGCGGGCGTCAGGTCGTCCCACACCATCTGCACGATGCGCCGGCCGCATTCGGCGGACATGCGCGTGTGGTTGGCGTCGGGCGCCGGAATGCTGCTGGCGCCGGGCAGCGTGAAGCCGATGGCCTCCGCGATGCCCATCATCGTCGCCGCCGTGCCCATGGTCATGCAGGTGCCGTGGCTGCGCGCGATGCCGGCTTCCATCTCGGCCCAGGCCTGGTCAGAGAGGCGCCCGGCGCGGCGCTCGTCCCAGTACTTGAAGGCGTCCGAGCCCGAGCCCAGCACCTGGCCGCGCCAGTTGCCGCGCAGCATGGGGCCCGCCGGCAGGAAGATGCAGGGCAGGCCCATGCTGATCGCACCCATCAACAGGCCTGGCGTCGTCTTGTCGCAGCCGCCCATCAGCACGGCACCATCGACAGGGTGGCTGCGCAGCAGCTCCTCGGTCTCCATCGCCAGGAAGTTGCGGTAGAGCATGGACGTCGGCTTCACCATGCTCTCGCTCAGAGAGATGGCCGGCAGCTCCAGCGGCCAGCCACCGGCTTGCAGGATGCCGCGCTTGACGTCCTCCACCCGCTGCTTGAAGTGGGTGTGGCACTGGTTGGCATCGCTCCAGGTGTTGACGATGGCGATGACGGGCTTGTTGATGAAGTCTTCCGGCCCATAGCCCATCTGCAGCACGCGGCTGCGATGGCCGAAGCTGCGGAAATCGTCCTTGGCGAACCAGCGCGCGCTGCGCAGGTCTTCTGCCTTCTTGATGCTCATGCCTGGCCCCTCGCGTCCAGCAGCCAGGCCGGCGCGTCCTGCAGCGCCACCGGGCGCAGGAAACGCTCCAGCGCCGCATGGCCCACGCTGGTGCTGAAGGCATTCGTCGACGACGGCCAGGGGCCGCCATGCTGCTGCGCCGCCGTGACGGCCACGCCGGTGGGCACGCCGCTGAACAGCACGCGACCGGCGATGCCTTGCGCCGCGCGCACGAGGCGGCGGTTGTCGGCGCTGTCTTCATCCGCGCCCCATAACGTGACGGTGAGGCTGCCCCGCACGGCTTGCAGCACTTGCAGCGTCTCGTCCAGGTCGCGCACGGTGACGACCAGGCAGGCCGGGCCGAAGACTTCATCGTGCAGCGCGGTGTCGGCCAGGAAGCCGGTGGCATGAGTGGCAAACAAATGGGCGCCGGGCGCCGCACCGCGCGCCGGTGACGCCACCAGCGTCTTCACGCCGGCGCGGCCATGCAGGCGCGCCACGCCGGTGTTGAAGCCGGCGCGGATGCCGGCGTTCAGCATCGCGTGCGGCGTGGCGTTGGCCAGCGCCTCGGCCAGCTGGCGCACGAAGCTCTGGCTGGCGGTGTCGTCGCGCACGATGAGCAGGCCCGGGCTGGTGCAGAACTGACCGCAGCCCAGCACGATGCTGCCGGCCAGCTGCGTGGCCAGCGCCGCATTGGCGGCCAGCGCGTCGGGCAGCGCGACGACCGGGTTGATGGAACCTAGTTCACCGTAGAAGGGGATGGGCCGCGGCCGGGCATTGGCCTCGCGCCACAGCGCCACGCCGCCGCGCACGCTGCCGGTGAAGGCCGCCGCCTCGATGGCCGGGTCGCGCACCAGCGCCAGACCGACCTCCACGCTGACCCCTTGCACTATCTGCAGCAGGCCCACGGGCAGGCGTTGCGCGGCGATGCATGCTGACGCGATGTCGGCCACGGCCTGCGACAGCCGTGGGTGCCCGGGGTGGGCCTTGACGACGACCGTGCAACCGGCAGCCAGCGCCGACGCCGTGTCCCCACCCAGCACGCTGAATGCGAACGGGAAGTTGCTGGCCGCAAACACGGCCACCGGCCCCAGCGGCACGCGCACGCGGGTCAGCTGCGGCCGGCCGCCGGGCGGTGCGCCGGCGATGGCGGCGTCGTGCTGCACGGGCTGGGGCGCGCCGGCGTCCACCTGGTCGGCGAAGCCGCGCAGCTGGAAGCAGGTGCGGTCCAGCTCGCCATTCAGGCGAGCAGCGCCCAGGTGGGTTTCCTCGTCGGCCAGCAACACCAGCGCATCGCGGGGGGACTGCAGCGCGTCGGCCAGCGCGCGCAGCAGTGCGGCGCGGCGAGCCAGGGGCAGGGCAGCCCAGGTGGGCGCCGCATCAGCGGCTGCGGAGCAGGCGGCCCGGATCTGGGCGGCCGGGCTGTCGGAGAGGGTCATCGTGAAGCGATCAAGAGAAGTGCGGCGCACCAGCTTGGCATTTGGTATCGCTATCATATATATCGCTACCCCTGCTGCGCTCAGCGTTTCCCCCAGGGGAAGAGGTTGGTCGCCCAGTGCACGGCCTGCCTCCATGGGCTCTGCCGCACTGCTGTTAACCATGTGGCCGGTGGCATGGCGGGGCGGCTAGACTGAAATGATCGCGCAACCATTTTGATGCCAATGACCATTGCTTCCGAGGCCGTGAACCGGCCGCTGCCCAGGTTCAAGTCCCTGGCAGTGCTGCTGCTCCAGGCCATCGTGTGCGCAGGCGCCCTGGCCTGCGAGCAGCCAGCCTCGGTCTGCGCGCGCGACATGGGCAAGAGCTTTGGCCTGGTGCGCGGCGGCCAGCCGGCGGCCGTTGTCGTGGAGGGCGGCGCCGACCCGGCGCTGCAGCATCTGGGGCGCAGCTTCGTCGCCGATCTGGCGCGCGTGTCGGGGCGGCCCGCGGCGCTGCTGAGCGGCATCGCCGGCGCCCCGCGCGAGATCGTCGTCATTGGCGAGCTGGGCCGTAGCCCCGTCATCGACGGCCTGGTGGCCCGCGGCAAGCTGAAGGCGGCGGCGCTGAAGAAGGGCCAGTGGGAGGCCTACACGCAGGTCGTCGTCGAGCAGCCCTTCAAAGGCGTGAACCGGGCCCTGGTCATCGTCGGCTCGGACCGGCGCGGCGCCGTGTTCGGCGCCTACGACCTGTCCGCGCGCATCGGTGTCAGCCCCTGGCATTGGTGGGCGGACGTGCCCGTCGTGACGCAGGCCGACGTGTTCGTGACCGCCGGCGCGCACAGCGACCAGCCGGGCGTCAAGTACCGCGGCCTCTTCATCAACGATGAGGCGCCCGCCTTGAGCACGTGGGCGCAGACCAGGTTCGGCGGCACCAACGCGGCCTTCTACGCGCATGTCTTCGAGCTGCTGCTGCGGCTGCGCGGCAACTACCTGTGGCCGGCCATGTGGCAGCCGCGCGCCTTCAACGCCGACGACCCCAAGGCCATGGTGCTGGCCGACGAGATGGGAGTCGTCATGGGCACGTCCCACCACGAGCCCATGATGCGCGCCCACGATGAGTGGCGTCGCTACAAGGGTGGCGCCTGGGACTACGCGAAGAACGCGCCCCAGCTGCGCGAGTTCTGGCGCGGCGGCATCACGCGGATGATGGGCCGCCCCGACGGCAAGCCCTTCGACAGCCTGGTCACCATCGGCATGCGCGGCGACGGCGACGAGCCCATGAGCGAGGGCACGGCGACCGCGCTGCTGGAAGGCATCGTCCAGGACCAGCGGCAGATCATTGCCGACGTGACGCGCCGGCCGGCGTCCGACACGCCGCAGATGTGGGCCCTCTACAAGGAGGTGCAGGACTACTACGACGCGGGGCTGAAGGTGCCCGACGACGTGCTGCTGCTGTTCTGCGACGACAACTGGGGCCAGGTGCGCCGCCTGCCGACGCAGGACCTCCAGCGCAAGGGCGGCTACGGGGTGTACTACCACTTCGACTACGTCGGCGGGCCGCGCAACTACAAGTGGCTCAACGCCAACCAGCTCGAGAAGACCTGGCAACAGATGGACCTCGCGCACGAGCGCGGCGCTGATGCGATGTGGATCGTCAACGTCGGCGACATCAAGCCGATGGAATTCCCGATCAGCTTCTTCCTCGACATGGCCTGGAGCCCGCAGCGCATGACCCCGTCGGCGTTGGCGGCCTACCCGCGAGACTGGGCGGCAGCGACCTTTGGCGGCGCCCAGGCGGCCGAGATCGGCGAGATCGTCACGCGCTACAGCCAGTACGCGGCGCGGCGCAAGCCGGAGCTGATCGACGAGCGCAGTTTCCTCATCGGCGTGCACACGGCCGACACGCTGCGCGGCGAGGACTTCGGCAGGCGCGTGGCGGAATGGGACGCGCTGGAAACGCGCGTGGCCCGGGTCAAGCGCGAGCTGCGGCCTGACCAGCTCGATGCCTACTTCCAGCTCGTCGAACACCCGGTGCTGGCACTGGCGAACCTCTACCGCCTGTATTACGCGGTGGCCTGGAACCGTCAGCTCGCCCGGGACGCCGACCCGCGCGCCAACGTCTTTGCCGACCGCGCCGAGGCCGCGTTCGCGCGCGACCAGGCCATCACCGACCAGTACCACGCGACCGCCAACGGCAAATGGGCCGGCATGATGCTGCAGACCCACATCGGCTACACGAGCTGGCAGCAGCCCGACAAGAACGTCATGCCCGCCGTGCAGCGCGTGCCCGGCGCGACGCCGGACGCCGCGGCCGTGCAACGCCAGCTGGAACGCGGCGCGGCCCAGGCGTCTGCGAGCGGCGTCGCGCTGCAGGCCGCGCAGTTCAGCCGCGCCGTCAACGGCCGCGGGCTGACGTGGACCGCCATCGCCAACCTGGGCCAGGGGCAAGGCGCGGTGACGGCGCTGCCTCAGGGCCGGCCGGCCACGACGCTGGCGGATGGCGTGCGGCTGGAGTACGACGTCGACTTGGCGGTGGGCGGCGACATGAACCTGGACCTCTACATGGTGCCCACGCTGGACACTGGCCGTGCCGGCGGCATCCGGCTGGCCGTCGGCCTCGACGACCAGCCCGCGCAGGAGCTCAGGCTCAACCTGCAGCCCACCGCCGGGCCGGAGGTCACGCGTGAGGAGAAGGACTGGGCGCGGGCCGTCAAGGACAACCAGTTCCGGCTCCATGCGCGCTTCCCCGGCGTCAAGCCGGGGCGCCACGTGATCCGCGTCTGGCGCCTGGATGACAACGCGGTGCTGCAGCGCCTGGCGCTGACCCCCATCGCGGACCAGCGCGCTCCCGCCAAGGGCGCCGCGGTGACCGGTCAGTACCGCAACCTGCTGCGCGAGATCCGCCCCGAGATCACCGAGGCCGACATCACCGCCAAGCTGTCGGCCTACTGGACCTCGCTGTTCGAAGGCGGCGCCGACCGGCGCGTCGTCTACCCCGCGCCCGCGACGCCCGACGGCCCGGCCGCCTATGTGCTGGACGTGGGCAACGCCGACGTGCGCAGCGAAGGCATGTCCTACGGGATGATGATTGCCGTGCAGATGGGCCGCAAGGCCGAGTTCGACGCGCTGTGGAACTGGGCCGCGACGCACATGCGCTATGCCACCGGCCCGCGCAAGGGCTACTTCCGCTGGCAATGCCAGCCCAAGGGCTGCGGAGATTTCGGCAAGGACGCCGTGCCCGCGTCCGACGGCGAGGAGTACATGGCCACCGCGCTGCTGATGGCCGCCAGCCGCTGGGGCAACGGCCAAGGCCTGTACGACTACACGGCGCAGGCGCTGGCGCTGCTGGACGTGATGCTGAACAAGGAGCGCATCAACGGCGGCGTCGTCGACGGCGTGCGCTCGATGTTCTCGCCCAAGCACGGCCAGGTCGTCTTCGTGCCCATCGGCGACGCGGCCGACTTCAGCGACCCGTCCTACCACCTGCCCGCGTTCTACGAGCTGTGGGCGCAGCGCGCCAAGCCCGCCGACCGCGCGCGCTGGGCCGAGATCGCGCAGATCAGCCGCGCCTACTTCAGCCAGGCCGCGCACCCCAGGACCGGCCTGACGTCCGACTACGCCGAGTTCGACGGCCGTCCGCATGTGCACGAAGGCCATGAAGACTTCCGCTATGACGCCTTCCGCACGGCGGTGAACTGGAGCGTCGACCAGGCCTGGTGGGGCAGGAACCCGGCCGCGGCGGGCCTGAGCCAGAGGCTGCTGGGCTTCTTCGCCAGCCAGCCGACCCAGCCCTACCCGCACCTCTACACGCTGGACGGCAAGCCGCTGAACGACGAGCCGTCCAAGGGCCTGATGGCCAGCAATGCCGTGGCGGCGCTGCTGGTCGACCCACCGCTGGCCAGGCGCTTCGTCGATGACCTCTGGGCGCTGGAGCCGCCCGCGGGCCAGTGGCGCTACTACGACGGGCTGCTGCAGTTCATGGCCCTGCTGCACGTGAGCGGGCGGTTCAAGGCCTGGTGAACCGCCTAGGCCGACACGTCGTGTCTGGCGAGCGGCACGGTCAGCACGAAATGCACCTCGCCGTCGCCGGCCTCGTAGCGGATGGCGCCGCCGTGCGCGCTGGCCACCTGGTCGACGATGTACAGCCCCGGGCCCATGCTGCCCGGGTTGCGGCTGTTGCCCAGTGACCGGCGCTTGAAGGGGTCGAACAAGCTGTCGACCAGCTCCGGCGCGATCGGCTCCGCCGGGTTGCTGATCCTCAGCAGCGCGCGGTCGGCCTCCGTCGTCAGCGCCACGGCGATGCGGCCGGCGCCGTGGTGGCGCGCGTTGCTCAGCAGGTTGGCCACCATCTGCAGGTAGCGCATCGGGTCCACGTGCACCGGCAGCGTGGCCGGCAGCTGCACGTCCAGCTGCATGTTGGGGTAGGTGGTGCGCTGGTCATCCAGCTGCTGGCTGAGCAGCGCCACCAGGTCCGTGTGCTCATAGGTCATCGCCAGGCCCAGCCCGTTCTGCAGGCGGGTGATGTCCTGCAGGTCGCGCAGCAGGCGCTGCATGCGGTTGGTGGAGTTGCGGATCACCGACGTGATGCGGTCGGTGGCGTTCTGCCGGTCCAGCACGATGGACGCCACGCTCAGCGACTGCAGCGGGTCGCGCAGGTCGTGGCCCAGCACGGCCCAGAGCTGCGAGCGCAGGCGGTCCAGCTCCAGCACGCGGTCGGCGTGCACGCGGCTCACCGTGTCGTGCAGCAGCGCGGCGCTTTCCAGGGCGACGTCCGACCACGGCACCGCCGTGCCGCGCACGGTCTCGCGCCATTCGTCGAACGAGCCCCGCGGCGTCAGCCGGGGCCCCAGCGGGCCGGGCGTGATCGCCTTCTCGGGCTTGCCGCCCCAGCGGATGGTTTCGATCTGCTCGCGCCGCAGCGCCACCAGCCAGCCCCGCCGCGGCGGGTCGAAGCGCAGGCCCAGCACGCCGCAGTAGCGCTCCGCGCCATCGCTAGGCGGCAGCGTGTCGCCGCGGTCGACATGCACCAGCGGCTGTTCGCGGGCCTGCAGCCAGTCCACCAGCTGCGCGGCCCAGGCTTCATCCACGGCGCCATGGCAGCGCACGCGGCCGTTGAGGCTGACGAACATGGCATCGCAGCCCAGGCTGGCGCACAGCGCGGGGGCTTCGCGGGCCAGCACGTCCACGGCCTCGTGGCCCTGCACGATCTCCGCGGCAATGTCAGTGCGCAGCAGCGCCGCGCGCGCCATCGCCGCCTCGCGGTCCTGCGCGGCCAGCGACTGCGCGGACGCGGCGATCAGCTGCGCGATGACGTCGGACGCCATGCGGATCGCATAGGGCACCAGCAGCGGCCCCATGTGGTGGCAGGCCAGCATGCCCCACAGCCGCCCGGCGACGACGATGGACACGCTCATCGACGCGCCCACGCCCATGTTGCTGAGGTACTCGATGTGGATGGGCGAGACGCTGCGCAGCACGCTGTGGCTGAGGTCCAGCGGCTCGGCATGGCTGGCCTCGGCCAGCAGCGGCACCGGCTGGTAGCCCACGTCGGCGATCAGCCGCAGCGTGTTCAGCACATACAGCCGCCTTGCCTGCGCGGGGATGTCGCTGGCCGGGTAGCGCCGGCCCAGGTAGGCCTCCAGGTCGTCGCGCCGCGACTCGGCCACGACGTCGCCGCTGTCGTCGTGGCGGAAGCGGTAGGCCATCACGCGGTCGAAGCCGGTCATCGCGCGCACCTCGGCCACGGCCACCTCCAGCAGCTTGTCGATGCTGCGCTGGCGCTTGAGCTTCTCCATGGACCGGTAGGCCATCTGCGCAAAGCTGCTGAGCCGGTCGGTGTTGCCGTCGCGGCGCTCGAATTCGCACAGACACAGCGCGCCGTGCGTGTGCACCACCAGGTCCAGGCCGCGGCCGTTGAGCACGACCTCGCGCGAGTCGGGCATGGTGTCGTCGGTGCCGATGCCCGCGATGGCCTGCTGGATGGCGAGGTAGACGCTGGGGTCGCTGCCCAGCTCGGCGGCCCGTGGCGCGCGGCCCAGCTTCAGGTCCAGCCCCAGCATCGCGTTGGCATTGGCACTCATGGAGACCAGCCGGCCCAGCCGGTCGAAGGCCAGCAGGGCGCCGTGCGGCTGGATGGAGCCGGGGATGTGGATGGGCTCGCGCTCGCAGTTGTCCAGTGTGACGGGCTCGGTGGCGTGCTTGTTCATGCGGGTCATGCCGCCTGGGCCGACCGGCCGAGCGCTTCAAGAATGGCCGTGGCGAGGCCGCGCACCTCGATGGGTTTGGCGACGTAGCGCTGGAACCCCGCCGCCAGCCCGGCCTGCCGGTCGGGCAGCATCGCGAACGCGGTCAGCGCCACCGCCGGCAGGCGGGCGGTGGCGGGCTGCTGGCGCACGGTGCGCATCAGCGTCAGCCCGTCCATCTCGGGCATGCCGATGTCGGACACCAGTACGTCGAAGGCCGGCTCGGCCAGCAGCGCCAGCGCCTCGCGCGCCCCGCTGGCCACGGTGACGGCGGCGCCCAGTTCGCGCAGCGCCGCCTGCCCGACGTCGCGCGCGTCCTCCTCGTCGTCGACGAACAGCACGCGGATGCCGTCCAGGCGCGGCGCCGCGCGGTCGGATGCGTTCAGGGCCGGCGCGGTCGGCTTGGCGGCGGGTGCGGCGGCGATGGGCAGGCGCACATCGAAGCGCGAGCCGTGTTCGGGGCCGTCGCTGTGCGCCTCGATGCGACCGCCATGCAGCTCGACGATGGCGCGTGCGATCGCCAGGCCCAGGCCCAGCCCGCCGGCCTTGCGCGTGCGCGAGCTGTCCTCCTGGCGCAGCCGGTCGAACACATGGGGCAGGAACTCCGGCGAGATGCCGCGGCCGCTGTCCTGGATGCTCAGCAGTGCCATGTCGCCGTCCAGCCGCGTCGTCACCTCGACGCGGCTGCCGTCGGGGCTGAACTTCAGCGCATTGCCCACCACGTTGGCGATGACTTGCGTGAGGCGCTGCGCGTCGCCGGAGACCCAGAGCACCTCGCTGCCCTGGCAGGCCAGCTCGATGCGGCGGCCCTGCGCCACATGCAGGTGCGACAGCAGCGCCTCCGCGGCCAGCGCGCTCAGGTCCAGCACCTCGCGCTGGATGACCAGCTTGCCGGCCACGACGGCGCTCATGTCCAGCAGCTCGTTGATCATGCGCGTCTGCATCTGCGCGTTGCGGCGGATGACCAGAGAAGCCTTGGTCAGCAGTTCGTCGCCGCCGGCGCGCTTCTCCAGCACGTCGGCCCAGCCGGCAATCGCGCTCAGCGGCGAGCGCAGCTCGTGCGACAGCACGGCCAGGAACTGGTCCTTCAGCTCGTTGCTGCGCTCGGCCTCCTCCTTGGCCTGGCGCAGCAGCTCCGAGGCCTCGTAAGGAGCGGTGACGTCGCGCACGATCTTGGAAAAGCCGGTGTGCTCGCCGGTGGCGCTGTACAGCGGCGTCAGCACGCCCTCGGCGCGCAGCCGCGAGCCGTCCTTGCGCATCAGCCAGCGGTCGTCGCGCGCCGAGCCGGTGGCCAGCGCGGTGGCCATCTCGCGTTGCAGCGTGCCGGCCGCGCGGTCATCGGGTGCGAACAGGATCTCGGTGGATTCGCCGCGCACGTCGGCCAGCGTGTGGCCGAAGATGCTGCCGGCCGCGCGGTTCCAGTCACGGATCCGGCCTTCGTGGTCCATCAGGATCACGGCGTAGTCCTGCAGCGAGTCGACGACGCGTGCGTACAGCGCATCCGCCTCGCGCAGCTGCGCCTGCACCTGCAGCTGCGCATCGCGCTGTGCCACTTCGCGCAGCGCGCGCTCGATGACGATGGGCAGCCGGGTGAGCCGGCCCTTCATGACGTAGTCGGTGCCGCCGCGCTTGAGCAGCTCGACGGTGTTCTCCTCGCCGATGACGCCGGAGACGAACACGAACGGCGTCTGCGGCGCCGCGACGCGGGCATGGTCCAGTGCCTCGGCGCCGTTGAAGTCGGGCAGCTGGTAGTCCGACAGGATGAGGTCGAAGCGCTGCTGCGCCAGCGCCTGCGTGAAGCCGGCCTCGTCCTGCACCCAGATGAAGCGGGCTGCGGGGTAGGCCGCTTCCAGCGAGGCCTGCAGCAGTTCGGCGTCGAAGGCCGAATCCTCCAGCAGCAGGATGTTCAGCGGGGCCGTGTCCGGCACCGCCGTCAGCAGGCTGGCCGTGTCATTCATAGCGGCGGCTGCTGCGCAGCGATCCGGGCGGGGGCTCGTTGAGCACGGCCCAGAACACGCCCAGGTCGGAAATGGCCGTGACGAACTGCTTGAACTCCACCGGCTTGACGACGTAGGCGTTCACGCCCAGCTCGTAGCTCTGCACCACGTCCGTCTCCGCCTGCGACGAGGTCAGCATGACGATAGGGATGCTCTTCAGCGCCTCGGTGCTGCGCACCGCGCGCAGCACCTCCAGGCCGTTGACCTTGGGCAGCTTCAGGTCCAGCAGCACGACGGCGGGGCTGCCTTCGCTGCGCTCTGCATGCACACCTTCACGGTTGAGGTAGTCCAGTGCCTCCGCGCCATCGCGCACGACGATGACTTCGTTGGCCAGCTGACTTTTCTCGAGGGCGACCAGGGTCAGTTCCAGGTCGCGGGCGTCGTCCTCGACGAGGAGGATGGGTTTGAGCATGTGGTTGTTATGCATGGTTCAGATTGGGCGGGTGAGGCAGGACAAACCGGAAGCGGGCGCCGCGGTCGGGCTCGCCGAAGGCTTCGACGCTGCCACCGTGGCGCTCGACGATGCGCCGCACGGTGGCCAGGCCGATGCCCGTGCCCTCGAAGGCCTCGGAGCGATGCAGGCGCTGGAACACACCGAACAGCTTGTTGACGTACTTCATCTGGAAGCCCACGCCGTTGTCGCTGATGTACAGCCCGGCACCGTGCTCGTCCTGGACGGGCGTGATCTCGATGCGCGCGAGCTCGCGCGTGCGGCTGTACTTGACGGCATTGCTGATCAGGTTGCGCAGCGTGACCTGGATCAGCACCGGGTCCGCCCACAGGCGCGGCAGCGGGCGGTGGATGAGCCATTCAACGCGACCGTCGCGCGGCGCGCCGGCCTGCTCGGCGACCAGGTCGTCGACCAGCATGTCGGTGTTGACCCAGCTGCAGCGCAGCGCCGCCCGGCCCATGCGTGAGAAGTCCAGCAGCGCGTCGACCAGCGTGCCGGCGTGCGCGGATGCGTCCTTGACATGCGTCAGGTAGCGCCGCGCGCGGTCGCTGATGTTGCGGCCTTCGATGTCCAGCACCAGGTCCACGTAGCCGGCGATGTGCCGCATCGGCGCGCGCAGGTCGTGCGAGACGGTGTATGAGAAGGCCTCCAGCTCCTTGTTGACGCGGCCCAGCTCGGCCGCCACCTCGGCCATCTCCTCGGCGCGGCGCAGCACGATGCCGATCAGCGCATGGCGCAGCTCCAGCGCGGCATGCACTTCCGCCGGGGTCCATGGCGCCGATCGGCCGCTGACGCGTTCCACCCAGCTCGCGAAGCTGCGCCGCGGGTGCAGCGCGCTGCCCTGCGCCAGCGCCTCCTTGCGCGGGTCGCCGGCCCAGGTGATGTTCTGCACGATCTCGGGCCGGAACCAGACGATGTAGTGGCGGTGCAGGCGGGAGATGGAAATGGCCAGCAGCCCGGCCGCGACGCCGACATGCTCGGCAAGGCCGGGAGCCTCCTGCGCCAGCCGGTCGGTGCAGGCGACCTCGTCGATGTGGTTGGCCAGCCAGCGGCCGATCTGCAGCACGGTGTCGGCGTCGGGTGTCTCGCCGACGCGCCAGCACTCATCGTTCAGGATGACCGCGGCGCCCGCCGCGCGGCCCAGCCGCAGCAGCGGCCCCGGCTCGTCGACCAGGCGCTGCAGCGTGGCGTCGCTGTCCGCCATGTGCGCCACCATGGCCAGCGTGAGCTGGCGCAGCCGCAGCTGCTCGCTGACCTGCTCATGCTCTTCCTTGGCCTCGATCTGCAGCGACAGCAGCTGCCCGAGGTGCTCGCAGGCCATGCGGGTCTGGTAGGGCAGGTGCCGCACTTCGTGGTCGTGGCAGGACACCAGCCCCCACAGCTCGCCGCGCACGACGATGGAGACCGACATCGACGCCATCGTGCCCATGTTGCGCATGTACTCCAGGTGCACCGGCGAGACGCTGCGCAGCTGGGCCTGCGACAGGTCCAGCGTCATCGCCGCGCTGCGCCCGTCGGCGAAGCGTACCGGCACCGGCTGGTAGTTCGCATCCGGAATCAGGCGCAGGTGGTTGAGCCGGTACAGCGCGCGTGCCTGCGCCGGGATGTCGCCGGCCGGGAAGTGGTGGTTCAGGTAGGCGTCGTAGCCCGCGTCCAGCGCCTCGGCGAGCACCTCGCCGTGGCCGTCGGCATCGAAGCGGTAGACCAGGCAGCGGCCGAAACCGGTCAGCCGCTTCATCTCGGCAGCGACGACGCGGCAGACGTCTTGGACCGCGGTCGTGCGCTGCATCAGCGGCACCGCATGCCGCGCCAGGCCGTAGATGGGCGCCTGTGCGCCGCGGTCGGCGGTCGCCGCCTCCAGCTCCAGCAGGACCAGCTCGCCCTGCCGGTGCGCCGACACGTGCAGCGTGCGCCCGGCCATCGCGTGCAGGCCCAGCGACAGCACGCCCTCGCCATCCACCAGCCGCGCCAGGTCTTGCCTGAGCTCGCCCAGGAAACCGTTCAGCTCGTCGCTGAGGGTGCCGCCCAGCAGATCGGTCCAGTTGTCGCTCCACGCGACCACCGAGGCATCGGCGGCGTTGACCGCGAGCAGCCAGCCATGCGGCTGGATCGCCCCGGGCACGCGGATGGGCTCGCTGGCGCAGTCCGCCAGGGCCAGCGGGTTGTCCGCATCGACCGGGTTGGAATGACTCATGCCAGCAGCGGTTCGAAAGTGGCGATCAGCGCATCGAAGGTGCGCTCGGCGGCGCGGCAGGCCATGCGGTGACGGGCCGCGTCATCACCCACCTCGGCGGTCGCGCGCAGCCGGAACTCGCGCCACATGTAGCCCGTGCGGTCGCCGTGGCCGTGGAAGTAGCTGGCGCCGCGTCCGGGCGCCAGGCCCAGCGTCTGCTGCAGCCGCGGCGTGATGACCTGGCCGCCCAGCGCCGACCCCTCGATCACGTACAGCGAGCCGAAGGCGGCCGGCACGCTCGGCTCCGGCAGGCAGGCGGGCAGCCCTCGCGCGGCCGGTGGGCACGCGCCCAGGAACGCCAGGTCGTCGGCCGCGAACTGCGCGCGACCGCGGGCGGCCAGCCAGCCGTGCAGGCGCGCCGGCAAGGCCAGCCGCAGCTCGCGCTCCCAGCGCGTCAGGAAGCTGTGGAAGCCGCCGACGATGGCGCCATAGCGGTCCAGATCCATCGGCGCATCCAGCGCCAGCAACTGTTCGATGCGGTCGTGGTGGGGCCGCGTCGCAGCACGCAGCTCACCCAGCAATCCTTCGACCGGCTTTGTTGCCGTTGGCATCAACATCATCGGTACAGCCCTTGTTGTTTCAGCCCTGCCGCGCAAAAAACGTGCCCGTCGAATCTCCATGCGGGCTCGCCCAGGGCGGTCCGCCTGCCGCCGCACGCGCGCAACATTTGCCGAAATATTTGCAAGCCGCCTTGCAGTCGCATCAACGCAGCGCGCCCTCGACCCAGGCATTGAGTTGCGCCGCGGACATCGCGCCGCTCTGGCGTGCGATCTCGCGGCCGTTCAGGAACAGCAGCGTCGTGGGGATGCTGCGGATCTGCAGCCGCGTGCTGGCCGCCGGCGCGGCGTCGCTGTCAACCTTCACGAAGCGGATGTCGGGGCGGGAGGCGGCCAGCTGTTCGAACTGTGGCGCGTAGGACCGGCAGGGCCCGCACCACGCGGCCCAGAAGTCCACCAGCACGGGGGCTTCGGTGCCGTCGAGGTAAGCGGCCAGCGCCGCATCGCCCAGCGCCACCGGCTGGCGTGGCGCCACCGGCTCCCCGCAGCGGCCGCAGGCCGGGTCGTCCGCCAGGCGTTCGCCGGGGACGCGATTGCGGGTTCCGCAGTGGGGGCAGACAAGCAGCATGGGTGAAACGATGCACCACCCGAGCCGGGGCTTGCGTAGGACAACTTCGCGGTCCGGCATCCGATAGCAAAGACAATAGACCGCATGGGGGTTGAGGGCATCAGCGCAGGGCCTGCGGCGCAGGAGGCGGTGGCGTGCGATTGAGCGCGGCCGGCGCCGCCCTGGGTGCGATGCCGAACGCTCGCATGAACCGTGCGCTGCTGTTCTCGCTGCTGGCGCATGCGCTGCTGGTGAGTCTCACCTTCGGTGGCCAGGGCTTCGGGCTGCCGGGCCTGAGCCTGCCGTGGCAGGCGCGCCGCACCGAGGCGCCGGACCTGCGCGTCGTGCTCAGCCCGCCGTCGGCCGTGGTCGAGCAGGCGCCGGTCGAGCCGAGCACCGCACCAGCGGCCGCCGAGGCCGCGCCGGCCTCGAAGACGCTGGAGGCACCCGAGCCCGTCGTCGACGTGGCCCCGCCACCGGATGCCGGGCCGGCGCTGATCGCCGTGGACCGCCCGGCCGCGTGGGCCGTGCCGGCGGCGTCTGCGGTGCCGACCTCGGTCATCGCAGCCATGTCGGGCGCCTCCAGCCCGGCCGTGGAACCGCTGCGCCAGATGAGCGATGCCCTGCGCGTGCGCAGCGTGGAGCCCGCGCCGCCGGAGGTCAGCCGACCCGAGGCCAAGCCGCTGCCGGCAACCGTCGTCGCGGCTTTCGCGAGTGCGTCCAGCCCCGCCGTGGAGCCGTTGCGCCGCGATGCGCTGCGCGCGGTCGACCGCGACGCCCGCGAGCGCGTGGCCGAGCTGGCCCAGTTGGACAACGCGCGCCAGGACACGCAGCAGAAGGCGGAGCAGTTGGAGGCGGCGCGCGTGGACGCGCTGCGCCAGGAGGCCGCAAGGGCCGAGGCCGCGCGACGGGAGGCGGCAAGGCAGGAGGCGGCAAGGCAGGAAGCGCTGCGCCAGGAAGCAGCGCGGGCCGAGGCCGCACGCCTGGAGGGCGAACGGCAGGAGGCCGCCCGCCAGGCCGCCGCCCGGCAGGAGGCGGTGCGGCAGGAAGCCGCACGCCAGGAAGCGTCCCGCGCCGAGGCAGCCCGTCAGGAAGCCGCCCGTCAGGAAGCCGCCCGGCAGGAGGCGGGCCGCCAGGAAGCTGCCCGCCAGGCCGCGGCGCGCTTGGAGGCTGGCCGCATCGAGGCGGCGAAGCTGGCGGCGCTGCAGACGCAGGCGCAGGCCGAGGCCGAGCAGCGCGAGGCGCGGCTGCGCGCCATCGGCAAGCAGCTGGACGAGGAGGCCGCCAAGCGCGATGCCGAGCGCAAGCGGGCCGACTGGACGCCGGCGCGCCGCGGCCGGCTGTTCGGTCGCAGCGACGCCAACGAGGAACTGGTGCTGTATGCCGAGGCCTTCGCCCGCAAGATCCAGCTGAACCCAACCATGGAGATGGTGCGCGAGGCCGCGAAGCAGCCGCACACCGACCCCATCGTCACGGTGGCCGTGCGCAGCGACGGCTCGGTGGAGTCCATCACCTTCGTGCGCTCCAGCGGCGTGCCGGCCGTCGACGACGCGGTGCGGCGCATCGTGCAGAGCCAGGAGCGCTACCAGGCCTTCCAGCCGGCCTTGCTGCGCGACTTCGACGTCGTCGAGATCCGCCGCACCTGGCACTTCGACATGGCCATCCGCCTGTACTGAACGTAAGCAAGGCCAAGTCCTACAGCGCCGGGCCGCGGACCGTCGCAAGGTGATGGTGTTGCAACTGCAGGAGCGCACCATGCCCCGAGGTGACAAGTCGTCGTACACCGACAAGCAAAAGCGCCAGGCCGCGCACATCGAGGCCGGCTACGAAGAGCGCGGCGTGCCCGAGAAGGAAGCCGAGGCCCGCGCCTGGGCGACCGTGAACAAGGAGACCGGCGGCGGCAAGAAGTCCGGCTCCGGCCGTGGCCAGCCGGTCAACCACGAGCCGTCGCGCAAGGGCGGCCGCCTGGGCGGCGAGGCCGCTGCCAGCCGCACGGCGGCCGAGCGGTCGGCGTCGGCCAGGAAGGGCGCCGAGACGCGCAAGCGCAACGCCGCGGCGCGCGCCCGCAGCCACTGAGGCACGCCCGGTACCGGCTCAGCCGGTGATGATGGGCTGCAGCGTGTCGATCTCGCTGACGATGAAGTCGAAGAAGGCGGCGACACGCGGTGTGTGCCGCAGCTCGGCCGTCGTCAGCAGCCGCCAGATGCGCGTCAGCTCGGGCACGGGCTCGATGACACGCACCAGGTCAGGCTCGGCGTCGCCCAGCGCGATGGGCAACGGCGCCACGCCCACGCCCGCCTTGGCGGAATAGACCAGTCCCAGCACGCTGTTGCTGCGCGCGACCAGCACCGCGTCGGGCGCGACCTGGCGCAGCCAGCCGGCGATGCGATGGCGCGCCATGGTCTCGTCGAGCCCGACCAGCGCGTGGGCCGGCAGGTCTTCCACACGGTGTGGGCTGCCGTGACGCTCGATGTAGCCCGTGCTGGCATAGACGGCCCAGACCGAATCGCCGATCTTGCGACCGACCAGGTCGCCATCGTCGGTGTCGCCGGAGCGCAGCGCCACGTCCGCTTCGCCGCTGGCCAGGTCGACGTATTTGTCGCTCATGACGAAGTGCACCTGCAGCGCCGGGTAGCGTTCCTGGAAGCGCTGCAGCAGCGTCGACTGCGTGATGCGAAAGACGATGGGCTCCGGGCAGGTCACGCGGATGACGCCCGCCACCTCGGCGACTGCCGTGGCCAGTTGCTGCCTGAACTGGGTCACCGCCTCCTCGACGCGCTCGGCGTGCGGCAGCAGCGCCTGGCCGAACTCGGTGAGCTGGTAGCCGCTGGGCTGGCGTTGCACCAGTGGCAGCCCGAAGCGCCGCTCCAGCTGCGTCAGGCGCCGCTGCACGGTGGACTGGTCCACACCCAGCGCGCGGCCTGCGGCCAATGTGCTGCCGTGGCGCGCCACGGCCAGCAGATGCTTGAGGTCGTCCCAGTCGAAGTCCCGGGGGGTATGCGCCATTGCGGCTCCTGTCCTGCAGATTTGCGGCTGCCGCCGGCACGCGCCGGGCCGTACGCTGAAGGCATGCAAGCTTCAGCAACCGACTTCAAGACCACCGTGCGCACCCACTGGGACGCCGCGGCGGCGGGCTGGGACCAGCATACGCCGGCCCTCCACGCATGGCTGTGTCAGGCGACCGAGGCCATGATCGCCATGGCCGGCGTGCAGCCGGGCGCGCGCGTGCTGGACGTGGCGGCGGGCGCGGGCGACCAGACGCTGGCCCTGGCCGAGCGCGTCGGGCCGGCGGGCGCCGTCGTGGCGGTGGACTTGTCGCCGGCGCTGGTGGCGCTGGGCGAGCAGCGCGCCCGGCGCGCCGGCCTGGCGCAGGTGCGCTGGTGCGTGGGCGATGGCGAGGCGCTGCCTGCGGACGCATCGTCCTTCGACGCCGCCGTCTGCCGGCTCGGGCTGATGCTGTTCCCGGACCCGCTGCAAGGCCTGCGCGAGCTGCACCGGGTGCTGCGCCCGGGTGGGCGCATCTGCACGGTGGTGTTCGCCGGGCCGCCGCGCAACCCCTGCATCACCGCGTTGACGGCCACCGCGCTGCGCCACGCCGGGCTGCCGGCGCGTGACCCTTTCGCACCCGGCAGCCTGTTCAGCCTGTCGCGCCCCGGCCAGCTGGACCGCCTCTGCCAAGAGGCTGGTTTCTGCGACGTGGCCACCACCGCGATGGACGCGGTCTTCCACATGCCCGGCGTGGACGACTATCTTGCCTTCGTGCGCAGCTCCGCCAGCCCCGTGCTGCAGATGCTGGCCGGGCTGGACGCCACCGCAGCCCAGGCCGCCTGGGACGACATCCGACAGCAGCTGCAGGCCTTCAGCACGGCCACGGGCTGGGCGGGGCCGAACGAGCTGCTGCTGACCGCGGCCCGCAAGCCCGGGAGCGCTGCATGAGCCCAGCCTTCCCCACGGCCACGCGCCGCCGCGATGCGTTGGTCACGCTGGGCTCGCTGTGCCTGGCGCCGAGCGCTGCACGGGCCGCGCCCGAGCGTGTGCTGCGGCTGCTGTGCAGCGGGCCGGCCGGCAGCATCCCCGACCTGGTGGCGCGCGCGGTGGGCGACGCGCTGGCGCCGTCGCTGGGGCGCGCGGTCATCGTCGACAACCGCCCCGGGGCGGCTGGCCAGCTGAGCGTCATGGCGCTGAAGGCGGCGCCGGCCGACGGCTCGACGCTGCTGCTCGCCCAGGGCGCCATCGCCACGGTCTACCCCTTCCTGTACCCGCACCTGGGCTATGACGCGGACGCCGACCTGCAGCCGGTGTCACTGGCCAGCGAGATGCCGCTGGCGCTGGCCATCGGCCCCGCGGTGCCGGCCACGGTGACGACGCTGGCGGACTTCATCGCCTGGCTGCGCGCGCACCCGGCAGCGGCCAACATCGGCTCGCCCGGCAGCGGCACGCTGCCCCATCTCGTCGAGGCCCTGCTGCTGCGCGAAGCCGGCGTCGCCTGGCAGCACATCGCCTACTCGGGCGGCCCGCCGGCCGTCACCGACCTGCTCGGCGGGCAAATCGCGGCGCTGGTGCTGCCGCAAGGGTTGCTGCGGCAGCACCATGCGGCCGGCCGCGTCCGCGTGATCGCCACGTCGGGTGCCGCGCGCAGCGCCGAGTTGCCCGAGGTGCCCACGCTGGCCGAGCAGGGGCACCCCGCACTGGTCGTGAACGAATGGTTTGCCGTCTTCGCATCCGGCGCGATGTCCAGGGACACGGTCGCGCACTGGTCGACGGCGCTGCAGCAGGCCGTCGCCCGCCCGTCGGTGGCCGCCGTGTTTGCCCAGGCCGGCATGACGCCGTCGTCCTGTGCGCCCGCCGTGCTGGCCGCGCGCATCGCCGCCGAGCAGCGCTACTGGCAGCCCGTGCTGCAGGCACATGACATCCGTGCCGACTAGCCAACCGTCCACCGATCCACCTGGAGTCCGTCATGCGCCTCGCCTCTTCTTTCGCTGCTTCCCTCGCCATCTCCGCACTGCTGTCGGCGTCGCTGTGCCCCGGTCAGGCCTCCGCCGCACCGGCGCTGGACGTGTACGCGCTGACGGCGGGCGGCAACTCGCTGTTCGGCGCCAACGGCAACCCGTTCGGCTGCTCCACCTTTGCGCCCGACAGCGGCGCGGCGCTGTTCGGCCGCACGTTTGAGCTGGCGCTGCCCACCGATGGGCCCATCTGCGGGGTGGGCAGCGTGCTGCGCAGCGCGAGCGCGATAGCCGGCGCGGCGCAGGTGGCAGCACCGCTGGCCGTCGCCTTCGGTGCGCCGACCGACCCGCGCACCTTCACCGGCAACGCGCAGGCCCGCGCCGGCTACGGCAGCCTGGGCGTGCGGGCAACCTCCAGCTACACCGGCACCTCCGACAACGGCACGGTCGCGGGTGCGCAGGCCGGTGCGCGGCAGGTCGACACGCTGACGATAGCCGGCGGCACCGGCAGCGGCACCTACCGCGCCAGCATCACGCTGGACGGGTCGTTCTTCAACGTCGGGCGTACGGACAGCGAGATCGAGTTCGGCTACTCGGCGGGCAGCGGGCCGACGCGGCTGGCGCTGCGCATCATGGCGTCGCAGGACGGCGCGGTGTCCCTCTACGCCAATGACGCCTTCCAGACCGCGCTGCCGGGCATGACCGTCGCCGGTGACCTGGCCAACGGCCGCACGGTGACGGGCGCCACGACGTTCTCGTTCGACGTGCCCATCGTCTTCGGCGTGGCGCAGGACATCGGCTTCAG
This sequence comes from Roseateles sp. P1_C6, assembly GCF_056406315.1. Classification (NCBI taxonomy): domain Bacteria; kingdom Pseudomonadati; phylum Pseudomonadota; class Betaproteobacteria; order Burkholderiales; family Sphaerotilaceae; genus Roseateles; species Roseateles sp. P1_C6. The sequence continues at coordinate 540,651 of NZ_JBFUAK010000003.1, forward strand.
CCTGTGGGCGGCGACGCTGCCCCGGTCCAACGTGGGCCTGCTGACAGCCAGCGGCGGCGACGCGAGCTTCCTCACCAGCGCCAGGCTCACCGGCATCCAGGTGCTGGACAGCAGCGGGCAGGCGCTGCCCGACTTCACGATCATGGCCGCGTCGGGGACGTTGTACGGCCCGGGCGGCGTCATCGCGGTGCCCGAGCCGGCTGCCGCGCTGATGCTGTGCGCCGGCCTGCTGGGGCTGTGGGCGCGGCGCCGCGCGTCACCCGGCGCGTGAGCTGCGGGTGCGGCGGGTTCAGCGCGCCAGGCAGCCGAGTGCCGCGTCGACGACGGCCTGCACCGTCATGCCGAAATGTGCGGCCAGTGCCGCGGCCGGGGCCGACTCCCCGAAGCTGTCGATGCCCACGACGGCGCCCTCCAGGCCGACATACTGCCGCCAGCCCGCCGTCACGCCGGCCTCCACGGCCACGCGTGGCACGCCGGGCGGCAGCACGGCGCGGCGCCACAGGGTCTCCTGCTGCTCGAAGACGAAGCAGGACGGCATCGACACGACGCGCGCGTTGACGCCGTCCTGCGCCAGCCGGCGCTGCGCCTGCACGGCCAGGTGCAGCTCCGAGCCGGTGGCGATCAGCACCAGCTGCAGCGGCCGGGCCTTGTCCTCGCGCACCAGCACATAGCCGCCACGCTGAACCGCATCGAGGGTTTCCATGTCGCGCTCCTGGTGAGGCAGGTTCTGGCGCGACAGCACGAGGCAGGTGGGCGTGTGCAGGTGGCGCACGGCGGTCTGCCAGGCCACCAGCGTCTCGACCGCATCGCCGGGGCGCCAGACATCGAGGTTGGGCACGAGGCGCAGCGTCGCGAGCTGCTCCACCGGCTGGTGCGTGGGGCCGTCCTCGCCCAGGCCGATGGAGTCGTGCGTGAAGACGTAGATGGGGTTGCTGCGCATCAGCGCCGCCATGCGGATGGCGTTGCGCGCGTACTCCGAGAACATCAGGAAGGTGCCGGCGAACGGGCGCCAGCCGCCGTGCAGCGCGAGGCCGGTCTGGATGGCCACCATCGCGAACTCGCGCACGCCGTAGTGCAGGTAGTTGCCGCCCGCCGCGGCCTTCTTCACGGGGCGGCAGCCGGGCCACTGCGTCAGGTTGGACGGCGCCAGATCGGCCGAGCCGCCCAGCAGCTCGGGCAGCAGCGCGGCCAGCGCGGTGAGGCTGTTCTGCGAGGCCTTGCGCGACGCCAGCGTGTCGGCGCGCGCGGCCGCGTCGGCCAGCAGCGCGGCGCAGCGCGCGTCGAAGTCGGCAGGCAGCTCGCCGCGCAGGCGGCGCGCCAGCTCGGCCGCGCGTTCGGGCAGGGCGGCGCTGTGCTTGGCCTGTTGCGCCTCCCATTCGCGCTGGGCGGCTGCGCCACGTTCGCGGGCATCCAGCGGCACGCGGGCGGCATCCGGCACGACGAAGGGCGGGTGCGGCCAGTTCAGCGCCTCGCGCACGGCCTGCACCTCGGCCGCGCCCAGCGGCGCGCCGTGCACGTCGTGGCCGCCGGCCTTGTTGGGTGAGCCGTGGCCGATCTGCGTCCTGGCACAGATCAGCGTGGGCTTGCCGACGTCTTCCGTTGCGCGGTGCAGCGCCGCGTCAATGGCGGCGAAGTCGTGGCCGTCGACATCGCGGATGACGCGCCAGCCGTAGGCCTCGAAGCGGGCCGGCGTGTCGTCGTTGAACCAGCCGCTCACGTCGCCGTCGATGGAGATGCCGTTGTCGTCGTAGATGACGACCAGCTTGGAGAGGCCCCAGGTGCCGGCCAGCGAGCAGGCTTCGTGCGAGATGCCTTCCATCAGGCAGCCGTCGCCGACGAAGACGAAGGTGCGGTGGTCGACGACGCGGTGCTCGGCCGTGTTGAACTCGGCCGCCAGCAGCTGCTCGGCCAGCGCCATGCCCACGGCATTGGCCAGGCCCTGGCCCAGCGGGCCGGTGGTCGTCTCGACGCCGGGTGTCAGGCCCACCTCGGGGTGGCCCGGCGTCTTGCTGTGCAGCTGGCGGAAGGCCTTCAGCTCGTCCAGGGCCAGGTCGTAGCCGCTCAGGTGCAGCAGGCCGTAAAGCAGCATGGAGCCATGGCCGTTGGACAGCACGAAGCGGTCACGGCCGGGCCAGTGCGGGTCGGCCGGGTTATGGCGCAGGTGGCGGCTCCACAGCACGGCGGCGATGTCGGCCATGCCCATGGGCATGCCGGGGTGGCCGGAGTTGGCCTGTTGCACGGCGTCGACGGCCAGCATGCGCAGCGCGTTGGCGGCGAGGGTGAGGTCTTGCATGGGTCAGGCCTGGTGGGCGCGGATGAGCTGCTCGAGCGACTCGGTGTCGGCGATGAACTGGGCAATGCCCTCGGCCAGCTTGTCGCGGGCCATCGCATCGGCGGCGAGGGCTTGTTCGAACTCGGCCTGCGTCAGCGCCGGTGGCGGCGTGCCGCCGCTGCCCGCGGGCGGCGTGAGCCGGCACGCGACCGGCGTCGTGGCCTGGGCCAGTTCGGCCAGCAGCGCCGGGCTGATGGTCATCAGGTCGCAGCCCGCCAGCGCCAGGATCTGGCCCGCGTTGCGAAAGCTCGCCGCCATCACCTCGGTGCGGATGCCGTGGCGCTTGTAGTGGCGATAGATCTCTTCCACCGAGCGCACGCCGGGGTCGTTGGGGCCGGCCATCGCGGCCTCGTGCCAGCTGGCGCCGGCGGTCTTCTTGTACCAGTCGTAGATGCGGCCCACGAAGGGCGAGATCAGCCGCACGCCGGCGTCGGCGCAGGCCTTGGCTTGCGCGAGGCAGAACAGCAGCGTCAGGTTGGTGTGGATGCCCTCGGCCTCCAGCTGGCGGGCGGCCTGGATGCCGTCCCAGGTGGCGGCCAGCTTGATCAGCACGCGGGCGCGCGGCACGCCGGCGGCGGCGTACAGGCCGATGAGGCGCCGCGCCGACGCGAGCGAGGCCGCGCTGTCGTGGGACAGGCGCGGGTCGATGTCGGTGGAGACGCGGCCGGGCACCAGCTTCAGGATCTCGACACCGAAGGCCACCAGCAGGTGTTCGGCCACGGTGGCGGCGCCGGCGCCCGGGTGCTCGGCGACGGCGCGCTGCAGCAGCGGCAGGTAGCGCGGCGACTGCACGGCCTTCAGCACGAGCGAGGGGTTGGTCGTCGCGTCCTGCGGGCTGAAGCGGGCGATCTGGTCGAAGTCGCCCGTGTCGGCGACGACGGTGGTGTGCTGGCGGAGTTGATCGAGGCTGTTCATGGGCATGGCGGGGCCTGCCGCGCGTGGCGGCATCGTGTCGGGGTGGAGGAGGTCAGCCGAACTCGCTGCGCAGCGCGGTGTACAGGCGCTGGAAGCCGGCGTGGCGCGGCTGCAGCGCTGCAGCCAGCTCGGGATCGGGTTCAGCGACGCGGGCGATGTCGGGCGTGCGGCAGACCTCGTCCACCGTGCCGCCGCAGGCCAGCCAGGCCAGGCGTGCGGCGCCCAGCGCGCCACCGGCTTCGGCGCCGACGCCGTTGACGAGGCGGGTGTTCAGCAGCGACGCGAGCAGCCTGGCCCACCATTCGCTGCGGGCGCCACCGCCGACCAGCCACAGCGAGTCCGCCGCGCCACCGCCCGCTTGCAGCGCCTGCCAGCCGTCCAGCAGGCCGAAGCCCACGCCCTCCAGCACGGCATAGCCCAGCGCCGCCGCGTCATGCTCGTGCGTGAGGCCGAAGAACACGCCCTGCGCGTTGGCGTTGTTGTGCGGCGTGCGCTCGCCGCTGAGGTAGGGCAGGAAGAGCGGCGCGCGTTCGCGCTGCGCGGCGGGCAGCGCAGCGATCTGCTCGATCAGCGCGGCCTCGCTGGCCTGGCCCAGGGTCTGCGTGACCCAGCGCAGCGCGCTGGCGGCGCTGAGCATGACGCTCATCTGGTGCCAGGTGTCGGGCAGCGCATGGCAGAAGGCATGCACCGCGTGCGCCGGGTTGGGGCTGAAGCGCTCGTTGCACAGGAAGATGACGCCCGAGGTGCCCAGCGACAGGAAACCCTGGCCCGGCTTGACGACGCCCATGCCCACCGCGCTGGCGGCGTTGTCGCCGCCGCCGCCGGCGATCGGGATGCCGGCGTGCAGGCCCCAGCGTTCGGCCAGCTCATGCCGCAGCGCGGCGCTGGGCGCACTGCCTTCGACGAGGCGCGGCATGTGGCCTTCGTTCAGTCCCGTCAGCGCCAGCGCCTCGGGCGACCAGCGGCGGCGGGCCACGTCCAGCCACAGCGTGCCGGCGGCATCGCTCATCTCGCTGACATGCGAGCCGCTCAGTTGCAGCCGCAGCCAGTCCTTGGGCAGCAGCACCTTGGCGACGCGGCTGAACAGCTCGGGCTCGTGCTGGCGCATCCAGGCCAGCTTGGGCGCCGTGAAGCCGGGCATGGCCAGGTTGCCGGTGATGGCCGGCAGCTCGGGGCAGGCGGCCATCATCTCGGCGCACTGCGCGGCGCTGCGGCCGTCGTTCCACAGGATGGCCGGCCGCAGCACGCGGTCGGCCGCGTCCAGCGTGACGGCGCCATGCATCTGGCCCGACAGGCCGATGCCGCGCACGGCCGCGAGTGCGCTGCCGTGCTGGGCCTTCAGCTGGGCCATGCCCTGGTCCAGCGCCGCCCACCAGTCGGCGGGGTTTTGCTCACTCCACAGCGCCTTGGGCCGCTGCACGGTGAGCGTCACGCCGGTGGTGGCGACGATGCGGTGCTGCTCGTCGAGCAGCAGCAGCTTCAGCTCGGACGTGCCGAGGTCGATACCGAGGAACATGGTGCGTTGAGTTCTGAATTGCGTTTTGGGCCGAGCGCCGGGCCGCCCCAAGCCGGCCCCTTGGGCGATGTGCATGCGGCTCCATGCCGCATGTATCGCCGTCCCCTCGGGGGATCGACCAGACGCACCCGCGTTCAGCGAGGTGCGTCTGGGCGAGGGGTCAACAGTCCTTAAACGAAGTTGTTGACGATGTTCTCCAGGCGCTCCTGGCGGCCGGAACGGGCGACCGGCGAGAGGCCTTGCGCGTGCACGAGGCTGGCCAGGTCGTCGAGGCTGGCGCCGCCGTGGATCTTTTGACCCAGCTCGCCGTTCCAGCCCGCATAACGGTCGCCCACGACCTTTTCCAGCTGACCGCTCTCGTACAGCGCGGCGGCGCTGAGGAAGGCGCGCGCCATCGTGTCCATGCCGCCGATGTGGCCCTCGAGCTGGTCGGTGGGGTCGATGGACTGGCGGCGCACCTTGGCGTCGAAGTTGGTGCCGCCGGTCGTGAAGCCGCCCGCGCGGATGATCTCCAGCATGGCCGGCACCAGCGCCGCGTGGTTGTTGGGGAACTGGTCGGTGTCCCAGCCCAGCTGCTCGTCGCCGCGGTTGGCATCGATGGAGCCGAAGATGCCCAGCGCGCAGGCGGTGGCCACCTCGTGCTCGAAGCTGTGGCCGGCCAGCGTCGCGTGGTTGACCTCCAGGTTGACCTTGACCTCGTTCTCCAGGCCATAGGTCTTCAGGAAGCCGTAGACCGTGGCGCTGTCGTAGTCGTACTGGTGCTTGGTGGGCTCCTGCGGCTTGGGCTCGATGAGGATGGTGCCCTTGAAGCCGATCTTGTGCTTGTGCTCGACGACGGCCGACAGGAAGCGGCCGTACTGCGCCAGTTCGCGCTTGAGGTCGGTGTTCAGCAGCGTCTCGTAGCCCTCGCGGCCGCCCCACAGCACGTAGTTCTGGCCGCCCAGGCGGTTGGTCCACTCCAGCACATGCTTGACCTGCGCGGCGGCATAGGCGAACACCTCGGGGTCGGGATTGGTGGCCGCGCCGCTCATGAAACGCGGGTTGGAGAACAGGTTAGCCGTGCCCCACAGCAGGCCGATCTGCTTGTCCTGCATCTTCTTGCCGGCGGCTTCGAGCAGGCCGTCGAGGATGCGGTTGGACTCGGCCAGCGTCGCGCCTTCGGGAGCCACGTCGCGGTCATGGAAGCACCAGTAGGGCAGGCCCAGCTTGCCGAACAGGTCGAAGGCGGCGTCCAGCTTCAGGTAGGCCGCCTTGACGGCGTCGGCCTCGGCGAACCAGTTGCGCTGGTGGGCCGTGGCGCCCAGGCCGAAGACGTCCTCGCCCTTCCAGCAGAAGTTGTGCCAGTAGCAGACGGCCGGGCGCAGGTGCTCGGCCAGCGTCTTGCCCATGACGACGCGCTTGGCGTCGTACCAGCGGTAGGCCAGCGGGTTGGTCGATTGGGGGCCTTCGTATTGAACGACGGGGAGGTCGGAATAGGCGGTGCTCATGGCGAGGTCCTTACTGCGGGAAGCGATGGAGAAGGTGGAGAAAGAAGGCGGCGGAGATCAGGCGGTGGCCGGCACGGCGGCGGCGCTGCCGTCGGGTGGGTCGTCGGCGACGCCGGCCTTGCGGCGGCGCTGCGCGAGTTCCTCCGACATCTGCAGCGTCGTGCGCTTGTCGAGCTTGTTGGCCAGCATGCACAGCGTGCAGGCAGCAAACAAGGCGCCGACGCCGAAGCTCGACGCGAAGCGGTAGCCCTCGATGGCGTTGGGCGCCGTCGGCGCCTGCGTGTCGTAGCCGAAGAAGCCGGCCAGCAGCCACAGGAAGCCGGCCGAGCCCAGCGCCAGGCCGGACTTCAGCGAGAAGCCGATGGTCGCGAACACCATGCCGGTGAAGCGGCGGCCCGTCTGCCACTCGGAGTAGTCGGCCGCGTCGGCGTACATGGCCCACATGACGGCGATGGTGGGCGCGTAGAACACCGAGCCGAGCATGTGCAAAGCCAGCATGCCCCACACGGCCGTGGGCGGCATCAGGTACAGCGCGCAGGCCTGCAGCGTCGACAGCGCGAAGCCCACCGTCGCGACCGTGCGCTTGCCGAAGCGCGCCGACAGCCCGGCGGACAGCATGATGACGACGATGGTCGTCGCGAAGCCGGCCATGTTGAGGATGCTGTTGTAGACGTCGGCGACGTTGGACGTGGCGAGGCTGTCGCGCGTGCCGTGCACGATGTAGCCCAGGCTGTCGGCCAGGCTGCCGGTGCCGGCCGGGTCGGGCGTCGTCAGGCCCAGTGCCGCGACGAAGTCGAACATCGCCGCCTTGTCGACGTAGTGGTGGTAGTAGTTGAAGTGGGCGCCACCGCGCATGGACAGCATGCCGAAGTTGAAGACCGTGTAGCAGACCAGCGCCAGCCACGGGCCGTTCTTCAGCAGGTCGACGAAGTCCTGCTTGGGTGTGGCGTTGACCTCCACGATGGGCTTGATGCGCTCCTTGGTCGTGAAGAAGGTGACCATGAACAGCACCAGGCAGGCGGCAGCCCAGATGGTCATCGTCATCTGCCAGCCGTAGGCGCGGTCATGGCCTTGCGCGAACTTGGCCACCAGCGGCAGCGTGAAGCCACCGACGATGAACTGCGCGACGTTGACCGACACGAAGCGGTAGGAGTTGAGCTTGGTGCGCTCGTTGAGGTCCGCCGTCATGACGCCGCCGAGCGCGGAGTAGGGCATGTTGTTCATCGAGTACAGCGTCATCAACAGCGTGTTGGTGAGGCCCGCGTAGGCGATGACCATGCCGGTGCTCCAGCCCCAGCTCTTGTCCGGCGTCGTGTAGGCCAGGATCATGACCACGGCCCAGGGCACGGCCGTCCACAGCACCCAGGGGCGGAACTTGCCCCAGCGGGTGTTGGTGCGGTCGGCCAGCACGCCCATGACCGGGTCGAAGACGGCGTCCCACAGCCGCGGCCACAGCAGGATGGCGGCGGCCGTGCTGGCGCTCAGGCCCACCACGTCCGTGTAGAAGTTCAGCTGGAACAGCACCATGGACATGAAGACCAGGTTGGCGGCGGCGTCGCCGCAGCTGTAGCCGGCCTTTTCCAGGAAGGAAAGTCTGTGGCTCATATGTCTCCTCTTGTGTTTTTGCGGCTGCGGCGCTCGTCGGCGCCGTCAGGCCTTGGCTTCGTAGCTCAGATGGTCGAAATCGGCGGTCTTGCGCGTGCCGGCCAGGTCCTGGCAGGCGATGCCGATGAAGTTGCCGGTGAAGCCGAAGCTGTGGGCGAAGCCGTTGATGAAGCGGGTCGCGAATTCGTCGCTCAGCATGGCCGTGTCCAGCGCGATGCCGATGGGCTGCCAGGGCTGGCCGTCCTGGCGGACGTGGAACTGGTAGCTGTCGTGGCTGAACTCGACGGCCAGGTCCACCGGGCCGTCGGCCAGCGGCAGCGGCGCGCCATTGGCGCTGTAGGCGCCGTCGCGGTTGACGTGCAGGCAGGCGACGCGCCGGCCGCTGTCGGGGTCGCAGGTCACGTGCAGGTAGGCGTGGTTGCGGGTGTTGTAGTAGGCGACCAGGCCGGCCATCTGGTGGAAGTTCTCGGGCGCGAAGTCCAGGCGCGTCTCGACGCGGCAGTTGAAGTGCTGCTGGCGGCGCGCGACCAGGCTCTGGTCGAACAGGCTCATCAGCGACTCGCGGCCCGTCAGGCGCAGGTGGCCGGGGCGCGCGGTGAGCGAGGCCCAGCTTTCGTCAAAGGGCTTGCGCAGCGAGTTCAGGTGGCCGCTGAACGTGGTCGAGTCGAAGTCGTCGCGCGCGGCCTCGGCGGGGAAGGGGTGGGGCGGCAGGTCCGGCGCGGCCACGGCCAGGCTGGGCTGCTGACCGTTGCCGCCGACGACCTCCGGCCAGTCGTCGTCGCGCCAGTGGATGCGCTGCAGCGCCGTCTCGCGGCCAAGCGGGCAGTGCAGGCCGGCGTAGCCGTCTTCCGGCGCATTGGCGTCGGCGTTGGGGCCGCTCCATTCCAGCGGCCGGCCGCACAGGTGGGCCATGAACCACTCGCCTTGTGCCGTCTCCACGAGGCTGGCGTGGCCCGAGCGCTGCAGGCCGTCGGTGGGCTTCTGCCACGCGGTCAGCAGCGGGTTGCCCGGCAGGGTTTCGTAGGGTCCGTCGAGATTGCGCGAGCGGGCGAGCGTCACGGCATGCTCGTAGAACGTGCCGCCCTCGGCGGTCAGCAGGTAGTACCAGCCGTTGCGGCGATAGATGTGCGGGCCTTCGACGACGCCCAGCTCGGTGCCGAGGTAGATGTTCTTGATCGGGCCGACGAGCTTCTTCGCCTCGTGGTCGTACTCCTGCAGCAGGATGCCGTTGAAGTGGTTCTTGCCGGGGCAGTGCGTCCACTGCTGGTTGACGAGCCACTGGCGGCCGTCGGCGTCGTGGAACAGGCTGGGGTCGAAGCCCGAGCTGTTCAGGTAGATGGGCTCGCTCCACGGGCCGTCGATGGTCGGCGCCGTGATCAGGTAGTTGTGCGTGTCCTTGAACGCGCCGATGGTGGAGCGCACGTCCGTGTAGATCAGCCAGAACTGGCCGTTCGAATAGGTCAGGCAGGGCGCCCAGACACCGGCCGAGTCGGGGTGGCCGGTCAGGTCCAGCTGGCTGGGGCGCGTGACGGCATAGCCCTGGTGGCGCCAGTGGACGAGGTCGCGCGAGTGGTGGATGCGCACGCCCGGCCACCACTCGAAGGTGGAGGTGGCGATGTAGTAGTCGTCTCCGCCCTCACCGGGAACGCGGCAGATGGACGGGTCGGCATGGAAGCCCGGCAGGATGGGATTGGCAATCATCGTCAGAGGGGTGCGTTCAGGCGCCATGTTGGGGGCGCGTCTCGGTGGAATGGGAGAGCAGGGGTGCTGGCGTCGCGTGCGGGCGGCCGGCATAGGCCAGCAGCGCGCCGATCAGGCCCAGGCCGGCCGCGGCAGTCAGTGCTTGTGCCGCGCCGGAGACCTTGGCTGCGGCGACGCAGGCGTCCCAGTGCGAGGTGATCAGCGACACCAGCAGCAGCCCCAGCGCCGCGACCAGGCCGCCGGCCGTCAGCAGCGGGCGGTGCGGCTGCGCCAGGTCCAGGCCGGCATCGACGTTGACGCGCTCGAAGCGGCCGCGGAACCACAGCAGGAAGACGGCCAGGCTGGTCAGGTGCATCAGCCCGGCGTAGACGAAGGCCCATTGCTGCGTGCCGGTCCACTGCACCGTCAGCGCCGTCAGCAGCGCGATGAACATGCCGCCGATGCCGCCCGCCGTGGCGCCCAGGCCGATGACGGCGCCGGACACCTTGGTCGGGAACAGGTCGGTGGCGGAGGTCAGCAGGTTGGCCGACCAGGCCTGGTGGCAGGCCGTGGCCAGCGTGATCAGCGCGACGCATAGCGCGAAGCTGTCGCTCCAGTAGGCGATCAGGCTGGCCGGCATGCAGGCGGCAAACAGGCCCATGGTCGTCAGCCGCGCCCGGCCCACCGGCCAGCCGCGCTGAGTCAGGTGACCCGACAGCCAGCCGCCGAAGATGGAGCCGACGCTGGAGCCCAGGTAGATGAGGGCCACGAGGCCGGCGCTCTTCAGCGGGTTCTGGCCGCGCTCGCGTTCCAGGTACGACGGCAGCCAGAACAGGAAGAACCACCAGACCGGGTCGGTCAGCAGCTTGCCGAGCAGGAAGGGCCAGATCTCGCGGTAGCGCAGCAGCGCCGTCCACGGCAGCCGCACGGCCTGCTCGCCCGGCGCCTGGCCGGCGCGGATGTAGGCCAGTTCGGCGGCGGCCAGCTTGGGGTGGCGCTCCGGCGCATGAAAGCCGTGCTCCCAGAACAGCAGCCAGACCAGGCCCGCCGCGCCGATGGCGACGAACGCCCATTGCCAGCCGAAGCTGAGCGCCAGCCACACCGTCAGCGGCGACGCGATGATGCCCAGCGCCGTGCCGGCGTTGAACACGCCGGTGGCCAGCGCGCGCTCCTGCTGCGGGAACCACATCGCCACCGCCTTGATGGCGGCCGGGAAGTGCGCCGCCTCGGCCATGCCCAGCAGGAAGCGCACGAGCACCAGGCCCAGCACCGTGGCCACCAGGCCGTGCGCGGCGGACGCCAGCGACCACAGCACCAGCGCGACACCCAGGCTGCGCTTGACGCCGAAGCGGTCGATGCCGGCGCCGATCAGCGGCGGGAAGGCGGCGTAGGCGGCCGTGAAGGCGAAGGTGATCCAGCCGTAGTCGGCATCGGTCAGCGCCAGGCCGCCGGCCTCGAACGGCTGCTGCAGGCTGGTCTTCAGCACCGACAGCGCGTTGCGGTCCAGGTAGTTGATCGTCGTCGCCGCGAACAGCAGCGCGCAGATCCACCAGCGCTGGCGACCGGTGACGGCGGCGGCGACATCCCTCGTCACGCCAGGCGTCCAGGGCGATTGGTAGCGCTAGCGATTGTCCGGGTAAACCCCTGTCGCTGTGGCGACCTGAAATGGGGTCCGGACGCTGTGGTGTTCAAAGGCCTGTCTCCGATGTAGGGGGCACCTGCGCGGTGCTTGTTTATGGCATGCTGCGGACGCAAATGTAGCGCTACCATTTGGGTTCGCGCAAGCCTGGATTTCGTGGATCGGCGAGGAGACTGGATGAAGACGGTGGGCAAATGGCTGGGATGGATGCTGCTGGCGCTGCTGCCGGCATGGGCGTCGGCCGAGGACGGCGCGGCGCTGTGGCTGCGCTACCGGCCGCTGCAGAGCGCGGCGCTGGCGCAGCTGCAGGCCAGCGCGCAGGCCATCGTGACCAGAGGCGCCGCGTCGCCCACGCTGCAGGCGGCCGTGGTCGAGTTGCAGCGCGGCGTGGCCGGCCTGTCGGGTCGGCCGCCGGCGCTGTTGCGCAAGATCGGTGCGGGCGCGCTGGTGCTGGCGACGCCCGCCTCGCTGCCCGAGCTGGGTTCGCAGCTGCAAGACCTGGGGGCCGAAGGCTGGCTGCTGCGCCGCACGCGGCTGCAGGGTCGGGACGTGACGCTGATCGCGGCCAATACCGACATCGGCCTGCTCTACGGCAGCTTTGCCTGGCTGCGCGCGGCGCAGACGGGCGTGGACCTGGCCCGGCTGGACCAGCGCTCGGCACCCAGGATCGCGCTGCGCCTGCTCAACCACTGGGACAACCTGGACCGCACGGTGGAGCGGGGCTACGCCGGCCAGTCGTTGTGGGACTGGTGGAAGCTGCCGGACATCCTCGACCTGCGCTACACCGACTACGCCCGCGCCAACGCGTCGCTCGGCATCAACGGCACGGTGCTGAACAACGTCAACGCCAAGGCGGAGTCGCTGACCGCGCCCTTCCTCGCCAAGGCCGCGGCGCTGGCCGACGTGTTCCGGCCTTACGGCCTCAAGGTCTGGCTGTCGGCGCGCTTCTCGGCGCCGGTGGAGCTGGGCGGGCTGAAGACCGCCGACCCGCTGGACCCGGCCGTGCGCGCGTGGTGGCGGGCCAAGGCTGATGAGATCTACCGCGCCATTCCGGACTTCGGCGGCTTTCTCGTCAAGGCCAACTCCGAAGGCCAGCCGGGGCCGCAGGACTATGGCCGCAGCCATGCCGACGGCGCCAACATGCTGGCCGCGGCGCTCGCCCCGCATGGCGGCGTCGTCATGTGGCGGGCCTTCGTCTACGCGGCCGACGCCAGTGACCGCGCAAGCCAGGCGTTCGCCGAGTTCCAGCCGCTGGACGGCCAGTTCGCGGCCAACGTCATCGTGCAGGTCAAGAACGGCGCCATCGACTTCCAGCCGCGCGAGCCCTTCCACCCGCTGTTCGGGGCGATGCCGAAAACGCCGCTGGCGCTGGAGCTGCAGATCACCAAGGAATACCTGGGCTTTGCCACCCACCTGGTCTACCTGGGCCCGCTGTTCGAGGAGGTGTTGCAGGCCGACACGGGCCGGGGCGGCACGGTGGCGCGCGTCATCGACGGCAGCCTGGGCGGCCAGCGGCTGACGGCGATGGCCGGCGTCGCCAACATCGGCACGGACCGCAACTGGAGCGGCTCGCAGTTCGACCAGGCCAACTGGTACGCCTTCGGCCGCATGGCCTGGGACCCGGAGGTGCGCGCGCGCGCCGTCGCCCAGGACTGGGCCGCGCAGACCTTCACGGCGCGGCCGGCCGCGCGTGACGCCATCGCCGAGCTGATGACGCGGTCGCGCGAGGCCGTCGTGGACTACATGACCCCGCTGGGCCTGCACCACCTCATGGGCACGGGCCATCACCACGGGCCGGCCCCCTGGGTCGACAACCTGGAGCGCGCCGACTGGAACCCGACCTACTTCCACCGCGCCGACCGCGGCGGCATCGGCTTCGACCGCACGCCGACGGGCAGCAATGCGGTGGCCCAGTACGCACCGTCGGTGGCACGCCGCTTCGCCGACCCGCGCACGACGCCACCCGAGCTGCTGCTGTGGTTCCACCACCTGCCATGGGAGCACGCGATGCCGTCGGGCCGCACGCTGTGGGCGGAGCTGATCGGCCGCTACGACCGCGGCGTGGCGACGGTGGACGACCTGCGCCGGCGCTGGGCCGCGCTGCGGCCGGACATCGACGCCGAGCGACATGCCGAGGTGGCCGCCTACCTCGCGGTGCAGGCCCGCGAGGCCCGCTGGTGGCGCGACGCCTGCATCGCCTACTTCCAGTCCGCCTCCGGGCTGCCGCTGCCGGCCGGCGTGCGGCCGCCCGAACACGACCTCGCCCACTACAAGGCGCTGCGCTTCGGTTTCGCGCCGGGCCGTGGCGGTTGACCATGGAAGATCGCGCAACCATGCGCTTGATAGAGAATCGCGGCTCCAGCCCGGCAGCGTCTGTCCGGCTGCCAAGAACAATGAACACTCGAGGTGCAGATTGAAGCCAAACGTGCGTCAGGGGCGCAGCACCAAGGTCGCCACCATTGCCGACGTGGCCAGTCTGGCCGGCGTGTCGCCGATGACGGTGTCCCGCGTGGTCAACGGCGAGCTCAACGTGCGCCCGGGCACGCGGGAGAAGGTGCAGGCCGCCATCGCGCAGCTCAACTACCTGCCCAACCAGGCCGCCCGCCACCTCGCCGGCTCGGAGCCCATCCGCATCGGCATGCTCTACATCGACCCGACCGCGGGTTACCTGAACGAGTTCCTGATCGGCCTGCTGAACAAGGCCAGCATGCGCCATGTGCAGCTGATCGTGCAGCGCTGCGAGGCCGAGCGTGACGGCGAGGAAAAGCCGGTCGCCGAGATGATTGCCAACGGCATCGACGGCCTGATCCTGCCGCCGCCGTTCTGCGATTCTCAGGTCCTGCTCAAGCTGGTCGCCGAAACCGAAACGCCGGCCGTCGTCGTCTCCAGCGGCGTGCCGCCCGAGGCCGTCTGCGCGGTGGGCATCGACGACTACCAGGCCGCCTACGAGATGACGCGCCACCTGCTGAACCTGGGCCACCACCGCCTGGGCTTCATCATTGGCGACCCCTACCAGAGCAGCAGCGCGCGCCGGCTGGCGGGCTTTCACGCGGCCATGAGCGACGCCGGCCTCAACATCGAGGAGGAAGAGGTCGTGGCGCAGGGCATGTTCACCTACCGCTCGGGCCTGGACGCCGCCGAGACGCTGCTGTCGCAGGAGCGCCGGCCCACGGCCATCTTCGCCAGCAACGACGACATGGCCGCGGCCACGGTGGCCATTGCCCACCGCATGGGCCTGGACGTGCCCAGCGACCTGACCGTCGTCGGCTTCGACGACGCGCCGCTGGCGACCACCATTTGGCCGGAGCTGACCACCGTGCGCCAGCCCATCATGGAGATGGCCGGCGCCGCGGTGGACCTGCTGGTGCGCCACATCCGCGCGCGCAGGAGCGGCGAGCCGCTGCCCTGCGAGCATGAGCTGATGGACTTCGAGCTGGTGCGCCGCCAGTCCGACGCCGCGCCGCGCCTGCGCCCGCCACTGCGCATCGGCGCCTGACACCGCCAACCCCCTCGGGGCCCGCCGCCGGGCCGGAGACTCATCGATGCAAGAACTCACCGCCATGCGCTTCAAGCGCCTGTTGCTGACCGGCGCCGCCGGCAACCTGGGCCGCGTGCTGCGGCCGCGCATGAAGCGCTACTGCGAGACGCTGCGCCTGTCGGACCTGGCCGCCATGGACCCGGCCGGCGACGGCGAGGAGGTCGTGCCCGCGGCGCTGGAGGATGCGAGCGCGATGCTGTCGCTGCTGGAGGGCGTGGACGCGGTGCTGCACTTCGGCGGTGTGTCCATCGAGAAGCCCTTCGAGACGGTGCTGCCGGCCAACATCGTCGGCGCCTACAACGTCTACGAGGCCGCGCGCCGCCAGGGTGTCAAGCGCATCGTCTTCGCCAGCTCCAACCACGTGACCGGTTTTTACGGCCAGGGCGAGACCATCACGCCCAAGGCCCCGCCGCGGCCGGACAGCTTCTACGGCCTGTCCAAGGCCTTCGGCGAGAACCTGGCGCAGTTCTATTTCGACCGTCACGGCCTCGAGACGGTCACGCTGCGCATCGGCTCCTGCTGGCCCGTGCCCACCGACCGCCGCATGCTGTCCAGCTGGCTCAGCTACGACGACATGGAGCGCCTGCTGGTGGCGGCGCTGACGGCGCCCGTGGTGGGCCACAGCGTGGTCTACGGCGTCAGCGCCAACCGCTCGACCTGGTGGGACAACGCAGCGGCCAACCACATCGGCTTCCGGCCGCAGGACAGCTCGGACCCGTGGCGGGCCGAAGTGGAAGCGCGCCAGCCGCATGTCGACCCGGCGCAGCCCGAGGCCCGCTACCAGGGCGGCGGCTTCGTCGTGCTGGGGCCTTTCCCGTTTGCCGGCCAGGAGGGCGCATGAGCAGCGGCCCGGTCATCCCGTTCCAGCCCGCGTCGCGGCTGCCCGACGCGGCCTTCGAGCTCCTCGCGCCCGAGGGCCGCGAGCTGCGCCTGTTCTCGGCCTGCGTGGAGCAGCTGGCCACCGGCCTGCAATGGGCCGAAGGCCCGGTCTGGTTCGGCGACGGTCGCTACCTGCTGGTGTCCGACATCCCGAACGACCGCATCCTGCGCTGGGACGACTGCAGCGGCGCCGTCAGCGTGTTCCGCCAGCCCAGCGGCAATGCCAACGGCCATGCGCGCGACGCGCGAGGGCGCCTGGTCAGCTGCGAGCACCTGGGCCGGCGCATCACGCGCACGGAGCTGGACGGCCGGATCACCGTGCTGGCCGACCGCTTCGACGGCAAGCCGCTGAACTCACCCAACGACATCACCTGCGCGCCCGACGGCGCCGTCTGGTTCACCGACCCGGAGTTCGGCATCTCCGGCGACTGGGAAGGCGCGCCGGCGGTGCGCGAGCAGCCGCATGGCGTCTACCGCATCGACCCGGCGAGCGGCGAGCTGCAGCGCGTGCTGGACGACCTCGCCGGCCCCAACGGCCTGGCCTTCAGCCCCGACGGCACGCGGCTCTATGTCGTCGAAAGCCGCGCGCAGCCGAACCGGCTGATCTGGTCTTACGGCGTCAATGGCGCGGCCTTGAGCGACAAGCGCCTGCTGATCGACGCCGATGGCCATGGCGCCTTCGACGGCATCGCCATCGACACGCAGGGGCGGCTGTGGTGCGGCTTCGGCGGCGGCGGCCAGCCCGGCGCCGATGCGGCGGCGCTGGACGGCGTGCGCGTCTATGCGCCCGACGGCAAGCCGCTGGCCCACATCCACCTGCCCGAGCGCTGCGCCAACCTGTGCTTCGGCGGCGCCAAGGGCAACCGCCTCTTCATGGCCAGCAGCCATTCGCTGTACGCGCTGTATGTGAACGCGCGCGGGCTGGTCCGCTGATGGCGGACGCGAGCATCGCCGCGCGCGAATACGGCCGTCTGCCCGATGGGCGCGTGGTGCACGAGTACCGCCTGGACAACGGCGGCGGCCTCGTGCTGACGGCGCTGGACTTGGGCGGCATCGTCACCGGCCTGTGGGTGCCGGATGCCGCCGGCCGCAGCGACAACGTCGTGCTGGGCCTGCGTGACCTGGATGCCTATCTGAGCGGTGCCGGCTCGCACCTGGGCGTCATCGCCGGCCGCTACGCCAACCGCATCGCGAACGCCAGCTTCGAGCTGGACGGCGAGCGCTACACGCTGGTCGCCAACGACGGCGCCAACTGCCTGCACGGCGGCCCGGCCGGCTTCGGCGCGCAGTTGTGGCGCGGCATGCCGCAGCCGCCGGCGGCGGATGGCAGCGTGAGCCTGCTGCTGACGCGCGACAGCCCCCACGGCGAGATGGGTTTCCCCGGCACGCTGCAGGTCGGCGTGCGCTACACGCTGGGGGCGGACATGAGCTGGCGCATCGACTACGAGGCCCGCTGCGACCGCCCGACCGTCGTCAACCTGACGTCGCACGCCTACTTCAACCTGGGCGGCGCCGAATCCGGCTCGGCGCTGCAACACCGCCTGGCGTTGCAGGCCGGCCGCTACACGGAACCGGACGCGAGTGGCGTGCCGGTCCGGCATGTCGATGTCGAAGGCACGGCGTTCGATTTCCGTCGCGAGCGCGAGATCGGCATGGACGTCGGCTATGACCACAACTGGCTGCTGGACCATGCGCTGGACGGCGGCCTGCATCTGGCCGCGCGTCTGAGCGACCCCGCCTCCGGGCGCTGGATGGAGGTGCTGACGACGGAGCCGGCGATCCAGTTCTACGCGGGCACCTGGCTGAGCGGTTCGCTGACCGGTCCGGGTGGCGTCCCGTACACGCGCGGCGCCGGGGTGTGCCTGGAAACCCAGCACAGCCCCGACTCGCCGAACCGCCCCGTCGGCCCCGACTGGCCCAGCACGGTGCTGCGGCCGGGCGAGGTCTTCAGGTCGGCGACGCTGCATCGTTTCGGCAGCCTGTAGCAGCGGGCACGACGCCACGCGCTCAATGCTGGTCCGGGTCTCGAGTCTGCTGCTTGCGCCGGCGGGACATCTCCATGCCCATGACGCGGCGGCAGCCGACGCCGTGGCTGCCACCACGCAGCATCACAAAGAGCTGCTGGAAAGCGATTCGGTGCGCACGGCGGAGGCGGATCGCGAACGCGGGCACCGGCGAGCCGTTGGTCATCGCCGTTGAACTCAAGCCCAAGCCGTAGAAACCGGCGGCCGTTCAGAAATGCATTGAAGCGGCATCGGCGCCCATGGCATCGGCAATCAGCCGCATGTCATGGTCGCTGACGGCAAACAGCCCGAAACGGAACGAGTAGCCCCAGCGCGCGCGGTCCTGCACGAACTCGAAATGGTCCAGCAGCGGCGCAATGGGCGCCTCGTGTGCGGGCACATAGGTCACGTCCTTGCGGAAGGGAACGAAGCCACCGCCCATGTCGAAGGCATAGGGCTCGCCGGGCTTCACCAGTCCCAGCGACACGAAGGCCTGCAGCTTGTCGCTGCCGCCCATGGTCACCGTCGGCGCGTAGTAGGCGACGCGGTCGCCGGGCTTCACGCGCCTCAGCGGTGCGACCTTGCCATGGCACACCTGCATGTAGCCGGCGTCCGGCTCGGCGCAGCCGCGGCGTGCATGGGTGGCGCTGGCCACTGCAATCCAGTTGCCGCGCGACGCGGTCGTTTCAGGTTCGGGCGCTGGCGCCCACAAGCTGGCCTGCGCCCACGTGTTTGCTGCTGCCATGTCCATACGCGTCATCATGGCTGCTGCCTTTGCGAAATCTCAGGAGCCGCGATGGTGACGAAGGCGATTGACAACGGCTTGTCAGCAGTGCCGCTGGCGCCGGGAGGTCGGGCCGGGCGCCGAACGGCGCAAGGCGCGGGTCTCTGGCCAGCCTCTAGACCGGTTGCCGGTAGCGCTGGCCCTTGAAGCGCAGCACCAGCTCGCGCGGGCCGATCTGCTCCAGCACGAGGTCGGGGCCCAGCTTGGCGCCTTCGCGCACCGCCTCGCCATTGATCATCACGAAGCGGCTGGCCGGGTCGTCCGAATAGACCGAGCCGCTGATCACCAGCTTGGGCAGCTCGCGGCGCGTGCTCTCGGGCAGCTCGGCCAGCCGCGGGATGGGCATGTCGGCCGCGGGCGCGGGGGCCGGAGCGGGCGGTGCTGCGGGCACCGGTGCCAGCTTGGCGGCGACCACGGGTGCGGGCACGGGGGCAGCAGTCACGGCGCCGGGCGGTGGCGCGGGCGGCAGGTAGGGCGAGGCTGAGGCTGCCGGCGGCGGTACTGGCACGCTGACCACTGGTGGCGCGGCCGGCGGCGCCGTGGCGACCTCGGTCGCTGGCGCCGGCAGTGCAGCTGATGCAGCCGGTGCAGCCGGTGACTGGGCATCCGGCTGCCCGCTCGCCCACCAGCTGCCGGCGCCAATGCCGGCCAGCAGCAGCAGGCCGCCGCCGGCCCAGGGCAGCCAGCGGCGTGGGCCAGCGGCCGGCGCGGCCGGGCGGCCGGATGGCGCCTGCGTGTGCAGGCCCGGCACCTGGCCGCGTTCACGTTCGCGGTCGGCTTCGGCCCGGCGCAGGGCATCGAGGATGTAGGACATGGCGGTTCGGTCGCTCGATTCTGGGGTTCAGCGTGCCGCGTCCAGGCGCGGCTCGGCCACGCCGGTGGCCCGGTTGATCTGCATCAGTGTGATGGGGCCGATGCGGCCATCCGGCTGCAGGCCCTGGCTGGCCTGGAAGGCCTGGAACTGGCGGGTCAGTTCGGTCCAGCTGGTCGTCGGCGCGACCGCGCTGGCGGGCTCGGCGGCGGCGCTGGCCGGTGCGCCGATGCCCGGCACGCTGGCCAGCTGCGTGGCCAGCCAGGCGCGCAGCGGAGCGATGTTCTCGGCCCGGTTGACATAGCCTGGTGGCACGCGCCACAAGGTGGTGAACTCGCCGCGCCAGGCGCCGGCCAGTTCGGGCAGCGCGACCCGGCGCGGCCTGCCGTCCACCAGCAGCGTGGCCTGCTGCCCATCCAGCGCCACCAGCGTGGCCAGGGCCGGCGCGTGGCCGGGACGCTGCAGCGTCAGCAGCACCGGGCGGTCGATCAGGCGGATCAGCGACAAGCTGCCGTTGTTGGTGCGGTAGCACTGCAGGCCACGCTGTGCGGCTGCTGTGCAGGGGTCGGCTTGAGGCTGCAGCGGCAGGCCCCAGCGCTGGGCGAGCATGGTCCAGGCGTCGCCGTCGCGCGGTGTCCAGTCGGCCAGGCGCAGCGGCTCGGGTGCCGGTTCGGCGCTGCTGGCGGCCGACGCCGGCAGCAGGGCGGCACTTGCGGCCGACGCTACGGTCGACGCCGAGCTGGCTGGGGCCGATGCGGCACTCGCCGCCGTGGCCACCGCCGCGGCGCCGGCCCCGCCGCCGCGCTGTTGCAGCCCCCAGGTCAGCGCCCCGCCGGCTACCGCCACTGCCAGCACCGCCAGGCTTGTGCCGACCACCGCCCGGCGCCCGGGCGCAGGCGCGGCGTGCTGCGCGTCGAACACTTCGGCCGCGGCCTGACGCACGATGGGCAGCGTGACCTGCGCCTGGCCGCTGGCATAGCCACCCAGCAGCGCGCGGTCGCACAGCAGGTTGATGCGGCGCGGCACGCCGCGGGTGAGCTGGTGGATCAGGCGCAGCGCCTTGCGGTCGAAGGGCAGGGCGCCGGTGAGGCCGGCCACGTTCAGGCGGTGGCGGATGTATTGCGCCGTCTCGGCTTCGGACAGCGCGCCCAGGTGGAAGCGGGCGATCACGCGCTGCGCCAGCTGCTCCAGCTCCGGCCGGGCCAGCATGCCGCGCAGCTCGGGCTGGCCGATCAGCACCACCTGCAGCAGCTTGCGCTCGCTGGTCTCCAGGTTGGTCAGCAGGCGCAGCTGCTCCAGCACGTCGGCCGACAGGTTCTGCGCCTCGTCGATGATCAGCACGTTGTTGCGGCCCGCCGCGTGCTGCGCCAGCAGGAAGTCGTTCAGCGGGTCGACGTAGTCCTTCACCGTGCGCGCGCCGGGCGGCACGGGGACGTGGAACTCGTCGCAGATCGCCTGCAGCAGCTCGGTGACGGTGAGCTTGGGGTTGAAGATGTAGGCGACGTTGCAGTTCGCCGGGATCTGCTCCAGGAAGCAGCGGCACACGGTGGTCTTGCCGGCGCCGATCTCGCCGGTCAGCAGCACGAAGCCGCCGCCGCCGTCCAGCCCATACAGCAGGTGGGCCAGCGCCTCGCGGTGGCGCTCGCTCATGAACAGGTAGTGCGGATCCGGCGCGATCGAGAACGGCGCTTGTCTCAAGCCGAAGAAGGGCGCGTACATGGGGCGGCAGGATAACCATTGCACCGCGCCGGTCACCCATTCGTGCCGCCGGCACCGTCCGCGCTAGGCCCGCAAGCGCTCCCGCGCGTCGGCGCCCGCCCCGCGAAACGTCGCCAGCCGCTGCGCATACGGGTCCAGCGCGTCCTCGGGTCGGCCCAGGCTGCCTGGCGGCAACCCCGCCACCGCCGCAAAGCGAGCCGGCGTGACCTGGCCTTGATCGATCAGCTCGTCCACCAGCGCCAGCAGCGCGCCGCGATGCGTTTCGATCAGCTGCGTGGCGCGCGCGTGCTCGGCCTGCAGCAGCGCCTCGATGGGCGCGTTGCTGGTTTGCACGTCGGTGCAGACGTTGTCCTCGCTGCTGACGGACACATCGATGCGGCCGATGCGCGATCCGTGGCCGAGATGGCGCAGCATGCGCGCGGCCTTCTCCGTGGCCTTTGTCAGGTCGCTCTCGGCGCCGCTGGAGCTCATCTCCGGCCCGAACACCAGCAGCTCGGCGGCACGGCCGGCGAGGCTGGTGCAGATGTTGTCCAGCAGGTTTTGGCGCGACCAGACCTTGCGCGACGTGTAGGCGTTGTAGCCGCCTTCGAAGCTGGCGACGTGGATCTTGATCTCGGTCGGCGCGCGGCCGAACAGCAGCGCATGCACCAGGCCGTGGCCGGCCTCGTGCACGGCGAGCAGCGCGCGGAAATCGGCGTTGCTGCGCTGGCGCAGGCGGCTGATCTCGAAGGGCGCGGCGATGGCGTGCGACTGGCCGCGCCAGTGCGCAGTCAGGCTGCGGCCGTCGGCCGTGAGGCCCACGCTGTCGCCCGCCATGGCGCCGTGCTCCAGGGCCCACAGCGCGGCCTTCGCCAGGCCCGTGCCCAGGATGGCGTGCAGCGACGAGAACAGCGGCCGCGTGCCCTGCGCGGGAAACACGGCGTTGGCGTAGATCTGCTCGCGCACGCTGGCGTCCAGCTCGAAGTGCAGGCCGCAGCGCTCCGACGTCTCACGGGCGTAGCGTGCGCACCCTTGCTCGATCAGCTGCTCGTACGCGCGGCGCGACAGCGACGGGTAGACCACATGCTCGTTGCCCAGCCGCGCCACCTGCTCGGGCTTGAAGCGCTGGTTCAGCGCCTGCTTCACATCGATGACGCTGAGCTTGGCCGTCACCGCGTGGAAGGTGTCGGCATCGCTGTCGCAGTCGTCCACGCTGGTGGCCAGGTCCTCGTACATCTCGTCGAGGTTGCCGCAGACGAACACGAGCAGGCGGCTGTAGTCGGTGTCCCACTGCTGCTGGCCGCTCTCGCGGAACGCGTGCAGGCGCTGCTGGATCTGCTCCGGCGTCCAGGCCATGATCTCCAGCAGCGGCACGTCGAGCTTGAGGGTGCGCCGCAGTTCCTTCGCATCCCAGCTGCTGAGCTTGAAGCGCAGCTTGGCGTCGTCGACATCGGCCCGCTCGGCGTCGAACGCAGCCTCGGCGATGGACGATTCGATGTCCCCCAGCAGCGACAGCGCGGGCGGCAGCCGGCCGTCGGACAGCAGTGCCCACACGTCCTGGTAACGCTCCACGCGCATCTCGTTGCGCTTGCCGTCGATGGTGCGAAAGCGCTGGAACTCGTCCAGCGCCAGGATGCCCGGCTCCCCCTCGCGCACGCCGCTCTGTGCCAGCATGCCCGAGATGTTCTGCGCGCCACGCCAGCTGGCGCCGTTGGAGAAGCCGTCCATCTGCACTTCGACGAAGCGGTCGTAGAAGCCCAGCAGCTGCGCCAGACGGCGCACGAGCTGGGTCTTGCCCGTGCCGGTCAGGCCCCACAGGCAGACGATGACGGGCCGCGCCACCAGCTCGGGCAGCACGTACCACGCCCTCACCGAATCGATGACGCGGTCGATGATGGCGTCGATGCCGAACAGCTCGCTCTTGAGCTGCGCGGCGACGTCTTGCAGCTGTCGATTTCTCTGCGCCAGTTGCGCGCGCAGTTCGTTCTGGGAATCAGTCATCCCAATCCTTTCTTCGCAGCAGCGCCTGCAGCGCCACGCGATCGGCACCGCGCTGGGCGCCGCGGCTCTGGATGTGTTGGCCTGCGCCGCGCAAGCCGCGCTGGGCCAGCGCACGCGCGACGGGGTCGCGCGCGCCTTCGAGCACCAGCGTCATCGGCTGTTTCATGCGGCGCAGGGCCTTGACCCGGCCTTCTTGCAAGGCGCGGGAACGGAGTTGTGCACTCATTCGGTTTCCGAAAAGCAAAAGCCCCGGCTCTTGGGTCACGGGGCTTTGCACGCCGCGCGGTCTGAGGCCGTATCTGGGAACAGACACGGTTCAGCCGGGGCTCGGGAACCGTGTTCAGTCGATCGTCGAGATGAACAGGGAGGACATGGCAGGGATCTCCGTTTTGCGGGCGCTGTCGTGGGTGCCTTCAGCAAGGGCGCGAATGATGGAGGCGTTAGCGCGGCGACGCAAGCGCTGCGGGACTGCGGCGTTGTGGCGCGCCAACGTGGGCCGCAGCGGTCAACCGGCCTGATCCGCCTGCGCCGGCGTCGGGAGGTGTTCCTGGGTCCATGCCTGCCACAGCGGCGTCTCGCGGGCGGCGGTGGCGGTCGCCTGGTCGCCGTAGAAGTAGACGTTCATGCCCACCATGCACGGGCCACCCATGTCGACGGCGCCAAAGGCGGCGACGGCCGGGCCGGGCTGGTCGACGCGCACCAGGATGTCGTAAGGCTCCTCGCTGACGTACTCGACGACGCCGCTGAGTGCCGGCGCGCCCGCGGGGGCCGTCCAGCGCTGGCCGGCGCTCGCCCCTTGCAGACCCAGCGCGGTGGTCAGCGTCTGCCAGGCTTGCGCTTCCGTGCCCGCAACGGGGACCATCCACTTCATCAGCGTCGAGCCTTGGCCGCGGAAGTGCGTGAGATAGATCTGCAGCGTGCGCAGGAACGCGGACCAGCCGGATTCGATGTACCCCAGTTGGTCATCCCAATCGTCCGTGCTGGCGAAGAGGCTGTGCACCAGCCGAAGCGTGCAGGTGCCGCCCGCCTGCGCTTGGATGTGCCACTCGGCCGCAATGGGCGGCGAACCCGGCACCAGGCCATCGCTCTGCAGGGCGAGCACCCGGGGCGGGTCCCACGTCGTCACCGCGGAGCTCGGGTTCGGGCCCGAGCCGAAGTCCAGCTTCAGGGCCACGGGCTTGCCGTCGCGCTCCTCGAACTCGGCCGGCATCAGCCAGGACGAAATGCCGGGGCCGGTGGCGATGGCCTGCCAGACCTCTTCCGGCGTGCCGGGGACTTCGAACTCGATCTGCACCGAACGGCGCCCGGAGGCTTCTTTCTTCACGCTCATGAAAGCTCCTTGGAAGCGGATGTCTTGACCAGCGGATGGGCCACGACGACCAGGCGATGCGCCCGTCCGCCGGGGGCGGATTCGTCGTGGTATTTCGAGGCCAGCCTGGCGACGGCCTCGGTGAGTTCGTGGCTGAAGGCGGCGCGGTCCGCCGCCGAACGGAAGCGGATCTCGGTGTCCACCGCCAGCGTGGCCAGGCGCTTGCCCGTGTCGCTTGCGCGGCGCACCAGGTCGCCCACCTCGCGCACGACCCGGGCGCCCAGCGCGATGAGGTAGCTCGCCGACAGCCGGTCGACCTCACGCCCCGGGTCTGCCGCGACCGGGCCCAGCGCGCCCGGTGACACCACGTAGGACGCGGCCGTCGCCACGAGAAGCCTTTCCGTCAGCCCGCCCCACCGGCGCTCCTCGGCCAGTTGCACCAGCCCGTGGGCTTCCAGCGCGTTCAGGTGGTAGGTGACCTTCTGCCGAGCCAGGCCGACCCGCGCGGCCAGCGTCGCCGCCGAGGCCGGCTCGGCCAACGCCGAGAGCAGCAGGCTTCGCACCGGCGCCAAGGCCGCCGTCGCCGCCGCCGGGTCTTCGATGACTTGGATGTCTAGCATGAAACCCATGCTAGACGTTGACAAATATTATTGTCAAGGCGCGTCGAGCTTGTGCATTCGCCGCGCCGACGCGAGGGATCGCGATGCGCGGTGCCCGCTCAGCAGCAGAAGAGGACGATGGCGGTGGCCAGTTCGAACGACCGCGAAGGGGTCGTAAGCAGCGGTCTTCGGAATCGCGGCGAAGGCCCGCAGTCCGCCTCAAGCGGGTGTCAGTTCGACCCGTGGCCGTAGCTGAACGCGCGCGTGATGGTCCACGCGTTGTCCTGGTTGCGCCAGAGGATGGTGAACTCGGCCCGGCCTTCGCAGGGGTGCGTCGCGCCGCCCGGCTTGTAGTGGCAGAAGCGGTGCTCGCCGCGGGCCAGCGCGCCATAGCCCTTGATCGGCCACACCTTCAGCGTGCCCGGCACCAATTCGCGCTGGAACTTGCCACAGACGTTGGCCCGGGTCTGCGCGATCATCGCGTCGCGCGTCCACGTGACGCCGCCGAGGTCGTGATAGAACTCGACGTCGGGTGCGAAGAAGCTCGCGTAGCGATCGAGTTGGCCGTTGGCCTCGCAATGGTTGAAGGCGTCGAAGGCCGCGGCATCCTGCGCAGTGATGGTGGCCGTGAGTTCAGCCTCGGGCGGGGATGTGTCTGCCGCCTGGGCGGCCATGGCGACGCCGGCGAGGGCGAGCGCGATAAGGCGGTGGGGTAGAGCGGGCATCGATCGGCCTTGGGACGCGTGGGAATGGCGCATCCTCCCGGCCGGCAGCCGGCACCGCCATGCTGCTGCGACGGTCGGCGTCATTGCGCCGACCAAGCGTCGAACGGCTCGACAAAACGTACTTTCACTGCCAGCCGGCCAGCGATCGGGAACGTGCCTGCCGCATCGCTCTTCGCCACAATGCCTGCACGCGTTTCAGTGTTTCGCATCGACCCTCCTCAATGAACTTCTCAATGGGCCGGGCACCACCAGATGCAAGCAATGCAGACGATCGTGGCGAGTCCCTACTTCACAGCCGCGCAGGTGGTCTTTGTGCTGAGCGCGGCAGTGTTTGCGCTGCTTGTCCAGCGCAAGAACGGCTTCGGCCTTCTGGACACACTGCTCTGTCTGGCCGGACTCAAGCGGTTTCAACGCACGGCGGCCATCAATCTGTGTCAGGCATTCGGCCTCCTGGTGACACTCGGTCTGATGCTGGCCGCAGTTGCCGATCGGAAAAAAAAAGCGGCGGTCCGCTCGCGCAGGCCGCCGCAAGAGACAGGACGCCCACCAGCAGGGCGCCCAACCAGTGACTCGGGTTTCAGCGGCGCATCGCTCGCTCCATGCGCAGATGCCTCATCAGCGCACCCACGCCAAACGTCCACGGCGGGATGGCGTCGCTGCGCTGCACAGTGTTGACCAGCGCACCCAGCGCCGGGCTTGAAATGGTCACGCGGTCGCCCAGCTGATGCGTGAAGCCGGCACCCGGCGCGCCGCGATCCTGGATGGGCGAGAACATCGTGCCCAGGAAGAGCATGAAACCGTCCGGGTATTGGTGATGCGGCCCGCAGGTCTGGCGCACCAGTTCCAGCGGGTCGCGGCTGATCTGCGGCATGTGGCTGACGCCTTCCAGCACGAAGCGGTCGTGCGCGCCCTCGATGCGCAGGCTCACTGCCGCTGCCCGCACGCTGTCCAGCGTGAAGGACCCGTCGAACAGCCGGATGAACGGCCCGATGGCGCAGGAGCCGTTGTTGTCCTTGGCCTTGCCCAGCAGCAAGGCGCTGCGGCCCTCGATATCGCGCAGGTTGACGTCGTTGCCCAGCGTCGCGCCGACGACCTCGGCGCGGCCGTTGACGGCCAGCACGATCTCGGGCTCGGGGTTGTTCCACTGCGAGTCGGGGTGCAGGCCCACGGCCGCGCCGAAGCCGACGGCCGACATCGGCTGCGATTTCGTGAAGACTTCGGCGTCCGGGCCCAGGCCCACTTCCAGATAGGGTGACCAGGCGCCGCGCGCGACGAACTCGGCCTTGAGCCGCAGCGCCGCGTCCGAGCCGGGGCGAATGCTGGACAGGTCGCTGCCCAGCGTGTCGTGCAAGGCCTGCCGCAAGGCGTTCGCGCGCGTGGCGTCGCCACCCGCCTGCGCCTCGATGACGCGCTCCAGCAGGCTGACCGCGAAGGTCACGCCACAGGCCTTGAGGGCTTGCAGGTCGCAGGGTGCCAGCGGCCGCGGCAGCGCGAGGTCTGGCGCGCTGGCCAGCGCGTTGTCCAGCAGCGCTTGCGCCGGGCCCAGCGCGGCGCCGGGCGCCTGCCGGGCGATGTGCAGCAACTCGGGGTGGTCCAGCAACTCCGACACGGTGGCCGCGTACGCCGACATATCGACCAGTTCGCCACCTCGCACGGCCACCAGAGACGGTCCGCCGCCGTCCGGGCGCCAGACGCGGCCGATGAGCAGCGCGCGGTCGGCGTCGTCAGGCAGAAAATGGTTGAAGCGCCGATTCATGGCGTTGATTGTGAGCGCTACCTAAATTACTGCCAAGTCGGGTGATGTACGCGGGTGTGGCCGCTCAGCTGACGATGAGGTACTCGGGGTAGCGCTTCTGGATGTCGTCCACGGAGGCCAGCGTGCCGGACAGGTGGTCGCGGACGGCCTGCTGCGCCGCCTCGACATCCCCCGAGGCGATGGCCTCCAGGATGGCCAGGTGGCCGTCGAGGATCTGTTCGGTCTTGCCGGCGGTCGGGATGTGGAGCAGGCGCAGGCGGTCGACATGGCCTGACATGCGGACGACCACCGACCAGAGCCGCGGCAGACCTGCCGCCTCGTACATCACGCGGTGGAACTCCTTGTCGGCCGCGATGAAGCCGATGAAGTCCTTCCTGTCCGCCAGCTCGGCTTGACGCGAGAACTGCGTGCGCATGTCGGCAATGACGGCGTCGTCATGGGCGCTGGCCAGCTGGCGCGCGATCTCGATCTCGATGGCGCGGCGCAGGACGTGGGCTTCACGGGCGGCTGGCACGTCGATCCGGCTGACCTGCGTCGTGTACTGGGCGCGGATGAGCACCAGGCCTTCCTCGCTGAGCCGGATGAGTGCGTCGCGGACGGGGGTCTGGCTGACCCCGAAGCCTTGTGCCAGTTCTGCGCGGTCGAGGGCGATCCCGGGCGCCAGCTCCAGCGAAATGATGGCTGCTCGAAGCGCCTCGACGACCTGCGGCGCCGCGTGGCGGGTGGGATCTAGCGTGAAGTTCATTTCGGGGTGAAGACGCGGGCGTGCGCGCTCAAGTGCTGGGCGCCATTGTCATGGCCTGCCTTGTGCGTGCTCCGCGCGCAGTGCCTGGTGCTGGAGGGCAGGGCGCGCCCCGGCCGGTGCGTCGTTGCGCGGGGGCCGGGCGTTGAGCTGGCCATGACGGGTGAGGCCGGCCGGTTCGGGGTGCCGCGTTGGTTGCCGGGACGGCAACGGGGGACGCGCCGGCCGTTGTCGATGTCTTGCGAGAGCGCGATCCAAGATCCCTCCGGATTGAGGTGTTCGGCCAAGAATCCCGCCCCCATATTTCACTAATACATTAGTACACACCCTCGTTGACGCTGTTTGCTGGTGAACGTAAATTAAAAATGTTCGCGCTACCATTTTTGAGGCCGTTACCGCACCGGTCACGGCGCCGATCACAGAACCACACGGAGACAACGATGAACGAGCCTTCCAAGCGACTGACGCGTCGCGCAAACCAACATCTGGGCGTGGGCATCACGCTGCTCGCAGGGCTGATTTCGCAGGCGTACGCCCAGACTCCCGCCCAGACCCAGGATCAGCAGAAGCTCGACACCGTCGTCGTGACCGGCATCCGCGCATCGCTGGAGAGCTCCGCGAACGCGAAGCGCAACTCGATCGGCTTCATCGACAAGATCAGCGCCGAGGACATGGGCAAGTTCCCGGACAGCAACATCGCCGAGTCCATCTCGCGCATCCCGGGCGTCACGCTGACGCGCGAAATCACCGGTGAAGGCCTGCAGATCCAGATCCGCGGCCTGGGCACCAACTTCACCCGCGTGCTGCTCAACGGCGCGCCCGTCGCATCGGCCTCCACCGGCCGGGTCGACTCGGGCAGCGCCAATCGTGAAGTCGACATGGACTTCCTGCCGGGCGAGTTGTTCAGCAGCGTGACGGTGGTCAAGAGCCCGACCGCGTCCATGCTGGAAGGCGGCGCGGCCGGCATCGTCGACATGCGCAGCGCGCGCCCGTTCGACCGCAAGGGCTTGCGCACCGCGTTCACGCTGACCGGCACCAAGAACCAGCAGGCAGACAAGAACGGCAACCGCGGCTCGGCGCTGATCAGCAACACCTGGGACAACACCTTCGGCGTGCTGGCCGGCGTGGCCTGGTCGACCAACAAGGTCAAGACCACCGGCTTCGAGTCCATCGGCTGGACCAATGCCAACCTGCTGGCCACGCAGAGCAGCAGCGCGACGCGCAACAACACCGGCGGCGGCAACTGGACCATCCCCGGCACCGTGCCGGCCAACGCGGGCAACGGCCTGACGACGGGCGCCACCATCGACGAGGCCTTCCTGCTGGCCAAGAACCCCGGCCTGACCATCACGCAGATCGACAACGCCATCATCCCGCGGCTGGGCCGCGCGATGGTGGCCGAGGGCAGCCGCGACCGGCAGAACGCCATCCTGTCGGTGGAGGCCCGCCCCAACAGTTCGGTGAAGCTGTTCGTCGACGCGATCTACGGCCACAAGAAGAACGAGTTCGAACGCTCGGACATGAACTGGGTGGGCCGCAACGGCTCGTCCATCCCCGTCAACATGACGGTGGACCGCACGGACTGCGCCAACGGTTGCGTCGTCACCAAGGGCACGTTCGCGAATTCGCAGTACTTCCTGGAGTACCGGCCGTACACCGAGGACACCAAGTTCCACAGCATCAACCCCGGCCTGAACATCAAGATCACCGACGCGATCAGCGTGGACGTGCAGGCCAACGCGACGCGCAGTGACTTCCACCGCCAGTCGCCCACGGTGCTGTTCCAGACGGTGCTGGGCTCGGGCATCACGACCGAGTACGACAACACCAGCGGCACGCCGATGCTGAAGGCCACCAACACCCTCACCGGCGCCAGCACCGACATCCTGAACACGCCCGCCGCGTTCGGCTGGAACGGCGGCCGTGTCAACGTGCAGGAAGAGAAACGCCAGGTGCGCACCTCGGGCCTGCGCGGCGCCATCGACATCGACGCCGACGTCGTCGACATCAAGTTCGGCGGCGCCTACGACAGCGTGTCGCGCCGCATCAGCTCGCTGAACAACGACGCCTACTGGTCCAACATCGTCTGCGGCCGCAACCTCAACGTCTACCTGCCGGCGCCCAACACGACCAACAAGAACGGCTGCAATGGCACGGGTGCCGCCGGCTCGGCTGCCGCTGACTATCCCGGTTATGGCACCGGCTACACCGCGGGCGCGACGACGCCGCTGCAATACCTGGGCTCGGCCATCCCGAACGCAAGCATCCCGGGCTACCTGTCGGCCAACTCGCGCGGCTTCGTTGCGCTGGACTGGGGCAAGTTCGCCAAGGACGCCAACTACGCCGCCGCCCACGAGACCGCGGTGCCCGGCACCGGCGGCACCAACACGGGCGTCAACCCCGGCTACATCGAGGAGAAAGTCAGCGCCATCTTCACCGAGGTCAACGGCGACGCGACCGTGTTCGGCAACACGCTGCGCTACAACGCCGGCGCCCGCTATGTGACGACGCAGCAGACCTTCGCGTCGCTCAGCGCGCCGGCCGATCCGCGCAACACGACGCTGGCCGACGGCGGCCGCTACCCGACGCCCATCGTCGAAGCATTGACGACGACGACCTACAGCAACTTCCTGCCGTCGGGCAGCCTGGCCTACAGCATCCGCCCCGACCTGCTGGCCCGTGCGTCGGTGTCCAAGACCATCACGCGTGCCGACCCCACGTCGCTGCGCGCGCTGACTGCCAGCTTCACCGACCCGTCGGCGCAGAACGGCACGCTGACCAACCCCGACCTCAAGCCCTACGAGTCCAAGAACACCGACCTGGGCCTGGAGTGGTACACCGGGCGTGAAGGCTATATCGCGCTGGCCTGGTTCAAGAAGGGCATCAAGGGCTTCACCGGCAACGTCAACGCCAACGTGCCGTTCAGCAGCCTGAACCAGTACGGCATCAACTGGACCAACGGCCTGAGCCGCGACCAGCGCCGCGCGCTCTACATCCGCGCCGGCTACGCCAACCCGCCGGCGGACCTGGACGCGCTGCCCGTCGGCCAGGCGCTGACCGACATCAACAACCTGCCGGTCACGCTGTCGCAGACGCAGAACACGTCCGACAAGCTCTACATCAAGGGCCTGGAGCTGACGATCCAGCAGCCGCTGGAGATCCTCATGTCCTACCTGAAGGGCTTCGGCGTCAGCGCCAACTACACCAAGGTCAAGCAGTCGGGCGCCAACGTGGCCATCGGCGTGCCGCCCTACACCTACAACCTGGCGGCCTACTACGAAGGCACCTATGGCGGCTTCCGCGTGACCAAGAACTTCACCAAGGGGTCGCAGTCCAGCGGCACGGGGCAGAACGGCATCACCGCCGCCGCGTTCTACGGGCTGGACTATGCCCAGGTGGACTTCACGTCCCGCCTGAACATCGGCGAGATCATTGGCTGGAAGAAGGACTTGCAGGCCACGTTCGACGTCTTCAACGTCACGCGTGCCTCGCAGCGCACCAACTTCCAGTTCGCCAACGCGCCCTACGCCATCTACGAGCCGGGCCGCACCTACCAGGTCGGCCTGCGCGCCAGCTTCTGAGGCTGAGCGACGAGCCCGGCGCGCCGGGCTCGGCTCGACGACAAGGGGCTCCTCACGGAGCCCCTTGCTACTTGGCGCCGTCGATCCGGATCGTCTTGCGGACCGAGCAGCGCCGGTCCAGCCACTCGACGGGAAAGGAATCGGCCATGGCCTGGTAGCCGGCCATGGACGGGTGCAGGCCGTCGTTGTCCAGCTCGAGCTTCAGGTGCGAGGGCCGCGCCGGGTCGCGGGTGAGGGCGTCGAAGTCGACCACGCCGTCGAAGCCGCCGGCGCGGCGGATGAAGGCATTCAGCGTCTGCCGGTCGGCTTCGTTCTCGGGCTGGGGCTGGTAGTAGCCGCTACCGCCGTAAGGCATGACGGTGGCGACGAGCAGGCAGACACCGCGCTCGGCCGCCCGCTGTTCCAGCTGGGACAGACCGCCCGCCAACTGATTCAGCAGGGCCTCGCGCGACGCCGGCGTGGTCGGGCGCTGGCGGTGGCTCGTGCCCAGGTCGTTGACGCCGGCCAGCAGCACCACATGCGTGACACCACTGCGCGCCAGCGCGTCGCGCTCGAAACGCGCCATCACGTTGGGCCCCAGCCCATCGGTCAGCAGCCGGTTGCCGCCGATGCCGGTGTTGACGACGGCTGCGGTGCGGCCCTGCGCGGCCAGGCGGCGGGCGAGGGCGTCGGTCCAGCGCTGGTAGCTGCCGGGCGGCACGCCATAGCCGTCGGTGATGGAGTCGCCGATGGCCACCAGCACCGGTTGAGGTTGGCGCACACTCACGTCAACGGCCGCGAGATGCCACCAGCCGTCGCGCGGCGTGGCGTCGGGCCAGTCCGTGGCACCCACCTGATTGCCGGGCAGGGCCCAGCTGCTGATGCGCGAGCCCGGGTGGGCCGTCGCCAGCGCCGGCGCCGACACCACATGCATCTGAACGGCCACGTCGGCCAGCCGCGGCACGGGCAGCGCGATCGGGTCGCTCCAGGCTTCGGCGCCGGGCGCCAGCGTCAGCTCGCGCCGACCCTGGAAACTCAGCGTGCGCAGGCTACCGGGTTGGAGCGACGGCCGGCCGGCCTCGGTGCCTGCCTGGACCAGGGCCACGCTGGACGCGCCCAGCTGCAGGGGCTCGCGCCCGAACAGGTTGCTGACGCGCACCCGCAGCGCCATGCCTTCGGCTGTCGTGCGCACCACCTGCCTCAGGCTCATGTCGCGCAGCGGCTGTGTGGTGCCGCTGGTGGGTGAGGCCTGTTCCAGCTGGGCACTGCCCCAGGCCGCCACCCAGGTGCCGTCGGCCGGGGGCGTTGGCGCAAGGCCGCTGCAGCCGGCCAGCAGCAGCGCCGCGATCAGCGTCAGGGGAGCGTGGCGAAGCGTCTGTCGGCGCGAAGCGTTCATGGGGCGTCCGTGGCGGTGGTGCGATAAATGATATCGCTACCAACTACGCCATGACGCTTGATGGGTCGGCTGAAAATACTGTATAAACATACAGTACATCGTTCGGAGCCCATCGCCATGCCCAATCAATACCGCCAGAACTACACCCCGACGCGCCCGCTGCCCCAGTGGCTGCGCCGCATCATCAGCTGGCTCTGAGCCGGCCGGCCAGTCACGCCAGGCGGGCTGCCCAACCGGGCCGGGCGCCGACTTTAAGCGGCCTTGGCCGCCTGCGCCGGCATGTGGACGTGCGGCGGCGCCGTGGCAAATTCTTGCTGCAGACGTTGCAGCAAATCCTCGCGGTCCGGCATCGGTGCGCCGCAGGAAATGCGCGACGCGATGGCGCGGTCGAGCGCGCCTTCCAGGCCGTTGCACTGCACCGAGAACGAGGTGTGGTGCGGCTGGCCCTGGCGGTCGGTCCAGGTCGCCACCACGCGCAACACCGGCCCGCAGGAGCGCATTGCCCACTCGAAGCGTATGCCCGCCGTGCGCGTGCGGCTGCGCCACATCAGCCGGCCCATGGTGCTGCCACCGGGGCGGCGCGCGCCCACGCTGCGCACGTCGCTCGGATGGTCATCCACCGGCGCCACCGTGTCCATGTTGGCGGCGCCCAGAGTGCCGTCAGACGGCGGCATCTGGCGGAAGGCTGAATCGTCATTGCCCACGGTCGGCAACCTGAACTGATCAACTGTCATCGCATGGCTCCTGTGCCACAAAGGGAGGTCCCCCCCCTTGGGCAAGCGGCGCGCCAGCCCCCCAGATTGACCCCCGCGATGCAGCGCGGGCGCCGTGTTTGCCCGCTTTGGCCATGCTGAGCAGGAGCGCCTCATGGCCCCGTCCCTAACCGCCGAACCGGGCGAATTGCCCGACCCCATTGATCCGGCCGACGCGGTGGGCGCGGCACGCTGGTGCGAGGTCTTGGGCATCACGACGGCGCAGTTGGCCGAGGCCGTGCTGGCGGTCGGCGGCGACGCCATGGCGGTGCGGGAGCACCTGCTCAACCAGGGCGCGAGCGCCGGCGCCAGTTGATCCGTCAGAGCAGCGGTTCGACGACGCGCGCAAAACTTTCCATCAGCCGCCGGCCGATGCCGCGCTTGGCCCACTGGGCCGCCTCGATGGGCGTCGACGCGGCCATGTCGCGGGCGAACAGTGTCTGCATCTGCTGGCCGAAGTCGTCACCCAGCACGATGACGTCGGTCTCGCTGTTGCCGACGATGCTGCGCCAGTCCAGATTGCTGGAGCCGACGCTGGAGAACACGCCGTCGATGACCGCCGTCTTCGCATGCATGACGGCGTGCGACATCTCGTGGATCTGCACGCCGGCCTCCAGCAGCTGCGCGTAGCGCGACCGGGCGGCGTGCAGCACCAGCGTCACGTCACTGCGGCCGGGCAGCACCAGCGACACCGAGACGCCGCGGCGTGCCGCG
Organism: Roseateles sp. P1_C6; assembly: GCF_056406315.1. NCBI lineage: Bacteria > Pseudomonadati > Pseudomonadota > Betaproteobacteria > Burkholderiales > Sphaerotilaceae > Roseateles > Roseateles sp. P1_C6. The sequence goes on from NZ_JBFUAK010000003.1 coordinate 575,092, forward strand.
TCGCACAGGGCCTGGATGAGGTCGGGCCCGGGGGCGAAATAGGCCATCGTCAGCTGCACGCTGCGCTGTGACGCATCGATGGCGCGCAGCAAGGCGGTGTAGGTCGGGTTGATGCCGTTCGCCGGGTCGCCCGCCACCAGCTTCACAACCCGCTGGCCCGGCGTGACCACGCGCGGCGGCGGCCCCGGCGGCAGCGCACCCTCGCAGCCCTGTCGGGCCCAGGACTCGCGGAAGGTTGCGGCCAGCGCCGGCACCACCGGCCCGCGCAACTCCACCTGCGTGTCGCGCCAGCCCTGCTTGTCGGCATCGTCGGGCGGGCGGCGCCGCGCGGCGCTGCTGAATGAGCCTTCGGCGTAGACGTTGCTGAGGTTGATGCCGCCGGTGAAGGCCACGTCGCTGTCGGCGACGAGTACCTTGCGGTGGTTGCGCTGCAGCAGCCCCCAGTGGCCGGGCCGTTCCAGCGGGTTGATCGGGTTGAACGCGCAGACCGCAATGCCGCCGCTGCGCAATTTGTCGAAGAAGGCGCGCTCGGTGCCCAGGGAGCCGACACTGTCGTACATCAACGCCACGCTGACGCCCTCGGCCGCCTTGCGCAGCAGCAGCTCGCCGACCTCCGCGGCGACGCCTTCATCCTCGACGATGTAGAACTCCACCAGCAGGCGGTGGCGGGAGGCCGAGATGGCCGCCTTCATCGCGGCGAAGGTGTCGGGCCCGTCGATCAGCAGCCGGGCGGTGTTGCCGCCCAGCAGCTGCGTGTCGCCGCCGCCGGCCAGCACGCCGAGATGGTGTTCGAACAGCGCGCCACTGCCCTCGGCGCGCACGCGGGCGAGGTCGCGCGCCTCGGCGGCGGCCGGCACCGGGCCGTTGCGGTCGAGCATGGTGACGCGGTCAGCGGTCTGGCGCGGCGAGACCGGCTGCACCACGCGGTCGCGTTGGCTGGCACAGCCCGCCGCGCCGGCGAGAACCCAAAGGGCCACCAGCGTCCACACCACACCGGCTCGACGCCGGCCGCGAGATTGAGTCATGAGCCCCTCGATGCTGCCAGTGCGCCTGGCTGCCAAAGCGCCAGGGGCAAGCACTGTGCCCGCTCGCCCCCCTAGCTTTTGCCAGGTCCAGGGTGCGGTGATGCAGGCGCCGTTGCGGGCACGGGCTCGGGGTGCGTCGGGCGCGGCAACTCTTCCAGGCTGGCGCCGGGGTCTTCCTCGCCGGCCACCGAATCGTCGTCGGAATGGGCGCCCGGCAGGGGCGGCAGCGGGGCGGTCGGTTTTGTCGACGTCATGGCGCAACCTGGCTTTCAAACGGGAACTGGAGGCTGCGCGGCCGAACTTTCGGCAAGTTTTGCGGGCCGGCCGTCACAATGGCCTCGCGGGCGTCTAACGCGGCAGTCGAACTGGCCAAATGGGGCAATCGACGCGCCCGCGTGACGCCCCAGCGATATCCCTGAGCGGCTCGTCAAATTTCTCCCACGAGGCGCGAATGTGATGAGAATCTGGCTTGAACTGCCCCCATCAACCGTGTAACAGCTGGAAGGAAACGACGCCGATGCCGCATGCCCTGGTGGTGGACGACGACCATGACGCGGCCGCTTCATTGCGAGCCCTGATCGCGGGCGAGCAATTCACGGTCGCGCTGGCTCACAACCTGCGGGATGCGCGCCGGCAGATCTCGTTGCAGCAGCCCGACATCCTGCTGCTGGACCTGCGCCTGCCCGACGGCAACGGCATGGATCTGCTGGCCGACCCCAAGCTGGTGGCCAACTCCGAAGTGGTGTTGTGCACCGGCCACGCCAACCTGGAGACCTCCATCCAGGCGCTGCGCCTGGGTGCGGCCGACTACCTGGTCAAGCCGGTCAACCTGAAGCAGCTGCAAGGCGTGCTGTCGCGCATCATGAAGCCGGCGGCGCTGCAGGCCGAGGTCGAGGACCTGACCGCCAACCTGGCGCAGTCGGGGCACTTTGGCCATCTGTGGGGTCGCAGCGAGCCGATGCAGCGCATCTATCAGCAGATCTCGCGCGTGGCCGGCACCAGCGTGTCGGTCTTCATCACCGGCGAGTCGGGCACCGGCAAGGAAGTCGTCGCGCAGACCGTGCACGACCTCAGCCGCCGCCGCAAGCGCCCCTTCCTGGCCGTCAACTGCGGCGCCATCAGCCCCAACCTGATCGAGAGCGAGATCTTCGGCCACGAGAAGGGCAGCTTCACCGGCGCGGAACGCCAGCACCAGGGCTTCTTCGAGCGCGCCAGCGGCGGCACGCTGTTCCTGGACGAGATCACCGAGATGCCGCTGGAGCTGCAGGTCAAGCTGCTGCGCGTGCTGGAGACCGGGCGCTTCATGCGCGTGGGCAGCACTACCAGCCAGGAGACGGACGTGCGCATCATCGCGGCCACCAACCGCTCGCCCTACCAGGCGGTGTCCACCGGCAAGCTGCGCGAAGACCTGCTGTACCGGTTGAACATTTTTCCGATCGAGCTGCCGCCGCTGCGCGAGCGCGCGGCCGACATCCCGCTGCTGGCCAACCATTTCCTGGCCGCCATCAGCGAGCAGGAAGGGGTGGTGCGCCAGTTCGCACCGGCCGCGCTGGCGGCGCTGGTCGAGTACCCGTGGCCGGGCAATGTGCGCGAGCTGCGCAACGCCGTGCAGCGCGCCTATGTGATGGAGCAGGGCAGCCTCATCGACGCGACCTGGCTGCCCAGCGTCGACCAGGCCGGCGCGCTGTCCGGGTGGGGTTCGCTCGGCAGCCTGCAGGAGGCGCCCGCGGCGCCCGTGGCCGCCGAGGTGGCGCCGGTGCAGCCGGGCGTGCCCTCCATCACGCTGCCCATAGGCTCCAGCGTCGCCGAGGCCGAGCGGGCCTTGATGCTGGCGACGCTGCGTCATTTCAATCACCACAAGGAACGCACCGCCGCGGCCCTGGGCATCAGCCTGAAGACGCTCTACAACCGGCTGAAGGAGTACGCCGCCGAGAGCGGTGCGGCGCCGGATCGCCCGGCGCCACGCGGCGACTGAGTCGCTGCGCTGACGCGGCGCGCAGCGCGCCGCTGGCCGGGTCCGGCGCGCGGATTGCCCCGAGGCGGGCGTCCGACATTCATTGAAGGAACGCCATGGGCCGTCCCGACCCGTTCCACGACGCGGCTGACCCGGCCACCCAGCCGACCCGCCCCCAGCGTGGGCGTGCGTCAGCCGCCCGGCGGCCCTTGCTGCAACTGCTGCAAGACCTGCAGCAAGCCCTGCAGGCGCGCTTCGACGACTACGACCGGGCCACCAGCCGCCCGTTCAGCCTGGGCGAGGACGGTGGCCCCGGTTCGGCGTTGCGGCGGCTGCAGTTGGGGCTGGCGCTGCTGTGCAAGCTGGAGGAGCAGTTGCTGCACCCGGCGCTGAGCGAGGGGCGGGCGTTCGCCTGGCCGGCGCTGGACCGGGTCAGGCGGGACGTCGTCGCGTTGCGCGACCTGTCGACGCTGCTGGACCGCGCCGCGCCGCTGCACCGCACGGTGGTGGTGGCCATGCTGGAAGGCCTGGCACGCCTGCACTTCAGTGCGCTGGACACGATGCTGCGCGAGGCCGATGGCGCCGCGCTGCCCTGGTCGACGCTCGAACGCGAGACGCGGGCGCTGCTGCGGCGCTGGCAGGCCGAGCCGTACGGCTGCGTCGGTGACGAGGCGTGCGACCCGGGCGGCGCACCGCCGCGCTGATCAGCGGTGGCGGGCCAGCTGCGGCAGCGGCGCCAGCCGGCCGGCTGTGGGTGCCGGCACCGCTGCTGCGGTGGGGCGGCCGAGCAAGGCGGTGTAGCGCTGCGTCAGCTGCGCCATCACGCGCGGCCAGTCCTGCTGCTGGGCACGTGCCAGCGCGGCGCGGCGTGGCAAGGTGTTGTTGCCGTGCAGGCTGGCGCTGAGCGCCTCGGCCCACAGCCGTGGCAGCGGCCGCTCCACCAGCACGCCGGCGCCCTGCACCAGCTCGGCCAGGCCACCGGCGGCGGCCACCGCGACCGGCGTGCCGCAGGCCATCGCTTCCAGCACGCCCAGGCCGAAGGTCTCCTGGTCGCCGGCATGCACATAGAGGTCGCAGCTGGCCACCATGCGGGCCAGCCGGGCGCTGTCGTTCTCGGGCGGCAGCACCAGCACCTGCGGCCCGCTGGGCGGCATGGGGCCGTTGCCCACGGCCAGCAGCAGATGGCCGGGGCCCAGCAGCCGCACGGCGTCGGCCAGCAGCGGCAGGTTCTTCTCGGCGGCGAAGCGCCCCGTGTAGATCAGCAGCCGCGTGTCCGGGGCCAGGCCTTGCTCGCGGCACAGGCGCGCGCGCCAGCCGGCGTCATGCGCGCGGGGCGCGAACACCGCGCAGTCGACGCCCAGCGGCTGGACGGCCACGCGCTTCACGCCCCAGGACTGCAGGCGCAGCGCCAGGCCGCTGCTGGGCGCCAGCACCAGGTCGAAGTGGCTGTACAGGTTGACGAGGTAGCGGCGCGCCCACTGCTCGGCACCGCGGCCCAGCCGCGTGGCCTCGGCGCGCTCGCCGCCCATCAGCCGAGCCGCCAGCGCCGGCAGGTTGCTGTGGCAGAAGGCCACCGACGGCACGCGCAGGCGCTCGGCGGCGGCCAGCGCGGCCCAGGCCAGCGTGTAGGGGTCGGCGGACTCGATCAGGTCCGGCGCGATGAACGCCATCTGGCGCAGCGCGCGGCCGCGGTTCAGCACGACGCGGTAGCCGCCGCTGCGCGGCAGCGGCAGGCCGCCGCAATCGACCATCCCCGGCCCCTGCGCACCAGGCGCGAGCACGGTGTGCCGCCAGCCCTGGGCCCGCAGCCGGTCGTGCTTGGCCGCCAGCACGCGGCGCACACCACCGGTGGCGCCCCAGAACATCGAGACATCCAGAAGATGGGGCCCGGCCGGCAGCGACAAGGGGCGGCCGGTCTGCCCCGAAACGGTGTAGTTCAAGCGCATTTGTAAGCAGTGGCAAGCGTCGTGCCCGCTGGTTGCCGCGCGGCCGGCACGTCGCATGCCTGTCGTCCTCATGCTCACGGAACCGACTGCCACCGCCCGTCGCGCCGGGCTGCGCTGGGCCAACGACGCCCGCCCCGGCATCCGGCGCACGGCGCGCGCGGCCGGCGGTTTCGACTATCGCGACGCCCAAGGTCGGCGCGTGCGCGCCGAAGCGGTGCTTGCACGCATCCGCCAGCTCGCCATCCCGCCGGCCTGGGTGGACGTGTGGATCAGCCCGCAGGCCGACAGCCACCTGCAGGCCACCGGCCGCGACGCACGCGGGCGCAAGCAATACCGCTATCACGCCGACTGGCGCGCTGGCCGGGGCCAGACCAAGTTCGACGGCCTGCGCCGCTTCGGTGCCGCGCTGCCGCGGCTGCGCCGGCGCGTGCAGCAGGCACTGGCCGGGCCGGACGAGCCCACGCGCGAGCGCGTGCTGGCGGCGCTGGTGCGCCTGCTGGACACGACCTGGCTGCGCATCGGCAACGCTGCCTATGCGCGCGAGAACGGCTCCTATGGCCTGTCGACGCTGCGCAACCGCCATGCCGGCGTGAAGGGCGATGCCATCGAGCTGTCCTTTGTCGGCAAGAGCGGCGTGCGCCACCGCGCGCGGCTGACCGACCGGCGCGTGGCCCGCCTCGTGCGGCGCTGTCGCGAACTGCCCGGCCAGGAGTTGTTCCGATATGTGGATGAGAACGGCGACAGCCACGCGGTGGATTCGGCCGACGTCAACGCCTGGCTGGCCGCCGCGGCGGGCGAGCGCGTGACGGCCAAGGACTTCCGCACCTGGCATGGCAGCGTGCTGGCGTTGCAGCTGACGCTGGCCGCCTGTGCGGAGGGCGCCGAGCCCTGCCGGCCGACGCAGGTGGTGGCGGCCGTCGCCCAGCGCCTGGGCAACACCGCCGCGGTTTGCCGCAAGGCTTACATCCACCCGCGCGTGCTGGCCGCGAGCGAGGCTCTGGGCAGCGACGCGGCGCGTGCGGCCTTGCGCGCGCTGCCCTGGGTGGGGGCGCCGCCTGCGCATGCGGGGCTGAGTGCCGCCGAGCGGCAGCTGATGGCGCTGCTGCGCTCGCGCAGCGCTGCGCTCACGGCGGCAGAGGTTCGGCCATGACGAGCTGCGGCCCCACGTCGGCCCAGCCGGTGCATTGCGCATCGGGCTGGCGCAGCGGCGTGCGCGGCCGGTCGTCGGCCTCGCCAGCCGGGTCGGAGGTGCCCAGCAGCAGTGCACGGCAGCCGGCGCGGTGTCCGGCCTCGACGTCGTCCAGCGTGTCGCCCACCATCCAGGAGCGCGCCAGCGCGATGTCGTGCCGGCGCGCGGCGCGCAGCAGCAGCCCCGGTGCCGGCGTGCGGCATAGGCACGACGGTCGGCCATCGGGCGCGGGCGCATGCGGGCAGACGAGGACGTCCAGCAACTCCACCCCCGCCGCGTCGCGCAGCTGCTGCTCCAGCGCCGCCTGCAGCCGCGCGACCTGCGCGCGCGTGACATAGCCGCGTGCCAACCCGCTCTGGCTCGTGACGACCAGCAGCGCGAAGCCACGCGCGGCCAGCCCGGCCAGTGCCTCGGCTGCCGCGGGCTTGAGCCGCAGCAGCGCCGGGTCCACGTTGCAGGGCAGGTTGTCGACCAGCGTGCCGTCCTTGTCGATGAAGACGGCCGCGCGGCCTGGCGACGGCGGCTGCGCCGACATTGGTGCGTCGGCCTGCACCGGCGTGCGGCGCCAGCGCAGCGGCCCGGCCGCAAAAAGCATCATGGCGGTGTGCCGCTCAGCACCCGGGCTCCGGCGCGTGGGTGGCGCATGGGCGGCGCGTTCGTGGCTTCGTCATGGGTGGGGGAGGGTGTGAAGGCCAGCGGGAACCTTGGATGCAGCAAGTGCCATGCCGGGCGCCGGGCATGGGGCTTGCCCAAGAGGCGGCTTGCCATCGCCACCGGACCCTGCCCGTGCGCATCGCCTACATCACCGAGACCTTTCCGCCCGAGATCAACGGCGTGTCGCTGACAGCGCGCCGCACGCTGCGCCACCTGCGCGGCGCCGGCCATGCGGTGCAGCTGATCCGCCCCCGCCAACCGGGCGAGGACGCTTGTTGCACGGCCGACGAGTGGCGCTGCAGCGGCGGGCCCGTGCCGCTGCACCCCGGGCTGCGCCTGGGCTGGGCCAGCGTGCGCACGCTGCGCGCGCTGTGGCACCGCGACGGCGCCAGGCCCGAGCTGGTGCACGCGGCCACGCCGGGGCCGCTGGGCTGGGCAGCACTGAGCGCCGCGCGCGCCGAAGGCATCCCGACCAGCGCCGATTTCCGTCCCGGCGTGCTCACCGCGCTGGGCCGGTTCGAGCCGCTGCTGCTGCCCTATCTGCGCCGGCTGCACGCGATGGCGGACGGCAACTTCGTACCCACGCCCGAACTGGCGCGCCGGCTCGCGGCACAGGGCTTCGAGCGCCTGCAGGTGCTGGGCCGCGGCGTCGACACGCTGCGCTTCTCGCCCGACCGGCGCGACCCCGGGCTGCGCCACGACTGGCGCGCCGCGGACGACTGCCGCGTGCTGCTGCACGTGGGCTGGCTGGCGCCCGGGCAGGGCGTCGGCCTGGCGCTGCACACCTTCGAGCGGCTGAGTGCGCGCCGGCCCGGGCTGCGCATGGTCGTGGTGGGCGATGGCCCGCTGCGCGTCCGGCTGGAGCGCGCCCACCCGGCCGTGCGCTTCGTCGGCATGCAGGCCGGCGCGGAGCTGGCACGGCATTGCGCCAGTGCCGATGTGCTGCTGGCGCCCAGCCTGGACGACGGCTTGGGTGACATGACGCTGGAGGCGCTGGCCAGCGGCCTCGCCGTGGCGGCCTTCGACACCGGCACGGCCGGTCAGCATGTGCGCGACGGCATCAACGGCTGCCTGGCGCCGCCGCGCGAGGGCCTGGGCGCCGCCGATGCCTTCCTGGAAGCCGCCACGCGCGCCGTGGACGCCGCTGCGCCGGGCAGCCTGTTGCGTAGCGCGGCGCGACAGGCCGCGGCGCAGGCCGACTGGGCCGGCGTGCTGCGCCGTTTCGAGCAGCAGCTGACACCGCTGGCCGCCGCCGGCCGCGTGCCGCCGCGCCATGCGGTGCCGGCCTGACGCCGGCCGGTCGTGCGCGCCGCCATGAGCCCGCTCCCCGTTCCTCGCCCGACCACGCCGCGGGCCTTCAGCTGTGCCTGCGGGCGGCCGGTGTTCTTCCGCAACAGCGAATGCCTGGCCTGCCATCGACCGCTGGGTTATGCCGCCGAGCGCGGCATGCTGCTGCCGCTGGAGGCGGCCGGCGAGGGCGGCTGGCGTCGCGTCGGCGCGGCCCGCTCGGCACCGCGCTATGCCCGCTGCGCCAACCTGGACACGGTGACCGGCTGCAACTGGCTGCTGGCGGCGGCCGAGGTGAGAGCCGGCTTCACGCTGTGCCGCTGCTGCCGGCTGACGCGCACGCTGCCCGACCTGTCGCATGCCGAGGGCGGCCTGTGGTGGAACCGCATCGAACTGGCGAAACGCCGCCTGGTCTCGTCGCTGATCGGACTGAAGCTGCCGGTGCGCTCCAAGCTGGAGGATGCCGAGCTGGGTCTGGCCTTCGACCTGCTGCTGAGCCCGCCAGAGGGGCCGGCGGTCATCACCGGCCATGCCGACGGCGTCATCACGCTGGATGCCTCGGAGGCCGACGATGCGCGCCGCGAGCAGCGCCGTGGCAGCCTCGGCGAGCCCTACCGCACGCTGCTCGGTCATTTGCGCCACGAGACCGGTCACTATTACTGGCAGCGCCTGGTCGAGCCGTCACCGGCTTGGCTGGAGCGCTGCCGCGCCCTGTTCGGCGACGAGCGCCAGGACTACGGCGCCGCGCTGGAGCGCCACTACAACGCCGGCCCGCCGCCCGACTGGGGCCGCCACTTCGTCAGCGCCTACGCCAGCGCCCACCCGTGGGAGGACTGGGCCGAGACCTGGGCGCACTACCTGCATCTGGTCGACACGCTGGACACGGCGCGCAGCTTCGGGCTGGACGGCGAGCGCGTCGAGCTGAGCTATGAACGTTTCGGTGCCGAGCTGCTGGCCGACACGGCGGGCGACGCCGAGGCCGGGCGCTTCCTGCCGCTGATCAACAGCTGGATGGAGCTGACGGGCGTGCTCAACGAGTTGTCGCGCAGCATGGGCGTGGCGGACTTCTATCCCTTCGTGCTGTCGGTGCCGGCCGTGCGCAAGCTGTACCTGGTGCATTGCGTCATCCGCGACGCCGGCGCGCCTGCCGTGCGCCGCGCGGCGCCGGCTGCGGGACTCAGCGCCAGCGCGGCGTGAGCATCGCGGCCGCGGCCGGCATGGACAGCAGCTCGCGCAGCAGCTGAGGCTGCGGCGTGGCGGGGGCGCCGATCAGCGCGTCCAGCCGTGCCAGCACCTGCTCGACATGCAGCGGCTTGGTCCAGAGTTCCAGGAAGCCGCTGCCGGCGATGTCGAAGGTGACGTCCGCCGTCACGGCGATGGCCGCGGGCGTGCGGCAACCGGGCAGCGCGCGCAGTCGCCCCAGCAGCTGGCTGCCATGGCAGTCGGGCAGGCCCAGGTCCAGCAGCAGCAAGGCCGGCTGCAGGCCCTCGGCCATTTGCAGCGCCTCCTGCCCGCTGGCAGCGATCACCAGCTCAAGTTGGGGCCGGCGTTCAAAGATCGCGGCCATCAGCAGCGCATTGATCGGGTGATCCTCGACATAGAGAACCGGTCGGCGGACAACGGGTGACATCACGGCTCCAGTCCAGATAGATGGAGGGTTAAGGCAATCGCCGTGCCCGCGGCCTGGGCACCGCACTTGCCCGTGGCGGCTGTTCCTCCACTTGAGCAAGAGGCCCGCATGTCCAACCCAGAACACACCAGCTTCGGCGTCTTCAAGCCCGTCGGCCACGTGGTCATCTCGTTGCCGACGGCCGACGCGGCCGACCGCGCCGCGGCAGACCTGGCCGACCTGGGCCTGAAGGACGGCGCCGTGCGCCGCTACACCGACCGCGAGATGCTCAGGCAGATCGACGCGGACATTGCCAACGCCAGCCCCATCGCGGCCGTGGGCCAGGAGATGAACCTGGTGCTGGCGCACCGCACGCTGGCCGAGCGCGGTTACCACTGGCTGGTGGTGGCGGTCGGCAACGACGCGCAGGCCGCGCAGGTGGCCCGCGCGGCCCAGGCCCGGGGCGCCGAGCGCGCCCAGCATTACGGCCACTTCATCATCGAAGAGCTGATCGACCGCCCCGGCGACGTGCCGCAGGTGGCCGAGTCGCCCGACCGCGGCCTGGACGCGCAGACGCCGTCCGGCAAGGAAAGCGAGGCCGCCGGGCTGAAGAAGGTGGTGGGCTGAGCCATGCGCGGTGACGACGAGACGCTGAAGACGCAGCGGCGCATCCAGCAGCGCCAGGACCAGGCCGACGCGCAGCAGGCTTCCAACGGGGATGACGACGGGGACGACGGCGTCGCCGTGCAGGCAGGGGCCCGGCCCCAGCCGGTGGAACTGCCCGCCCAGCACCTGGAAAAACCTGGCCGCGAGGCCGACCTGGCGCTGGCGCCGCGCTTCATGGCGCCCAACTACCGCGGCAGCGCCAAGCTGCAGGACTTCGTTGCTCTGATCACCGGCGCCGACTCCGGCATCGGCCGTGCGGTGGCGGTGCTGTTCGCGCGCGAGGGCGCCGACGTGGCCGTGGCCTTCCACTCGTCCACCGAGGATGCCGAGGAGACCTGCCGCTGCGTCGAGGCCGAAGGCCGCCAGTGCCTGCTGCTGCAGGGCGACGTGAAGAGCCGCGCCTGGTGCGACAGCGCCGTGGCCCAGGTCATCGCGCGCTTCGGCAGGCTGGACGTGCTGGTCAACAACGCCGCCTTCCAGGAGCATGCGGCGTCGCTGGAAGACCTGGACGACGAGCGCCTGCACGAGACGCTGGACACCAACATCGGCGGCTACCTGCGCATGGCGCGCGCCGCGCTGCCGCACCTGAAGCCGGGCGCGTCCATCATCAACACCGGCTCGGTGACGGGCCTGCGCGGCAGCGCCCATTTGCTGGACTACTCGGCCACCAAGGGCGCCATCCACGCGCTGACCAAATCGCTGGCCAGCAACCTGATCCAGCGCGGCATCCGCGTCAACGCGGTGGCGCCGGGGCCGGTTTGGACGCCGCTGAACCCGGCCGACGCGCCGGCCGACAAGGTCGCCGAGTTCGGCCAGAACACCGACATGAAGCGCGCGGCGCAGCCCGAGGAGTTGTCGCCCGCCTATGTCTTCCTGGCGTCGCCGGTGTGCGCGGGCTACATCACCGGCATCGTGCTGCCGGTGACCGGCAGCGTTGGCGCGATCTGAGCAAGGCCTGCGGCAAGGTTTGCCGCCTCGGCCCCCGCGCGGTCATGGCACCCCGCTTGCCATGCAGGGCAGGTCAGTCGCTTTTCCCTTTTGTTTTGTTGTTCAAGGACCATCATGACCACCACCACTGCCAACTCGCCTTTCCCCACCTCGTCCGCGTCGCCCGCCACACCGGCGCCCGCCGCGGCCGTCATCACTGATGTCGCGAACAAGGCCGACTCCGCCGTCGAGAAGGGCGCTGCCGTTGGCCACGACGTGCTGAACCGCGTCGTGCAGGGGGCCCACCAGACCATCGACCGCCTGGCGGGCAGCGCCGGCCCGGCCGTGCAGCGCGTGCAGGACGGCGTGACCGCCGCGAGCGAGGCGATCAGCCAGCGCGCCCAGGACGCCCGCGAGCTGGGTGACGAGTGGGCCGAAAGCCTGCGCAGCACCGTGCGCGACAACCCGCTGACCGCCGTCATCACGGCCCTGGCCGTCGGCGTGCTGGTGGCCCGTCTGGCGCGCTGAGACCGCCTTGGCCGACGCCCACGCGACCGACCCGCCCGGCCCCGGCGCAAGCCCGGGGCCGGCACCGCTGCTGCATCAACTCAAGGACCTCTGGCGCGAATTGCCGGGCCTCGTCAGCGACCGCGTCGAGCTGCTGTCGCTGGAGTTGCAGCGCGCCACGCAGTCCCTCATCGAGATCGCCGCGCTGCTGGTGGCCGTGGCCGTGCTGGGCGTGACGGTCTGGCTGCTGCTGTGGGCCGCGCTGATCGGCATCATGGTGGGCCTGGGGCTTCAGCTGCCCTGGGCGCTGGTGCTGGCCATCGCGATCAACGGCATCGTCATCGTGCTGGCGCTGCAGCGCGTGCGCGGGCTGCTGCCCAAGCTGCGGCTGTCGGCCACGCGCCGTCATCTGATGGCGGCGCCGCCCACTTCTTCTCCCGAGGACCCATCCGATGACCCCACCGTCGCAGGCCAGCCTGTCGCTCATTGACGCCGACGCGCCGGGCGACCTCGACGCGCGCATCCTGCTCGTCGAGCAGCGCCTGATCGCGCGCGAGGCGCAGCTGCGTCACCGCGTGACGGGCCTCAGTGCGCAGATCGGCGACAAGCTGCAGCCCAAGCGGCTGCTGCCGCCCGCGGTGGGCGTGCTCGTCGGCGTGATGGCGCTGCTGTCGCTGCGCCGCCGCCCTGCTGCACCGCCCGCTGGTGCGGCGCCGCTCGCGGCCGGTGCCGCCGCGTTCAGCAAGCTGCCGCTGGTGCACCTGCTCGCGCTGGCCTGGCCCATGGTGCCCGACCGCTGGCGCGCCCGCGTCAGCCCCGCGGCCGCCACCAGCTTCGTGACGCTGGGCCTGCCGCTGCTGGAGCACCTGCTGGCCGGCCGCCGGCCCGCGGTGCCGCTGGCAACGGCGGCCGAGGTGGACCTGGCGCGCCTGGCTGGGCGCTGGTTCATGGTCGGCGAGCTGCCGGCGCCGCTGGAAACCGAGACGCTGCAACCGCCCGAGCTGGGCCTGCTGCCGCGCGCTGAAGGCGACTACGAGCTGCTGCAGCGCCGCATCGACCGCCGCGGCACGCACGGCCGCCAGGCGTTCGTGCAGGCTGTGCCGGGCAGCCAGGGCGCGCGGCTGCGCGTGAGCCATTGGCCGGCCGTGCTGCACAGCCTGCCCTGGGCCTGGAGTGAGCTGGCCGTGCTGCATGTGGACGCCGGCTATGACGAGGCGCTGATCGGCAGCCCGTCGCGCGACCTGCTGTGGCTGTGGTCGCGCCGGCCGCAGCTGGCCGCCGATCGCCAGCAGGCGCTGGTGCAGATCGCCCGCGACCGCGGCTTCGCGGTGGAGCGGCTGCGCTTCAGCGGCGGCTCGTGAACGGGCTGCTGCCCGACATCGCCCAGCTGCTGCACTTCGAGATGTCGCCGCTGGAGCTGGTGCTGCGCGGCAGCGTCATGTACTGGTTCCTGTTCCTGCTGTTCCGCTTCGTGCTGCGGCGAGACACCGGCTCCATCGCCATCGCCGACATCCTGCTGCTGGTGCTGATCGCCGATGCGTCGCAGAACGCGATGGCCGGCGGCTACACGACGGTGGCCGAGGGCTGCGTCCTGGTGGCCACGCTGGTCGGCTGGAACTGGCTGCTGGACTGGGCCAGCTACCGCTCCCACCGCGTGCGCCGCTTCGTCGAGCCGCCGCCGGTGGTGCTGGTGCGCCGCGGCCACCTGATCGGTCGCAACCTGCGCCACGAGATGGTGACCGTGCCCGAGCTGATGGCCAGCCTGCGTGCCCACGGCATCGACAAGCTGGCCGACGTGAAGATCGCGCGCATGGAGCCCGATGGCGGCATCAGCGTCATCCGCGAGGCGAGCGGCGCCGACGACGACGGCCCGCGCCGCACGCCGCTGGGCTGATGCCGGGCGGCAGGGCACATGCCTTGCCGCAGCAGCGGGGCGGGGACGTCCCGCGCAATGCATTCCGGAGGTACCCCATGGCACGCAGCAGCCTGCTCGGCATCCAGCCCGCACCGACCGAGGCCGCCGGCCGTGGCGCCGACCGCCTCGGGCCGGGCGACAGTTCCGACAGCGGCAGCGACATGGCCGGCCTGGAAGGTGGCGACAACGCCGACCCTGGCCTGCCCGTCGATGTTGCCCTGCGCGACGACCAGCAGGCACCGCTGCCACTGGGCGAGACGCTGGCCGCGGCGGACGACGGTGACGCCGGCGTGCGCGACGGCGCCGACATCGGCGTGGACCGCGTCTTCACGCCGGGCCAGAACGAGGCCGACCCGGATGACGAAGATCCCGACGTCGCGCTGAGCCGGGTCGATGGCGCGGCGCGGGACGACGAGGATGAGGATGACGAAGAGGCCGTCGACGAGAACGGCCGGCCGCGGGCCCGCAAGGCCAGGCGGGCGCGGGGTGCGGCTGCGGCAGCGCCGGACGATGCCGAGGCGCTGCCGGGCGAGGTCGACCCGGCAGAGCGGCGCCCCGGGCGCGACTAGGTCAGCCGCGCGCCGGGGCCGCCGTGCCGACGTCAGTCGGCCGCGGCGCGCGCCTGGTTGCGCAGCGAGCGGATCTGCGCGTGGTTGCGCTTCACGCCTTCGTACTGGCGCTCCACGACGGCGCGCACGTCGGGCGGCAGCGCGTCTTCCAGCGCGTTGCGGTAGGCTGCCAGCGCGCTGTCCTCGCCGCGCTCGGTTTCTTCCAGGATGGCCTTGTCGGTGTAGCCGGCCAGCGTGCCCTTCACGGCCACCCAGCCGCGATGCATGGCACCGACCGCCGTGCCGCTGTCTTCGGCCTTGCCGCCGAAGCGCGCGACCAGCGCCTGCAGTTCAGCCGCCGCCTGGCGGCATTCCTCGGCACGGGTCACGAAGCTCTGCTTGAGTTCAGGGTCGCGCAGGTATTCGGCCGAGGCGCGAAAGCCGTACTCACCGTCCTTCGATGTTTCGATTAGGTCGTTCAAGCTGTCGATGATGTCGTCGTTGCTCATGGGAAGTCCTTTCGCGGGGGGCGGAGAAGGCGCTGTGCGGCACGCGGCCGTGTCAGCGCGGAGACCTCTCCCGGCAGGCGGCGTGCCCGCGGCCGCAGGACGGTGGCAGCTAGGGGTTGTGATTGGCCAGCGGCGGCGCCGGCGCGTTGCCCGCGGCGCGGGCGCCGGCGATGGCGCGCTGCAGCGTGGCCAGCATTTCGGCCGGTGCGCAGGGCTTGCGCAGCAACGTGAACTCACCTTCGGCCACCGCCGCGGTGTTGAAGCCGCTGATCAGCACGACGGGGAGTTCCGGGCGCCGCACGCGCAGCTCGCGCGCCAGCGCCACGCCATCGCGCCCGCCCGGCATCACGACGTCGGTCAGCACGATGTCAGTGGGGATGCCGGCATCCAGCAGGCGCAGCGCCGCGTCCACCTGGCCGGCGCGCACGACCTTGGCGCCGTGGGCCATCAGCAGGGCCGCGGTGACGTCGCCCAGCGCCTCGTCGTCCTCCACCAGCAGCACGCTGGTGCCGGCGATGCTCTGCGGCGCCGCGTCGGGCAGGTGCACCGCTGCCGGGTGTTCGGCATTGCGCGCCACCGGCAGCAGCAGCGTGACCGTCGTGCCCACGCCGGGCGTGCTGGCCAGCCGCGCGCCGCCGCCGGCCTGCGTCGCGAAGCCGTGCACCTGGCTGAGCCCCAGGCCGCTGCCCTGGCCCACGCCCTTGGTCGTGAAGAAGGGCTCGAATGCATGCTCCACCAGCGCCGGGTCCAGGCCGACGCCATCGTCGCTGACCGTCAGCACCACGTAGTCGCCAGGGGCCAGGCTGTCCAGGCCTTCCTTGTCGTCCGGGCCGGCGTTGCTGGCGCGCAGCCGCAGCTGGCCGCCGGAGGGCATGGCGTCGTGGGCGTTCAGCGCCAGGTTGACCAGGGCCAGGTCCAGTTCGCTGGCGTCCACGCGCACCGGCCATGTGTTGGGCGCCACGTTGACCTGGATCTCGACGCGGCGGCCCAGCACGCTGCGCATCAGCTCCTGCACCTCGGGCAGGTAGCGCGCCAGCGCCAGCGTCTGCACACGCACATCGCGCCGGCCCGAGAAACGCAACAGGTGCTGCGTCAGCTGGCTGCCCTTGTCGACCGAGCGCTGCGTGGCGCCCAGGGGTGCCTGCAGCTCGCCGGCGGCCGGGTGGCGCATCATCAGGTGCATGCTGTTGCTGATGACGCCCAGCAGGTTGTTGAACTCGTGCGCGACGCCGCCCGTCAGCCGGCCCAGCGCCTCGACGCGCTGGCTCTGCGCGGCGCGCTGCTCCACCAGCCGCGTGCGCGCCACCGCCTGCGCGACGCTGTCCTCCAGCTCGTTGCGGGCGCTGGCCATCGCGCGGCCGGCTGTGGTCAGTGCGGCCGCCACGTCGTCGCATTCCGCCATGCCGGTGGGCGGCAGGCTGACCGGGCGGCCGGCCTGCAGGTCCAGCGCCGCCGACTTCAGCGCGCCGATCGGCCGCTCGATGCGGCGCGACACCCAGATCGCGCCAGCCACCGCCAGCGCCAGCAGCACCAGCGTGCCGATGCCGATGCGCAGCACCGCCTGGGGCAGCCAGCCGGCGGCGGCTTCGCGCGGCATCGCGCTGATGTAGCTCCAGCCCAGCGCCGAGGTGCTGAAGTAGCCGGCCGTGGGTTGGCCGTCGAGCGAGACCGATTCGAATGCGCCTTCCGAGGCTCGCGCCATCTGGCGGCGCAGGTCGTCCCGGGCCGGGCGGCCGACATGCTCGGCGCCGCGCGGCAGGCGGGCGACGACGCGGCCGCCGTTGTCCATGACCGTGCCTATCCACCCCGGGGCCGGCGCCTGCGCCTGCACGACGCGCTGCAGCTCGGCGGGCAGCACCGTGACGACCAGGTTGTAGATCAGCTGGCCATCGCGCTGCACCGGTTCCACCCACGCGGCGTGCAGCGGCGGCGCCGGGCCGTCGGCCGCCTGGCCGGCGTCAGGCGTCAGCGGCAGCATCTGCGCCACGGCGCTCAGCGTCGCGGGGCCTGCGGTCTCGGTGCTGCTGCCTTCGGGCGGCCGCGTGCTCAGCAGCACCCGGCCCGGCGCGCGCAACTCCACCCAGCCGTCCAGCCCCTGCATCGCACGCCGCGCCAGGCGCTCGAAGGCGATGCGGTGCTCCTCGTCCAGCGGCACGCTGCCGTCCAGCGACGTCGACTGCGACAGCACGTGGGCGATGGTGGCGCGGCGCGCCAGCTCGCCGTTGATCACCATGGACAGCGCGCGCGAGGTGTCGCGCAGCGTGCGCTGATGGGCGTCCTGCTCGGCCTGGTAGGTGCTGGCGATCAGCCAGGCGACGCCCAGCATGCCGGGCAGCAGCACCGACAACACGAGCAGGAGCAGACGCGAACGGATGGTGACCGGCATGGCGGTTCGGGGCGCGGGTTCAATCGCTGTGACGCTGGGGCTTTGGAACGACAGGCCCGACCATAACGCGACAGCGGTGGGCCGACGGAGGCGGCACCGCGCTTGCGCGCTTCTTCTCGCGCGCTTTGGGCAATCGGCGTGCCTGCCCGGCTAGGTGTAGCGGCTGCGAGGCGGCTTGAGCGGCCGGCGCAGCAGCGAGCGCAGCGACGGCGGCTCCTGGCGATCCCCCTCCAGGAAGCGCCGCAGCAGCCTCAGCCCGCGCCGGCGCCGGCACAGGCTGCGCAGCGCGATCAGCAGCGGCACGGCGATCAGCGCGCCGACGATGCCCCACAGCCAGCCCCAGAACAGCACCGACAGGAACACCGACACGGGGCTCAGCGACAGGCGCCGGCCGACGATCAGCGGGCTGATGATGTTGCTCTCGACGACGTGGATGGCGGCGAACGCGGCCATGGGGCCGAACACGGCCGAGCCACTGTCGAAGGCGCTGATGCCGGCCAGCAGCAGCAGGCCCATCAGCGTCATCGGGCCCAGGTAGGGCACGAAGCACAGCACGGCGATGATGGCGCCCCACAGCGTCGGGTTGGGCAGCCCCTGGGACCACAGCACCAGCCCCATGATCAGCCCCACCACGCTGTTGATGACGCTCACGGCCACCAAGTAGCTGCCGATCTCGCGCTGCGCCGCGCGCACGCCGCCCAGCAGCAGCGCGCGGGAGCGCTGGCGCGGCATGGCCTCGACCAGGCGCGACAGCAGCCAGTGTTCCGATGCGAGCAGGAAGTACAGCAGGATCAGCGTCGCGCTGGCGGCGACCAGGAAGGACAAGCCGCGCGTCAGCACCAGGCCGGTGAAGGCCACGCCCTCGGTGGCCAGCCGCTCCTTCAGCGGGTCCGGCGCCGCCACGACCGGCGCACGGCCCGGTCGCGCCGCCGGCGGGCGCAGGCCCGGGATGGCATCGCGCACGCGCTCCAGCTGCTCCAGCAGCTGCGCCACCGTCGTCGGCGCGGCCTCCCACCAGCTGGCCGCGGGGCGTGCCAGGCTCATGGCCAGCGGCACGGTGCTCATCATCAGCGCGCTGACCAGCAGCAGCGCCGCGAGCACGGCCGGCACGCCGCGCGCGCGCGCAGCCAGCGCACGGCGGGCGCCAGCGCAAAGGTCAGCAGCACGGCGATGAACAGCGGCGCCAGCAGCGGGCGCGCCTCGCGCACCGCGAACAGCAGGGCGATGAAGAAGAGGCCGCGCAGCGCCCAGCCGCTGCGCGGCAGGGCCGACGCGGCGGCGCCTGCCATGGCTTCGGCCCGCGCGAGCTGGCGCGGTACGGGGTTGGTGCTCATGGCGACGCCGCCGGGCCGGTCACGCGCGCCGCCCGCCTCAGCTGGCCGGCTTCACGATGATGTTGTTGCGCACTTCCTTCACGTCGGGCACGCCGCGCGCGAGCTGGCCGGCGCGGTCCTTCTCGTTCTGCGACGTGGCGAAGCCCGCCAGCTGCACGGTGCCCTTGAGCGCCTCCACCTGGATGCGCATGGCGCTGACCTGCGAGTCCTCGGCGAAACGCGCCTTCACCCGGGTGGCGATGGTGGCGTCATCGACGTACTCGCCCACGGTGCTCTGGCCGCTGGTGACTGCGCAGCCGCCGGTGGCCAGGGCGGCCAGGGCGACCATCGATGCAATGAGGATCTTCTTCATGGGTTCTCCTTGTGCGAGGAAATGTTGCTCGCAGCCGCCCAGGGCAAGCGCTGTGCCCGGCCGCCGCCGAGGCCGCCCGGCGGCCGCCGCGCGTGACCGGCCAGCCGGCAGGCTTTACCGCAATTGCCGACGGCGGACGGGGCGATCGGTAAATCCTGCAACGCGGGTGGTCGTGTGGCCCCGCCGGTCGTCGCCGTGGCGCACTGTCATGCCTTGGAAAACGCCGACCTTGTTTCAGGATGCGACAAGGGCGCCGGGGCGGCATGGACGTTGCGTTGCTCTGCCATGAGTCGCGCCGTCGCGGCGCCGCCTGACCGCAGAGAGGAACTGACGTGGCCCTTGAACTTCGGACCGAGCATCGGCAAAGCCAGACCCTGTCGCCCCGCCTGCAGCACGCCGTGCGCCTGCTGCAGATGTCGTCGCTGGATTTCGCGGCGATGCTGCGCGACACGCTGGGCAAGAATCCCTTCCTTGAAGCGGAAGACGGCGATGGCGGTGACGGCGGCGTGGAGGCCGGCCAGCCGCTGGGCGCGCCGGACGACGGCCCGGCCGCGCCGGTCGGCCTGGTGGAGAGCGCCGCCGAAGAGATGCGCAGCGACGCCGCCGAAGCCGAGTTGGTGGGCGCCGCGCCGCCGGACGACGCCGACAACGACCGCGACCTGTGGGCCGCCGACGGCGGCACGGGCCAGCGGCACGGCGAGGATGGCGAGCTCAGCGCGCTGGACATGATGGCCGTCGAGACCTCGCTGACGGCTCATCTGCATGGACAGCTGAATGTGCTGCCGCTGTCCGAGCGCGACCTGGCGCTGGCGCGCACGGTCGTCGAGTCGCTGGACGACGACGGCTACCTGCGCACGCCGCTGCAGGAGCTGCTGGCCGTGGCGCCGCTGTCGCCCACGGCGGACCTGCAGGAGATGCAGATCGCGCTGAAGATGGTGCAGTCGCTGGACCCGGCCGGCGTGGGCGCGCGCGACGTCGGCGAGTGCCTGCTGCTGCAGCTGCCCGCCATCACCTGCCCCGACACGCGCGCGCTGGCACAGGTCATCATCAGCGGCCATCTGCCGGCGCTGGCGTCCCGTGACGTCATCTCACTGGCGCGCCAGCTCGGCGAGCCGCCGGCCCGCGTGGAGGCCGTCTGCGACCGTATCCGCCGGCTGGACCCGCGCCCGGGCTGGCGCTTCGGCTCGTCGCAGGTGGCCTATGTCGTGCCCGACGTCATCGTCAAGAAGGTGCGTGGCGAGTGGACGGTGCAGCTCAACCCGGCCATCGTGCCCCGGCTGCGGCTCAACCAGGTCTACGCCAAGCTGTTCCAGCGCCACCGCTCGCCGGCCAACTCCGAGATGGGGGCGCATCTGCAGGAGGCGCGCTGGACACTGCGCAATGTGGAGCAGCGCTTCTCGACCATCCTGGACGTGGCCGAGGCCATCGTGAAGCGCCAGCACAACTTCCTGGACTACGGCGCGATGGCGATGAAGCCACTGGGCCTGCGCGAGATCGCCGACGAGGTGGGCGTGCACGAGAGCACGGTCTCGCGTGTGACCAACAACAAGTACATGGCGACGCCGGTGGGCGTGCTGGAGCTGAAGTACTTCTTCAGCCGCGCCATGGTCAGCGCCAACGGCAGCGCCTGCTCGGGCACGGCCATCCGCGGCCTGATCAAGGACATCATCGAGGCCGAGAGCCACGACGCCCCGCTGTCCGACGCCGAGATCACGCGCCAGCTGGCCCAGCAAGGCTTGGTGGTGGCGCGGCGCACGGTCACCAAGTACCGCCAGATGCTGAAGATCGAGGCGGTGGACCGGCGCCGCCGGCACGACTGCTGAGGCGGGAGCCCTGTCAGCGGGGCACGACGCGCCACACGGTGTTGCCGACGTCGTCGGCCACCAGCAGCGCGCCGCGTGAGTCGATCGCCACGCCCACCGGGCGGCCGCGCGCCTCGCCGTCGGGGCCCAGGAAGCCCGTCAGCACGTCCTGCGGCTGGCCTTGCGGCGCGCCGTCGACGAACGGGATGTAGACCACCTTGTAGCCCGAATGCGGGCGGCGGTTCCAGGAGCCGTGCAGGCCGACAAAGACGCCGCCTCCCTTGGTGGTGCCCGGCAACAGGCCGGCGCCCGCCGCCGTGAGGCCCAGCGGCGCCACGTGCGCGCCCAGCGCATAGTCCGGCGCGATGGCGCTGGCGACGAGGTCGGGCCGCTGCGGCGTCACGCGGCTGTCCACGTGCGCGCCGTACCAGCTGTAGGGCCAGCCGTAGAAGCCACCGTCGCGCACGGCGGTCAGGTAGTCGGGCACCAGGTCGCTGCCCAGTTCGTCGCGCTCGTTGACCACCGTCCACAGCCGCGCCGCGCCGCCGCCCGGCGCAGGCAGCCAGGCCATGCCGTTGGGGTTGCGCAGCCCGGTCGCGAACAGCCGCTTCTGGCCGGTGGCACGGTCGATCTCCCAGATGGCCGCGCGGCCTGCCTCGGCGTCGATGCCGTTCTCGGCCACATTGCTGTTGGAGCCGACCGTCGCGTAGAGCTTGCTGCCGTCGGGGCTGGCGATGAGGCTCTTGGTCCAGTGGTGATTGATGGTGCCGGCCGGCAGATCGGTCAGCTTGCGGCCGGGGCCGACCAGCGTGGTCTGGCCGGGCGCATAGGCGAACTCCAGCACGGCGTCGGTGTTGGCGACGTAGAAGCGGTCGCCCACCAGCGCCATGCCGAAGGGCGAGTTCAGCCCTTGCAGGAAGATCTCGCGCCGCTCGACGCGGCCATCGCCGTCGGCGTCGCGCAGCAGCGTGATGCGGTTGGCGCTGGGCGCCTTGGCACCGGCGCGCGCCATCACCTTGCCGGCCACCCAGGCCTTGATGCCCTTGCCGTCGTCCGGGCGCGGCGGCCCGTTGGACTCTGCCACCAGCACGTCGCCATTGGGCAGCACGGCCAGCCAGCGCGGATGGTCCAGCTCGCTGGCATACGGCTGCACCTGCAGGCCCGCCGCCGGCGTGGGCATCTGCCCGTCGCGCCAGGGCTTGGCGGGCGCGATGTGCATGGTGGGCAGGGCGGTGTTGACTGGCTCCGCCAGCGTCGGGCGCGGGCCCATGTCGGCGCCGGGCGGCAGCCGGGCGCTCTCACCGCAGCCGCACAGCAGCGCCACGGTAGCCAGGATGGGGCCAAGCGAACGAAGTAGGTTCATGCGGAATCGCAGGCAAAGCGGGTGCCCAGCCCCGCCGCGCCGCTGCCCGGAGTCAAGGCTGCGAGATGCCTCGCACGGCCTGGTCAATGTGGCCCGACTGCCGCACGGCCAGGTCGCCCAGCGAGACGATGCCCACGAGCCCGCGGTCGCCGTCGACGACGGGCAGGCGCCGCACCTGGCGCGCGCCCATCAGCCGCTTGGCGTCCTCGGCATCTTGCTCGGGCCCGCAGCATTCGACGTCGGGGCTCATGATGTCGGACACGCACGCGGTGTCGGGATCGAGCCCGTCGGCGATGCCGCGCACGATGATGTCGCGGTCGGTCAGCATGCCCAGCAGTCGCTCGCCTTCGCAAACGGGCAGGGCGCCGACGTCCAGCTCCCGCATGCGTTGCGCGGCCCGGCGCAGGCTCTCCTGGGGCTGGATGGTCTGCACGTCCGCGGACATGATTTCGGCGATCTTCGACATGGTGTTCTCCTGTGGGTGGTGCGTGCTGGTGGCAAGACCGGTGCCGGGCGTCGCTGAGGCTGCACAAGCGGGCCATCAGGTGCCCCGATTGCCGGTCGCACAGCTTCCAGGCTTGATGCCGCCGTGCTGGCGCCCCCGCAATGATGCATGCCCTTGCCCTTCTCAGCGCCGATCACCGCGCCCTCGGTCGGCTGTTTGCCCACTATGAGGCGTTGGTCGGCGACGCTGCCGACGCCGAGGCGCGCGGGCGCCTGGTGGGACAGATCTGCCAGGTGCTGACGGCGCACGCGACGGTCGAGGAAGAGATCCTCTACCCGGCGGCGCGACGGGCATTGCAGGACGATGAATTGATCGACGCAGCGCTGGGCGAGCATGACGGCATGCGCGCGCTCGTCGAGGCCATCGAGGCGTTGGACGCGGGCCACGAACGTTTCGACGCCCTCGTCATCATGCTGGCGAGGGCCGTGCGGGCGCATGTACGGCAGGAAGAGGGTGAACTCTTCGCGCGGTTGGAGAGCGCCGGCCTGGACCTGCATCTGCTCGGCGAGCGCATCGTCGGCCGGCGGGATGAGGTGCTGCTGTTGCTGTCGGACGGGCCTGGCTGACATGACTGCCCGCCAGGCCCGGCCGGGCCTGCCTCAATGGAAGAAGAGGTAGACGATCAACAGCACGATGCCCGGGACGCCGAGCAGCCAAGCCAGCAGGTACTTGCCCATGGTGTTCTCCTGAAGTGGGTGCCCCAAGAATCGCCGACCCGCCAGCGGGCGCACAGCAGACGACGACCGACGCGTTCGTAGGAGGAGCGGCTGCCTGTCAAAGGCCGCCGTCACAACGTAGGACGGTGCCCACGGCCTAACGGGGCGATTGCTGGTGAGTGCGCCGCGGCGCCACAAGTAGTCTGCAGGCAGCCCGTTAGGCATCTCAGTCACAAGGGCCAACTGCAAAGGAGCAAGTGATGAACAGTGACCAAATCAAGGGAAGCGTGAAGGACGTGGCCGGCAAAGCGCAG
Organism: Roseateles sp. P1_C6; assembly: GCF_056406315.1. Lineage (NCBI taxonomy): Bacteria > Pseudomonadati > Pseudomonadota > Betaproteobacteria > Burkholderiales > Sphaerotilaceae > Roseateles > Roseateles sp. P1_C6. Next base: position 598,540 of record NZ_JBFUAK010000003.1, read on the forward strand.
CGCAAGCTGGGCGAGGCCATCGGCAGCACCGACCAGCAGGTCAAGGGCGCCGCGACGCAGGTTGAAGGCAAGGTCCAGAAGGCCGTCGGCGATGCGAAGGAAGTCATCAAGGACAGCACCACGCGCAAGATCTGACCTCGGCTCAGCCGCAGTCAGCAGGCCGCCGGTCCCGCAAGGCCCGGCGGCCTTGTCGCGCCCAGGTAGGACGAGGATGACGCGATGGCGGGGTGCGTGATGACAACTCGGTGTCCATCGCTGGTGGACGATGCCTGCATTCCATCCCGTCAGGAGACATGCACATGCAAGCCCTCGCCAACACTTCCGTCCTGCGCCGCACCGGTACGGCCGCACTGATCGCCGCCCTCGCCCTCGCCGCCGGCTGCTCGTCCATGAGCGAACGCGAGCAGGGCACCGCCAAGGGGGCCGGTGCCGGCGCCGTGGCCGGCGCGATCATCGGCTCGGTCACCGGTGGCAGCGCCGGGCGTGGTGCCGTCATCGGCGGCGCGGTGGGCGCCGTGGCCGGCAACCTGTGGTCCAAGCACATGGAAGACAAGCGCGAGGCCCTGGCCCGCGCCAGCCAGGGCACCGGCGTGGAGGTCGCCCGCACGGAGGACAACCGCCTCAAGCTCAACGTGCCCAGCGACGTGTCCTTCGACACCGGCCGCGCCGACATCCGACCGCAGATGCGCCCGGTGCTCGACGAGATCAGCCGCAACCTCGATCCCAGCGTGCGCGTGACCGTGGTCGGCCATACCGACAGCACGGGCAGCGACGCCATCAACGACCCGTTGTCACGCGACCGGGCGCTCGCCGTGCGCGACTACCTGAACGCGCGCGGCGTGTCCGCGTCGCGGGTCAGCGTGGCCGGCCGCGGCTCGCATGAGCCGGTGGCCAGCAACGACACCGAGTCGGGTCGCGCGGCCAACCGCCGCGTCGAGATCTTCCTGTCCGAGCAGGGCTGAAGCCGCCCAACCCTGGGCCTTCGAGGCCCAGAAACAGCAAAGCCCAACCGGTGAGGTTGGGCTTTGTGCTTGTTGACTGGTGCCGGCAAGAGGAGTCGAACCCCCGACCTTCGCATTACGAATGCGCTGCTCTACCAACTGAGCTATGCCGGCCCTGACACTGAAGTCAGCCCAAGATTATAGCCACTATTTTTCGGTAGCTTGTGCGTGGTAAGCGGCAATGCGCTCCACCTCGTTCCTGGAGCCCAGTGCCACGGCCACGCGCTCGTGCAGCTTGGTGGGCTTCAGGTCCATGATGCGCTCGGTGCCGTTGACGGCCGCGCCACCGGCCTGCTCGACGAGGAAGGCCATGGGGTTGGCCTCGTACAGCAGGCGCAGCTTGCCGGGCTTGTCGGGCTCGCGCTGGTCCCAGGGGTAGAGGAACACGCCGCCGCGGGTCAGGATACGGTGCACGTCGGCCACCATGCTGGCCACCCAGCGCATGTTGAAGTCCTTGCCGCGCGGACCGGTGGATCCGGCCAGGCATTCCTCGATGTAGCGGCTCACCGGCGGAGCCCAGTGGCGCATGTTGGACATGTTGATCGCGAATTCCTTGGTGTCCTCGGGAATCCTCACCTGGTCCTGCGTCAGCACCCACGAGCCCGTCTCGCGGTCCAGCGTGAAGACGGCCACGCCGTCGCCCACCGTCAGCACCAGCGTGCTCTGTGGGCCGTAGACGCAGTAGCCGGCCGCGGCCTGCTGCTTGCCGGGTTGCAGGAAGTCTTCCTCGGCCACGCCGCGCGAATGGCCCACCTTGCGCAGCACGCTGAAGATGGTGCCGATGGACACGTTGACGTCGATGTTGGACGAGCCGTCCAGCGGGTCGAACAGCAGCAGGTATTCGCCTTGCGGGTAGCGGTTGGGCACGACGTAAATGCCGTCCATCTCCTCGCTGGCCATGGCCGCCAGGTGGCCGCCCCATTCGTTGGCCTCGATCAGCACCTCGTTGGCGATGATGTCCAGCTTCTTCTGCACCTCGCCCTGCACGTTCTCGCTGCCGGCGGTCCCCAGCACCTCGCCCAGCGCGCCCTTGTTGACCGAGATGGCGATGCGCTTGCAGGCGCGGGCGACGACCTCGATCAAGAGGCGCAGCTCCTGCGGGATGTGGCCGTGCTCGCGTTGCTGTTCGACGAGGTACTGCGTGAGACTGATGCGGCGGGTCATGCCAGGGCCCTTTCGACGATTTCGCGCACGTCGCTGGAGAGATCGGGTTTGGCCGCGACGCGGGCGATGGCCTCGCGGGCGGCGGTGCGGTAGGGCTCGGCCAGCTGGGCCCAGCGGTCCATCGCGCGGGCCAGGCGGCTGGCGAGCTGCGGGTTGATGGCGTCGATGGCCAGCACCTGCTCGGCCCAGAACACATAGCCCGCCGCGTCGGCGCGGTGGAAGGCAGCCGGGTTGAACATGCACAGCGAGGCCAGCAGGCTGCGCGCGCGGTTGGGGTTCTTCAGGCTGAAGTCGGGGTGCTTGAGCAGCGACTTCACGCGCGCGAACACGCGGCCGTCGGCCTCGGGTGCGCGGGCCTGCAGCGAGAACCACTTGTCCACGACCAGCGGGTCGTCCTTGAACAGTGCGTGGAAGCGCTCCAGAGCCGGCTTGGCCAGCTCGGCGTTGGCCGCGACCAGCGCCGACAGCGCGCCCATGCGCTCGGTCATGTTGGATGCGTCCTTGAAGCGCTGGTAGGCCTTGCCGGGCCAGACCGTGTCGCCGGTGGCCTGCGCGTCCAGCACCAGCATGGCCAGCGCCAGATTGGCCAGCGCACGCTTGCCCGACGACACCGGGTCGGGCGTGTAGCCGCCCTGGATCTGGTGGGCCTCGAAGGCCGCGGCCCAGTCGTCGCGCAGCGCGCTGGCGAGCTGCTGCTGGGCGGCCATGACGGCGGCGTGGATGGCCTGCGGGTCGACGACGTCCAGCTGCTCGGCGATGTAGCTTTCGCCGGGCAGCGTCAGTGCCAGTTCCTTGAAGGCCGGGTCCAGGTCAGGGTGGTTGAGCAGGGCGCGCATCGCATCGATGAACACCGGGCTCAGCACCAGCGGCTGCTCAGCGCGCAGCGCGTGCAGGATGCGGTTCAGCGCCAGGCGCTGGCCGGCTTCCCAGCGGTTGAAGGCGTCGCTGTCGTGGCGCATCAGCACCAGCAGGCCGGCGTCCGACAAGCCGTCTTCCAGCACCACCGGCGCCGAGAAGCCGCGCAGCAGCGACGGCACGGGCTCGCTGGCGATGTTCTCGAAGACGAAGGTCTGTTCGGCCTGGTCCAGCACCAGCACGCGTTCGGTCTTGCCGTCGGCGTCCAGCGGCAGCGCCACGCCGTGGCGGTCCAGCAGGCCCATGACGATGGGGATGACCTGCGGCTGCTTGTCCGTCTGCCCTGGCGTGGCCGGCGTCTGCTGCGTCAGCCTCAGGGTGAAGGCCTGCGTGGCGGCGTCGTATTCGCCGCGGGCGGTCACGCGCGGCGTGCCGGCTTGCGCGTACCAGCGCTTGAAGGCGTCCAGCCGCGTGCTCAGCGCGGAGCCGGGGTTGGCATCGGCGATCGCCTGCGCGAAGTCGTCGCACGTGACGGCCTGGCCGTCGTGGCGCTCGAAGTACAGCTTCATGCCCGCCTCGAAGCCGGTGCGGCCGACCAGCGTCTGGTACATGCGCACCACCTCCGCGCCCTTCTCGTAGACGGTGGCGGTGTAGAAGTTGTTGATCTCGCTGTAGCTGTCCGGGCGCACCGGGTGGGCCATGGCGCCGCTGTCTTCGGGGAACTGCATGGCGCGCAGCTGGCGCACGTCCTGGATGCGGCAGACGGCGCGGGCCGATGGCGTGCCGGCCATGTCCATGCTGAATTCCTGGTCGCGGAAGACCGTCAGGCCTTCCTTCAGCGACAGCTGGAACCAGTCGCGGCAGGTGACGCGGTTGCCGGTCCAGTTGTGGAAGTACTCGTGCGCGACGATGGACTCGATGCGCGCGAAGTCCACGTCCGTGGCTGTCGCCGGCGAAGCGAGGAGGGCCGACGTGTTGAAGATGTTCAGGCCCTTGTTCTCCATCGCGCCCATGTTGAAGTCGGACACGCCGACCACCATGAAGCGCTCCAGGTCCAGCGGCAGCTTGAAGCGCGCCTCGTCCCAGACGATGGAGGCGATGAGGCTGTTCATCGCGTGCTCGGTCTTCTCCAGGTCGCCCCGGCGCACGTAGACCTGCAGCAGGTGGTCCTTGCCGGCGCGGGTGCGGATGCGCTGCTCACGCGCGACCAGGTCGCCGGCGACGACGGCGAACAGGTAGCTGGGCTTGGGGAAGGGGTCGTTCCAGACGGCGAAGTGGCGGCCGTTCTCCAGCGCGCCGCTGTCGACCAGGTTGCCGTTGGCCAGCAGCACCGGGTACTTGGCGGCGTCGGCGCGCAGCGTGACCGTGTAGACGGCCATCACGTCCGGGCGGTCCAGGAAGTAGGTGATGCGGCGGAAGCCCTCGGCCTCGCACTGCGTGAAGAAGCTGCCGCCGGAGGTGTACAGGCCCGACAGGGCCGTGTTCTTGTCCGGGCAGGTGGTGTTGCGGATCTCCAGCGCGAAGTCCGCGTCCGGCGCGCCTTCGATGATCAGCTCATGGCCTTCCTGGCGGAAGGACACCGAGCTGCCGTCGATGAGCACGCGCAGCAGGTTGAGTTCCTCGCCGTGCAGGCGCAGCGGGCCGTGCGGCACGTCGCGGTTGCGCTCGACCTGCATCTTGCTCGTGACCAGGGTCTTGGCCGGGTCGAGGTCGAAGGTCAGGTCGACCTTGCGGATCCAGTAGGCCGGCTGCTGGTAGTCCAGCCGCTGGATCGTCGGAGCGGTGCCTTCACGCATGTGGGCTTCCTTGGGGGAGGGAATGGGTCAATGGCTGCCGCGGCGGGGCTGCGGCAGCCTGAGGTCGGCCAGACGTCTTGGCAGGCCGACGGTGCGCGTCATCAGACGCCTTGCTTCAGGGATTCGGTGATGAACGGGTCGAGGTCCCCGTCCAGCACCTTCTGCGTCGCAGACGTCTCGTAGTTGGTGCGCAAGTCCTTGATGCGGCTCTGGTCCAGCACATAGCTGCGGATCTGGTGACCCCAGCCGACGTCGGTCTTGGTGTCTTCCAGCTTCTGCTGCTCTTCCATGCGCTTGCGCATCTCATGGTCGTACAGCCGCGAGCGCAGGCGCTTCCAGGCCACGTCGCGGTTGCTGTGCTGGCTGCGGCCATCCTGGCACTGAACGACGATGCCGGTCGGGATGTGCGTCAGGCGCACCGCCGAGTCGGTCTTGTTGATGTGCTGTCCGCCGGCGCCCGAGGCGCGGAAGGTGTCCGTGCGCACGTCGGCCGGGTTGATGTCGATCTCGATCGAGTCATCCACCTCGGGGTAGACGAACAGCGACGCGAACGAGGTGTGGCGGCCGCCGGAGCTGTCGAACGGGCTCTTGCGCACCAGGCGGTGCACGCCGGTCTCGGTGCGCAGCAGGCCGAAGGCGTACTCGCCCTCGACCTTGATGGTCGCGCTCTTGATGCCGGCCACGTCGCCGGGCGTCTCGTCTTCCAGCGTCGCCTTGAAGCCCTTGCGCTCGCAGTACTTCAGGTACTGGCGCAGCAGCATGCCGGCCCAGTCGCAGGCCTCGGTGCCGCCGGCGCCCGCCTGGATGTCGACGAAGCAGTTCAGCGGGTCCGCCGGGTTGTTGAACATGCGGCGGAACTCGAGCTCCTCGATCTTCTCGCGCAGCTTGGCCCCGTCGGCCTCGATGGCCAGCATGCCGGTCTCGTCACCTTCCTCGCGGCTCATCTCGAACAGCTCGGCGTTGTCGGCCAGCGAGCCGGTCAGCATCGTGATCGTGTCGACCACCGCCTCCAGCGTGCGCTTTTCCTTGCCGAGCTCCTGGGCGCGCTTGGGTTCGTCCCAGACCTTGGGGTTCTCCAGCGCGGCGTTGACTTCGTTCAGGCGCAGTGCCTTGCGATCGAAGTCAAAGATACCCCCTTAGCGCGTCGGTGCGCGCTGAGAGGTCGGCCAAGGTATTGCCGATTTGGTTGATGTGTTCGATGTCCATGACGGGCGGTACGGCTAGAAAGGGGGCGATTTTTGCATGGCGGGCAGGCACACTCGCGTCCGCCGGGGCGGAGCTGCCAGGGGGCGGTGCCCGGCGGGAGATGAATGACATGCCTTTGACGTCGTCCTGGCGCAGGCTGGCCCACACGGCCGCGCTCGCCACCAGCCTGATCTGGGCCACCAGCCCCGTCGTGGCCGACACACTCACGCCGCCGGTCGCGGCCAAGAAGCCGCGCGACGTCAGCGTGCATGGCGACCGCCGCATCGACGACTATTTCTGGCTGCGCGAGAAGGACGCTCCGGAGGTGCGCGCGCACCTGCAGGCCGAGGCCGACTACGCCGAGGCCTGGTTCAAGCCGCACGCGGCCGCGACGGAGCGGCTGTTCGAGGAGATGAAGGGCCGCGTGCAGCAGCGCGACGAGTCCGTGCCGCAGCGCCAGGGGCGCTACTGGTACAGCAGCCGCATCGACGTGGGCCAGCAGTACCCGGTCTTCTTCCGCCGCGAGGCCCAGGGCCCGACGCGCGTGGACGACCCCAAGGCGCCCGAGCAGGTCATGCTGGACATGAACGAACTGGCCAAGACGCGCAAGTTCGTCAACCTGAACGGCATGACCGTCAGCCCCGACGACAAGCTGCTGGCCTACGGCGTGGACAGCACGGGCGCGCGCGACTTCGAGCTGCATGTGCGCGACCTGGCCAGCGGTGAGGACCGCGTCGTGGCCAGCACGCCGCATGCGGACGCCTTCGTCTGGGCGGCCGACAGCCGGACGCTGTTCTACATCCGCCACAACGACGCGCGGCGCTCGCACCAGCTGTGGCGCCACCGACTGGGCGCCGCCACGCCCGACGTGCTGGTGCACGAGGAACCCAGCGAGCTGTTCAACCTGCAGCTGACCAAGTCGCTGGACGGCCGCACGCTGATGCTGGGCTCCATGGCCAAGGACACCTTCGACTGGCGCGTGCTGCCGGCCGACCAGCCCGAGGGTCGCTGGCGCGAGGTGCTGGTGCGCAAGGCGGGCCAGGAGTACGCCGTCACGCCCTTCGGCGGCGAGCTGATGCTGCGCATCAACGACCGCGGCGTGAACTACCGCCTGCTGCGCCTGCCCATGAAGGCCGGCAAGGGGGCGCTGTTCGGCGCCCAGGACCTGAAGCGCGGCCACGAGCTGATCGCGCACCGCGCCGACGCGATGATCGAGTGGGTGACAGCGTTCAAGACCCATGCCGTCGCACAGATCCGCGAAGGCGGTTCGGTCAAGCTGCGCACCTACCCGATGGCCGCTGGCGCGCCGCGCGAGGTGGCCTTCAACGAGGTGGCCTACAACGCGGTGCTGACCCCGCAGCGCGAGTTCGACGCGCCGCGCGTGCGTTTCGCCTACAACTCGCTCACCACGCCGGCCAGCACTTATGAGGCCGATCTCGCCACCGGCAAGCTGGCGCTGCTGAAGGTGGCGCCGGTGCAGGGCGGCTATGACGCCAGCCTGTACGCAAGCGAGCGCGTCTGGGTGGCGGCGCCGGATGGCACCAATGTGCCGGTGAGCCTGGTCTACCGCAAGGACAAGCGCCGCCCGGGTCCGCAGCCGCTGCTGCTGTACGGCTACGGCAGCTACGGGGCGCCCAGCGACCCGCGCTTTGCCAGCAGCCGGCTGTCGCTGCTGGACCGGGGCGTCATCTACGCGATCGCCCATGTGCGCGGCGGTGGCGACCTGGGCCGGCGCTGGTACCTGGACGGCAAGCTCGGCAAGAAGATGAACACCTTCACCGACTTCGTCGCCTGCGCCGAGGCACTGGTGGCTCAGGGCTATACCCAGCCCAGCCAGTTGATCATCCACGGCGGCAGCGCCGGCGGCCTGCTGGTCGGCGCAGCCACCAACCTGCGGCCGGACCTGTTCAAGGCGGTCGTCGCCCAGGTGCCCTTCGTCGATGTCATCAACACCATGCTGGACGCCAGCCTGCCGCTGACGACCGAGGAATACATCGAATGGGGCAACCCGAACAAGGCCGCCGAATACGCCTGGATGCGCGCCTACAGCCCCTATGACAACCTGAAGCCCGCGGCCTATCCGGCGGTGCTGGCCAAGACCGCCATCAACGACAGCCAGGTGCCGTACTGGGAGGCGGCCAAGTACGTCGCCCGGCTGCGCAGCCTGAACACCGGCAGCGGCCCGGTGCTGTTCGACATCAACATGACGGCAGGCCACGGCGGCGCGTCGGGCCGCTTCGACGCGTTGCGCGAGACCGCGCGCACCTACGGCTTCATGCTGCAGCAATGGGGGCTGCTGGATGAGTGACACCTACTGGCGCCGCACGCGCCGCCTGACGGTCTGGCTGCTGCTGGCCTGGGGGCTGGTCGCGTTCGCGCCGGTCTACTTCGCGCGCGAGCTCAGCGTGGAGGTGTTCGGCTGGCCGCTGGCGTTCTGGCTGGCGTCGCAGGGCGCGCTGCTGGGCTTTTGCGCCATCGTCATCGTCTATGCGCGGGCAATGGCGCGGCTGGACGCCGAGGTCAAAGAGCCTCGTTCCTGAACAGCCGCCGCGCCTCGGCCTCGCCGACGTGGCGGGCGTAGGTGGCCTGGATCCAGCCTTCGCGGCGCAGGTGGCGTTGCAGCAGCTGCACGTCATCCGCCGTGACGTTCCTGCGGTTCAGGTACAGGCCGATGGGCTCCGCCGCTGCCTCGGGCAGGTCCACCGCCACGGCCCGGGACGGCAATTGGCCGTCGCGGCGCATCTTGGCGTGGATGGTGCTGGGGATCAGCGCTGCCTGCAGCACCCGCCCCGCGCCGATCTTGGCGGCGAGGTTGTCGAAGTCCGGCGAGTACTCGGCCTGGCGGCTGGCCAGCATGCCGTCGACGACCGCGCCCAGCACCCGCCCCAGCCGCACGCCGCGCACCACGCCGAGCTTGAGGTCGGGGCGCTGGCGCAGCTCACCCAGCGAGCGCGGCACCGTCTCGCCGATGACGATCAAGTCCAGCTCCGTGTGGGCGTAGGGCAGAAAGTGGCCCACGCGGTCGCGCTCCGGCGCCTGCATCGAGGAGGTGATGACGTCCAGCTGGCCTTGTTCGAACTCGTGCACCACCCGGGCCCGTGGCCGCGGGCTCAGCGTCAGCCGGCAACCGCTGCGTCGGGCCAGCTCGGCCATCAGCTCGGGCGTGATGCCCCGCCATTCACCGCGTTGCAGATAGGCGCTGAAGCCGAGGTCCGAGATGCCGACGCTGAGCTCGCGTGTGCAGCCCGCCCGCGCGCCGGCTGAGGCCAGCACCAGCAGCAGCGCGACGGCGGTGCACCTCATGGCTCAGGCCAGGAAGGGCTCCAGCACGGCGGCCAGCGCCTCGGGCTGGTCGTGGTGCAGCATGTGGCCGGCGTCCTGCAGCACGGCGCGCTGCAGGTCCGGCACCAGGGCCAGGCGGGCTTCGAAATCCTCGCGCGGGTAGCGCGTGCCCCAGAAGCGCGTCAGCTGGTCGTCGCTGCCTTCCACCCACAGCGTCGGCGCCGCGATGCGCTGCCAGCAGGCCAGCACCTCGGCCTTGCGGTACAGCATCGGGTTGGCAAGCTTGTGCGCCGGGTCGGCGTTGAGCTGAAAGCCTTCGGGTGTCTCACGCGCCCAGTGCCCGGCCAGCCAGGCGGCCTTGTCGCGGGCCAGGCGCGGGTTGTTCTTGCGCAGCCGCTCGGCCACGTCGGCCAGCGTCGCATAGGGCCGCAGCGCTGGCGGGTCCTTCAGCTCGTCCAGCCACTTGGCCAGGCGCTCGGGCGCGGCGGCGGGCGAGACGTCGGGCATGCCGAAGCCTTCGAGGTTGACGAGGCGGCGCACCCGCTGCGGGCGCACGCCGGCATAGCTCATGACGACGTTGCCGCCCATGCTGTGGCCCAGCAGGTCCACCGGCGCGTCGGGGCTCAGCTGATCGAGCAGCGCGTCGAGGTCGCCGAGGTAGTCGGGGAACCAGTAGCTGTCGGCGCCGGTCGTCTCGCTGAGGCCGAAGCCGCGCCAGTCCAGCGCGATGACCTGGCGTTCGGCCTGCAGCGCGTCGACGACGAACTGGAAGGACGCGCCGACATCCATCCAGCCATGCACCATGACCAGCGGCGGCCGGCCGGCCTGGGGCGCACCCCAGCGCAGGATGTGATGGCGCAGGCCACGCAGGCTCACAAATTCGCTGTCGTGGTGGCGACTTGGGGTGTAGATATCGGGCATATCCGCACTGTAGGACACCGCACTCCACCGACAATGGCGCCATGCCTGCACCCCGCCACGACATCCGCGCCGCCGAGCTGCGCGACCTGAATGCCATCGTCCAGCTCATCGGCGAACTGGCCCAGTTCGAGAACCTGACGCATCTGCTCGAAGTGACGCCCGAGGGGCTGGCACCGCACCTGTTCGGCGAGCGCCCGGCCGCGGAGTGCATGGTGGGGGAGGTGAACGGCGAAGTGGTCGCCTTCGCGCTGTTCTATACCAACTTCTCGACCTTCCTGGCCAAGCCGGGGCTGTACCTGGAAGACCTTTACGTGCGCCCGGCCCACCGGCGCAGCGGGCTGGGTCGGGCACTGATCATCCAACTCGCCCAGCTGGCCTGCGAGCGCGACTACGGCCGCTTCGACTGGACCGTGCTGGACTGGAACGAGGACGCCATCCGCTTCTACGAGAAGCTGGGCGCGGACGTGCTGCCCGAGTGGCGCATCTGCCGCCTGACCGGCGACGCGCTGGAGCGCTATGCCGAGGGCGACCGCCCCAGCATGTGGTCACCGTCGAGCTGGCTGTCCATCTGAACTGAGCCCGGCTGACGGGGCGGTGTCGGCTCCGGGCAATCCATGAGACCGGGGCGGGGGGCGGTGGCTAGCATCGGCCCCCTCACCCAACCCCGGGCCACCCATGGCGGAAGACCGTTACGCGCAGATGCACGCCGCCTTCCGCTGGCAGGTGCCCGACGACTTCAACATCGCCGAGGCCTGCTGCGGCCGCTGGGCGCGTGACACGCCCAAGGCCACGGCCATCTACTTCGACAGCGAGAGCGGTTGCCGCACGCAATACAGCTACGCCCAGCTGCAGCGCGCCGCCAACCGGCTGTCCAACGCGCTGCTGAACCAGGGCGTGCGCCGCGGCCACCGCGTGGCCATCGTGCTGCCGCAGCGCTTCGAGACGGCCGTGGCCCACATCGCCATCCAGCAGATCGGCGCGGTCGCGATGCCGCTGTCCATGTTGTTCGGTGCCGAGGCGCTGGAGTACCGGCTGCAGGACAGCGGCGCCGTGCTGGCGATTGCGGCCTGCGAGGTGCTGCCCGCGCTGCGTGAGGTCAAGGCGCGTTGCCAGGCGCTGCGCCGTGTTTTCGTCGTCGGTGAATGCCCGGTCAATTGCGACGAGCTGCCGTGGATGGGCGTGCTGCAGGCGGAGGAGGCCCGCTTCAAGCCGGTGGCCACGAAGGCGAGCGACCCGGCCATCCTGATCTACACCAGCGGCACGACCGGCAACCCCAAGGGCGCGCTGATCCCGCAGCGCGCGGTGATCGGCAACCTGACGGGCTTCGTCGCCAGCCAGAACTGGTTCGGCTTCGATCCCTTCGACGCGAAGAAGCCCAGCGACGCGGTGTTCTGGAGCCCGGCCGACTGGGCCTGGACGGGCGGGCTGATGGACGCGCTGCTGCCGACGCTCTACTTCGGCCGGCCCATCGTCGCCTGGCAGGGGCGCTTCTCGGCGGCCAAGGCCTTCGAGCTGATGGCGGCCTACGGCGTCACGCATGCCTTCCTGTTCCCGACGGCCCTCAAGGCCATGATGAAGGCCGAGCCCCGGCCGCAGCGCCACAAGCTCAAGCTGCGCGCGCTGATGAGCGCCGGCGAGGCCGTCGGCGACGCGGTGTTCACGTGGTGCCGCGATGCTTTAGGCGTGCCCGTCAACGAGATGTTCGGCCAGACCGAGATGAACTACGTCGTCGGCAACTGCCAGGCGCTGTGGCCGGCCAAGCCGGGCAGCATGGGCCGGGCCTACCCGGGCCATCGCGTGGCGGTCATCGACGACGACGGCTTTGAGGTCGCGCCGGGCGCAACCGGCGAGGTGGCCGTGCATGCGCGTGACCGCCACGGCGTGCCCGACCCGGTGTTCTTCCTCGGCTACTGGAACAACGACGCGGCGACGAAAGCCAAGTTCACCGGCGACCCGGCCAACAGCTGGTGCCGCACCGGCGACCTGGCGCGCAGCGACGCCGACGGCACGCTCTGGTACGAGGGGCGCGCCGACGACGTCTTCAAGAGCGCCGGCTACCGCATCGGCCCCGGCGAGATCGAGAACTGCCTGCTCAAGCACCCGGCCGTGGCGAACGCGGCCGTCGTGCCCAAGCCCGACGCCGAGCGTGGCGCGCTGGTCAAGGCCTACGTCGTGCTGGCCCATGGCCATGTCGGCAGCGCAACGCTGGTCGAGGCGCTGCAAGCCCATGTGAAGGCGCGGCTGGCGCCCTACGAGTACCCCAAGGAGATCGAGTTCATCGAGGCCCTGCCGATGACGACGACCGGCAAGGTGCAGCGCCGCGTGCTGCGGCTGCAGGAGCAGCAGCGCGCGGCGTCTTCAGGCCGCCCGGCTGCGTAGCCGCAGCAGGCTCAAGCCCAGCAGCACGAAGAGGCCACCCGAGATGCGGTTGAACAGCCGCACATGTCGCGCCTCGGTCAGGAAGCGCCGCAGCGAGCGGAACAAGCCCACGTAGAACGCGTGCGACACCAGCGCCAGCGCGGTGAAGGTGGCCGTCAGCAGCACGGTCTGCAGGGCGAGCGACGCGCCCGGCGTCAGGAACTGCGGGAACAGCGCCGTGAAAAACAGGATGGCCTTGGGATTGGTGACCGCCACGCCCAGGCCTTGCAGGAACAGCCGCCCGGCCGTGCGCGGCTGCGCCGCCGACGGGGCCGCGGCACCCAGCGGCAGCGGCGGGCTGCGCCACTGCTTGATGCCCAGGTAGACCAGGTAGGCCGCGCCCACCAGCTTCACGACGACGAAGGCCGAGGCCGACACGGCCAGCAGCGCCCCCATGCCGGCCGTGGCCGCACCGGACACGATGAACAGGCCCGCCGCATTGCCCAGCGAGCTGAACATCGCCTGCCGTGGCCCGACGGCGACGGCGTTGGAGATGGCCAGCAGCACGCCGGGGCCGGGCGAGAAGGTCGTGAGCAGGGCCACGCCGCAGAACAACAGCCAGGTCGAGAAGGGCATGGGACGTGCGGATGAAGCGGTGAGCCGTGCAGTCTAAGCAAGGCCTCAAGGCCGAGCACGCTGGTAGTGCAATCGCCAGATCAGCGTCCAGGTCTTGCCGCCATCGCTGCTGCCCTCCCAGTCCCACTCGAAGGCATCCGGTTTGATGTCGTAGAAGCGCATGCGCTGCCCTTTGACCTGATCGCCGACCGGCTTGAAGTCGGTCGCGAAGAAACGCGTCTCGCCCACGCTGCCGCCGGTCAGCGCGAAGAAGCCGCCCTGGTTGTCGGCCCAGGCCTGGTGCCAGACGCCGGCCTTGTCGCGCACCGACAGCGAGCGGCCCAGCAGCCGCGGCGTGACCGCCGGGTCGCCTTCGAAGTTCTCCTCGATGACCTGGCCGTCCAGGATCTTGCCGACGCGGTTGCGCGCCTGGCCGGGGCTGCCGTTGGCGTTCTTCCACGTGACGACCCAGTCGCCGATCCAGAAGTCGAACAGCTCGGCCGGCGCGGCGGCCTGGGCGGGTTGCAGGGCGGCGGTCAGCAGCAGCGTGGCAAGGAATGAGCGCATGGCGGGTGGGTGGCAGATGGGGTGATGCCAGCCTAGGCCGTGCGGGTGGTGGCGGTGTTGCAGGAATTGCGCGATGGTTTGTCGAAAACCTTGCCACCCGTTCGTCGTCCAAGGGCGGCCCCTGCGCCGCTGCCTTGTCACACCCTGGAAGTCCGCCATGAAACTCACCCTCGTCGACCGCCCGGCCGTCATCGTCGTTGGCCTGCAGATCCGCACGTTGCCGATGTCCCCCGACATCCCCGCGCTGTGGCCGCGCTTCGTCGCGCGCATCCCCGAGATCGCCCACCCGGCCGAGGCGCGGGTCACCTACGGCGTCATGCGGCAGGCGGCCGGCGGCATGAACGCTTTCGACTATCTGGCCGCCGTCAGCGTCGCCGCACCCGGCCCCGTCCCTGCCGGCATGACCCAGCTCGCGCTTCCGGCCGGCCTCTATGCCTTCTTCAGCTACCCGCTGTCCGGGCTGGGCGCGGGCTTCGGCGAGATCTTCGAGCGCCTGCTGCCGCAGTCGGGCTTCGTGCAGCGCCTTGGCCCCTTTTTCGAGCGCTACAACGAGGACTTCTGCCCTGACAGGCCCGAATCCGCTGTCGAGATCTACCTGCCGGTGGCGCCCAAGGACTGAGCGCACGGGATGCGTTCCGGCACCCGCGGCGAGGCGGCACGGGTCCTAGACTCGCCGCCATGATCCTGCGCGAGCTGCCCGACCTGGCGCCGCGGCCGTTGACGGCCGCGAACGCGGGCTTCCGGCAGTGGTTCGCGGCGCACTGGGGGCGGGAGAACGCCATCGTCATGGGACTGGCGCGCGACGTCGAGTTCCCGCCCCACACGCAGACGCTGTCCATCAAGCGCGCCTGGGGTGGTGACGGCGAGGACTACCTGCTGCCCGCGCGGCGGCTGCGCGTCGATGCCGGGCATTGCCTGATCCTGAATCAGGGCGGCCACTACGGCGCGCGCATCCGCAGCGATGCGCCCGTGCTCAGCCTGGGCATCTTCTTCCGGCCCGACATGGCGGCCGAGCTGGCGCACGCCGCGCGCCAGACGCTGCCCGAGGCGCTGGCGGCGCAAGGCGAGGGCGGCCGCCTCGCGCTGGGTTTTGCCGAGCACTTGCGGCCGGCCGATGGCGCGCTGGGCGCTGAGCTGAACAGCCTGCGCGACGCCGTGCTGGCTGGCCGCGGCGCGCAGCTGGGCGATGCCGATGACGAAGCCTGGCTGGAGGAGCGGCTGCAGGCGCTGCTGTGGCGCATGCTGGCCGCGGAGCCCGGCTGGCGCGCGCGCAGCCAGGGCCTCGCCGCGCTGAGTCGCGGCCAGCATGCCGAGTTGCTGGCCCGCATGGACCGCGCGATGGACTTCATGCTGAGCAGCCACGCTGAAGCGTTGACGCTGGACGACATTGCCGCCGTCGCGCGGCTGTCCAAGTACCACTTCGTGCGCTGCTTCCGCGCGCTGCACGGCGGCACGCCCATGGCCTGGCTGGCGCGGCTGCGCACCGGGCATGCGCTGCGGCTGCTGCAGGACGCCGCGCTGTCGCTGGACGAGGTGGCTTTGCGCAGCGGCCTGGGCTCGCGGCAGACGCTGTTCCGTCAGCTGCGGCGCCATGGCGGCGCGGGCGGCCAGACGCTGCGCGAGCGGCTCAGCGCACCTGTGCCGGCGTGACCTGGTCGGCGCGCAGCAGGTCGGCCAACACCTCGGGCAACGGTGTGGCCGAGACACCGAGCGCCCGCTCGGTCGCGCGGCTGTCGACGAGGCAGGGGCGGTCGTAGAGATAGCCCATCTCGACGACCTCGCGCAGGATGCTGTCCGCCTCGCCCAGCCGCGCCAGTTCGGCCGGCGACAGCGCGCTCAAGCGCGGCGCCGCGACGCCGGCCTGGCGTGCGATCGCGTCGGCCAGCGCGCGGATGGACGCGGTGCTGGACGGCACATGCCAGGCCCGCCCCCATGAGGCGTCGCTGGCGGCCGCGGCGACCAGCGTGCGGGCGACGTCCTTCGTGAAGCTCCAGGCGTGTGCGGCGTCGAGGTCGCCCGGATGGCTGGCCGGCTCGCCGCGCAGCAGTGCAGGCAGCGTCATCAACGTGAACAGCGAGCCAGCGCCCTGGCCCAGGTAGTCGCTCGCCCTGACCTCGGTGACGCGGGCCCGGCTGGCACGCGCGGCCTCCCACATCGCGGCGCGCACGCGCCCCTTGATGCTGCAGGGCGCCATCGGCAGCGCTTCGTGCATCGCGGCGTCGACACGGCCATAGCCATAGAGATTGCTCAGCGTGACGAGCGCGGCGCCGCTGTGCTCCGCGGCGTGCAGCACGGCCGCCGCGATCGGCGGGAACTCCTCTGGCCAGCGGTCGTAGCGCGGCATGCTGCAGTTGAAGATGGTGCGCACGCCCGCGGCCTGGCGGGTCAGCGCCTGGGCGTCGCTCGCGTCCAGCGCGATCCTGCGGATGCGCGGATGGGTGGCGCTGCCGCCGCTGCGGCTGACGATGGCGACGCTGTGCCCGGCTTCGGCGAGCAGCTGGGCGGTGTGCAGGCCGGTGGGGCCGGCGCCGATGATGAGTTGGGTGGCAGAGGTCATGACCGGGTTTGTAGAGGCCGCCGGGTGCCGGCGTCGCGCAGGAACGGACCCTGGATGCCGTGGCCGGGCGCAGGTTCGGCCCACCCGCACGGCGGACGGGGATTTGCGTCGCGCCTTAGATTGCGCGCCATGTTCGACACAGCGAAGTGGCCGCCGGGCGGCGTCTGGGCAAGGCGGCGCGAAGCGGTGGGCGGCCTGGCGCGGCTGGACCCGATCGCGGACCACCGGGTCAGCGTTCAGCTCAACGCCGCGACGCCGACGCGCTGCAGCGCCAGCGGCCAGGGCTTCCTGCGCCGGCGTGGCGACGTGGACCTGACGCCCGCGCTGGCGCCGGGCGGTTTCGAGGCCTTGCGCGGCAGTGCCTGCCTGGAGGTGGGCCTTCCCGTCGCCTTCGTGCGCGGCGTGGCCAGCGAGCTGGGCCTCACGCCCGCGCGGGCCGAACTCGCGGCGCGGCACATGGTTCGCGACGGCCGCCTGACCCATCTGCTGCTGGCCCTGGAGGCAGAGCTGCAGCAGGGCGGGCCCGGCGGCTGCCTTTATGCCGAGAGCATCGGGCTCGCGCTGGCCGTGCTGTTGCTGCGGCAACAGCAGCCGGTCGCGGCGCGTGCCGATGGCCCACCGGCGCGGCTGCGGCGCGTGCTGGATCACATCGAAGCGCACCTGGAGCAGGGGCTGACGCTGCAGCGCCTGGCCGACGTGGCCGGCACCGGGCGGACCCAGTTGCAGCGCGACTTCAAGGCCCACCTGGGGCGGGCCGTGCACCGCTACGTCATCGAGCGGCGCGTCGAGCGGGCCCGGGCCTTGCTGGCAACGGGCGTGCTGCCGGCCGCCGAGGTTGCGCTGGCCGCCGGCTTTGCGCACCAGAGCCACATGGCACGCTGGATGCGCGAGCTGCTCGGCGCCGCGCCCGGCGAATGGCGCTCTTGAGGCCACACCCCGCCGATCACTTGCACTTGTAGGGCTTGCCCATCATCTTGCCGGCGCGCGGCGCGACGTTGCCGTTGAAGGGGTCCGTGTCGGAGATGCGCGAGCGGAAGATCTCGACGCAGGTGTCGCCGCGCCGCATGACGGTGCGGTGTTCGCCCAGTGCGCCGACAGCCTGCGAGCGGTTCTCGCTCGTCTGCTCCTCGACCCACGCGCCGGTGCCGCCGGTGGCGTCGGCGATGCGGTCCTCCAGCGTCGGGCGCGGCGTGTTGCTGCGCGGGTCGCTGAGCGCCGGGTTGCGCGCCGTCGCGGTCGATGCGGCATAGCCCGGCGGCAGCGTCAGCCGCAGCGTCGTGCGCGGCGGCTCGGTCGGCGTGATGCCGGGCGGCGCTGCCGTCGGCGCGGGGCTGGCGGCGGCGGGCGCGGCCTCGGTCGTGAACGTGGGCAGCGCGATGGTCGGCAGCTCGGGCACCGCCGTGCGCGGCGTCAGCAGCGGCGGCGGTGTGGGCGGCGCGGGCTGGCGCGGCCTGGGCTGCACGAGCCGCACCGTCGCCATGCGCCGGTCGCGGCCGTCGTCCAGCCGCGCCGGCTTGTGCAGCCACAGCGCGGCCAGCAGCGCGGCGTGCAGCGCGACGACCAGGCCGCGCGCGACCCAACGGTGGTTCACGTGGCCTACAGCTTGACGCTGAGCTTGGTGCCGGCCGGGGGCACGAGGCGGGCCGCGTCGGGCCAGCTCTCCTGGCCGGTCAGCAGCGTGCACGGGCGGCCGGGCTCGCCCTTCTTCGTCTCGGGGTCGCGCTCGCCGGCGGCCGGCGGCAGCGGCAGGCCCAGCAGCTGGCCGTTCTCACGCCACTCCAGTTCCCAGGTGGGCGTGGTGCTGCACACACGCACGGCCTCGATGCGGGGGAACAGCCAGCGCAGGTACCAGGGCAGCAGCTCCTCGCGCAGCGTGCGCGCCACGCGCATGATCTGGCGCACCTTGGCCATGGTCAGCTGCTCTGGCGGCACGGTCAGTTCGATGGTGCCGCGCACGGCCATCTGGCCCTTGGCGGCGTTGCTGGCGAAGTCGGCCGTCTTGGCCTCGGCCTCGGGCAGCACGGGCAGATCGAAACGGCCCTCGGCATCGAGCTTGATCGGATGGTCGGCGTCGTCGCTGCGCACGGCCAGCCTGACGTCGGCGAGGGGCAGCTTGGTCTTTTCGGTGTCGACCCTGAAGTCCATGCGGAACAGGCCCTCGCCGTGCCGGGCCAGCTTGCTGAGCAGGCTGTTGATCTGGCCGTAGGGCAGCACGCTGCCGTCGCGCTTGAGCTCCGTCTTCACGGCGGGCAGCACTTCGGTCTGGGCATGGGCGGCCGCGGTGGCGGCGAGCAGGCAGGTGAGCAGGATTCGCAGGGTCATTGGGGGTCTTCGGAAGGATCGGCGGGCTCGGGGCCCGGCTCCCAGGCCAGCAGGTCGCCGGGCTGGCATTGCAAGGCCTCGCAGATGCGGGCCAGCGTGTCGAAGCGCACGCCGCGCACCTTGCCGCTCTTGAGCAGCGACAGGTTGGCCTCGGTGATGCCCACGCGCTCGGCCAGCTCGCGCGAACGCATCTTGCGGCGCGCGAGCATGACGTCGAGGGTGACGATGATGGGCATGTCAGAGCCCGTCAGGGCCCAAGGGCCGGCTTGGGAGCGGCTCGGCGTTCAGCGCGGCGTGATTGGACCAGGGGCTCACACGAACTCCGCGTTCTCGTCGGCGACGCGAGCGGCTTCGTGCAGCACTTGCGCCAGCGCCAGCAGCAGCAGGCCGAACAGCAGCGCCAGGTAGTGGTCGGACGACAGGCCGAACCACAGCTGGCGCTCGCCCTTGGGGTTGCCCCAGGTCAGCGCCAGGATGGCCAGCGTGTGGCCCAGCGGCTGCGCCGCCGCCAAGGCGCACAGCCCCAGGCCCAGGCGGCGCAGATGCTGGGCCGGGCGCCGCGCGAGCAGCTCGCCCTGCGCGAAGCAACCGAACAGCGACCACATCTGCCACAGCGCGAACAGGCTCACCGTCGTCGGCACCATGGAGGCCGCCAGGCCCCACAGCCGCGAGCCCAGGTCGAGCTGCAGTTTGCTGAGGTGCCAGGTGCGGGCCGCCACCTCGACGATCCAGTCCGGCTCCGCCCAGAAGATGAAGGGCAGCGTGCCGATGACCACGACGCCGAACAGGCACAGCAGCCGCACGACCCAGGCCAGGCGGCGGATGCGCTGCAAACCGTCGGCGGAGAAGGAGTCGGGCATGGCGGCTTCGCGAAACAAGAAAAACTTACTGTAAAACAATAATTCATTGCCGCACAACAGAATCATTCACCTCTCCGAGAATGAGGGGATGAGCAAGAAGAGCCCCCATGTCAGCGAAACCCCCGCGACCCAGGCCCTCAAACGCGCCGGCGTCGCCTTCACGGAGCATGTCTATGACTACGTGGAGCACGGCGGCACGGCCGAGTCCTCCAAGCAGCTGGGCGTCGACGAGCACGCCGTCGTGAAGACCCTGGTCATGCAGGACGAGAAGGCCGAGCCGTTGATCGTGCTGATGCACGGCGACAAGACGGTCAGCCTGAAGGAGCTGGCCCGACAGATCCCGTGCAAGAAGGTCGAGCCCTGCAAGCCCGAGGTCGCGCAGCGCCACAGCGGCTACCAGGTCGGCGGCACCTCGCCCTTCGGCGTGCGCAAGGCCATGCCGGTGTTCGTCGAGGCCAGCATCCTGGCGCTGCCCAAGATCTGCATCAACGGCGGCCGGCGCGGCTATCTGGTGGGCATTGAGCCGCAGGTGCTGACGCAGTTGCTGGGCGCGCGGCCGGTCAGCTGCGCGAACTGACGGCACCGGGCGCGCGGGGCAGGCGCGCCGGTTGCCACGGCGCCGGCCATGTGGAACACGGTCCTTGAAACGCTGCGCGCCGAGTTTTCCGACGTGCCCGATGCCGCGCAGGTCACGCGCATCCTGACGCGGCTGATCCTGGCCGCGCTGCTGGGCGGCGCGCTGGGCTACGAGCGCGAGAGCCAGGGCAAGGCGGCCGGCATCCGCACGCACATGCTGGTGGCCATGGGCGCGGCGCTGTTCGTGCTCGTGCCGCAGCTCGACGGCATGGCCGTGGCAGACCTCAGCCGGGTCCTGCAAGGCATCGTCACGGGCATCGGCTTCCTGGGCGCGGGCGCGATCATCAAGCACCGCAGCGAGGAAGACGTGCAGGGGCTGACGACCGCGGCGGGCATCTGGCTGACCGCCGCGATCGGCGTGGCCTGCGGCCTGGGCCGCGAGTCCACGGCACTGCTCAGCACGCTGCTGGCGCTGATCGTGCTGCGGGTGCTGCCGCTGTGGATCGGCCGGGACAAGCGCTGAGGCCGGGCCGGCGCTGACAGCGTCTCGTCCTACGGCGCCAGGGCACGGCGCCCGATGGGCACCGCCGCGGCCACTGGAAACACTGGCGGCCATGTCGACACCGAGCCAGGCCACGAACGGCCGCGAGACGCTGGACCTGGCGCTGAGCCAACTGCAAGGCGTCCTGCCGGCGCGTGGACGACGCGTCCTCGCGTGGCTGTGCAGTCCGACCAGCGGCTGGGTGCGCATTCCGCTGGGCGCGCTGTGCATCGTGGCGTCGGCCTTCTGGTTCCTGCCGGTCATCGGCATCGAGCTGTTGCCCATCGGGCTGCTGCTGCTGGCCCAGGACGTGCCCTGGCTGCGCCGGCCGGTGGGGCTGTTGATCCTGTTCGGGCTGGGGCAGTGGCGCCGCATGAGGCACTGGTACAGGGCCCGCCGGCGTTGATGGGCCGGGCGGCCGGCTGCACGACAATGCCGCCCCATGCAAACCGCTCTCACCCTCGCTGCCGCGCTTGCCGGCTACCTGATCGGCTCGCTGTCCTTTGCCGTCATCGTCAGCCGTGTGATGGGCTTGTCGGACCCGCGCTCCTACGGCTCGGGCAACCCCGGCGCCACCAACGTGCTGCGCTCGGGCAACAAGGCCGCCGCCATCCTGACGCTGGTCTTCGACGCGCTCAAGGGCTATCTGCCGGTGCTGGCCGTGGTGATCTGGGGCGCGCCCTACGGCCTGGAGGAAGGCACGGCCGCCCTCGTGGGCCTGGCCGCCTTCATCGGCCACCTGTGGCCGGTGTTCTTCCGCTTCCAGGGCGGCAAGGGCGTGGCCACGGCGGCCGGGGTCATCTTTGCGCTCAACCCGCTGCTAGGGGTTGCGACGCTGGCGACCTGGCTCATCATTGCCTGGTTCACCCGTTACTCGTCACTGGCCGCCATCGTGGCGGCCGCCTTCGCGCCGATGTATCAGTTGCTCATTTGGGAAGCCGGGCCGATCGCGCTGGCCCTGATCATCATGGGTCTGCTGCTGGTGTGGCGCCACCAGGCCAACATCAAGAAGCTGCTGGCCGGCACCGAAAGCAGGCTGGGCCAGAAAGCCGGCGCGCCGCAGCCTGGCACCAGCAAAAAGCATCCGCACGGCACCGGTCCCAAGGCGCCGGGCCATTCCCACCATCACGTCAAGAAAAAGTGACTGACTGACATGAGCACCATCGAACGCTTCGACATCGGCGCCCGCCTCTCCGAAATGGCCGTGCACAACGGCGTGGCCTATCTGGCCGGCCAGGTGCCCGAGGACGCCAGCGCCGACATCGTCGGCCAGACGGCCCAGGTGCTCGCCGCCATCGACAAGCTACTGGAGCGCGCCGGCACCGAGAAGAGCCGCATCCTGCGTGCGCAGATCTACCTGGCCGACCGCGCCGACTTCCCCGGCATGAACGAAGCCTGGGACGCCTGGGTCTCCGCCGGCCACGCGCCGCCGCGGGCCACGGTCATCGCCGGCCTGGCGCGGCCGGAGTGGAAGGTCGAGATCGTCGTCACCGCGGCGGTGTGACCGCCGGCTGAGCGAAGAAGGCATCCGCCTGCGCAAGGGCGGCCAGGTCGGCGTCGATGGCGTCCGGCGGGCCGCCCTTGCCCCATAAGGCGCCGCCAAAACGCATGCCGAGGAAATCGCCGCACAGCCGCGCCGAGTCGAGCATGGGCTGGGTCTTGGCGCGGTCGCCACTCGTGGTCACGACATGCAGCGTCTTGGCCGCCATGCGGGCCTTGAAGTCCACGCCCGGCACGCGCAGCCAGGCGCTCCAGTGGTCCAGGTAGACCTTCAGCGGGGCGGGGAAGCTGTACCAGTACAGCGGCGTGACGAACACCAGGTCCGTGCAGGCCAGCGTCGCGTCCAGCAGCCGGGCCAGGTCGCCCGTCGGCGGCGGGTAGCTGCCGACGGTGTGGCGCTGGTCGATGAAGGGCGGCAGGTCCAGGTCGGCCAGCCGCAGCCAGGTCTGTTCGGTGCCACCCGGCAGTTGCGCCGCGGCGCGGCGGGCCAGCTTTTCGGTGTTGCCCAGCGGGCCGGGGGCGCGGGTGGAGGCGAGCAGGAAGAGGTAGTGAGGCATGGGCGGCAGCGGTGAATCTGTGCCCATGCTAGCCAGCGCGTCAACGCGTTGCTGGCGTGGGGGTGGCTTCCCGCCGCGCCTCGCGCCAGGCGCGATCCAGGGCCTGTTGCTGGCGCAATGTCTCGGCCACTCGCTCGCGCTGGCGGGCCACCAGCTGGAGCTGCGCCGGCGACAAGGCGGGCGCCGTGTCGAGTTCGGCCTTCATCAGCGCGGGCAGGCCGGGGTCTTGCGGGTTGGCCCAGCGCGCCGACAACTGCGCCTGCAGCGGCCCCTCGGCCGTGCGGGCGACGAACTGGGCCACGCTGCCGTTGACCTTCAACGCCTGCCAGTCGCTCAGGGCCTGCAGGCACTTGTCGTCCAGCACCTGCCCCGTGGGGCGCAGGCTGCCGTCGTCGAAGACGTGCAGCATCACGTTCAGGCACCAGCCCGGCTGCATCGCCTGCAAGGTCGTGCCCCAGGTGCTACCCACCGGGGGCGGGCGCACTGGCAGCAGCAGCGTGCGACGGGTCCAGTCCCCGCCCCCCAGTTGCGACGCCACCTCGAACACCATGCCTTGCTCGACCGGCCCCTTCGCGTCGCCTGCGGGCGATGGCTCCTGCGCAGCACGCGCCAGCAGCGCCGCGCTGCTGCCCAGGCCGAGCACCACCAGCAAGCCGCCCAGATGCTGCCACCGCGAGGTCCTGCGGTGCCGCGCCAGCATGCGCATGCGCTGGACGAGGGGATGGCGCGTGGCCCAACCGCTGGCCAGCACAGGCGGCAGCCCGCCGGGATGGGCGGCCAGCATGGCCTGGGCATAGCTGGCGACGGCAGCCGGGCCGGCCTCGTTGGCCAGCACGGCCGCGTCGCAGGCCAGCTCCTGGTCGTCGCGCAGGCGCCGCCAGCCCCACCAGGCCAGCGGGTTGAACCATTGCAGGCACAGCAGCAGCGCGCCCAGCAGGTTCCAGGCGTTGTCGTGCCGGCGGGCGTGGACGGCCTCGTGGGCCAGCACCAGCCGCCGCGCAGGGCCGTCGAAGCGCTGCTCGAAGTCCCGCGGCAGCACCAGGCGCTGCGGCCAGACGCCGACGATGGCCGGACTGGCGCCGACCGGGGCCAGCCAGCGGCCGTCTGCGTCGCGATGCAAGGTGCGCTGGTAGCGGCGCTGCGAAGCCAGCTGGCCGGCCGCGACCGCGACCGCACCGCCCACCCAGGCGAGCAACCCGGCAAGCAGCCCGTGGGGCGCCACGGCGTCCGGCGCGGCTGGCGTCGGCTGCACGGCGGGTGGCAGTGACCGGGTGACCGCGGTGGCCAGCGCGACGGGCAGGGCGGCGGACACCTGCAGCGCGGGTTCGGGCAGCGGCGGCCTGGGGAGCCAGGGGCTGGCCAGCAGCAGCGGCACCAGCAGCCAGGCCGCGTAGGTCGCGCGGGCGCCCAGCGCGCGCAGCAGCAGCGGCCGCAGCAGCGCCAGCAGCAGGACGCCGGCGCTGAACAGCAGGGTCAGGCGCGCCAGCAGCGCCAGCAGGGTTTCGGGGTTCATGCGGTACTCCCTTGATGTCCGGGCCGACGGCTCTCAGGGCCGTTGCGGGGCCAGCAACGTCGGCGTGATCGCCAGCGACAGGTGCTCGGTCGCGGCGGGGTCGTCACGGCCTTGCTCGATCATGGCCTTGACGCCATTGCGGGTGATCAGCCGCGGGCGCGAAACGGTCACCAACGGGTCGCCCTTCTTCAGCTCGGCCTGCAACTGGATCTTGCCCTCGCCCAGGTCCTGGGCCTCGATCTCGATGGTGACCTGGTCGGGCTTGGGCTGGTCAGGGCTGCCGTTCAACATGACGGTGGCGCGTTGACCCAGCGGCACGCGCAGCGTCGGCTGCGTGCGGAAGGTGTTGCGGGTGCTGCCCGTGCCGGTCTGGTAGCTCAGCTCGAGCTTCAGTTCGATGTTCGGCGCCTCGGCGGCGGCGGTGTCGGCGCGCAGTGCCTGCACCGCGCCTGCGCACAGCAGGGCCAGGCCGGCCAGCAGCGTCAGGCCCAGCAGGCGGCGGCCGCGGCCATGGGGGGAGAGCTTGAGCATTCCTATCCTTTCGACGAGAGGGTGAGGGGATTGCCAGCCCGCCCAGGGCAGGCCGGCGGGCATGGGGCCCTGGGCGAGCAGCAGCGCGCGGCCGTAGGCGGCTTCGCAGCCGGGATGGCGGGCCATGACGGCGGCGTCGCAGGACAGCTCCTGGTCGGCGCGCATGTAGCGCAGCGCCAGCCAGGCCAGCGGGTTGAACCAGTGCACGACGCAGACCAGCGCACCCAGCGCATTCCAGTGGTTGTCGCAACGGGCGCGATGGATGGCCTCGTGGGCGAGGACCAGCTCGCGTTGCCGGGCATCGAAGCGCCGTTCGAAATCGGCCGGCAGGGCCACGCGTGGCTTCAGCAGGCCGACCAGCGCCGGGCCGCTGCCCGCCGGCGACAGCCAGTGGTCGCCCTGCCAGCACAAGTCGCGCTGGTAGCGCCGCTGCAGCGTCACCAGGCGCAGCAGAGCGGCCAGCGCGCCGGCCGCCCAGAGGCCGGCCAGCAGCAGCGGCCAGCCCGGCTGCGGCATCGCCATGGCGGGCAGCTGCGTCGTTGCCAGCAGCGGTTCGAAGCGCGCTGCCACGTCGGCCTTCAGCGCGAGGGCCGTCGGGCTGGCCGGCAGTGCCGCGGCCAGCATCAACAGCAGCGGCAGGCTCCAAGCCGCATAGTGCAGGCCGGCGCCAAAGTGGCGCAGCAGCGGCCTGCGCAGCAGGAGCAGCAGCGGCACCGCAAGGCATAGCGCCAGCGATTGACGGCCGAGCAGTGACAGCCAGGCGAAGGGGTCGGGCATCACGGCTTCTTCGTCCGCTTGGGGGTCTCGTAGTCCTGCAGCAGGCGCTTGAGGGCTTCGACGTCTTCCGCCTTCAGCCGGCGCTGGCTGCTGAACTGCGCCACCAGCGGCGCCAGGCTGCCGCCGAACAACCGGTCCAGCAGGCCGGTCGCCTGCTGGCCCAGCCAGTCTTCGCGGGGCAGCAGAGGCCGGTAGAGGAAGCGCCGGCCGTCCTTCTCGGCGGCGATGGCGCCCTTGTTGAGCAAGCGGTTCAGCAGCGTCTTCACCGTGCTGGGCTGCCAGGCCTGCGTGGCGGCCAGCTCCGCCGCCAGCTCCTCGGCGGTTTGCGGTGCTCGCTGCCAGAGCTGGGCCATGACCTGGCTTTCGGCATCGCTGATCGGCGGGGGTGGGCTGCTCATTGATTACATCCGTAAACGATGGCGAATGATTACGCTTGTAATCGTCGCCGTCAAGCCCTGGCTGTCACGGCCCCGCCATGTGCGAGGCGTAGGCTGGCGGCCAAGCCGCCGTCGCGGCCGGGAGCCCTTGTGAGCCACATCGAAGACGAACTGGTGAAGCGCATTCACCGCGACCTGCAGGACGATTTCGACGAGGAGCTGGAACTCGAGCTCGAAGACCGCGAGCATGGCGCCATGCCCAGCGACGACGCGTCGGCCGAGCGCAAGCGCTACTTCCGCGAGCTGTTCCGGCTGCAGAGCGAGCTGGTCAAGCTGCAGGACTGGGTGCAGCACACGGGCCACAAGGTCGTCATCCTGTTCGAGGGCCGCGACGCGGCGGGCAAGGGCGGCGTCATCAAGCGCATCACGCAGCGGCTGAACCCGCGCGTGTGCCGCGTGGCGGCGCTGCCGGCACCCAACGACCGCGAGCGCACGCAGTGGTATTTCCAGCGCTACGTGTCGCACCTGCCGGCGGCCGGCGAGATCGTGCTGTTCGACCGCAGTTGGTACAACCGCGCCGGCGTCGAGCGCGTGATGGGCTTCTGCACGGACGACCAGTACGAGGAGTTCTTCCGCTCCGCGCCCGAGTTCGAACGCATGCTGGTGCGCTCGGGCATCCAGCTCATCAAGTACTGGTTCTCGATCAGCGACGACGAGCAGCGCATCCGCTTCCTGGGCCGCATCCACGACCCGCTGAAGCAGTGGAAGCTCAGCCCCATGGACCTGGAGTCGCGCCGCCGCTGGGAGGAGTACACCAAGGCCAAGGAGGTGATGCTGGAGCGCACTCACATCCCCGAGTCGCCGTGGTGGGTCGTCAAGGCCGACGACAAGAAGCGCGCGCGGCTGAACTGCATCCACCACCTGCTGGGCCAGATGCCCTACCAGGAGGTGCCGCATGCCGACATCGAGCTGCCCGCGCGCGAGCGCCGCGAGGACTACATCCGCAACCCGGTGCCGGACAACATCGTCGTGCCCGAGGTCTATTGAGTGGCGTCTAGCATCGGGGCATGACACTGCCCCCGCGTTCCCTGCTCGTGGTCATCGCGCTGACGGCCGCGGCCTCGTGGGCGTGGCGCAGCCACGTGGCGGCCGAGGACGGGCAGCTGCTGGCCCAGCGCGTGAAGCCGGGCGACATCCGCATGATCTTGTCGGAGACCTGCCCCTACTGCCTCGCCGCGCGGCGCTGGATGACGCAACAGGGCGTGCCGTTCCAGGAATGCCTGATCGAGCGGGACGCGCAATGCCTGGCGGACTACCAGGCGCTGGGCGCGGCGGGCACGCCGACGCTGGTCGTGCGCGGCCAGCGCGTCATCGGTTTCGACCGCGCGCGGCTGCTTGAGATCCTGGGCGAGTAAGCAGCCTCGGATTGCGCGTTTGCCGGCACACTGCCCGGCGCCTAGGCTCGCCGGTTTTGTCGTCCAACGACCGGAGCCCGCCTTGTTGCTGAAGACCCTCGTGCTGCCCTTGCTGACCCTGCTGCTCCTCCCCGTCCTCGTCGTGGTCGCCGCCTTCCTGTGGCTGCGCGCGCCCGACCTGCCGGCCGCGGAACTGGAGGCCCGCTGGTCCACGCCGGCCGACCGCTATCTGGCACTGGGCCCGGGCCTGCGCCTGCACTACCGCGACGAGGGCCGCGCCGACGCGCCGGTGCTGGTGCTGCTGCACGGCTATGGCGATGCCTACGCGACCTGGGAGGGCTGGGCTGCTGAACTCAAGGCCCGCCACCGCGTCATCAGCCTGGACCTGCCCGGCCACGGCCTGACCGCAGCGCCCGAGGGCACGGTGCTGGACCGCGAGGCGCTGGCGCGTCTGGTGCTGCGTTTTGCCGAACAGCTGAAGCTGCCGCCCTTCGTGCTGGCCGGCAACTCCATGGGCGGCGGCGTGGCCTGGCAGGCGGCGCTGCTGGCCCCGCAGGCGCTGCGCGGCCTGGTGCTGGTGGACGCTGCCGGCTGGCCCATGCGGGCCAGCACGCCGTCGCTGGCCTTTCGCATCCTGGCGCACCCGCTGGGCCGCGCGGCGCTGGCGCGCATCGACAACCGGCCACTGATCCGGCAAGGCCTCACCGCCCAGGTCGGCGACAAGGCGCTCATCACCGATGAACTGATCGACCGCTGGGCGCTGTACCAGCGCTATCCTGGCCACCGTCCCATCCTGATGTCCGTCGCCCCGGGCGCCCAGACACCGGTCACCGCCGAGCTGCTCGCCGGCCTGCATCTGCCCACCCTCGTGCTGCATGGCGAGGTGGACCCCATCCTGCCGGTCGAGCACTCGCGCCGCTTCGCCGCGGCCATCGCGGGGGCCGAGCTGGTCGTCTACCCTGGCATCGGCCACCTGCCGCAGCGCGAGATCCCGGCGCGCTCGGCGGCCGATGTCGCGGCCTTCGTGGCCAAGCTATCGCCTCAATGACTGCTGCCCGCCCTGGTCCTCTCAACCTGATCACCGACGTGCCCGGCCTCACGGTCGGCCACGTCACCGACGAAGCCGTGCGCTCCGGTGCGACGGTGCTGCTGGTCGACGGCTTCTGGGCGGCGGCCGTGGACGTGCGCGGTGGCGGCCCCGGCACGCGTGAGACCGAGGCGCTGGCGCCCGAGAACCTCGTCGGCCGCGTGCATGCCATCGCATTGGCGGGCGGATCGGTCTTCGGCCTGGCCGCTGCCGATGGCGTGGCCGCCGCGTTGTCGCACGCGGGCAGGGGGCTGAAGCTCAAGCCCGGCTCGCCCGCCATTCCCGTCGTGCCGTCGGCCGTGCTGCACGACCTCGGCAATGGCGGCGACAAGGCCTGGGGGCTGGACCCGCCCTACCGGCGGTGGGGCCGGCAGGCCGTGGCGGCGGCAGGCCCATCGTTTGCGCTGGGCCGCGTCGGCGCGGGCCGTGGCGCGATGGCGGGCTGCCGGCCGGGCGGTGTCGGCTCGGCGTCGCTGGACCTGGGCGACGGGTTGGTGGTGGGCGCGCTGGTGGCGGCCAATCCCATCGGCTCGGCCTACCTGCCCGACGGCGAGAGCTTCTGGGCCTGGCCGTTCGAGATCGATGGCGAGTTCGGCGGCCACCGGCCGGATGGGCATGCGCCAGTCATCGACCCGCTGCCGGCGTTGTCGCGCCTGACGGAGCTGGGGCGCACCCAGGCGGGTGCGAACACGACGCTGGCCGTTGTCGCCTGCAACGCCGACCTGACGACAGCCGAGTGCAAGCGGCTGGCGATGATGGCCCAGGACGGCATCGCCCGCGCCGTGCGGCCGGCGCACACGCCGTTCGATGGCGACACGGTGTTCGCGGTGGCGTCGGGGGCGGTGCCGCTGGGAGAGGCAAATGCGAGGGCGGTGCAGTTGGGGCGGCTGGGGTCGGCGGCGGCGGACTGCCTGGCCCGTGCCATCGCCCGTGCCGTCTACGAAGCCGGTCGCGGCTGATCGCGTTCGGCGAGCACGCGGGCCAGGTCCGGCGTCGCCGCCAGCAACTCCGCCGTGTAAGCCTCCTGCGGCCGCGCGAAGACCGCCGCCGTCGGCCCGCTCTCGATGAGTCGTCCGGCCTGCATCACGTAGAGCCGGTCCGTCGCCGCCCGCACGACGCCGAGGTCGTGGGTCACGAACAGCAGCGCGCTGCCCTGCTCGCGGCACAGTCGCTCCAGCAGCGCCAGAATCTGGCCGCGCACGCTGACGTCCAGTGCCGACACCGCCTCGTCCAGCACCAGCAGGGCCGGCTGCACGATCAGCGCGCGGGCAATGGCCAGGCGCTGTCGCTGGCCGCCCGAGAACTGGTGGGCGAAGCGCTCGGCCGCCTCGACGCCCAGGCCCACGCGCGCCAGCCAGTCTTCGGCGCGGCGGCGCTGCTCGGCACTGTCGGGCGGCGGGTCCAGCAACGCGAGAGGCTCTGCCACCAGCTCCCACGCTCGCCAGCGTGGGTCCAGGCTGCCGGCCGGGTCCTGGAAGACGATCTGCATCTGCCGGCGCAGCGCGCGCTCGGCGCCTGTGAAGCGCTGACCGCCCAGGCTGATCTCGCCGGCCTGCAGCGGCTCCAGCCCCAGCAGCGCGCGCAGCAGCGTCGACTTGCCGCAGCCCGACTCGCCCACCAGCCCGACGCGCTCGCCCGGCATCACCGTCAGCGACACGCCGTCCAGCGCGCAGTGCACCGTCGCGCGCTGCAGCAGGCCGCCGCCGCGCCGGTACTCGCGCACCAGGCCGCGGGCATCGAGCAGTGGCGGGCCCGGGGGCACGGCCTGGGGCTCACGCGCGGGCAGAGCCGAGGCGGCGATCAGCGCGGCGGTCGTGGCCTGCTGCGGCGACCGCAGCAGGCCCAGCGCCGGCCCCTGCTCGACGAGGCGACCGCCCTGCAGCACGGCGATGCGATCGGCCACGCCGGCCACCAGCGGCAGGTCGTGGCTGATCAGCAGCAGGCTGCCGCCCTGCTCGCGCACCAGCTCGCGCAGCAGCGCCAGGATCTGCGCCTGCGTGCGCACGTCCAGCGCCGTGGTGGGCTCGTCGGCGATCAGCAGGCGGGGTCGCAAGGCCATCGCGATGGCGATGACGCCGCGCTGGCGCTGGCCGCCCGAGAGTTCGTGCGGGTGGCGTGCCGCTGCGCCGGGCAGGCCCACGCGCGCCAGCATCTGATGAGCCGCCTCGACTGCCGCGCGCCGCGACTGGGGTTGGTGCAGGCCTTTGTGCAGGTACAGGGCCTCGGCCACCTGCTGGCCCAGCGTCATCAGCGGGTTCAGCGCATTCATCGGCTCCTGGAACACCAGGCCCAGCGCCGCGCCGCGCCGCGCGTCCATCTCGCGTTCGGGCAGCGCCAGCAGCGCTTCGCCGTCCAGCCGCACCTGGCCGCTGACCTCGGCGCGCGCCGGCAGCAGGCCGGCGATCGCCAGCGCCGTCAGCGACTTGCCCGAGCCCGACTCGCCCACCAGGCCCAGCACCTCG
Source organism: Roseateles sp. P1_C6 (assembly GCF_056406315.1). Lineage (NCBI taxonomy): Bacteria > Pseudomonadati > Pseudomonadota > Betaproteobacteria > Burkholderiales > Sphaerotilaceae > Roseateles > Roseateles sp. P1_C6. The sequence goes on from NZ_JBFUAK010000003.1 coordinate 629,359, forward strand.
CCCGGCGCGAGAGAGAGGCTGAGGTCTTGCAGCAATACGCGGCCGCCCAGGCGGACGGTCAACGCTTCCAGTTGCAGCAGCGGCGCGCTCATCGGGGGTCCCCATGCGGGTCCAGCCGCTCGCGCAGGCCGTCGGCCAGCAAGTGAAAGGCCAGCACCGCCAGCGCGACGGCCAGGCCCGGGAACAGGGCCAGCGTGGGCGACAGCGCCGTCAGCGTCTGCGCGTCCGCCAGCATGCGGCCCCAGCTGGGCTGCGGCGGCTGCGTGCCCAGGCCGATGTAGGACAGGCCCGTCTCGGCCAGCAGCGCCAGCGACAGCTGCAGGCTGAGCTGCACGATCAGCCCGCCGGCCAGGTTGGGCAGCACATGCTCGCGCGAGATGCGCCCGCCACCCTTGCCGGCCACGCGCGCGGCCAGCACGAACTCGCGCTGCCACAGCGGCAGCGCCAGGCCGCGCGCCACGCGGGCGAACACCGGCACGTTGAACACGCCCACGGCCAGGATGGCGCTGACGGCGCCGGGGCCCAATGCCGTCGTCAGCAGCACGGCGAGCAGCAGCGGCGGGAAGGCGAAGACGATGTCGTTGCCGCGCATCAGCAGCTCGTCCGGCCAGCCCGCGCGCGCCGCTGCCCACAGGCCCAGCGGCACGCCGACGAGGGCGCCCAGCGCGACGGCCAGCGCCGCCACGCCCAGCGACGTGGCCGCGCCGCGCATCAGCAGCGACAGCACGTCGCGGCCCAGATGGTCGGTGCCCAGCCAGTGGCCGGCGCCGGGCGGCAGCAGGCGCTCGGCGATGGCGAGGTGGTCCAGCGGCGCGGGCGTCCAGGCGAGCGACAGCAGCGCGGTGCCCACGAACATGGCGGCGAGCACCAAACCGCCGATCAGCTTGCGGTTCATGCGCCACCTCCGCGCCGCGCCAGCCGCGGGTCTGCCGCGCGGGCGGCCAGCTCGACGAGGGCCGACACGCCCACGCCCAGCGCCACCAGCACCAGCACCAGGCTTTGCACCAGCACCAGGTCGTGCGCGGTGACGGCCTGGAACAGCAGGCGGCCCACGCCGGGCAGGAAGAACACGTTCTCGACGATGACCGAGCCGGCCAGCAGATAGGCCGTCTGCAGGCCCAGCAGTGTCAGCACCGGCAGCGCGGCATTGGGCAGCGCGTGGCGCCACAGCACGCGCCAGCGGCTCGCGCCCTTGGCCCGCGCGGTGCGCAGGAACTCGGCGTGGGCCAGTTCGGCCAGCGCGCCGCGCAACACGCGGGTCAGGATGGCGGCCTGGGGCAGCGCCAGCGCCAGCGCGGGCAGGGCCAGCGAGCGCAGGCCTTCGGCCAAGCCGGCGTCCCAACCCGCGAAGCCGCCGGCCGGCACCCAGCGCAGCGCCACCGCGAACAGCCAGGCCCCCATGACGCCGAGCCAGAAGTCCGGCACCGACACGCCGAGCTGGCTGAACACGCCGACTGCGCGGTCCGCCCAGCCACCCGGGCGGCGTGCGGCCAGCAGCGCGGCCGGCAGCGCGACGATGAGCGCCGTCAGCAGCGCCAGCGCGGCCAGCGGCAGGGTCAGCGGCAGGCGCTCGGCCAGCAGTTGCGTGACGGGCACCTGGTAGGTCAGGCTGTTGCCGAGGTCGCCCTGCAGCAGCGCGACCATCCAGCGACCGTAGCGCGTGAGGGCCGGCGCGTTCAGGCCCAGCTGCTCGCGCAGCTGCGCGACGGCCTGCTCGTCGGCCTGGATGCCCAGCACGTAGCGGGCCGGGTCGCCCGGTGCGACCTGCACCAGCGCAAAGATGACGAGGCTGGCGACCGTGAGCGTCAGCAGCAGTGCGAGCACGCGGCCCAGCAGCCAGCGCGGCTCGGCGCGGCGCAGCAGCGCGATGAGCCCCAGCGCCAGCAGCACCGCCGCCGCGCCCGCCAC